>NZ_JBMOUC010000002.1:0-524530 GCF_049319645.1 Sphingobacterium sp. Mn56C
TTACGCTACTATGATCAGATTTCTTAAAGAACTTTTGTCGCATCCGCATCGCGCTTCTGCTTTATCGCAATACCTATGACTAGGCATGTTTTAATCTTTTTTGTTTTCCCCTTGCCCTTGCGGCAAGCGGCCCGTTTTAGTAGGGACTGCAAAGGTAAGCATGTTTTTCGAATTTGCAAGAAAAAGTTTTTCTTTTTTTTCGAAGTACCTTTTTATTGTTTCGTGCTACAACGTAGGCTGAAACACCTCTAAGGCCACATTCTTTGCTTATTTCAATAATCTTTCGACCGTCCCTCCCTTGCGGAGTGGTGCAAAGATAGCGACATTTTTATATTACTTCCAAGCCTTTGCTGCGTATATTTTTTAATATAAGCTTAACCTGCTAAAAATGAGACGGAATAAAATGAAAACAAAGCCTGTCCAGCACTACCTATACCATCATATTTACCCTAATAGCTGAAAAGTAATAAAAGTGGCGGTTAGACATTACAATGCCCAACCACCGCCAAGTGCCTTATAGATAACGATAAAATTCACCATCCTTTCTTTTTGTACATCCACTTGCGCTTCCTGCGCTGCAATAATTCCTTTCTGGGCCGTAATAATATCTAGGTAATTCACACGTCCCGCAACAAAAAGTTCCTCTGCCGCATCAATAGATTGTGTTAATGCATCAGACTGCTGCCCTATTAAAGCCGCTCGGTCACGAATAGATTCCTGTGTTTGCAACGCTAATGCCACTTCGTTTACCGCTGTTAACACCTGTTTTTCATAATTTAAAAAATGAATACCATATTCGGCTTTCATATTTTCATACGTAGATTTCAATTCCCTTTGCTTAAATATAGGGACAGTAATATTACCTAAAATTCCATAAGCAATGGATTTATCGATTGCGAAAAGTTTATCCACGCTAAAAGATTGAAAACCTAAAAAAGGACTTATCGCTACGGCAGGCAGGAAGGCCAACCGTGAAGCCTCCAAAGTGCTAAAACGAGCCTGGAGCTCCATCCCAGCCTTCCGTATATCCAGTCTATTGTTTAATAAATCTTGAATGTTCCCCACCTTTAATTCAGAAAACAACGCCAGATTTAGAGCCTGAGAAGCCGTTCGCACTATAGGTTGGTAAACACGAGCCATTAATTGATTCATTAGAAACTCGTATTGCAGGATCTCTTGCTTAGCCCATGCGCGTTTGGCTTTAGACTCAGCAAGTAAAGATTTAAACTGCTGAACAGCAAGTTCATCTGCTTTTCCCGACTCCTTTCTTGCTTCAACCATATACAACGCACGCTCGTGTAGCAGAATATTACGATCATAAACCTGAATTTTATGATCCAAAGCCAGCAATTCATAATATGCAGACGCTAAACTACTGATAATCTCCGTTTCCACTAAACGCTTAGCCTCGTGTTCGGCCAAAAGGCTCATAAAGGCTGCATTACGCTGCTGCCTTAACTTGCCCCAAAGATCAATTTCCCAAGACGAGCGAACACCCACAAAATAATCCGGCACAAAAGGTTCTGGAATTAATTCCGAAGACTTCAAGTGTTCCGAAAAATTGGAATCATAATTCCCTATACCCGACTCCGTATAATGACCATACTTCCGTAGACCAGCATCAACAGCAGCCTCTAAAGATGGAAACAAAGCCGCCTTACGCTGCCGAAACCCTACTTGTGCGAGCTCTATACGATGAATCGCCTGCTTAAGATCTCTATTATGCACCAATGCATACTCAATATATTGTTTTAATAAAGAATCTGTAAAAACCGAACGCCACGGAACGGTAGCTAAAGTCGCCGTGTCTTGCAATATGGCAACCCCATCAGCCTTTAAGGCCGATGACAATGCCGGAGAGTCTATTTTTTTGGGGGTTACACATGCCGTGAACATAAAGATGACCAAAAAACCGAAGACTTTAACAGCCGTATGCTTTGTTTTTCGCCCTTGAGAGAATAAAACCACAAGACCAGGAATAACGAGTACACCAAGCACCGTACCGATTAGCATACCGCCGACCGAAGCTGTACCAATAGTACGATTACCCACGGCTCCAGCGCCCGATGCTACCATTAACGGGATAAGACCTGCAGCAAACGCAAAGGATGTCATTAAGATGGGGCGAAGTCGTGCCACGGCCCCTTCAATGGCAGCAGTAAGAACCGGCATCCCCTGCTTCTTTTTTAAGTTGGCATATTCCACAATAAGGATAGCATTTTTCCCCAACAGACCAATCAGCATCACTAAGGCCACCTGCGCATAAATATTATTCTCTAAACCGAAGAGCTTTAAAAATATAAAGGCTCCGAAAATACCTGCTGGCAGGCATAATATCACAGGTAAAGGCAACAAGAAGCTTTCATACTGTGCCGCCAGCAACAAATAAACAAATACCAAGCACAACAAAAAGATATAGGCAGCCTGATTGCCCGAAATCTTTTCTTCACGAGTCATACCCGACCATTCTATTTCGTAGCCCTGCGGAAGGTCTTTTGCCAAAGCTTCAACCGCTGCTATAGCCTGGCCAGAACTAAATCCCTCTGCCGCCTGCCCTGTTATCATCGCCGAATTAAACATATTATAACGTGTAATCTGTTCAGGCCCATAAATTCGCCGCATCGTCATAAAAGAGGAATACGGCACCATCTCGTCCGTATCCGTTTTTACATACAGCTTTAAAACATCCTCCGGACTACGGCGCGCAAAAGCATCCGACTGCACCATAACTTTATACATCTGACCATACCGTATAAAATTGGTAGCATATTGACTCCCCATTAAGGTCTGCAGCGTAGACATCGCATTTTCTACGGATATACCCCTACGAGCAGCCATATCATAGTCGATATCCAGCATATACTGCGGGAAGGTAACATCAAACGTAGAGCTTGCACTTTCAATTACAGGATCATCCTGCAGCGCAGTTATAAAATTTTGCAAGATAGTATCAACCTGGGCAAGGTCTTCATTACCACTTTTATCCAATAATCGTAACTCAAAACCAGAAGAGTTACCGAAGCCGGGAACTGTTGGAGGTGGAAAGAACTCAATCTCTCCATCCGCAATATGCGCTGTTTTTTCATTAAGCAGCTTGATAACATCGGCCACAGTATGTTCACGCTGATTCCAGGGTTTTAAATTTATCATGCCCATACCGTAAGAAGCACCAGAAACCTCCGTCACGATACTATACCCTGCAAGTGTAGAAACAGTTTCCACCATATCCAACTCACGCGCAATCTGATCGACCTCATCCAAAACCTGTTCTGTACGATCTACTGTTGCACCAACAGGAGTAGTAACCGACATATAAATCATCCCCTGGTCTTCTGTAGGAATAAAACCCGAAGGCAGAATTGCTGCCGAGCCCCAAGTCAAGAAAAACATCAGCAATAAGGTCACAAAAGTTATAACCCTACGGCCAGCAATCCTTGTTAATAAAGCTTTATAGTTGCCAGACAGTTTATCATAATAACGATTAAAGCCTGTAAAGAAACGAGACAAGAGACCATTTGATGGTTTCATATCATGAGGCGACCGCAAAATCAAAGCACATAATGCCGGCGTAAGTGTTAAGGCATTGATTCCAGAAATAACAATAGATGCCGCTAAGGTCAACGAAAACTGTCTATAGAAAATCCCTACAGGGCCAGACAAAAAGGCTACAGGAATAAAAACCGCCGACATAACCAAGGTGATCGCAACAACAGCAGACCCCACCTCTTTAAGGGCAGCTAATGTTGCTTCTAAAGGGGGTAAATGCTCCTCCTCCATCTTGGCATAAACAGCCTCAACAACGACAATACCATTATCTACCACAATACCGATCGCCAAAACCAAGGCGAAGAGGGTTAGTAAATTAATGGAGAAGCCCATCATCTGCATAAAGAATAAAGCGCCAATTAAACAGACAGGCACGGCCAAAATTGGAATTATCGTCGCCCTAAAGTTCTGTAGAAAAATAAAAACAACCAGAAATACAAGCAAAAAAGCCTCCAATAAAGTCCAAATAACCGATGAAATAGAGGCATTTAAAAAGCGTGACACATCATAGCCCAAGGTATAGGTCATCCCAGGTGGAAATGTCGCATCCTTAAGCTCTTCCATCCTATTTTTCACCTGTTTAATAACATCCTGCGCATTCGAGCCCGGCAGCTGTTTCAGCATAATAGAAGCCGACGCACGCCCATCCGTTTTAGAGACCATCTCATAATCCAGCGATCCAAACTCCACGTCGGCGACATCCTTGACCCGTATAATACTACCATCATGCAAAGCACGTATCGGCACATTTTCATACTCTTCCACCTCCGTAAATTTCCCAGGATAACGCAGCACATACTGCTGCATATTCACCGCTTTATTGGAGCTTTTTCCGGTTTGTCCCGGTGCCGCCTCAATATTTTGTCTTTTCAATGCAGCCACCAACTCCTCTGTAGAAATCGCATACGCCGATAACCGATCCGGTTTCACCCATATACGCATGGCATAATCTTTCATGCCCATAATCTGGGCAAAACCCACACCTTCAATACGTTTCAACTCTTTGAGGATATTGATATCCGTAAAATTGTAAATAAACCTTTCGTCGGCCGTACTATCATCCGTGTATAAATTGAGGTACATTAACATGCTATTGACCTCTTTTTCTGTCGTTACCCCCGCTTTAATTACCTCTTCCGGAAGTTCATCCAATACCGTTGTCACCCTATTCTGAACATTTACTGCCGCAATATCAGGGTCTACACCAACCTTAAAAAATACCTGAATAAGTGTAGTACCATTATTCGTAGATACAGTATTCATATACGTCATTCCCGCTACCCCATTAATTGCTTTCTCCAACGGTATAGCCACCGCATTTGTACTAACCTCGGCATTTGCCCCGGTATAGTTTGCGGTAACAACCACAGAAGGAGGCACAATATCTGGGAACTGTGTAATCGGCAGGGTAAATAAGGCCAATAAGCCTAGTAAAGTAATGAATATGGAGATCACCAGCGATAACACCGGTCTCCTAATAAAAGTTTCAAACATAGCTGCTCCTCCTTAAATATTATCCACAAATTTGGGCGTTATGGTCATGCCATCACGCAAGGAACGCACCCCCTCGTAAACCACCTTAACATCTGCTGGCAACCCCTCTTCTACCACATAATAATGACCAACACGAGGGCCATGTTTAAAGGGCGTCATTTTCACCGTATTGCCCTTAACAACATACACATACGCCTTATCCTGAATTTCGAAAACCGACTTTTGGTGAACAAGAGTAAGTTTGCCGACTTGCTCGGGAACAGCAATTCGACCCGAAGAACCATGTTTCAATAAGGCCTGAGGGTTATCAAATTTCGCCCGCAATGCAATAGATCCGGTACGCGTTTCAAACTCCGACTCTACCAACTCGGCAACGCCCGGGTATGGATAAAGCTGTCCATTGGCTAAAATCAACTGTACCTGCTGTTTAAATTTATGGGGATTAAAATCTACGGCCGACGCCATCGCTAAGTACTCACTCTCTGAAATCGTATAATACACATTCACCTTATCCAAGTCGGAAATAGCCGTAATAAGGGCACCTTCAGTTAATAAAGAACCCTCCTTAAGTAAGATACGATCTAAACGCCCATCAAAGGGAGCCCGTATTTTGGTATGGCTCAGCTTGGTACGTGCCGAGCTAAGCAAAGCCTCGGCTTCCTGAACCTTTGCGACAGTAGCTTTTAACTGTACACTGAGCAGTTCTTGTTCGGTAGCGGAGACAATATTTTTTTGTACCAAGCGTGCGGTACGTTCCAATTCAAGCTCCACCTTCTTCACCTCAGCCCTAGCATTATCCAAAACGGCCTGTGCTTGGGCCAGCTGGGCTTTATACTCCTCATCATTTATAGAAAAAAGCACTTGATTTTTACGCACAAAAGCACCCTCATCCACATAAATATGTTCTAAAAAACCTGTGAGGCGAGACCGCAATTCGACATTACGTTGCGATTGTATATCAGCAATATACTCTTTAGCAATACTGGTATCCTTCGTTACAAGAGACGTTACGGGAATAACTTTTGCGGTATCCTTTACTTTAGTATCCTTACTTGTTGCCGTACAAGCAGCAACAAGAAGTAGGCAACCCCATAAAGAGCCGCAGAAAAAAACTTTCATCATATCAAATTAATCGATAGCCTAATAAAAAAAACGTTAAATAGAAGTAGTCTGGCAAACCTGCAGCAGGAAAACCAAACTAAAATAACTTGCTAGAAAAACGACTAAATTTAAAAGGGACGAAAGCGGTACAAAAACAAATAATAACCCGGCCGGCATCTTGTTTTTGCTCTATAAAAAGGATGTTTAAGTTGCTTTAGGTAAACGAAAAAGCGCCGCAGCAACCAAGCGACAAACAAAACTACAGGCGCAAGCCCAAAGGTTAACAGCAAAATGCGGTACTCATCATATACCATCTCCGGCAGTTGCTCATCGGAAGTTTGCGATACATCGAAAATATCTTCAAGTACCACCTCCAATAACGTATCACTTGCTGCTACAGGAAAAGGGTCCCAAAGATTACAGAACTTCACCTCATAGCACAAAACATTGAGGTAACCAAACAAAGCCAGAAAGTGAAGAACTTTAAATACCATGGTTTATTTTTTAAATACCCAATACTTCTGTAGTGTGAAATTAAAACCTAAGGAAACCATAATCTCTACAATAACTTTAGAAAGTAAAAAATTAAAGCTCCATGTCTCTACCAATAAATGTATACCACCCGATTTCAGCGTTATACTACCGATCACTACCACAATAAATTTCCACAACTGCGCACCTAAAGGCTGTTCTTTACTATTGAAGGACCAGTAACGGTTGATAACAAAATTCACCACAGCCCCTAAACTGCCCGATACAACGTTTGATAAAGGCGCAGATAAGGAAAGCACTTTAAAACAAAAGGTATAAATTCCAAAGTCCGTCAATCCGCCAACAAAAGCCGAAAGCTGCGCTTTAAAAAATTCTTTTATTTTATGAGATGCCATTTTTAGTTATTGTATAGCCTTTTCTTTTGCCTTTTTCTCTTCTTTATCTTTAAGATCACCAAGCGCTAATAGCTTCTTGGTATCGCTAATATTTATAAAAAATAAGGCTAAACAGATTGCAAAAACACTATAGTCTATAGATCCTTTGATAATGACCTCCAAAACTAATACCAAACTTATAATAATACGTATTTCTGTAGGGCCTAAGAGACCCGCATCAATGGTATACTTATCTGTAATACGGTAACGCAACTGTGCAATAATCATTGCCCAACCATATAAAGCGACCAACGTAAAGGCTAAATACTTAAAGTCATCGACGGTATACAACATATACCCCAGGCCGATAAACACCGTACTAACCCAGTCCATCACAATATCCAGCGCAAAGCCATACCATTTACGTGATTTATTTCTAAAATAAGCAACCCTTCCATCCAGAGAGTCACCAAACCACTGCACGAAAAAGCCTAAAACTGCAAGCAGCAACAGATCACGATGTACATACTCTGCCAATAAGAAACTACCTAAAATCATTAAAGAACCCAAAAAACCAACTGCCGTAAGCCCATCCGAGCTCAACCAGTTCGGAATCCTCGACACCAGAAAAGAAATAAAACGCTGTTCTGGATTACTCAGAATATTTGTTCTTTTCCTATCTTGAAATAGTTTTTTGTTAATCTTTTGCTCACTCATCAATATTTAATTTTATAGCCAATTATTCGCTTTATACCAGTTCAATGTCTCTGTCAGTCCTTTACTCAAATCATATTTTGGAATATAGTTCAACTTGTTTTTCGCTTTTTGAATACTACAGTTCCAATTTTCAGCTGTCAACTCCCCTAAACGCTCTGGATAAATAACCGGAGTTTTTGTTGTGTTTTTATACAAGAGCTGCGCCACTTTTGCAATTAGCGAAACCAATGCTAAAGGAATATGCAATCGCAAAGGATTTTTAGCAAAAGTACGTTTAAAAACATCAGCCAAGGCATATTTAGAATAACTATTTCCGTCCGAAATATTATAAAATTGTAAACCCTCTTGAGACAGCAGACAAGCCTGGAGAATCACCTCCACCAGATCTTTAACATAAACAAAGCTCAATTTTTGCGGTTTTTTACCAATATAAGGATCCAAACCCTTATTTAGTGTATCGAATAGAATAAAAAGATCTTTCTCCCGCGGACCGTACACCGCCGTAGGGCGAATAACAGAAATCGGTTTATCGGCAAAGTTCTTCTTTATCATCTCCTCGGCAGCCTGTTTACTACGACCATACACCGTTAAAGGATGGTAAGGGCTATCCTCCATGATTGGAGACACTTCCGCATAGGGTACAGGGCCTATTGCCGCTAGGCTACCCACAAAACAAACCCTTTCCAAGGGCATATCAGCGGCAAAAGCAGCCGTCAAAATATTGTGCGTATACCCCACGTTAACCTCCTGCATAAGGGCAGGATCTTTGGCTTTTGTTAAGGCAGCAGCATGAATTATATAGTTGTACTGCTCCTGGTCGAAATGCGTTTTTAGTGCGTCAACATTTGTGAAGTCAAGCGAAACAAATTTGTGGACAAAAGGCTGGATAGATGCTGTATTACTCGACGCGCGAACGGCAGCGTGTACCTCAAACCCCTGATCATAGACATGTTCAACAAGGTGCGAGCCAACAAAACCGCTAGCGCCAGTAATAAAGATTTTTTTTTTCATTAGATGCTTTTTTCAAAAAGCCTATATCGCTTATAAAGTTCGGCATTAATTTGTTCAATAGCGTGGTTCATCAAGTAATTATGGTCTAACATCCATGAACACTCCGCTTCAACAATACCTGCAGGGATAGAATTTTGTATGATCTTTCCATACAAACAGGCTTCAATCCCCAACTTTCTATAGTTAGACAAAACACCCAACATAAGAACACGCAAGGATTTAATTTTTTTTCTTCCAAATAAAAGTTTAAATATACCCGTAGGCAATAAACGACCACGCTTGATCTTAATTTGGATTTCGTTAATATCAGGTATACCTACAGCAAAGCCAATAATCTCATCGCCCTTTTCAGCAATAATACAATATTTCGGATCCACCACCATTTTAAGATCCTTAGCCACATAATCAAACTCCTCATCTGTCATGGGCACAAAACCTAGATTCTTATCCCAAGCCTTGTTATAGACCTGTTTTATCTTCTTCGCTTCGTTTTTAAAATCTTTAAGATTGACCTCTCTCAGGCGGATATTAGACCGTAACAAACGCTCTTGCAACTTATCCAATAATAGCACAGAACGCTGGTTTGCTTTGCTTTTATTCACCAAATATGCGCGTAAGTCTACCTGCTTAACAAAACCATCGTTTAAGATAAGATTTTCATAATAAGGAAAGTTGTACGGCATCATGGCTTTCGGCGGTCGGTTAAAACCCTCGACTAATAAACCACAGGTATCGTTGGTAGTTAGATTAATTGGCCCAACGATTTTGGTGCCCCCCTTCTGTTTTACCCATTCCGTTGCAGCCCGAAACAACGCATTAGCGACCTCTTGGTCGTCTATAGCATCAAAAAAACCAAACTGTCCTTCAGACACTTGGTTAAAACTATTGTGGTTAACATTCCAAATTGCGGCAATTCTACCAACAATTTTATGATTTTTATAGGCCAAAAACAGCTGCGCTGCAGAATGCTTGTAAAAAGGGTGCTTTTTGGGCGTCAATAAATCCTCCTGAGCAACAAAAAGTTCAGGAACATAATTAGGGTCTGCTACATACAAATCATGCGGAAAGTCAATGAATTCCGCACGTTGTTTTTTTGTTTCTACAGGTATGATCTGAATCATTTCCTTGCTATAATTTTATACTAGCCAATAAAACTTTCCACTTCAAGTGTTTTAAACACTTTGGTCATTTTTTCAATAGCCTCATCAATCTGATCAAAAGTATGTGTGGCCATTAAAGAAAAACGGATTAAAGATTCCTCAGCAGGTACCGCAGGAGCTACTACAGGGTTTACGAAAACCCCATCGTCTTGCAACATCTTAGTAACGTAATAGGTCTTATCATTATTACGCACAAAAATTGGTAAGATTGGACTTTCTGTAGCACCTAAATCAAAACCATTGTCCAACAACAATTTTTTTGCATAATTTGTATTAGCCCATAATTTATCGATATGCTCAGGCTCCGTTTGAATAATTTCCAACGCTTTCAACGTGGAAGCCACAGAAGCAGGCGTCATACTTGCGCTAAACATTAAAGAACGAGCTCTATGTTTTAAGTATTCGATAGTATCTTTATCCGCAGCCACAAAGCCCCCTAAAGAAGCTAAAGACTTACTGAACGTACCCATAATCAAATCCACCTGATCGGTAAGACCGAAGTGGCTTGGTGTACCCGCGCCTTTCTCACCGATAACGCCTAAACTATGCGCATCGTCGCATAAAATTGCCGCATCAAACTCCTCAGCAACCTTTACCATCTCCGGAAGGTTAACAATATCACCCTCCATACTAAAGATACCATCCGTAGCGATAAGCTTTAAACTATCCTCAGGTAGTCTAGCCATCTTCGCACGTAAGTCTGCCATATCATTATGCGCATATTTAATCACCTTAGAAAATGATAAACGGCTACCATCAATAATAGAAGCATGGTTACGATCGTCCAACAAGATATAATCGTTACGACCGGTAAGGCATGACAACGGTCCTAAATTAGACTGAAATCCAGTACTGAATAATATGGCAGCTTCCTTGCCTACATAATCGGCCAACTTTTCTTCCAATTCAATATGGATATCCAACGTACCATTTAAGAATCTAGATCCTGCACAACCTGTCCCGTACTTTTCTAACGCATCTTGCGATGCCTTAATAATCCGCGGATCAGTTGTCAAACCCAGATAAGAATTTGAACCGAACATCAAAACTCGTTTTCCATCAATCAGAACTTCCGTATCCTGCTTAGACTGTATAGGTCTAAAATAAGCATATAAATCATTTGCTTTAATTGGATCCAGTTCCTTCTGTAGAAACTTTGCTGTTCTTTCACTTAACTTTCCCTTGCTCATGCTATAGGTATTTCTATTATTGCAATACAGTAATTAACTTTTTGACTAAAAATAACCAAACGTCAAATTTATTAAAACAATCAAAAAATGAACAATAAAATGTTACTTCATGACGTTAGTCAAACATACCACTTTTAAGCCCTATCTTGCGATCTTAATAAAAATTATTTCAGCTATAAAACGTGCAAACTTACGAAACTTTGCTTTATTAAAATAATGAAAAAAGATATTAATAGCATAAAGTTAATTTATTGTTAATAAAACCGCAATAGAGTAAGTTATTTTGACAAGAAGCTATCCGTAAATTGTTTACATTTGTGATTAGATTATTAGGCATTAAATATTATGGCTTTAGCAGCACAAATAAATATAAAAAACAAAAAAGCATCCTTCGAATATAACCTTATTGATCGTTATATTGCAGGTATTCAGCTCCTAGGAACCGAAATAAAATCTATCCGAGAAGGCAAAGCAAATATAAACGATAGTTTTTGCAGTTTCTTTGAACAAGGATTATTTATCCGCAATATGCATATCGCCGAGTATTCTTTTGGCTCTTTTTACAACCATGAATCCAAACGCGATAGAAAACTTCTTCTCACAAAAAAAGAATTAAAAAAACTACGTGAGAAGGGGGAGGAAAAAGGTTTCACGATAGTGCCATTACGAATTTTCATTAGCGAACGTGGTTTTGCAAAGGTAGAGATTGCTTTGGCACAAGGTAAAAAGGACTTCGATAAAAGAGAAACTATCAAGGAACGCGAAAATAAACGCGAGTTGGATCGTGTGATGAAGCGATAAAGTGTTCTTAAGAAGTTAAAGCCCCATTATAAAGGCCCCTGGTGTTATACCTAACTTCTTTTTAAACAAACGCACAAAGTAATTGACATCATTGAAGCCTGCCGCAAAACAGGCTTCTTTTACCGAACGGGTTTGTGCCAGATACTGCCTGGCCAAAGCCAAGCGTTGCCGGATAACATATTCCATAGGCGACAGCCCCAGTTCACATTTAAACAGCCTGGTAAGCGTAGATTTACTCATATTCGCCTTCAGTGCCAGTAAATCTAGCGTAATTGGTTCGGCAATATGCCTATTTACAAAAGTTTTCAGAAAATCCAACACCGCAGCATTTGTATTTTTCGACAGATCTAATGCCAGTAAAGACTGAGACTGCAATAATCTAATAATCAACTCCTTAAAAGCTAAATCCACCAATACATCTTTCAATGCATTGGTACTTAATATTAGCTGAAACAGCTTATCAAGCAAGGCCGCTATTTCCGGCGTATTAAACAAGTAAAACAAGTTGAAATCCAACTTCCACCCCTCAGCAACCTGATATTTAGGATATTTATCATTCAGAAACTGTACTACCTTTTCAATTTTATCCCGACGTATAGTGAGTGCCGTGCACTGTGTAGGAGCAGCTAAAGAAGCCTCTGGAAAATCAATCTGCAGCGGAGCATCGGCAGGCAATATTAAAGTTTCACCCGGTAAATAAACAAAAGCATCCACCTGCTTTAAGTGCATAATTTTCTTGCCCTGCAACATATTTATTAATACCGTATCCTGAAATTGCAAAGGTACCCCCACAGATGCTTTGTAGGTTTCAAAAATATTCAACTCCATATCATTCAACGTATACGCCCTTCTACTTTCTACCAGGGTCGATATAGCCTTGTTGTCCGTAAACGGCAGCGTATGAATAAGTGCTTTTCCCATTATCCCGAAATGTTTTACAATTGGCAATCAATCAAATATATAGAATTTCTTAAAGATAACTATCAAAATAATATCATTAAGTCTATACCCATTACATGCAGGTAAGGCTACCGCAATACGGCTAAGGGCAAAGAACGACAAGACAATATAATCCTACATCTTGACGTTATAATGCTACTGAACAGGATAATTCGTGGCTATATTTGATAAGCAGCTATGCTAATTTGTAGAACACTATAAACCAAAAAAAATGAGTACAATTCAAAAGCCGACATTTAAGGCGCAATACGACAATTATATTGGTGGCAAATTTGTCCCGCCAGTTCTGGGAAAATATTTTGATAACATCTCACCTGTAGATGGCAAGGTATTTACGCAGGTAGCCCATAGCACAAAAGAAGACATAGAACTTGCCGTCGAAGCCGCAAACGCTGCATTTCCGGCATGGAGCAAAACTTCTGCCACAGAACGTAGCATTATTTTAAATAAAATTGCAGACCGTATCGAAGCCAATCTACCCTATATTGCAGCTGTAGAAACCATAGACAATGGTAAGGCTGTTCGGGAGACCTTAAATGCCGATATCCCCTTAGCGATTGATCATTTCCGCTATTTTGCTAGTGTAATACGTGCAGAAGAAGGGTCATTGTCGGAGTTAGATTCGAATACAGTATCGCTAATTGTTTACGAGCCTATCGGGGTTATAGCGCAAATTATCCCCTGGAATTTCCCTATCCTTATGGCGGTTTGGAAATTAGCGCCAGCATTGGCGGCCGGCAATTGTGTGGTATTAAAACCCGCAGAAAGCACACCCACCTCAATTTTGGTATTAATGGAGCTTATTGGCGATTTGCTTCCCGATGGTGTTGTAAATATTATAAACGGTTTTGGTGCCGAACTCGGCCGTACCTTAGTAACCCATCCAAAAGTTGCTAAAGCCGCCTTTACGGGTTCTACAGCAACAGGCCGCTTAGTGATGCAGTATGCCACAGAAAATATTATTCCGGTAACACTGGAGCTGGGAGGAAAGTCGCCCAATATATTTTTCAACTCGGTTATGGATGCCGACGACGAATACCTAGACAAAGCCATAGAAGGCGCCGTACTGTTTGCTCTAAATCAAGGAGAAATATGTACTTGCCCGTCGCGACTATTGATTCAGGAAGATATCTACGATAAGTTTATTGCCCGCGTTATCGAGCGTGTGAAACAGATTAAAGTTGGTGACCCATTGGATCCAAGCACCATGATGGGGGCACAAGCATCAAAAATTCAAAAAGACAAAATTCTATCCTATATACAATTAGGGAAGGAAGAGGGTGCTGAGCTATTAGTCGGAGGCGACGAAAATCAGGTTGGCGCAGGCTTTGAGGATGGTTATTACATTAAACCAACCTTATTTAAAGGCCATAATAAGATGCGAATCTTTCAGGAAGAGATCTTTGGCCCTGTATTGTCGGTTACCACATTTAAGGATGAAGCGGAAGCCATTGCTATCGCCAACGACACCATTTATGGTTTAGGAGCCGGAGTGTGGACACGCGATGCACACCAATTGTATCAAATACCACGTGCTATACAGGCAGGCCGGGTATGGGTAAACCAATACCACTCCTACCCTGCTGGTGCTCCATTCGGAGGTTACAAACAGTCGGGTATAGGACGTGAGAACCATAAAATCATGCTAGACCATTACAGACAGGTTAAAAATATGTTGATCTCTTATGATAAGAAAAAACTGGGTTTCTTTTAAACCCACACCTACTGTATTTTAAGGTTTAGTAAATATTACGACAATGAACAGTAAAGTTGATGCCACACCTGCGGCAATAGCATTAGTACGCCAACTGGCGGAAAAACACGGTGATCTTATGTTTTACCAGGCTGGAGGTTGCTGTGAAGGCACCCAACCCCAATGTTTTGAAAAAGGAGGTTTCTATACACGTTCAAAAGATGTGATGTTAGGGTTAATCGAAGGATTTGAGTTTTGGGTTGATGGCGATCTTTATGAATATTGGAAACACTGTCATTTCACCTTGGATGTTGTAGACGGCTTTGGTCCGGGCGGTTTTTCACTAGAAACGCCTTTAGGAAAAACATTCAAAATAAACTATACCTTACTTAGTTAATACAAAAAAATGCTATATCGGAATGAAACACCGATATAGCATTTTTTTATGCGTTTATTTCCATCCCGTCTAATACAGGAATAGGTTTTTTATCTTCATCCAAAGCAACAAAGGTAAACATCCCTTGTATAGCAAGCTCCCGACCTTCTTCGTACATATGCTCCAGGAAGATCTCTACTTTGACTTTAAGACTCGTGCGCCCTACGGATTCCACTTTTGCTACAGCTTCGATAATACTACCCGAAGGAATAGCCTTTTGAAAGTCTATACGATCGGTAGAAACCGTAACCAAACGTTTACGGCAAAATCGCGTTGCCGCCATAAAAGAAACCTCATCCATAATGGCCATTGCCTTACCGCCAAAGAGGGTATCATGGTGGTTCGTTAAAAAAGGAAATACTGTGGTACATACCCTGGTTTCCGACTGTTTTATTTTATCTTCTAAAGTCATATTTGTTTTTTATTCTCGTGTTCACTTTCAGCCTTATCGACATCAACGCCGATACCTTTTAACAACATAGCCGCATTAAACACGGTACACTTCCCCTCTTTAAGCTTATAATCAAACAACATTTCACCCTTTTGGACTTGAATATCGAAGTGATAATTTTTTAAAACCCCAGGATACTCCTCCTCCAAACTCGACAACTGTAGATCATGTGTCGCCACAAGGCCTTTCCCATCCATCTGGATTAGCTTTTTGATAATGGCACGCGAGCCTAAGTATTTATCCACCGAATTTGTTCCCCGTAACATTTCATCGATTAAAACAAAGGCATCCTGATTATTAGAAACGATATCAAGAATAAATTTCATCCGATCTAATTCCGCTTTAAACGTAGAGGTACTCTCATTAAGGTTATCCTTTATGCGCATATAGCTTACCAATTTATAAATCGGCAGTTCAAAATGCTGCGCACAAACCACAGCTCCGGCATAGGCCAATACCGCGTTAATGCCAATCGTACGCAGAAAGGTACTTTTGCCCGCCATATTCGACCCCGTTACTAAAGCAATACGATGCTGCTGCGCCGTGTAGGTATTGGATACGGCATTTTTATGCGGTATAAGAGGATGGTTTATTTCTGTTGCGACAATACGATCGCGTAGCGGGCAATCCAACAGTACGGGTTCAGTCCATTCAGGACTATTACGCTTTAAGGTAGCTAAAGTCAGCAAAGCCTCATACTGCGCCATTATATCAAATGTCTTTACAACATCCCCTTCATAACTAGATTTCCATTTTATTATGGCCATCACTTGTTTAAAATCCCAAAGGAACACCATGTTCAATAAAGCACCTACCAAAACATTATTACGGGTATCGAGTTTATCCACCAATCTACCTAAGTTTTTAAAGGCCTGCGAGAGTTGTTCATTCTTCTCCGTCTTTAAATCTTCCTGCAGCGTTTTATTAAGAGAAGCAGAAAAAGGTTCCTTTTCCAACATTTCAACCGCATCCGCATAAGCAATTAAAGTTGTACCTATCTTATCGATTTTACTGGAAAAAAAAGAAACCTTTCCCCCTAAGGCGAGGGTCCATAAGAGATGTACGATAGCCAACAATAAAAGGTAATTCCACAACGGAAAAACAATAACGGAAAATACAAGCCCTGCTAACATTAAAAACGGTGCTAAAGGCACATAAAGACGCATAAAGGCTGAACCAAATGCAAGGGCCTGATCCCCTAAATAGCGCGTAAGAAAAGTTTTGATATGCGTCTGTTGCCCCAGATTAAACAACAATTTCGTTTGAAGGCGTTGCGTCCATTCCAGCTTCTCCGTCAACTCCCGGGCGGCATCCTGCCGCGCAAGGATTTCCTTTTTTGTGGCCGGACTTAAAAACCAGGATGCCGACACAGCAACTCCGTCCGGCGTGGCAGCCCTATTTATCGAAGCAAATAAGGATTTAGGGCCAAAGATATCTAAATCCGAAACATAAGGATGTTTACCTTCGTTATACACGGCACCATCGGCATACATATTAGCCTTACCATCGAGAATACGAACCTCATTGGTATTCACCTGTAAAAAAGCCAGTTTTTCTGCTAAGCCCTTTTCCAAGAGCCCCTGCCGGCGCACCAAATAAGCAAATGTTAGAATAATAGAAAAGAAGGCAGCGAAAACCAGCATGATGCTGTTCATTTGAAAAACCTGAAAAAGGGTAGCCCCGCCCCCAACAATTAGAACTAAACGAAGTAGGCTATTGTTATTTATAGTTTTTTGAAGACGAGCAACCTCCTGCTCTGTTTTTAGTATATTTTCTTGGTACAATTCCCTCATCATGGCCTAAAGATAAGGAAAAGCCTACACGGAATGTATCTTTTTTACAGTTTACCACGCTTTATCACCTACAAGCGGCACAAACCTAAATGTATCCAATTCTATTCTTTCAAAGTCGTTGTCGCCAACCCGCAATATGGTCACCATTTTCTGCGATTTCTCATCCCCGACAGGGATTACCAGAATGCCTCCTAATTTAAGCTGCATCAACATAATTTCAGGAACAAAAGGAGCACCTGCGGTAACGATTATTTTATCATACGGCGCATGCTCTTCAATACCCCTGGAGCCATCTCCCAGAAAGAAGTTCGGATTATACCCCATATAAGGCAACACCTGTATCGTGCGGTTATACAAATTTTCTTGTCGTTCGATGGTATATACCTCCGCGCCAAGTTCCAGCAGTATACAAGTTTGGTAGCCCGAACCGGTACCGATTTCAAGAACTTTATCCCCTTTTTTAACATGTAACAATTCGGATTGGTAAGCGACGGTATAGGGTTGCGATATGGTCTGCCCATCGCCTATAGGAAAAGCGATGTCCTTATAGGCTTGTAACCAAAATGTTTCATCGAAAAAATAATGCCGAGGGACCTTAGCAATGGCTTTTAATACATTGGCATCTTGTATCCCTCTACTCTCCAGATGTTTTACCAACTTCTTTCGAGCACCTTTTTCTCTATAATTATCGATGAACTTATACGCCATGGTATCTCAAAAATACCATTGTTATTGCACAATTTTATGGATTAAATATAATTAACTATCTATCAGGTGAATATCAAAATTAAAGCATTAGATTTGAGATATTAAACAATAGAAGGTAGCTTTGAAAGATAACTTAACAAGTATGTCAAAACACACACATTCATATTTTACAATCTTCTTTTTAACCATTACTGCCCTACTAACGATGGCCTGTTCCAACGATGCAGAGAACAAGATGAACAGCGACCACAAGGCAACTTTGGACAGCATTCTAAACCACTATGGCTTAAAAGGTTCTATATTAATTTATGCTTCCGACAAGCAAACCTACTATTCAAATAATTTTGAATGGGCAAAAACAGGTTTTTTACCCGCATCGACCTTTAAAATCCCCAACTCAATTATTGCCCTTGAATCGGGAGTTTTAAAAAGTGATACCACAATGTTACTATGGGACAAACAACCGCGATCGTTTCCAGAGTGGGAGAAAGATCTTACCCTTCGGGAGGCATTTCAGGCTTCCTGTCTACCATGCTTTCAAGAGATCGCTAAAAAAATAGGCGTTAAGCCTATGCAAACCTACCTTAACAAATTGCATTATACCAATATGGATGTATCCGCCAGCACGATAAGCAACTTTTGGATAGCAGGGAAATCGCGTATTACCCAATTTGATCAAATAGATTTCTTACAGCGTTTTTATACCAAAAAGCTACCGATATTAAACAGCACCCGCGAAACTATGCTTAGGGTTATGCGCATAGATTATCCCGGCTCAGCAGCATATTATGGCAAGACAGGCTGGTCTACTGATGCCGACAAAAACAATGGTTGGTATGTAGGTTTCGTTGTTAAAGATCAAAAACCCTACTACTTTGCACTTAATGTAGACCCTATAGCGAATAATCAGCTCGATAAATTTCGTACGGGCAGAAGAGAGGCAATGGAGGTTGCACTTCGTTACCTAAACATTTTATAAAAATATAGGACTACTTCAAAAGGTATGAAAAAAAGTTTTTTGCTGCTCTTTCTTTTATATTGTACCAGCATTTTTGCTGCTGCCGCTGTCGCACAAACGAATGCGGCCTTAAAGGTGTTGGCCATAGGCAACAGTTTTTCAGAAGACGCCTTGGAAAACTATCTCTTAGAGCTCGCCCAGCAAGATGGCAAGGAAATTATTATTGGGAATATGTATATTGGTGGTGCTCCCCTATCGTTGCATGTGGAAAATGCTACGGCAAACCTCAAAGCATATAGTTACCGTAAAATAAACAGCGACGCAAAAAAGATAACAACAGAAAACCGCAGCATCGAGGAGGTGCTAGGCGATGAAAATTGGGATTATATTAGCTTGCAGCAAGCAAGCCCTTTATCGGGGCGGTATGAAGAGGTAGAACGCGATTTACCCGAGCTTATAGCTTATGTACAGCAACGCGCACCTAAGGCTAAATTAATTTACCACCAAACCTGGGCGTACCAACAAGACTCCAAACATCCAGGTTTTGCCAATTATAACAACAATCAGGAGTCCATGTATCAGGGTATATTGGCCGTGTCGCAGCGCGTAAAAAAATATAAGGCTATACAGTATATCGTTCCTGCTGGCATTGCCATTCAATATGCGCGTAAAAAACTTGGCGACAACTTTACACGCGACGGGTACCACCTGCAATTGGACTATGGTCGCTTTACGGCCGCCTGCACTTGGTACGAAATGCTATTCAAGACTGATGTACGTAAAAACAGCTACAAACCACAAGCTGTAACTACCAGGCAGGCTAAAATTGCTAAAGATGCCGCACATTATGCACGGAAGTACAAACTATAATTGTATTTATTTCCACTAAAATAGGGGTCTCTCTGTGGAACTAAATGGAAATTCATGGCGGCGGGACTAGTTGCTATTAGTAGGGGTCTACATCAATCTGGATACGGACACCCGAATTTCTTTTATCCAGCTCAAAGGTGAGGATACACGAGCGTATAAGATCCCGAACCTTCGCCATGTTCACCTTATTGCGTTCAATTTTCAGGGTAATAGTTTGAATGTAAAAGTTACGTACGCGTGCAACCAAAGGGGCCTCAGGCCCTAACACCCTATTTCCTAACTGAGCACGAAGTAAAACGCCTAACTTTTGAGCCGAATCATACGTTTGCTGTTGATTGCTGTGTTTAACATCCAGCTTTATAAGTCTATAAAACGGAGGGTACATAAAATTTTTGCGCTCGGTTACCTCCTGCATAAACATGCCCTCATAATCATGTTGCACCACTTGTTCAATTACACGGTGATTGGGGGTATACGTTTGTAAGATAACCCTGCCCTGGTCTTTACGTCTGCCCGCACGTCCTGCCACTTGCGAAAATAAAGAAAACGCACGCTCGTAAGCTCTAAAATCAGGGAAGTTTATAATGGTATCGGCATTGATAACACCAATAAGGTTTACGCGACCAAAATCTAAACCCTTCGCCACCATTTGTGTGCCGATCAACACGTCATAGGCATGTTCATCAAAAGCACCAATAATCTTATCAAAGCCATACTTGCCTTTGGTGGAATCCAGATCTAACCTTCCGATACGCAAATTAGGCATTAGAATTTCCAACTCCTCCTCTACACGCTCTGTACCAAACCCCTTACTTTCCATATGAGGCATACCACATGCCGGACATACATTAATCGGGGATTCCGAATGCCCACAGTAGTGGCAATGCAGCATATTCGAGGTTTTATGGTAGGTAAGACTTACATCACAATTAATACACTTGGCAACATGCCCACAGGTGCTACATTGCACAAATGGTGTATGCCCTCGTCTATTTTGAAATAAAATTACCTGCTCCTTATTGGCAACCGCCTGCTCTATACCTTGCAATAAAGTGCTGCTAAAATAAGCGTGCATCTTATCTTTACGCATTTCTTCGGATATATTTAAAACCGTAATCTGCGGTAACTGGGCTTCACCAAAGCGTTGCAGAAGTTGCACTAAACCATACTTTCCGGATTTAGCATTATAGTAACTTTCTACCGATGGCGTTGCCGAACCTAGCAGCACCTTGGCATGGTGCAGATGCGCCAGGTAAATCGCAGTATCGCGCGCATGGTAGCGCGGTGCTGGATCGTATTGTTTATACGAGTTTTCATGCTCCTCGTCGACGATAATAAGGCCTAAATCTCGGAAGGGTAAAAACAAAGACGACCGTGCCCCTATAACCACACGGAGCTCATTTTTCAATACCTTATGCCATAACTCGGCACGCTCATTATCGTTGAATTTGGAATGATATACGCCAAGTTCATTACCGAAATACAATTTTAGCCTTTCGGTAATCTGAGCTGTTAACGCAATTTCGGGTAATAGGTAGAGTGCATTCTTTCCGGAACTTAAGGCTTCCTCAATTAAGCGAATATATAGTTGTGTTTTCCCCGATGCCGTAACACCATGTAACAACACCACATCCTTCTGCTCAAATCCAAGTTTAATAGCGTCAAATGCCTGCTGCTGCAGGGCAGTAAAGGTAAACTCTTTCGTTAATAAAATATCTTCACCCGCAAAGCGACTTACCACCTGCTCGCGCAGTTCGAATACACCCTTATCAATAAGCGCTGTGATGGCCGATGTACCACAACCGGAAGCTTCCATCAACGCTGCACGTGTAATATCTTGTTGTTGTTTTGCCAACTGCAGGTACGCTAATACAGCATCCTGCTGTTTGGGGGCTCGATTTAAACTATCTAATAATTCTCGCTTACCCGAACTATCGTTATATAATGACGCAAGCGATAGGAAAACTTTTGTCTTGGGTTTATAGCGTTCTTTGATCTCCTCTGATATTAAAATAAAACCCTGCTCAAAAAGAGATTTCAATAGCGGGAACACCGACTTCTGCCCCAAAATCTTAACTACATCATTTACTTTAAGCTCCCCGGCCAGCTCCAGTGCATCTAACAAAATAAAAGCTTTATCCGACAATACCGAACGATCCAATTCACCTTCATCGGCAAGCATAATTTTCGTTTCGGAAGCCATTTTTAAAGCTGCAGGCAAGGCTGCCTGCATAACCTCTCCCAGGTGGCACATGTAATAATCTGCAATCCACTCCCATAACAGCAGCTGTCCTGCATCGACTATAGGCTGATCATCGACCACATCCATAATATATTTCGCTTCATAGCGCTCAGGGGGAAGTTCGGAAACAGCGCTAACCAAAGCCGAGTAAATTTTGTTTCTTCCAAACTGCACAATTACCCGAACGCCCACCGCAACCTTATGGTTTAACTCAAACGGAATACGATAGGTATATGTTTTCGCAATAGCCAGGGGAAGAATAACCTCCACAAAAAGCGTTTTACGGTCGGAAAATAAATCTGATGCCAGCATATACAAAAATACAAAAAAGCCCCCGATATCAAGTATCAGAGGCTTGCAATACTAAAAATTATATATTATGCGCGGTGCTTTACCGCAGCAACAAAAAGACCAATCCAACCGATCATAAAGCATAAGCCCCCTAATGGGGTAATAGGCCCTAAAAAGGAGAATCCATCTAACCCGAGCAAACTACGTATACTGAGAAGGTATAAGCTACCCGAGAAAAGTAATATCCCTACCGTAAAGGCAATAAATGATACCCGGATAGAAGGACTTTTTGCTCTCGAAAATGTAGAAAGAAAAAGTAAAGCAAAAGTATGGTAAAATTGATATTGATTTGCAGTCTTCCAGGTATTGAGATGGTAATCACTAATTTTCCCCTCCAATCCGTGGGCTCCAAACGCCCCTAACACAACGGCGATAAGACCAAAAAAAGAAGCAGTTAAAATAATTTGCTTATTCATGAATAATAATGAAAAATACTTTTAGATAAATCGTGTCTATAAATGTATAAAATATAGTTCAAAAGGCTACATATTTTTTGTTTTTTACGCCAATTGCTTCCTTTTAGATACCGAAATAGCTAGGTTTGTAAAATGAGAAATACTCTGATAATTACGGCCCTCTTATTTATTGCGGTTATTGCAGCATCGATATATTATTTTAGTGATGTTAACAAGGATCAAACGGATAGTGCTCGGGCTTTAAAATATCTTCCGGAGAACACCTTACTGATCACATCGATCCGCAATGATCAAATTACGGATAATATATTTAAAGACTTTGAAATATTTGATGCTATTTTAGGGTTTCAGGAGGCACAAACGAATACCCTTTTTAAGCAGTCTTTATTGCGCCATGATGCCTTAAAAAATTATGTCGACAACGCTGATATATATGTTTCTTTCCATCCGGAAGGAAAGACCATTTCTACCTTATTCACCGTGCCAACACAAGTATCGCTCAAAGAATCTGATCTTAGTACTGTACTAGCGGCGCTGGGTAGAGACGTAAAAATCGAAACTACGGACACTTTAAATACGAAACTGTATACCTTACATTTTGAGCAACAAAATAGCAGGCTCTATGCTGTATATTACCAAGATATTATATTTGCATCTACATCCAAACCTATACTAGCTACCATAGTCGACAAACATGCCGTTCATTTGCCTAAGGAACAGCTGGACTACTTTGCAAAAAATAGCTCCCGAAATACCCCGTTTAGTGTATTCTTCCCGCATCAGCAGTTTCCAGCTTTCGTGCAACAGTTCCAGGAACGCACAAAAGGCATATTTTTAGATCAATTTGCGGGGCTGAAAGGACAATCTGCGTGGAATATTAATTTCAAACAGGATGCTTTAATGCTTACCGGAGAAAGCGAAATTACGGAAACACAAGACAGTTATCTGGCTATTTTTAGTCGGCAGCGGAAAACTACACAGCAGTTGTACAACTACTTTCCGGCCAATACGGCGGTTTATATGGAGTATAGTTTCCGTGATAGCAAAACATTCCAACAGGATTTAAATACCCTATTCCAAAACCGGAAAGAAAGCGATAGGATAAATAATACTTGGAAAGAAATAGGTGATAGTGCTAAAACTGTGGAAAAATTAAACGCCAGCTGGGGCAGCAATTTCGCCTTAATTGAAACACAAGATCAAAACCATATGGGGTTTGTAGCAATCCAAGACTCCGCTGCCTGGGAGACTGTACGTAGCACAATCCTGGAAAATGTTGGCGACTCCATATACCGCTTTAAAAATAGCCAGCTGCTGTATGCGCAGTATGGCGACGCATTTAAAACTTTAAACCGCCCGTATGTTACCCAGGTGGCCAATGTGCTGGTTATTGCCAATAGCAGTTCTACGTTGCAAAGCTACCTTACTGACTGGCGTAAAAAGAGCCTTCTTGTGGGCACGCTGGGTTTTAAGAACTTTGAAAAGCTGCAAGGAAATGATGCTAATATAACGCTGTTTGTGCATAATAGAAATGCGCAGTACAAGATATTAAATTCCTTACCACAGGCATACCAAAAGAAGTTTAAGGATAAAGATAATTATGGTTACCAGGACTTCTACTCCTGGTCGGTACAACTTTCCGGAAACAACGGCAGCCTATCGTCGCAGATTTATGCGGTGTACAAAAGTAAAAGTGCCCTCGGGGGGACACCAGAATGGGTGTACCCTATGGAAAACAAAGCTATCACGAGGCCTTATGTCTTTGATCACTCCGACACTAGCCAGTTTATTCTTATCCAGGAGTTGGACCATACGGTACATGCGATATCCACAAGTGGAGAAAAGTTATGGTCCGCCGTATTTGCTGGTAGAGTAACCGGTGATATCCAGCAGCTTCCGGATCGCAGCCTTTTGTTGGTGACGGATAAAGCACAGTTATATCGATTTGATACGGATGGGAAAGCATTTAAAGGCTTCTCCGCTACTATTCCCGACGTACCTACGGCTACAGCAACAATAACGCAAATAAATGGTATATCCTGTATACTCGTTCCTACGGCAAAAAAAGTGTATGCCTTTGATATGGAAGGCCAGCGCCTTAAAGATTGGAAAACTGTTGAAGTCGATGGACGAATAAATGGCCCCGTACAGATTGCTGGTGAACACTTCGCCATTGGCACCACGTATGGCCGTGTATACCTGCTGGATCAAAGGGGAGAAAAGTATCGCGAGATCGACGTACCCGGTGATGTTGAATTTAATGGCCCTATAGGTTTTTGGGACAAAGGGAACAAGGAGTATCAATATTTTGCTACCGATGGTAAAAGCAACTTCTACCGCATTCCAGAACAGGAGCCAACGACTAAAATGCGCTTAGAAAATACGGCAACAGCATCCATATCGGCCTTTGAAAATCTGAATGGCAACTCTATGCCCGAGTTGGTACACCTCAGCAAGGGTGAATTACAGGTGTATGATATTGCCGATTCTTTGCACAGGTTGTTTACCTACAATTTCACCAAAGGTGTGGAAGATAGGCCACAGTTTTTCCCTAATGCCGGTAGCCCTACACCTTTTCTCGGTGTTGCTGTAAAAGCGAGTAATTTAATTTACCTCTTCCATATTGGCGACCAGATGCTGGTCGAAGGTTTTCCGCTCGAGGCACAACCGCTGTTTTATTATGGCAAGATCAGCCCCACCAGTGATAACTATCTATTGTGTATGCGTAGAGACCATAAACTCTATGCTTTCCGACATAAAAAATAATTTTTCGGACAAATGAATAATTTGTAGGTTTGTATTCTTGAAATATTTATGCTAAAAGGAAAAGATAATTTACAATTACTAACTAAACCTAGAAGAATTGTTATAACGACTCACCACAAACCAGATGGAGACGCGCTGGGATCTTCTTTAGGCCTTTATCATTGGCTGAAAAAGAAAAACCATCAGGTTTCTGTTGTTGTATCTTCGGATTTTCCAGACTTTTTAGACTGGATGCCGGGAAGAGGGTCGGTTATAATGTATCCGCAGAGCCCGGAGATGGCGTCAAAGCTGATAAATGAAGCCGAGATTATTTTCTGTTTAGACTATAGCGCTCTTTCACGTACCCATGCTTTGGAGCCTATAATTCGAGAAGCAGCAGGACAGAAATGGATGATAGACCATCACTTAGAGCCGGAAGATTTTGCAGATCTATCGTACTGGGACTCCAATGCTGCTGCTACAGCACAGTTGGTTTACCGCTTTTTGGAGGAGGAGTTACAGGGGAAAGCCGATATTGATGCGGATATTGCCACCTGTTTGTACACCGGTATTATGACCGATACAGGCTCTTTCCGCTTTCGATCGACAACGGCTGCTGTGCACCATATTATTGCAGAGCTACTGGATGCTGGCGCCCGTAACTGGGAGATTCATGAGCAGGTGTATAACAGTGCTACCGAACGAAGGCTTAACTTTTTAGGATATTGTTTATTAAACTGTTTAGAGGTTATACCTGCATACAATACCGCATTATTTTCGATAAGGAAAGAAGATTTAGCCAAGTTTAATGTAACGACAGGTGATACAGAGGGATTAGTAAACTATGCATTATCCATTAAAGGTATACGATTAGCGGCATTAATAGTCGACAGAACTGAATTAATTAAATTATCTTTGCGTTCCATCGGCGAAATCCCTTGTAATGAGATATGTAAAAAGT
This sequence comes from Sphingobacterium sp. Mn56C, assembly GCF_049319645.1. Classification (NCBI taxonomy): domain Bacteria; kingdom Pseudomonadati; phylum Bacteroidota; class Sphingobacteriia; order Sphingobacteriales; family Sphingobacteriaceae; genus Sphingobacterium; species Sphingobacterium sp. Mn56C. The sequence goes on from NZ_JBMOUC010000002.1 coordinate 26,471, forward strand.
ATTTCAATGGCGGAGGGCATCTCAATGCTTCTGGAGGTAGTGCAGCAGGGGATATTGCCACTGTCGTAAATACATTTAAATCAATTTTACCGGAATATAAAGAATTATTAACTAAGTAAATACGTATTATAATCAATAAAATGAAGAAATCAATTTTATTTTTATCTGCAGCTTTTACACTTTTAGCTGCTTCTTGCCAGAACTTTAAAAAAGGGGATGGTGGTTTAGAGTATAAAATCGTAAAAGACGAAGGTGCCGAAAAGGCGCAGACAGGAGACTTCCTTTCCGTAGATTTAACGATTAAATCCGACCGTAAAGACTCGTTATTAAACAGTACTTACGATTTAGGTTTACCTCAAATTGTTAACATTGCAGCGGATACACTTCCAGGAATGTACAAAGGCGATTACAACTCGATGTTCAAATTCTTAGGTGAAGGCGATAGCGCTGTATTCCGTTTGAACTTGGATACGATGGCTGCCATGACGCATCAGCCAAAACCTGAATTTGCAGATAAATATGTGACGTTTACCGTAAAAGTTAGAAAACACTTCAAAAAAGGTCAATTAACAGATTCAGCACTTTACACGCAAATAGATAACTATTTTAAAGGTGAATTAGAAGGATTGAAAAAAGCCGAAGAAGGTAAAATTTCATCTTACGTTTCTTCAAATAAACTAGAGCCTAAGAAAACAGCTTCTGGCTTACAATATGTAATTACTTCAGAAGGTAAAGGTGAAAAACCAGTTTTAGGGGATACTGTAGTTGTACAATATACTGGTAAATTAACAAATGGTACAGTCTTCGATACGTCGATTAAAGAGGTTGCAACAGCAAACAAAATGCCTATTGACCCGATGCGTACATTCGAGCCTATCCGTTTCAGCATTGGTAACCAACCGGTAATTCAAGGTTGGACAGAAGGTTTATTATTATTTGCTAAAGGTACAAAAGCAACATTAATTATTCCTTCGTCTTTAGCTTATGGCGACCGTCCGGCAGGAAATAAAATCCCTCCTTACGCACCATTAATCTTTGATGTAGAATTGGTTGACGTAATCAAAGGTAAACCTGTAACTGCACCAACAGCAGCACCAACAGTTGCTGAACCTGCAAACTAGGCAGATACCAAGATTTAAAAAAATTTTAAATATTAAAATTTAAACGCGATTCTTTTAAAAGAATCGCGTTTTTTTATACTAAATTAGGCTGCTTATTGATAAATTACTACTTTTGAGTGTTTAATAAACAACCATGTTACTACCATATACGCTTACGGATACCCATACACACATCTATTATTCGGTAAACACCGAAAAATTAAAACAGCAGATAGACCATTGTTTAGAAAAGCATATCACCCGATTATTTTTACCCAATGTCGACCGGGAATCCATTCCGCAGGTTATGGATACTGTTGCCGCCTACCCAGACAATTGCTTTCCGATGTTAGGTTTACACCCTTGCAGCGTAAAAGAGGATTATAAAAAAGAGTTGGCCTATATTGAAAACATGATTGGCCAACATAAAATTTACGCCATTGGTGAGATTGGTATTGACCTTTATTGGGACAAAAGTACATTGGCTTGGCAACAAGATGCTTTTAGAACCCAGATAGCGTGGGCCAAAGCACTGGGGTTACCGATTGACATCCATTGTAGGGAAGCCTTCGACGAGGTATTTGCCATACTTGAGGAGCTAAATGACGATAAGCTTTTTGGTATATTCCACTGCTTTACGGGAAATTTAGCACAAGCGCAACGTGCCATAGCCTTAGGTTTTAAGCTCGGTATCGGTGGCGTTGTTACCTACAAAAAGGCAGGCCTCGACCAGGTGGTTCAACAGATTGATTTGGAACATATTGTCTTAGAAACAGATGCGCCCTATTTAGCGCCTGTACCTTTTAGAGGAAAGGAAAATGAAACCTCTTACCTAGCCTATACGGCACAAAAAGTGGCCGACCTACATCAGGTAAGTCTGGAAACGCTGGCCACAATAACCACACAGAATTCAGTTAAAGTCTTTGGCATTTAAACGCATGAAAAATCTATTTATCATATATACAGGAGGCACAATAGGTATGGTTCAAGATGAAACGGGAACCTTCGTTCCCTTCGATTTTGATCTTATAAAAGCCAACCTTCCCGACCTCAGCCGCCTCGATTATAAAATTACCGTTCACTCTTTCGACCCTATTATAGATTCTTCGAATATGAACCCGGACATCTGGTTGCAGATGGCCGAACTTATACAGACAAACTATGCGCTGTATGATGGTTTTGTTATTCTTCACGGTTCCGACACCATGGCGTTTACAGCATCGATTTTAAGCTTCCTGCTGGAGGGCTTACAGAAGCCTGTAATTCTATCCGGATCACAGCTACCCATCGGTGAGATACGTACCGATGCTCGGGAAAATATGATGACGGCACTGGAAATTGCATCGGCAAAGCATAATGGTATGTCTATAATACAAGAGGTGTGCATACTATTCGACAATAAATTGTTCCGTGGCAATAGAGCCTTCAAATATAATTCTGCAAAATTTGAAGCCTTCCGTTCCCCGAATTACCCGGTGTTGGTGGAAGCTGGTATTCATTTAAAATATAACCTCGAGTCGCTACTTAACAATTCAGATAAAGATTTAGTGCTACATAACCGCATCGATAACCGCGTCGGCGTACTTAAACTATTCCCAGGAATACGTCCGGAGACTATAAAAGCAATATTAAATGCCGATGTACGCTCGATTGTTATGGAAACATTCGGTTCTGGCAATACTACAACCGATCAATGGTTCTTGGATTTATTAAAACAAGCCATAGACGGGGGAAAGAATATTGTTAATATTTCGCAATGTAAGGTTGGATCGGTAGAATTAGGGCGCTACGAAACCAGCCAGGGGCTAAAAGCTATCGGCGTACTGAATGGCTACGATATGACTTTTGAAGCTGCTGTAACCAAATTGATGTACCTTCAAGGGGAAACCGACGACCAAGCGAAGGTAGCTTTTTGGATTGAAAAAGATATTCGTGGAGAATTAACCGTAAACGATTAAAATTATCCACAAGAATAATACGGAGCGAACCTAAAGATAAAGGTTACGCTCCGTTTTTTATTTAGTGCATACTGTCACCCCTAATAGGAATACAGTCGTATAGGGTATATAACAACAAGTAACACTAAATAGAATGAAATCAAATACACTAACCATTGGGTTGACCATTTGCTTAGCCCTCTGTACCTTCTTTAGCGGAAAAGCACAGACAGAAACTACCGAAAAAGAAACTGTACTTCAAAAATTAACCTCCCCGTATGACAGCCGTATAAAAGAGCGTTCTGAATTATATTATGCAGAGCAGCGTAAAAAGGCAGGTTACGATACGATAGGTTTAGGCGCTTTTCGCAACGATATTGCACTTATAAAAACGGAACGTAAAGCGGCGTTAATACAATACGTTAAGCAGCACCCTAAATCGAGCAACAGCCTAGAAGCCTTAACCGATATTGTAGGACACCTACCCGATGATATCGTAGCGTACAACAAGTTGTATAAAGGGTTGAGCAAAAAGGTGCAGCAAAGTGATGCCGGCAAAAAGCTCGGTAATACAATCGCCAAATTTTTAACTGTGGCGCTTGGAGCAACGGCACCGGAATTTAGCAGTAATGACCCTGACGGCAACCCGGTATCCTTAAAATCATTCCGTGGTAAGTATCTGCTTATTGATTTCTGGGCAAGTTGGTGCGGACCATGTAGGGAAGAAAACCCGCATGTTGTAGCGGCCTATAATAAGTACAAAAGTAAAAACTTCGAAATTCTGGGTGTATCCTTAGACCAACAGAATGCAAAAAAAGCGTGGTTAGAGGCCATAGAAAAAGATGGTCTTACTTGGCCTCAAGTATCGGATTTACAATTTTGGAATAGTCCGGTTGCGGCCTTATATGCTGTACGTTCTATCCCGCAAAACTTTTTATTAGACCCTAACGGCGTAATAATCGCAGTAAACCTACGTGGGGATGCGCTTACCGAAACCTTAGAAAGGTTATTAAAATAATTTTATACCTAATTATTACCATATATCATGTTTAAATCAAAAAATACCTTATTCTTAAGCCTAAGTTTAGGTCTTGTTACAGGTCTAAGTGTAGGCCCTGTAAATGAGGCATTGGCACAAAAGAGCAACGGTAAGCCGACAAAAGAAAAACCGAAAACTGAAAAAAATGCAGCAAAAACTGAAGGTACTAAAGCAAAAACCGACAGTACGGCGGCTAAACCTGTTGCTGCAGGCGAGATAAAACCTTACAAGGATATTATCACCGCAAAAGCTAAGTCGCAGTTTGGTATGATCGGTGTGCATAAAATAGAACAAAAATTCTTTTTTGAAATTCCTGATTCTATCCTTGGCCGTGATATTTTAGTGGTAAACCGTGTTGCTGGCGCACCAGCAGGTTTACGTCCGCAGAAGCATGTGTACGGTGGCGACCAGATTGCCGAGAATGTCGTTACCTTTGAAAAAGGGCCCGACAACAAAGTATTTTTAAGACGACGTATTTTTGCAGAACGAGCACAAGATTCTAGTGAAAATGGCCTATTTAAATCCTTGGTAAAGTCCAATCTACAGCCCATTGTTGCTGCCTTTACCATTAAAGCATATGGTACAGATTCGCTGAGTAAAACGTCTGTCATAGAGGTTACCGACTTTTTAAATCAGGAGAACGAAATATTGTACTTCAACGAAGGTGCAAAAAAAGGACTTAATATTGGCGGGATACAGGCCGACAAATCCTATATCGACAAGGTACAGACATTCCCTATTAACGTAGAAATACAAAGTGTACGTACCTACTCGGTAAACGGATCTACGTCTACCCTTCCTATGACCTACGCCTTAAATAGTTCGTTAGTACTACTACCTAAAGAACCGATGAAAGCACGTTTAGCCGATGCGCGTGTAGGGTTCTTTGCTCGAGGCTTTGTAGACTTTGATAAAAATCCGCAAGGGGTAAAAAATGTGTATTACACTACACGCTGGCGTTTAGAGCCTAAAGCAGAGGATGAAGCCCGTTACCTTCGCGGCGAATTGGTAGAGCCTAAAAAGCCTATTGTGTATTATATAGACCCTGCAACACCAAAGAAATGGATCCCTTATTTAATTGCAGGGGTAAACGATTGGCAGGAAGCTTTTGAGGCTGCAGGTTTCAAAAATGCTATCCGCGCTGAGCTCGCACCAACAGACGATTCTACCTGGAATATTAACGATGCCCGCAATTCTGCTATTGTATACAAACCCTCTGCTATTCCAAATGCCAGCGGTCCACATGTTCACGACCCACGATCGGGCGAGATTATAGAATCGCATATTAACTGGTACCACAATATTATGTTGGTATTGCGCAATTGGTATATGATACAAGCAGGAGCCATAGACTCGAGAGCACGTAAGATGGTGCTCGACGATGATCTTATGGGAGAATTAATTCGATTTGTATCATCGCATGAGGTGGGCCATACGCTAGGGTTAATGCATAATTTTGGTTCCAGCTCTACGGTGCCAGTAGACTCGTTGCGTAGCCGAACATTTACCGATAAATACGGACATACCCCATCTATTATGGATTATGCTCGTTTCAATTATGTGGCACAGCCGGAGGATGGTATCAGCCAGAAAGGAATATTCCCTCGCATCGGCGACTATGATAAATGGGCGATTTCCTGGGGTTACCGTTGGTTGCCACAGTTTGAAAAGGCAGAGGATGAAACGCCATACCAGAACAAACTTATTATTGATAGCTTAACAGCGAACAAAAGATTGTTCTTCGGCGCCGAATTCGAATACTCAGATCCGCGATCACAGAGTGAAGACTTAGGGGATGATAATGCGAAGGCAAATACCTATGGTATTAAAAACTTACAGCGCATATTACCGAATTTATTAACATGGACACGCACAGCGAATGAGGGATATGAGGAAGCTGGAGAAATGTATAAAACATTATTGCAGCAGTATAAATTATACAACATGCAGGTGATGAAATCTGTAGGCGGCAAGTACCGTACCCTTAAGAGTGTAGAACAGCCTGGGCCAGTATTTGAGGATGTACCGTACGAAAAACAGAAACAAGCGATGAAATTCTTAAATGACCAGCTTTTTCAAACGCCAACCTGGTTGAAAAATGACACCTTAACGTCGCTAACTGGTGTGGATGCCGATGTGTATATCTTCGCAACACAGCATGCCGTATTGTTTAAATTCTTAGGTTCAGGAATGATTTCTACGATGATAGACAATACAAATAAGGCAAAGAAAAAAGAGAAGCTTTATGGTATAAACGAATATCTTTCGGATCTACGTAGTGCCATATGGGCCGAATTATACAACAGCCAGGATATCACAGCCTCGCGCAGGTCTTTACAGAAAATATATATTAACCAGACGTTTCGCAACTTTGTTATGACCACTGAAATTGTGGGCGTAAATAATGGCAACGGAACAATAATGTACCTAAATCCAGAACCTACACACTCGGATGCTTCCAGTTTAATGCGCCAGCATTTAGTCGATCTAAGTAAGGATATTAAGAAAGCTATTCCGCGTAAAAAGGGATTGGCTAAGGCTCACCTTATCGATATCGCCATGCGCATAGATGAACAGTTGAAAAAAGGCTTAGTAAAAGTGGGACAATAAAACAGAAAATAAGAATTTATTTATAGTGTTTGTTTAGTTAAGTAAGGGGGCTGTCGATAAAAAGACAGTTTCCCTTTTTTTATGGCTAAAAAAATAACAAAGACCGCCCTTCTTCCGGCGTTTACGATTTTAATTTAATAGCAGCACCATTAAGCCTGCAAGCAATACAGCGAGCGTAATACCATCGGTATATTCACTAGCCAGCAACTGCCGAAGTTTTTCGTATGCTCTTTTTTTTATGGTTTTAACGGTATTGATGGAAATCTGCAGCTCCTGCGCTATCTCATCGTTTGACAAGCCCTCCATACTCAGCTCGATTATCCTTTTACTTTGCGGACTTAACGTTGCCAGCGCTACTTTTACGGTGTGTACCGTTTCGGTGTAGATTATATTTTTTATAAAATCGTTATCCTCAACAGGTATATCCACCAAAGATTCCGCGTATTGGTTACGCACTTTCTGATGTTTTAAGAAATCCAGAGAAAGGTTTTTGGCAACGATATAGGTATACGATTTAGCATGTAGCTGACTTTGGAAATCGGCACGCTTTTCATACACCCGTAGAAAGGTATCCTGGGCAAGATCTTTAGCAACCATATCGTCGGAGATATAACGTCGGATAAAATGGTAGATAGGCTCGAACGATTTTTCAAAAAAATCTCCGAAATCATGCATATCAGATATCGTATCCTTAACCATTACCCCTAATTCACTCAATAGATGCCAAAAAAAAAGGCGTTTTTATAAATTAATTGTAAAAGTAATTAAAATTTATTAATTTTTTAATATTATAGATAGGGGCTGTTCATAAAAACAGCCCCCAATAGAAGAAATTAAATTTTATAATTAAAAAACACGGCTACCAAGTCCATTTTCAATATAATTTATTGTAGATACCCGACCGGTACCCTCGAAATCTGGCGCTGATTTAGGAATCAGTCCGCCAATAGAATTTAAACTATAAAGATATACCTTATATTTACCATCCTTAAAGGTAGCAATAGCGATATAATTTAGCTTATTTACCACACCTCTAACAGGGACAGGATACTTAATATGCTGAATGCGCGTTACCTTTTCACCTTCCGGGAAGGATACCTGTAACGAAGAACTTAAAGACGCAAAATCAAAAATAAACACCTGGTTTCCTTTGGAGTAATACAGCAAGTCGCTATCATAATTACCACCCAACTGTTCGGCCTGTAAAACAGGGTTCTCAGCCGGAATTTCCGCTTCCAACGTCACCAACTTACTTCCAGGAATAAAGAAATTACCCACAGAAGCATCAATACGAATCAACCGCCCCGTTCCTGTGGTAGGATTTTTGAAAATCATAGCGCCCGTATTCCGTAATTCCGGAGCCCCCTCGATCCACATCAAATCAGAAGCGGTATTCATCATGGCACTACCATTGGCAATAAACCGGGTTAAGGAACCGCCACTAACATAAAGTAATGATTTACTTTTTATATCGAACACCAGCTCATACGAGGTGACACCAATTTTATCACTTAACACATAATCATTGGGTGGCGTATTTGCAAACAAGCCCCCTTTATTTAAAACATAAAATTTGCTGTCATTAATCAGCCCCACAGTTCCAGCAGGCGTTGTGGTTATATTCTGCGGTTTTTTTACCGACGGTTTTGTAAAAAACAGATTATCATAAGTATACAAACGTTGCCCATTTTCTAACCTAAACATCGCAATATCTTGATCAGAAAGAACGGCTAAAGCACCAAATCTATCCACAGAATTTAGCGACGTACGCATATCAGGAATAAATATAGACTTCACAGCCTTCCCTGTTAAGCTTGTATAACCATGGTATTGCATCCAATTTTCAATTTTACCATCCGGATGGAAGAAGTCATAATCCGTTTGATTGTTATGATCTTTTAAGATATACCAACCATTCATATTTAAGGTATTAACGACCAAATTATAGCGGTTCATTTGGGTAACCCCCGTTTTTTTATGGATAATGTTAAATACTAAAATATAATCAGCTGCTTTTTTATTAACAAGAATAGATAAGTCTTTCGTGCTGGCTAAAGTATCCGGTTTCGCCACCGTACCTGCGTTCACAGTAAATGTCTTATCATACAAAAGCCACATAAAACTATAATCCGCCTCATGGGTTATATTTTCAAGAACAGGTTTTATGTTTAAGGAATCTACCTTCGTAATAACCGTGTAATTGTTCTGTATTCCCGACACTTCAATTTCGGGAAGTACATTTGTTGCCGCGACACTATCATCCTTATAACACGATTGTAAGATAAAGGCGGTGGCAATACATAAAGAATATATACTTTTTAAATATTTCATAGTATGCTATATATAATTAAAATGTAACCAAAGGCGAAGTACCCCCCCCCTCACGCAACGGTGCTTTACCGGAGGCTATATTAACAGGGTCGGCATTATATTTTTGTAGCGCCTCTCTCAGGTAGTTCCTATAATGAGTAACACCCCCAATAGCTACTACAGCCGTATACCATTCTTCATCAATAGGTGCACCTATAGTTTCATACATAAACTGATGCTTCGCAGGGCTATATTTTCCAAATGCAAAAAAGGCTGGCGCAACAGAAGTATCAAAACGCCAAGAGTAAAAACGTTCAAAACGATCGGAAACAATTAATGTGCGGGCGATATTTTTGGTTTCCCCGAAAACAAACTCCGCATTCTCCTTAACCATTAATCGTAACCGGTAGCTACTTTCTTTTAAGCTCGGATCGCGCAATACCACTACCGGCATCTTCGCCTCCACCTGATTAGCCTTCATAACATAATAAGGCTTTAATGCAGGGTCGTCCAATGCTACATAATGTACACCCGCAACCGCAGGATTACTTACGGGGATATGCAACGTATCAATAATCTTCTTGGTATCCTCGTCAATACGTATCGAGTCTCTAAACTCCGGGGTTTGCGTAAGCACAATCGGACGATCGTAGTTTTTAATACCACCAATGGTACGTACAGCAAGCCAAACGGTGTCTACCACACGTGCTTCAGGCTCATAAATAAAAGTATAAGATAGTGCCGCAGAATCTATAAACTGTATTTTCGGCATTCCTGAAAAGGTAATTATCTCCTCTTTTTTACACGCATTAAACACGAGTGAACATACAGCAAAAAAGGATATATATAAAATTGTTGTCTTCATAAGATTTAGGTTACAATTTATTATAATCAATTTCTCTATCCGGTTTCGGAAGAATATATTTTTTCTCCGATCCAATAAAATAGGTATACGTATACTGCGCTGGAGAAGCCGCCATATTCAAGCGTTTGTAGTTAAAAAATGCTTTCCCCTCTGCATAAAACTCCCGTACAACCTCACGTATAAGTTTTGTTCTACGGTCATTTTCCCAGTTGCTTGCATTAAAGCCAGTACTCGCAAAAGGTATTCCCTTGGCATCGCAGTAAATTCGGTAATATTGGTCAGCCTCAGCCTTAGATGTTGCAAACTCAGTCAGTATAAAATACATCTCACTCAAGCGAATGATAGGAATACGGTTAATCGGGGTTTCCAAATTAAGCATATTTTGAAAATACTTCCTATAGTACACGTAATTCTCAGACCCTACTTTAGTTTTTCCAACCCACATTTCCTTATAGCGGATATCCGAAGTACGTTCGGCAGCAGGAAATAACATCGACAGGTACACAAAGTCTGTCCCCGATTTGCTATCCGCTCTAAAGTAATTTCCATTTTCACCAAATTTCGCCTCTCCACCATCGTTCAATTCATTGTAAGCAGCGAAAATAATTTCTGGCGTCATCACATAATTCTGCGTAGCACGATCCGCTTCAGTACCCAAACGGAAATGCTTCTGCCCATCAACCTGCCCATCCAGAACAAGCTTAGCATACTTCACCGCATCCTGCGCATACTGTGGGTTGCCCGCTGCCAGCCATTGGAAAACACGCGCCTTAAGTGCTAGAATAGCGTAATAGTTGATACGTGTCTCGCGGTACTTAAAAAAGTCATCCAGATTTTTATCATTTGCCAATTGCTGTAGCGTATACTTTTGCAAGGGGTCAGCCTTAGCCAATAAGGCTTCAGCCTCATTTAAATCCGCAAGAACTTCCTGCATAAATTCCTGGAAAGTTAATCCAGGACCAATATTTTTGCTAATAACTTTAACATAAGGGAGCCATTTTTTATCACCAGGATTTGTGGGTACAGGGCCAAATAAGCGTATCGCATCAAAATGAGCTAATGCACGTAAGCCCAAAGCTTCGCCTTTAATTATTTCGTAGATATTTTTTTCAAAAATCCCCTGCTTAGCATCGATATTTGCAAGAATACCATTCACATCCAACACCAATTTATATTGATGTCCAAAAACATTATCGATTTTACCCCGAACACCAAGGTCATTATAATTGCCATTTCGAAGTGCAGTGTTGGTCAAATCCGATTGATTGGAAGTGACATCCCAGTTTAGGGCCAAGTATTCTATAAAACCATAACTTAAACTTTCCCCGTAAAGATTAGTCGAGTTTAAACGCACATACGCACCAATCAAAGCATCCTTAAAACCCTGCTGTGTGTTGAAAATAATACCCTCTGTTGTTTGGCCTTGCGGTTGTACTTCCAACCACTTGCTACAGCCTGAAAACAACAGCCCTATTCCGATAAATACTATTATTACTAATTTTTTCATTTCAATAACTCTTAAAACATGACAGAAAGGTTCAACGACACTTGACGCGAGAACGGATAACCCGTACCCCGCTCCTGCGGAACGCTAGAAAGGTAAAACAACTCCCCAGTACTTGCTCCAATAGAAAGTGTACGTATACGCGCATTTTTTAACCAAGCCTGGTTAACGAAATTGTAGTTGGCGTTAACATTTTGCAAGAAGAAGGCCGATTCGTTTTGAACAAATCTCGTTGTTGCCAGAGAATAACCATCCTCATTCAAGCCCTTAAATTTGGCCACATCACCCGGTTTTTGCCAGCGATCCGTAAACACCCTACTATCGACATTAAAAAATTTATTAGCTCTTTCAACTTTGTCTAAGAGCGTGGCATTGTACAACTGCCCGCCAAAGCGAAAACCAAAGGAAGCATTTAATGTAAAATCTTTATACCGCACCAAAGTGCTAAAGTTTCCACGGTATTTAGGCTGGTTCATCCCTACAGCTACCTGGTCAGTAAGTAAACCATTATACGTTATTTTTCCGTCCTTACCTAAAAATAGTTCTTTACCATTACTTGGATCGATACCTAAAGAACGCACCGCATAAATGGTATTTTGTGATGCCCCCTCCACAAGTACGCGCGGAGGATTACCCGATTTCGCTACATCGCTGGAAAACTGTCTTTCATTGGCCTCTTTCATAGCTTGCGATAGCTTGGTGATACGATCTTGATTATGCGCTACATTCGCTGTAATAGACCAGCCCCATTTTCTATTCGAGGTCGGGATAATTTTAAAACTCGAGCTCAACTCAAACCCCTGCTCCCTTAAACTGCCGACATTTTCTGTATAATCGGTAAAACCATTAGAGAAAGGCAATTCCAGTGAAGACAACAAATTCGTTGTTATTTTGCGGTATACATCTGCGCGGATACTAAAACGTGAATTAAACAATTCAATATCTGTTCCCAGGTTATACTGATCTGTAGACTGCCATTTCAGGTCAGGGTTACCCAGTTTCGATTGGTAGGCACCAATCCAAGGGCCATAACGCTGGTCAAAATAATAGTTAAAAATAGACTGCGACTGGTAAGCAGAAAACTGTGTTGTACCTGTCATACCATAAGATGCTCTAATTTTGAAATTGTTTACAAAGGATAAATTATCCCGTATAAACCGCTCCTTATGCACATTCCATGCCGTACCTATAGACCAGAAAGGGGCAAATTTACGGTTAGAACCAAACTGCGAAGCCCCATCCAAGCGATACGAGAGATCTAAAATATAGGTGTTCGATAAAGAATAATTCAATGTCGACACTAAACCCACACGTCGCAATGTTTCTTCGTTTCCTTGGGGTTTATCATTTCGCTTATAGCGGTAAGCTAGCGGTAAAAAATCTACATTATTACCCGGAAATCCCTCCGCTAAGAAACTAAAACCACGCGCGTTTCTTTCCGAAACATCGACATTAACACCAATATACAAACTATGCTTTTGTGCAAAAGTTCTGAAATAATTCGTTGTAAAATTACCGGTATAGGAGAATGTTTTTCCAGAATCAAATTTATAACTTCCTTTATAAAAGACCTCCGATGGGGTATAGTCATTGAAAGAAGAATGGTCGGCAGGTTTAAAATTATCCCTATCCGAATTCTCGGTGATAATACCAATACCACCACGCATAACCAATCCCTGAAGCGGGCGCCATTCCAGCTGTAAGTTATTGGTTATATTCGTTAAGCTACTGTTATCGTAAACATTTAACGTCGCATCATACAGTGGGTTTGGAATAGGCTTTTGGATCCCATTTTGATCCCAATATACCGCGGCAAAAGGTTCGAAAACACGTGCTATATTTCCCTTGCTATCATAAGGCGACCAATACGGATTTAACTTCGCATAATCCGAGAAGGAACCATAGGGAGACTCAAAAGTTTTGGTATTACCAATAATAGTGTTATTGCGGAAAGTAAACTTTTGATAGTCGTAAGAAATATTAATAGATCCGTTAAACGTTTTACGGTCCGACCCTTTCATTACCCCCTGCACATCATTGTATGAGGCACCTATACTATACCTAAAAGAATTATCGCCACCTTCGACACGTAGGTTATGGTTTTGATCCATACCTAAGCGTAAGGGCTTGGCCAACCAGTTGGTATTGATGCCCGCATCTACTAATTTGTAGACCTGATTATAATAGTCTAACATTTGAAGGTTATGCTCCGGGGATTTGGTGCTATTTTGGTAATAACCAGAAAGCCTTTCAAGCTCCAATTTATCCTTAGCATTTAATAAGTTATAACTACTTAAATCGGGAACATTGACATTTAAAGCGGCTCTATAATAGACCGATAGTTTGCCTGCTGCCGGCGTTTTCGTTTTAATCACAACAACCCCATTAGCACCACGCGAGCCATATAGAGCTGTTGCCGAACCATCTTTTAACAAGGTAATGCTTTCCACCTCATTCACATCCAGGTCCATCATACGGCGTATGGTCGTTTCAAAACCATCAATCACCACGAGCGGCATATTTAAATTGGACGATGTAGCATCCTGCAACTGGTTAATATTAGGTAGAGAGCTTGTACCACGAAGTTGGATATCAGGAATAACATTAGGGTCAGAACCTTTAAGGTTATTAGGCACCACATAAAATGCAGGGTCAATATTTCCTAAGGTTACAAAGAGGTTTCTACCCTGAAATTGCTTCAACTCTAAAGCAGATATCTCCTTGGCAGCACCGGTATACGTTTCTTTCGCTTTATTAAAGATCCCCGTAACAACGATATCATCCAATTCTTCCACCACATCCTCCATCGCCACCTGGAACTGACTTTTATCGCCTACAGCAAGCTTTACAGGTTTCTTTCCGACAATGGAAAACTGCAAGCTGGTGTTGCTGCTATTTTGCGGATAGGTAATAGAAAAAGCGCCATTCTGATCGGTTGCTGCTACAATAGTTGCCATATTATTCCCCATCATGGTAACCGTAACCCCAGCAATGGGCGTATTCTTTTCACTGCCCCTAACCGTTCCTGTCAGCTTTTTGGAGCCCTGTATCACCACCGTAGTCGTGATGTTCGCTTTGGCGCGGATAATTACCGTATTACCCTCGACCACATAAGTAAGGTTAGAACCTTCTAAACAAGCATCCATAACCTGATTTATGCTTGCCCCTTTGAGTTGAATATCAACATTTTTAAGCCCTTTAATTGCCGAGCTTTCATAGACAAAGCGATAATTGCTGGTACTTTTCACCTGCTGTAAAATCTCCTCGACAGGCGCATTCTTACGGCTGATATCGATATTCTTTTGAGCAACAGCGATAGAAAGCCCGCAAATAACGGTAAAGAAAAATACCAATGCAGCAGGTCTGCATTGCGTACGGACACCAGCAGATAGCAGGAACCTTAAAAATCTAAAGAACTTAGATTTTAAAACATGTACATTCATAGTTTTTGTTAATTTGTTTTGGTTATTAGTAGATAGATTAAAGTTGATTATTCAAATATTTTTATTGTTTTCCCCTTTTTATTAAATTGTACCCTTCCAGTCATTTCAATCTTCTTCAGCAGCTGCGCTAGCGACTCATTGCGTTCTACCTGTAAGGTAAAACGGGCTTCCCGAGCACCAGCGTCGACAAATTGATAAGAGACATCGTACCAACGGCCTAGTTTAAGCATGATTTCTTCCAAGCTGGTATCGGTAAACTCAAAGGTTCCATTGGTCCACTGTATACTTTCTACAGCATTCACCTTCACGAGCTGCGTATGACCATCTTTCTGGATAATAAACTGTTCATTAGGTTTTAAAATGGTTTTCTTATTGCGGTAGGCTACTTCTATTTTTCCCCGAACTAAAGTAGTACGCGCATTTTGCCCCTTATAATTTTCCACATTAAATAAAGTCCCCAGAACCTGGATGCTTTGTTCTCCAGCCTGCACGACAAACGGTTGTGCCGGATTATGGAACACATCCAAACATACCTCCCCTTCAATAGTAATTTTGCGGGTAGCGCCGATAAACTTGGATGGAAAAGTTAACGACGACCCTGCATTTAACCAGGCAATGGTGCCATCCGGCAGTTTAACCTTAAATTCGGCACCACGAGGAATAATTAAAGTATTCATCTGGACCTCATCAGCAGCATCAACGCTTTTTTTGTTGGTATTATCGAGTAAGACAGCCTGTAAATTTAAGGTTGAATCCGGATTGATTGCATCCAGATTTTTGGACTCACCATTGCTTAACAGCACAATTCCTTTATGCTCTTTAAACATCGAATCCGCAGGCGATACAGACAAAGATGTTTTATTAGCTATGCTATTTAACCTCTCTTTAATATCACGTTGCTGCTTAAGATAGATGAATCCAACCGACCCCACCAATGCCAACAGCGCAGCAACCTTAAACCAAGATTGTTTATACCAAACAGGGCGAGTAACGAGGCCATTTACAGCGACAAACTTTTTCCACTCTTCAGCACTATCGATACGGGTATGTTTGACCACATCCGTAGTAAGATCCTTTTTAATTTCCGTATAAAGCAGCCTATTAGCCTCATCGGCCTGTAACCAATCTGCTAGCATCTGACGCTCCTGTTCTGAAAGCATACCGAATTGATCCTTAGCAATCAATTGACTTATCTTGAGCTGATATTCTATTTCTTTCATACATTCGATTTTTTGTAAGCACCGTATTAAACAGTAGGCAAACAAACATTATGCTTACCGATACCTGGTACCCAACAGAGGCCAACGTATCCGGGATTTTTCCTGCATTACCTAATCAATACGACTTTCTGTAAAAAAAGGGTGACAATAATTTACAGGAATTTTAAAAAAAATTTATACCCCTCCTACGCACATAAAAAAAGCTTCCTGAAAAGGAAGCCTATATTCTAATCTAAGCAGCAAAAAGTATTTATTTTTTCGCCAAATCCTGTAATACTTCGGCCACAACAAAATTGGAGCCCCCCACAAAAATTAAATCCCCCTTTTTAAACTGCTCCTTTGCGGCTGCAAGTGCCGATAGTACCGGACCATAACTTTTACCCTTCAATTGATAGCCCGCCGCAATATCGGACAGCTCTTCTGCCGGCATGGCTCTAGGCATATCCGGATTACTAAAGTAATAAACGGCATTTTTAGGTAGATACGGCAGCATATGTGCTAAATCTTTATCGCGCATAGCACCAATCACGATATGCAAGGTCACATACGACATACCTTCGAGATTCTGCACCACCTGTTTAATCCCATCTTCATTATGGCCGGTATCGCAGATAATCAAAGGATCCGTACACAATGTTTGCCAGCGCCCCTGCAATCCCGTCAGCAGCTGCACCTTAGACAAAGCTGCAGCAATATCCGTAGGCGTCAGCTTAAAACCCTGAACCTGCAATTGTTCAATAACCGCCAATACACCCCTTAAGTTTTTAACCTGATAAGAACCCAATAAGTCCAAATCATAGACTGTCTCTACCTCCTGATGCTGAACGTTAACCTGTTGCCATTGCGAATTTACAGCAACCCTTTCAGCCGTATAAATTTGATCTGCAAAAAATAACGGAGCCTGAACACGATCAGCCTTATCCCGAAATACAGCTGCAATAGACTCCTGCGTTTCAGAAATAACGACTGGGGTTAAGGGTTTAATAATTCCAGCCTTCTCGGCCGCTATCTCGGCCAAGGTATCGCCCAAAAGGTTCATATGATCCATCCCGATATTTGTAATCAAACAAACCGCAGGAGAAATAATATTTGTACTATCTAAACGCCCCCCTAAGCCCACTTCGATAACAGCAATATCGACCTCTTCTTTGGCAAAATAATCGAAAGCTAAAGCCACAGTAGCTTCAAAAAATGAAGGTTGCACCGCCTCTATACCAGCAGCATTTGCCTGTACAAAGTCTACAACAAAATCTTCAGACACCTGTTCGCCATTGATACGCACACGTTCTCGAAAATCTACTAAATGGGGTGAGGTATATAAGCCCGTCTTATACCCTGCCTGCGCAAGAATAGCAGCAAGCATATGCGAAGAAGAGCCTTTGCCATTTGTTCCCGCAACATGAATCGTTTTAAATTTATGCTGTGGGTTTCCCAAAGCCTCACAAAGAGCTATTGTACGGTCCAGGTCTTTTTTATAGGCAGACGCACCGTCTCTTGTAAACATAGGCAATCGACTATATAAATAATCGATTGCCTCTGCATAGGTTTTCATATTCTGAATTTTATCTTAATTTGAAGTTGAACCTAATAACGCCCGTCTGACTGTCCGGAGCATTTGCAATTTCGTTAAGGCGAGCGCCACGAACTGCTCTTTCACATTTGGCCCACAAATTACCATCGGATAAGGTAGTACCTTTTGCACCAGCACGGGCATAGGTAATGACCCCATTTTTATCGACTTTAAACTCTACAGCCACGATACCCGCCTGCTGGCCGTTATCGTCGATCTGCGGTCTAGTGGTAAAATGACGGTTTGCCAGTGAAATGGAGGTATTTCCAAAACCAGAGCCCCCTTCACCATAATTGGATGCTAAAGGATCGCCTAATTTGGAACCCTGATTTCCGGGAGTAGAACCCGTACCATCGCCAGCCCCCGTTCCATTATTCTTTTTCCCTTTATATAAGGCGTTGGTATTTACCGCAGGCGTACTATTTTTCACCTCTTTAGTAGTCTCAGCCGCCGCGGTTTTTACCGGTTTTTCTGCTTTCGTAACTGCAGGAGCATCTTCCAAATCTTGGGTAGCCACAGCTTTATCGGCAACCTGTTTTGTCGGCGTAGGTGTAGGCACCTCGGTAGGCACTACCCTATCAGGAACCACATTATTCGCATTTTCGTCTACCGAAGGTTCTTCAACACTCATATAATCGTCGCCCATTCCCTCATCCGCAGTACCATAATTCACCACAATTCCCCCCGTACCATACAAAGGCATATCCGGCTGGCCAAACACGATAAAGAAGCCTATAACAGCTAAAACGGCCATCACCAGGGTAGAGTACCCCAATGCCTTGGGCATATTATTTTCTTCTTTTACATGATAATACATAATCTTCGAATTTTATGTTAAGACTACCCCAAACCATAGATGTTTAATAGCAGTCTTAATTCGTTCCTATCTTAATCCTTTTTAGGCTCCGTTGCCAACACCAGTTTGATCTTCAAACGATTTGCGACATCCATTACCGAAATAACATTCTGAATCGGCACACTACCATCCGCATACAGCATAATGGTAACCTCTTCACCCGTACTAATCTGAGCCTGCAAAGTTTGTTCCAAAGCCTCATAAGGCACCACCTGCTTATCCACATGGTAAGCTTTATCGGCAGTGATAGAAACAGTAATGGTCTTCTTAGCCACCGACTGTTCTCCAGCGCTAGATTTCGGCAATAATAACTTTACCACCTGCGGATTGGCCACTGCAGAAGCCAACAAGAAGAACAACATCAAGAAGAACATGATATCGTTCAATGCAGCGGTATGCACCTCTGCTGTAGGTTTTCCTCTTCTATTTCTTAAGTTCATTGTACTTCGATTTAAATCTTAAAGGGTTTAGAGTTAGGCTCCGGGTTCATCTAAAAGATCGATAAACTCTACAGCTTCCGTTTCCATTTTAAGAATTAAACGCTCTACCATCATATTTAATATATGGTAACCAATATAAGCCAATATACCAATGGTTAAGCCAGATGCCGAAGCAATCATTTTGACATAAAGACCACCAGAAACCGAACCAATATCAATACCACCAGCAACCTCTACGTCGCGGAAAATCTGGATTACCCCAAAGATTGTTCCTACGAAACCTAACATGGGCGCGATACCGGCGATAATACCCAAAATATTAATATTTTTTTCTAAACGTGAAACCTCCAATTTCCCCGCATTTTCAATAGACCCTTCAATATCTTTAATCGGTCTTCCAACACGGGTAAGACCTTTTTGCAACATACGTGCTAAAGCTGAATTACTAGAGCGGCATACAGCAATGGCGGCGTCCAGTTTCCCGGTAAGGACATTACTTTTAATCTGTGCCATTAAGCCACTATCGGATTTTGAAGCCCTTCTAATGGTAAGATAACGTTCAATAAAAATAACTAACCCTAAAAAGAACAATAGCACAATAGGAATCATAATCCATCCACCCTTCATTAAAAGTTGGATAAGGTTTAAGTTTTCCTGTTGCGTTGCTAATTGTACGGCCTGCTGCTGCACCTGATTCACTGAATCTACCGGAAGATTGCCTTGTAATAATGACATAGTCTTTAAAAGAATTTATTGTGTTGTATAAGTTGTTATCTAATTTTTGCTGGCCATGCATCGGCACTAATTTCTTTATGCACAAACCGCAAAGCCGAATCTTGTTTTTCCTTGGTTTCATAGGTATCCCAGATAACCCGGATAAGCTTACTGCCTGCTGTAGGTTCTACCGCCCGAACAGATTTGTGCCCTTTTTTATGGAAAGACTCCACCTGTTTCTCGGCCGTTTCCATAGTTTTATGCGTACCGATTACAACCTGATAGTCATATTTTTTATCTGCGGCTGCAGGTTTCGTGGCAACGGAAGCTACAGGATGCTCTATACCCTGTTGAATAGAATCTTGAATAGACTGATTATGAATACTATCCGGAGTTACGACATACGTGGTGTCCATACCATTTGCGCTACTATCGACCATTGGCATAACCTCGGGAAGCATTTCAGCTTGAGGCACCGGAATCATTTGGGTATTATAATAATAAATACCCGCTAAGACCAGAATAGCAACTGCAGCAAGAATACCATAAATATAAGATCCGGCGGCCGTTTTTTTTGCTTTTGGGTACTCGTCTACGGGATAGTTTGAAGAAAGCGGGAACGTACCAAGCTCATGCGTAGCGTCCTCTACTGCCTCCGTATTTCCAGTATTATACTTATTAACATCCGCAACCGCGGCCCCCTCAACCGCCTGTATTTCCGGTTTAGAGGGTTCAGGTTCCACAACCGGCGCCTCTGCAGGTAAATCAGGTACATCTGGTAAATCAGGTAATTCTGGCGGATTAGGTGTGTTCGACGTATTCGGAATAGCAGGTAACACTGGAGGTACCGCATCCTTTTCCACAGCTAAACCATCCGTATGGTCTGCAGGTGGCGAGGGGATCTCCTCACCAACGGAAAAATAATCCGTCAGCGCCGTATAACTAAAGCCACTCAGATCTAAAGGTTTAAAAACAAAAGAGTTACCGTAAAGCACCAAATGACCTAAGCTGTCCAAGTCAACCTGTCCAGCTTGTTTTAATCTTTCCAGAATCTCGGTTACAGCGATTTCCGTTTCAGCTAAAGCCTCCTCATGCGATATTTGCGATACCTGCTGCAGGTAATTTACAAAATCCGCACCCTGCGTTTCCTCTTTTGCATATTCGATAAATGAAACCGGAGGTAACAATACATTACGTTTAGCATCAAAAGTTGCCGGCTTTACGGTACGTTTAAACGTACCTAACCCCTTAACAAAAACAGAGCCCTGTTTTTTAAGCAATATGTATATATGTTTACCTAGGTTCATTTATCGTTATTTTATGCTGTAGTGCAAAGTTATAATCTTATTTTATTAAAAAGAAAAATTAACACCACCGATCACGTTGAAACCCAAACGCGGGTAATACAAGTAACGTTGATACTCTTTATTGAAAATATTATTTGCTTTAACAAAAATTCCCAAATAAGAGGTAGCCTTATATTCAGCACCGGCACTTAAGTCAAAAAATTCGGGAAGCGTTTCCTTACGGTAAGCCGAAGGCGTTGCCGGGCTTGTAGTACCATCATACGAAAAAGCCTTCGCATACGAAGAACCATGGAATAAAGCTTCGGCATCAATATACAGCTTCTCCGAGATATTGAAACGCGCATTTGCGGCTAACCGTAACTTCGGTTTAAACCAAGCTTCCTCCTCTTTTACCATCGAATAATTGTCGATATTTAAACGACCACCAAGATTCACCAATTCCGACAAACGCACATTGATCTCCCCCTCTATACCGACAAACTTAACCTTATCATCTGGCGTACCGTCATAGATTAAATCAAACATAAAAGGATTATCCTTATTATTTACAAACAAGGACATGCCCTCCAAAGCTTTGTACATAATTTTAGCTTTGTAGCCAAATGTTGCACCAGCATTACCTTTAATACCCCCATAGAAACTTAAGCGTTCCACCATATTCTGGTAAGATAAGTTCGGTCCTAAGTAAGGATTAAGCTGAGATAAGTCCCTAAATGAAGGGCGTTGCACACCCCCTGTTACCCCACCAAATAAATGTATATACCCCGGCACTAAGGAAAAATCCACCTCGGCCGAAGGAAACACATTAAAACGCGTAGAGTCACCAAATTCAGAAACAATGTTAGCGCCTAATGTTAAATCGTAGTTATCACCCTTAAACTTAATATACGGATTTATATTTGCCAAGGAATTATTAAACTTGCCACCATCCGTAACATTCTGAGAACCACCGATAGAATTTAAGTCTACCGCAACATTAGCACCAATATTAAACGTACGAACACGTTTATTCAAATAGGCAGAAATGGCTACCGCATTTTCGCTGGCTTTAAATTTATCCTTGTAGGTATAAGCATCCAACTTTGCTGAATACGAAAAAGCATCCAGGTTATTCGGGTCATTATTACTCGTTAACTCCCCTTTAAAATAAATATCATTAAAATGCTGCGCTTCGCGTGACGGGTTTAAGGTTTTTCCTTCTGTATCCACAGGAATACCGTAAAAACGTGTTCCATAGCGGTTATACCCCAAGGTACCATCAACGGTAAAAGCCGGTAAAACACGGCGACCGAATATCCCCAACTCCTGGCGTGAGAACTTCTGATCGTCTAAACTACCCTTTTGGTTAAGGTGTTTTACAAAACCCCCAAAACGGATATTTTCATAGTCTTCGACAGCGATATAAGCCTCCCCCATTAAAGTACCCAAATTACCTACGCCAAGTTTAACGTAATTGCTGGTAATATCTTCCGTTTTTGTAAACGGAAGCTGCTGTACAGTCAACTCTTTTAAGCCGGTATTAATATCCAGCTTTTTATCCGGTACCGTTCCGTACGACAATTTCGGCATATAACTACGTTTGTTGGTCATATCCGGACTACGTCTGATTTTTACCGCATCAGCAAGAATAGGTTTATAATCACGTACTACATCAAAAGAGTCTATGGTAACCGGCTTTTTAGGATCCTGTTGTGCATACGCAGAATACCCCAAGCCAAAAAACAACGCACTTATTGCATAATTCTTAAATACTGTTTTGTGCAACTTCATCTTATTTCCTATTTCTTGTTATTTTAGTTTTTGTAAACGTTCCTTCGCCGTCTTTAGAATACCGTCGTTTTTATTGTCATAATTGTCAATAACACTTTCTAAAGTTGCTTTCGCTTGGAACTTATCTCCTTTACCGGCATAAGCATCTGCCATTACTAAAAACCCTTTCGCTACCCAATAATCGTAAGATGAAAAAGAATTAGAAATATCAAATGCAGACTGTATAGCCTTATCGTATTGCTTTGCTTTAAGCTGTTGCTCTGCAACCAAATAACGTGCTTCAGCACCTGTTTCAGTTTTAGATTTTATAGCCGCCAGATTAAGCTCTTTTGTTGCATCAGCCGTTTTATTGGTCGCCAAATACGCCTTTGCAGCATAGAGATGTGCTAACGCAATATCCTCTTCAGAAGATTTTTCATAACCTTTCAATAGCGTAGCATAATTTAAGGTTTCAATAAAATCGCCAACATTGAAGTAAGAGACCAACAGGTTCTTAATTGCCCAGCCATAGTTTTCCTTATACTCAGACGTTAACTCCAATTTTTTCAATACCTGCACCGCCTCATTATAAGCCTTATTTCGTAAGTGTAATTTGGCTACACTCACTAAAGTACGTTCGGTATAAGCAGAAGTCCAGTCGTTCATAATAATATTATAATCGTGTAAGGCCTCTTTATCTTTACCTAAATTAGCATTACTCTCTGCACGAATAAAACGCGCAAATTTCTCGTTTATAGGTTTCGGAAATTTATCGAAGTACGCATTAATTGCTTCCAAGGCACCCTGCCAATTACCACGATCAAAAAGATTGCGTGCAACGCCAAAGCTATGGGCATCCTGCTCTGAAGTAGAAAGGTTACCAATATTTGTTGAAGTAGCATATTTTATATAGCCCGTAGCATCGTTATTATCTAAGTAGATATTTTCAATAGATCGTATTGCCTGCTTAGCCTCATCCGTTTGCGCATACTGATTCACCACGCGTTGGAAGGTTGCAAGGGCTGCATCATTCTTATCCTGGTTATACTGCACCAAACCGATGGTCAGCAAAGCACGTGGAACGTAAGAGCTGCGCGGATATTGTTCAACCATTCTTTGCAAGCCATCAATAGCCCTATCGTATTGGTTCATTAAGAAATACGTATAAGGGATTTCAAAAGCCACATCATCGGCATAATTAGATTTCGGATATTTAGAAATTACCGAATTTAATGTAGCAATCTTTGCATCATTATTTCCTTGTAAGCCTTGGATGATACCACGTTGAAATAAGGCATAATCCTGGCTTTGCGCGTTGGAGCTAATTAACCTGTCGTAATACGACATAGCCTTACCGTAATTTTTAGCTGCAAAATAAGAATCCGCTAAACGAGCAATAGCATCGTTACGCGTATTTAAGTCTAAACCATCCTTTCCTCCGCCAGCTAAGAAACGCTCAAAATAATTTGCGGCAGTCGTATAGTTGTCGTTACGGAAGGCAGCATAGGCCAAGGCATAATTAGCATAGTGATATACATCCGTACTGCGCGCTGCTGGCAGCTGCAGGAACTTATTGAAGTTTGCTACAGCCTCTTTATACTTACGCACTTCAAACATCGCCTCCGCTTTCCAGTAGGTCGATAAGGCATAAATCTCCTCGTCGTAGCGGTTACTTTCTGAGCGCATAAACATGGAGATAGCATTTTCAAAGGCACGTTCATTATAAAACTCCAACCCTCGATAATAAGTAACCTTTTGATAAGCCGCTTTAGACTCCCTGGAAGTACGATCTATAGACTCCAAAACATCCACTGCCGAGCGATAGCTCTTTGTGCTCAGTAATATTTCGGCCAGTAAAGTATTCGCTTCCTCCTTGCGTGCTGTACGTTTATACGTATCCAAATACTCCTGGATAGCATCCAGCGCAACCTGGTGGAAATCTAACTCGTACGACAACTTAGCATAATTAAACAACCCCTCCTCTTTCAATTGCGGGTCGAAGTCCAATTTCGAAGCTCTAAAGAAAGCATTTCTAGCACTTTGTTTATTATTGGTCTTTAAAAAAGAGTCGCCCAACGTAATCATTGCACTTTGGTAGTATGCATCAGGCTCGGAAAGCTTTTCCAGTTCCGCAATCGCTTTAGGGTAATCTTTTAAGCGGTACGCAATATACCCAATCTGGTAGCTATCCTGGTTATTTTGCGTTTTTCCCTGATCCTGAGCCTGAAACTTATCGTAAAAAGCTTTCGATTTTTGCAAATCACCTTTGATAAAATAAGTAGCACCAATAATACGGAACATCTCTGTTTCATGCTCCTGTTTGGTACTATTTAAAATCGGTAATGCATAGGCCAACACCTCATCATAGCGCTTGTCTAAGAAGTACAAGGCAGTAATATAATAGGGATACGAATTTACAAAAGTCTTCGAACCATTTAAGCGTTCAAATTCGTTTAAGGCAGTTTTGTACTCTGCATCTAAATAACACAAGTACGCATAATAATAAATTGAAGCCTCTTGAAAGGAGCTTTTATCGTCTTTCAAGCGGGCAAACAACGGTTTTGCCGCCTTATAGTCGTTCGTCATAAACAAAGCGTAGCCCAATTTAAAGCGGTACTCCGTATTCTCCGCACCTGCCAAATTTTTAGCATCAATTTTGGTAAACCATTCTATCGCTTTTGGATAATCCTTTTTGGCATAATAAGAACGACCGATTTGGAAATATGCAGCTTTAGAATTTGCACTTGCCGGATAATCTTTAATATATTTTAAAAATTGATTTTCCGCATCCGTTTCGCCCAATTCCAATGCACATACTGCCTGATAAAATCGTACCCCTTCTTTAATTAAAGTTAGCTCTTCCGTTTCATCCAACTGTAACGTAGATTTTGTACGGATATCTTCCACCTTGTCAAATTGTTTTGCTGCAGAGCTGTATTTCCCTCTTTCAAACAATTCCAATCCTGTTTTATAAGCTTTATTAATATCCTGCCATGCCGTCTGCTGACCAAACGCTGGCATTGTTAATAAACTTATTGCAACACCTAGACCATAAATTTTCTTGTGCATATCGATGTATAAGTCTTTTTATATTTACCTGATCCCTATTAGCATAGTAAAAATATGCCCATTCACCCCCACATATCCTACCCAAAAGCACACACTACTCTTCAACATACGAAATTAACGCTTCAAACGGAAGTTTTCACCAAAAGTTGTTAACAGCTGTGGATAACTATGTTGAAATGTTAATAACATAAGTCCAAAGCCAAGTAAGTGCAATTAAATTTAGTGATGCAGGTTGGTTTACCACCCAATCGATAAACAAGATAAACACATAAATCTACAAGTTAGAAATATAACCAACATGTTACTAACAAAAGGTTAACAACTATCCGCAATACCCGTTATTCCGCCATCTAATAACGCAAAAAACCGCCCAATAGTAGACGGTTTTAAAAATATTTAACAAGCTTTAACAGCTATACAGCACATTAACCACGTTGGCCGGCCAATAAATAGAGAACCGCCATACGCACAGCGACACCATTTTCAACCTGATCTAAAATGATAGCGTGCGCACTATCAGCCACATCGGACGTAATTTCCACCCCACGATTTATCGGACCTGGGTGCATAATAACAATTTCCTTATCCAAGCTATCCAAAATCTCCTTATTCAAGCCATACAACATGGAATACTCCCGTAAAGAAGGGAAGTATGCAATATCCTGACGCTCCAATTGTATACGCAACATATTCGCAACATCGCACCAATTTAAAGCCTTCATCAAGTCATGCTCAACCTTTACACCCAACGATGAAATATACTTCGGAATTAACGTTGTCGGCCCACACACCATTACCTCGGCACCCTGTTTTTGCAAGCAAAGGATATTAGATAGCGCAACCCTAGAGTGCAAGATATCTCCGATTATAGCAACCTTACGACCCGCCATATCACCAAAGCGCTCGCGTATAGAGAAAGAGTCCAACAGCGCTTGTGTAGGGTGTTCATGCGCCCCATCACCAGCATTGACAATCTGGGCGTTTACATGTTTACTTAAAAAGACACCGGCCCCAGCGTAAGGATGGCGCATAACAATCATATCCACTTTCATCGCTAATATATTGTTTACCGTATCGATTAAAGTTTCCCCCTTACTCACCGAAGAAGAAGAGGCGGCAAAATTAACGATATCCGCCGACAGCCTTTTTTCCGCTAATTCAAACGACAAACGCGTACGGGTTGAGTTTTCAAAGAAAACATTGGCAATGGTAATATCACGTAGGGAAGGGACTTTTTTTATCGGGCGGTTTAAGACGTCCTTAAAATTCTTTGCGGTATCTAAGATAAGTTGGATATCATTTTCTGTTAGGTCTTTAATTCCTAAAAGATGACGTGTACTTAACTGTTCTGCTATTGATGACATTTGTTATGAATATTTGTCTACTAAGGTTTATTTTTTCTCGGTAACCAACACAATACTATCTTCTTTATCGACCTCTTGCCAGCTAACAATAACTTTCTGTGAATCGATAGAGTCTACCTGTATACCGATGTAATCCGGCTGAATAGGAATTTGTCGTGAAAAACGACGGTCTACCAATGTCAATAGTTCAATGGTGTTGCTACGGCCGAATGCCTGTATGGCATCCATTGCCGAACGAATGGTACGCCCGGTCCATAATACATCGTCCACAAAAATGACATCCTTACCATCCACAATAAAATCTATCTTCGTACTATTGGCTAATAAAGGCGTACTACCCTTTGTGCGGAAGTCGTCTCGGAAAAAAGTGATATCCAAAATCCCAAGCTCCACCTTCTTGCCTATCATAGACTCGAGTTCTTGCGCCAGGCGTTTTGCCAAATAAGTACCACGAGGTTGAATACCTATAATTGCTGCATTATTAAAATCACCGTGATTTTCAATCAGTTGCTGACACAAGCGCTGGATTGTTATTTGAAACTTTGGACCGTCTAATAATATCGATTGTTTCATTCTAGGAATATTTAAGCAAAAGTAGGAAATTGCGTTGATATTTAAGATATCAGATGTAATATAATATAATAAGAAATGGGTTGTCATAAGAATGACAACCCATTTCGGCGCAGTATTTTTTGTACAATTTATTAAGCAGCTTAGTGCTCGCCAAAGAAATATCCATATTCCTTCATCAAGGCATCGGCCACCTTCTGCACGTCTGCATCTTTATACTCATCGGCCAGCATTTTATAGCGCTGCAAACCAACCAATGCCATCCGAACATTTCTTTCACCGCCAAGATTCTTTAGCAACAAATTGTTCGTATAATAGCGCATATTCTCTTTTATAAAAGTAAGATTACGCAATGCAACCTCTTTCGCTTTAGCCGATTCCCCAGTTTTATACATCGCATCCACCAAAAGAATATAACTCATCGGTTCCGACATTTGGAAGGTACGCTTAGGCATATTTTCGTAGGCATTTACAACGACTTTTCTTGCCTCATCCTTTTTACCTAAGGCCAACAAACTTTGTGCTGTTTCGCCAAAAATAGAGCT
Source organism: Sphingobacterium sp. Mn56C (assembly GCF_049319645.1). NCBI lineage: Bacteria > Pseudomonadati > Bacteroidota > Sphingobacteriia > Sphingobacteriales > Sphingobacteriaceae > Sphingobacterium > Sphingobacterium sp. Mn56C. The sequence goes on from NZ_JBMOUC010000002.1 coordinate 54,683, forward strand.
TACATATAAGCTAATATAACGGTAAGAATCGGGGTCTAAATACTTCGAATGTGCGATATTTCCCCATTTATATTTATTTATGATATTATCATAGATACCATTTACATCCGCCACCGGCGTATACTCCTCACCTTCACCCTGCCCTTTGGTATTTATAGGCATCAAACGTAATGCAAAACCTTCAGAAACCAAGTACTTATCCAAACCGATATAATTTACCTCCGGCGTGGTCGTTGTAAAATAAATCGGTCTTTTCCAGTTGTTATTCGCCAGAATCGCCATGATAGACAACTCAGCACGGCTTACATAATTCATTGGGTAGGTCCACTGCATAGTATCCACGACAGAAGACTCCCATTCTTTAGGCACCACATGGTTGGCTATTACAGCCTCCTTGTTTACCACAAGTTTCATGTTTTTCGTAGGCAAGATATTCACATACTCTAAGGTCTGCAGCTGTACCTTATTCTGCGGATTATCTGAAAGCATAACTTGTAGTAAATCCTTTACATCCACATGTTCGGCAATCTGGTAGTCTTGGTAGTAAATTACATCGCGCACACCATCTTTAATCAATTCCGGATCAATATCTATAGGTAAGGCATCCGCATCGTTCACCTTCTCCAACATTTGACGCATGTACCAATCCGACGACAGTAAGCTTAAGTTTACAACGCGCACATCGGTACGGAAGCCTTCCACCTCCTGAACATACCACAACGGGTAGGTATCGTTGTCGCCATAGGTAAACAAAATAGCATTAGGGGCACAAGATTCCAGGTAATTTTTAGCCATATCCCGCGCTAAAAACTTCTCCGACCTATCGTGGTCGTCCCAATTTTGCGAGGCCAGTAAAACCGGCCCAGCCAACAGTCCAAAACCTGTAGCCACAATACCCGCCGTTTTAGGTTTTATCTTTTTACTCAAAAACTCAGCAATAGCCAAGACGCCAAGCCCCACCCATATGGCAAAGGCATAGAACGAGCCCGCATAAGCATAATCTCGTTCCCGAGGCTGGAATGGTGTTTGATTCAGGTACAACACAATGGCCAAACCCGTGAAGAAGAACAATAAAAATACCACACCCGCGTCACGTTGATTTTTACCAAAATGCCAGTAGGCACCAATAATTCCGAGAATCAGCGGTAAGAAGAAATACGTGTTACGGGCAGGGTTCTGCGTTTCTGAAGAGGGTAAATCATATTGCCCACCGACAAATAAATTATCAATAAATTTAATTCCAGAAATCCAATTCCCTTCCAAAGGCGAACCATGGCCTTGAATATCATTTTGGCGGCCCGCAAAGTTCCACATAAAATAACGCCCATACATATGCCCGATTTGATAACCAAAGAAGAACTTTAAGTTATCTACAAAGGTAGGGGCATCATTAGGCCCTAAACCTAAAAACTGCCTGTAGAATGCGGGGTGATCCCCCTTTTCACTATATATACGTGGAAAAATAGTTTCCTTATCGTATTTATAATCGGTTTTTTTCTTCGCAACAACATACTTGTCCTTGTCTTTACGGTAAATTTTACCCGACTCAAATACATCAATAGGTTTAGCATCGAAATACCTGCCCTTGAATAAAGGCTCATCGCCATATTGCTCTCGGTTAAGGTAGCTTAAAAAAGTAAAAGCATTATCTGGATCAGAATTGTTTAGGGTAGGATTTGCTTTTGCACGGATCAAAATCATTGCAAAGGAGCTATATCCCAAAATAATAAAACCCAGTGATAATAAGGCAATATTTAAAATAGGTTTCACCTTTTTAATGGAGTACCATATACCAAATACCAAGCCGCCAACGACCAAAAATGCAAAAAAAGCAACGCCAGTACCAAAGCCTAATCCTAACGTATTTACGAAGAACAAATCGGAGAATGCTGCGAATTTAATCAGATACTGTATTACCCCCCATAACACAAAGGCTAGAATTACAACACCAATAAAAAGCGACTTAAATACCCCGCCAATGGTTACCGTTTTGGCACGTCTGTAATAAACAACCAAGGCAATGGCCGGAATAACCAATAAATTCAGCAAATGGACACCAATAGAAAGGCCCATTACATACGCTATAAGCACAAGCCAGCGATCCGCCTGCGGCTCATCCGCACGTACCTCCCATTTCAATATGGCCCAGAACACAATAGCGGTACACAGGGAAGACATGGCGTAAACCTCAGACTCTACAGCCGAAAACCAAAATGTATCGGTAAATGCGTACGCCAAAGCCCCCACAAGACCCGCCCCCATAACGCGCAACACATCATTTTCATTTAAGGGGCTGTTAAGATCCGGTTTTTCTAAGAATAATTTTCGTGCTAATGCCGTAATCGACCAAAATAAAAACATAATGGTTAAACCCGATGATATTGCAGAACCAATATTCATCCAAAATGCGATTTGTGTTCTATCGCCTAGTGCAAAATTGGAAAATATATTCTGCAACATTAAAAATAAGGGTGCTCCCGGTTGATGCACAATCTGCATCTTATAGGCCGATGCAATAAACTCTCCACAATCCCACCAACTGGCAGTACGTTCAGCCGTCATGACATAGGCTAATGTTGCTACTATAGCACAAAACCAACCCAATAGATTGTTAATCTTATTATAATTCATGTTATATGTTGTTGTATGCTAAATAATTCCAAGCACAAAACCGGAGTTGCCGGGTTTCATAATTAGAATCTCTTTAGGTTATTTTCCAAAAACTTTGGTTCGAAAATAAGGATTACTCCTTACAATTAGACAATAAAATAACATTTTAACACAGTTTTAATGTTTTTATTACCGCCATCCAAAGTTCCACAGGAAAAACAAAAAATAGTAGACTGAGAATCAATAGATATGGATTTCAAGTAAAAAAAAAGTTTGCATAATAAAGATTCAAGCGTATATTTGCATCGTCAAACAAGGAAACGAGGTTGACAAACAATAAAAATTGTCCAATAGTATAAGGGTAGTACAAGTGATTTTGGTTCATTTAGTCTTGGTTCGAATCCAGGTTGGACAACAAAAAAGGAGAGCAAAAGCTCTCCTTTTTTGTTGCTTTAAGTAGCGTTAAAAAATAATTTTCAGAAAAAATCGTTTTTTATTTTGAAAAATATTTTTTTTTCCTACTTTTGCATTCCCAATTGTCCGATAGTATAAGGGTAGTACAAGTGATTTTGGTTCATTTAGTCTTGGTTCGAATCCAGGTCGGACAACAAAAGAGGAAAGCAAATGCTTTCCTCTTTTTGTTTGCTCCTAAAAGGCAAAAACAAAACCATCAGCCCTCCAGTACCTCCCCCTTTCAGTAATATCAAACTATCGCAAACGAATATCTCTTTTTATTTCGAAACATTTACCTAACTTTGCCCTAAGCTTTTGGAACCTACAAGAATGCTGTAGATGCAGAGAGTTTTTAAATGATAGTGCTAATCATTTTCAAAATTATATAAATATTTTACCATGCCTTTGCAATTTAACACGGTTAAATTATTTGCCGGTTCAGGAACACAAGAACTCGCAGAAAAGATTTCTCACTCTTACGGAAAACCCTTGGGAGACAAAACTTTATCGAAGTTCAGCGATGGAGAAATCCAACCCTTCTACAACGAGTCCGTTCGCGGCAGCGACGTTTTCCTGATCCAATCTACTAACCAACCTACCGACAACTTACTCGAACTTTTAATGATGATTGATGCAGCAAAAAGAGCATCTGCACATTACATCACTGTAGTTGTTCCGTATTTTGGCTTTGCACGTCAAGATCGTAAAGACAAGCCACGTGTGGCTATTGGCGCGAAAATGATTGCTAACCTAATTACCGCGGCTGGCGCTCACCGTATTATGACGATGGACCTTCATGCCGCACAGATTCAAGGATTTTTTGATATACCCGTAGATCATTTAGATGGTTCGGTAATCTTTGTACCTTACATTAAGTCATTGAACCTTCCAAACCTAACGATTGCTTCCCCAGATATGGGCGGATCATACCGTGCACGTACGTTTGCGAAATTCTTTAATGCCGAGGTTATTATCTGCGACAAACGTCGTAAACGTGCCAATGAGATTGAGTCTATGTCTATTATCGGCGATGTAACCGGACAGGATGTAGTTTTAATTGACGACATATGCGATACTGCAGGTACCCTATCGAAGGCTGCAGCTTTAATTATGGAAAACGGTGCTAACTCGGTAAGAGCAGTATGTACACATGCTGTACTATCTGGCAAAGCATACGAAACAATTGAGAACTCGGTGTTAACCGAGATGATTGTTACCGACACCATTGTGTTAGACAAAGAAAAGGTAAAAAACGCGACAAAAATTAAAGTACTTTCTACGGCAGATTTATTTGCTAAAGCAATTAAAAGCGTAAACGAACATGCATCAATCGAAGAATTGTTCACCGTAGATTAACCTCATATAAAGAAAAGCTGTCGACAAAAATCGACAGCTTTTTTTTTGCTGTCTCCTCCGCACTGAAAAACCTGTAACCAACCGTAATGCACCTGTTTACATGCTGCGCCTGAGGCTAAAGTTCCCTGACAAAAACATCCCGGTACCATACCTGAGAGCCATGTGCCTGCAGCTCAATCTGCTCTTTAGGGAATATAGACTGATTTTTATCCCAATAGTTTTCTAATATAACCTGATCGACAACGAGCACACCGTTGAGCCATACCCACACTTGCTCGCCAAGCATACGGATTTTAAAGGTATTCCATTCACCCAAAGCATTGTCGGCCACCGTTAGTGGTTTCGACGGATATTTTTTATTATTGTACAACCCTCCAGACCCTACCTCCGCACCCACATTTGTACGCGAAATATCCCATATCTGTACCTGCGGTGTACCGCGCAAATACACCCCAGCATCGGGTTCATTACCCTGTTTATCCAAGCGCCAATCGACCAACATCTCCATGTCGCCATATTGTTTTACGGTAGCAATATTATCACCATGCCCGTGAAAAACCAATTCTCCATTTATAGCAGACCAACTATCCCGCATTTTGCGGTCTGCCTCAAGCTGCTTACGTTGCAGTTCCTCGGGAGACATCTTTGCGCGAGCTATGGGGTTTTCCACCAGCCCCTTCCACCCGTTCAGATCCTGACCATTGAAGAGAGCTATATATCCTGCCTCATGAGGCATTTCAGCAAGATGTCGTACAATAGCCTCGGCAATATAAGAACGCTCTGCCCCGGTGATATTACTTTTGGCCTCTTCCAGCCAGCGCCTTACATCGGCCCCAACAAAAGCTTTATTGTCCATAATCAGGGTCAGCACCGCATCTGTTGCTGCAGCCTTGAGGTCTGGATCGTGCAAGTAGTGCTGCGCGAAGACCAGCGCCTGATAGGTTCCTGCATATTTGAGGCCCCTTAAAACAGCCTGCTTCTGCTCTTTTGTTTGCGCATAGGAAAAAGCATCCCGCAGTGCTAAGGTTTTCTGCTCAGGCGTTAAGGCACTGACGTTTACCTGCTTTACAAAGCCCGAAAAAACAAGGTTAAAAATTTCAGCCTCTTTTTCCTTACGCAGCAATTCCGTCAATGTAGAAAGCGCATTACTATTAGACCAATTTGCTAAAGCCTGTATCGCGTCTTTACGAACCGGCGTTTCAAGACCTACATAATGTTGCACAGCATGCAGCGCCACGTGACTACCCTCAGCCGCAAAGATTGGAAAATAACGTGCTGCAGTCGGTGCCATAGTATGCAATATAGTATCCGCTAAGTGCTGCACCTTATCCTTACGCGCGCTGTTGTACAATAAAGCATTTACCGCAGCCTGCTGTAGAGGCCCAACAAAAGCCACATCTGCAGTTTTTAAGGCTTCAATTGTGGCCTCAAAGTCGCGATCTTGCACCAGCATGGGCCAAGCATGATACGCTGCTGCCTTAACCGGCATACGGCCGGTTTGAGTTAAAGGAAATACCTGCATGGCAGACGCTGTATTGGAGCGCTTAGCCAACACCTCCAACAAAACCAGCTGCGTCTTCTCGTCGGCACCCGCCAAAGCCCTGTTTACGGCCGTTATGGTCTGGCTCCCTGAAGCCGAAACTAACAATTCCTGTATCGCCTTAACCTCTACAGTGCCCGCTGTAGGCAATTGCTTGATTAAGAAATCCGCATTTTCGCCCTTCGATAAAACGGCCAGGGCCTGGTAGGCGGCAACTTTGGAAGCCGGATCTTTTAGGCCGGGTAAACTCTTTTCGATTGCAGGCACAGCAGTGCTGTATCCCCTATTTTTTAATACGTTTAGTAGCGACACCTGTGCAGCAGGGGGAAGTTTTAGCATAGCGCTGCTCCATTTTTGCACAGCAGCAGGTCCCGCAGCCTTATCCAGCAATCCTACAGCCGCCGTACGTAAGGTGGCATTTTCACTTGTCGACAATTGCAGCAGGTTTTTACGCTGCTTTTTAGGTTCCATCTCCACCAAAATCCCCAAAGCTGCAACTTTAACCCCCACAGCGTTAGGTGCTGATGCAGCTTTATAAATTTGTTCCACTAAACGTGTTGCCGTTTTAACATCTTTATTCTGGTATAGTAATCGTGCAAAATCCAATGCCAAAGCAACCGCATTCGTACGCTCAAAAGCATACCCCGCAGCTTTAGCTTTTTCAGCAAATACAACATACGATTTAGCTGTTCCTAACCGGCTAAGCGCCGTAAGTGCCGTAAACTGAAAATCATCCGCATTATACTGCTGTAGTAAGGTTAAAATACGATCTTCTACAGCTGTAGCCTTAAGCTCGCCCAAGGCTGCAACAATAGCGATTGCCTGCTTTTCAGTAACATCTCCAATCAATACATGACGAAGTGCCTCAATAGATTCGGGGCTATGGATGGCAGTTAACACCCGAGCAGCCTTTTCCATCAAATTAGGATTATTAAGGTACCTGGCAACCCGATCGACAGCTTCATTCTTAGCACAAAACTTTAACAGTTCTAACAGATAACCCTTATTATTAACATCGGCTAAGGTATCCAATGCCGCCAGCAACCCAGCAACATAAATTTGGCGCAAGGCGTCTTTCCCAGGCTGCATAACATACAAAGCATACGAGTTTGTCGCATACTCCAGCGCCGCATTATCCCCGCCCTGCGGTTTTAAGGACAACAACAGCTGGGTAAAATCCGCCGTAGAAAAACCCTCCATACTACGCATTGCCTCCATAAAATCCGATTGCCCCCATGCAGGTTGCTGTGCGAGTACAGCATGAATTTTATCCAGTCTGCTGTTCGCATTCTGTATTTGCTGGCCATAGGAAACGCCATGTACGAGCAATACCAGCGCCAGCGTATTAAAAATCTTTTTCATTCTGGTAGGGTTTAAAATGTCCAAGGGCCACGCATCGGTTGATCGATTAATCTATTCGCGGCTTCATCATTCACAAAGGTTTGGTTAGCCGAATCATAGTGTAAGGTGCGGTTTAAGCGCAGTGCGGCAAGCCCCAAATTCACTAGTGTACAGGAGTAATAACCATTTTGTTCATTTAGCGCAAATTTCTCTCGTGTACGTACCGCTTCAACAAAATCGGTAACCTGTGCCGGCGGGTCAGGATAATGCGCCAGCCTACGCTCCAAATCGGGAATATCCGAAACAAAACCCCGGTATAATTTACCTTTAGGGCCTTCGATATAAGCCTTGCCCACCTCCGTGCCATCGCCATCTAAAATAATCTGACAGCCATCGGCATAGGTATAGGTAATTTTGCGCCATGTACCCACGGCATCGAAGTGCTGCTGAGGGGCATCGACTTCAATCTTAACCGGGCTTTCGGCATCTTTACCTAAGAAGTACTGCACCGGATCTAAATAATGCTGCCCCATATCGCCAAGCCCCCCACCGTCATAATCCCAATAACCGCGGAATGTCGTATGCACCCTATGTTCGTTATACGGTTTATAAGGCGCAGGACCTAACCACATCTCATAATCCAACTCTTTAGGAACATGTTGCACGGGAAGGTTTTCCTTGCCTACCCAATAGAATTTCCAGTCAAAGCCGGTATGTTTACTGATCGTAACTTTTAAAGGCCAGCCTAACAAACCTGTGTCTACCACTTTTTTAATTTTCTTTACCGGCACATTCATGCCATAAAAATTATCGTCAAACCGAAACCAGGTGTTTAACCGAAAGATATTACCATGCTGGGCAATGGCTTCTTTAACCTTTTTACCCTCGCCAATGCTGCGTGTCATGGGTTTCTCGCACCATATATCTTTACCCGCACGCGCAGCTTCAATAGCCATTAAACCATGCCAGTGTGGGGGTGTGGCGATATGCACAATATCCACATCAGGATGCTGAATTAAATCTCTAAAATCATGAAAGGCTTTGATGCCCCCACCCAAAGCCTCTTGTGCTAAGGCAATATGCCTGCTATCCACATCGCAAATTGCCACCGTTTTGGTGCCTGCATAGCCAAAATGCCCTCTCCCCATAGCTCCCACCCCTATCACTCCTTTTGTTAAGTGATCGCTAGGTGCGAGATATCCCTTTCCTAAAACAAAACGCGGCACAATGGTAAAAGCTGCGGCACCAATTAAAGATTTCTTCAGAAACTCGCGTCTTGAAGTGTTCGTTTTTTCCATAATCTTTTACTTAGTATTCAGGGTTAATATTTAATAAGGTTATAATCAGTACACCAAATATAACGCTATTACTCCCCTTAAACAACAGGGAAACAACAAATTAAGGGAGTCAAACAAATCTATAAAAGCCTTGTTTACTAATAATTTTTCACTATCTTTGCACCTCAAATTTTAAATAAAAAAACAATGAAATCAATTGCTATTAGCGGTTCTTTAAGAAAGAACGTAGGGAAAAGAGATGCAAAAGAGTTACGTTACCAAGGTTTAGTACCAGCGGTACTTTACGGAGGAAAAGAGCAAACACACTTTTCGGTATCCGCAGCTGATTTGAAACAAGTTCTTTACACTGCTGATGTAGTATTCTTAGAATTAGACATCGATGGTAAAAAAGTAAGAGCTGTCGTTCAAGAAGCACAATTCCACCCGTTGACAGACCTAGTTACACATGTTGACTTTTTAGAGTTATTCGACGACAAAGAAGTATCAATCAACATTCCTGTAAACTTAACAGGTACATCTCCAGGTGTTAGATTAGGGGGTAAATTAGTTCAGAAATTACGTAAATTACGTGTTAAAGCATTGCCTAACAATATGCCTCAAGTAATCAATGTTCCTATGGAATCATTAGAGGTTGGTAAATCTTTCCGTGTACGTCAAGTAGAACTTGAAAATGCAACAGTATTGAATAACAGCGACGATACTATCGTTTCAGTTATTATGTCTCGTGCACTACGTCAAGCAGAGCAAGAAGCAGCTAAAGCCGCTAAAGGTGGTAAAAAATAACTGTTCAAGAAATTAACAGTGGAGGGACCGTCCGAACAGGATGGTCCCTTTGTTTTTTATGCTAAATTGGTTATCCTTGCCGCAGTTATTATACAATATCAAAACCTACCGCTGATAATTCAAATCTAACTCCTATTTTTGCAGCATGAATTTTTTAATTGTAGGATTGGGCAATATTGGCCGTGAGTATGCAGATACACGCCATAATATAGGTTTTATGGTCGCAGATGAATTGGCAAACCAAGCGGGTACTAGTTGGTCTACATTGAAACACGCCTATTATACTGCGTTTAAACTTCGTGGTCATAATGTGGTGGTTATCAAACCTACGACCTATATGAACCTTAGTGGCAAGGCAGTAAACTATTGGATGCAACAAGAAAAGGTACCTATAGAAAATGTAATGGTCATTGTTGATGATTTGGCAATACCTTTTGGCTCCCTGCGGATAAAACCTAAGGGATCGGCTGCCGGACATAACGGACTAAAATCTATTGAAGCTCATTGTGCAGGCCAAAACTATCCACGTCTTCGTTTTGGTATTGGCGACAATTTTGCTAAAGGCAGGCAGGTGGATTATGTGCTGGGCCCCTTCGATAAAGAGGAGCAACGGAACTTACCCGCATTGATTGATCATGCTGTAAAAATGGTACATAGTTTTGTAAGTATTGGCATAGGCTTAACCATGACAAACTTAAACACCAAATAACAGGCCGTCATGGTGTATATACTAAAAGAGGCTGTGCATATCTTAATGATACACACAGCCTCTTTGTTGAGCTAGGAATAAATTCTCTAAGGCCGGGTTATAATTTCGTAACGTTTACCTTTTTGGTCGGTTTTGAAACTCATTTTTTGTTCTTTAATTTTGTCTTTGGTCACACGGGTATACTCATTCTTAGAAACGGCATTTCCATCTATAAAAAATACATCATCGTCGCTATATTTCGAAAACCCTTGTACCGATAGGGTATTGTTATTTTTTGAGTTTATTAAAATCACCCCATTTTTCGCTTCTTCACCGTAAACAGACACCGCAGATTTATCTTTTAGAATAGTAAGATTTTCAATTGTATTAGGATCTACTTTAGGGCTGCCGGTAATCTTTTTTCCATCTAGAATGATGAGCGGTTTTTTAACGTCCAGGGTCTCTCCCTTTACCGTTTCCTTGCCCAGATGTTCAGCAATGTTTGCACCCCGTAACAGAACGGTCAGATTGTTTTTATCCACAACGCCATTTGTTTCAACATATATTTTCCCTTTACCGTCCTTCGAGGACGCATCCTTTACCACATTAATATGTTTTATACGACTAGCATCTAAAGATTGAAGATTAAAATTTATAGGCATTTCCTCCCCATCGACGACCACCACAACACCCGATGTTACGCCTTTAACACCATACCCTTTTACTTTAATCGAATTAACATCTTTTGACAACGTATCTACAGCATAGTTATTGGAATCCGACCTCCAGTAAAGGGCTATCCGTTCAGGAGCCGATTTAACAACTTCCTTTCGGTTATCAGCAACAGCAACTGGCGCAGGAATGCTGGATAAATTAGCTGTGGCATCTAGGGAATCCAATGGTGCCATAGGCTTAAAGCTTGCTGCAGGCAAGAGTGTTGCAATGGGCATATCCTGCACATTCTCCACCACTGCATCGATTTTATCTTTCGCTTTTACTACTGTAAAACTTGCTCCCGCAATAATTAATATGGGCAGTAAACACACGTAAATGCTTAAAGCTACTTTCGAAGAACGTTTTTTATTCATCATAGCAATTCGTTTTTTTAAGATTTTAAAATTAAATTGATTTCCCAAGCCCATAGCAACACCATTTTTACTAACATGGAGTAAAGAGTATTGATACTGCTGTTTATTTATCCCCTTGTTTAAAACCATTTGGTCTGTAAGATATTCCAGGTTTTGACGCACCGCATGCCTTAATAACCATACAAATGGGTTGTACCAACATAAAATCACGATAGTCTCAAACAATAATATATCCAAGGTATGCCAACCTTTCACATGAATATCCTCGTGTTTGAGAATATCATCCATCTCGACCTCCATATGTTGTTCGCTATGCAGGTAAATTTTATTCAGAAATGAAAAAGGAACAATAGGAAACAATACGTTTTGAAACCAGTAATTTTTCCATTGCGCAGGCTTAGAATAGACGTGTATACGCAATAAACTCCCTAACTGAATAAAAAATCTACCTACGAGCACTGTAGCGCCTATTGCCAAAATCATTAAAGAGACATTCGATACCGTAAACCAGGACGACTGTTTAGTCGGGTTTTCAATGGCAATATATTCGGATATAACGGGGAGATTATATACGGTTTGCGTACTAAAAAATGAGCTTATATCAATAAATGGATATACAAAGGCATAAATAGCCCCAATACATAGATAGGCACGATTTATAGCATAGAAAGTCAGGCTTTTCAGTAATAAATAATACCCGATAAAAATAATACTGAGCACTAAGTTTACTTGAATTATATAGGTCAAAACAGATGCCATATGTTTAGGATTTATTATGTTTTATCATATTCATTATTTCCTCCAGTTCGGCTTCCGATAGCTTTTCCTCTTTGACAAAAAAACTTACCATTTCTTTGTAGGAATTTTTAAAGTAATCGCCAACAAAAGAGTTCATAAACTTCGCTTTATACTCTTCTTCAGTAACCCGCGGAATGTAGCGATTGGCATTGGCCACCTTGACCGCAGCAACAAAACCTTTACGCTCCAAATTCTTTATTGTAGATGCTAAGGTGGTGTAAGGTACCTGCTCGCCTTTTAGGTTATCGAGAATATCTTTAATAAATCCACCCTGTAATTGCCATACCGACTGCATAGCCTCTTCCTCTTGTAATGTCAACTTTTCCATATACTTAGCTTATAAAACTTTACAAGTCTACGAATTTTTCGTAATAAAAAATATTTTTTTAGCTTTTTTTTAAAAAAAGGAAACAGAAAATCCAAGGCAGCAAAAGGAACTAACATAAATGGCATGGCAGGTATTGCAGCAAAAAAAAGCACACGTGAAGTCCACATGTGCTTTATGTTTTGTAGGATCCAAGACCAAAAATTTACGGCGCCGTATTTTTTAATGTATCCGTCGGGGTTGCTGTTGCAGGATCAAAAGCCTCAACACCCTCACCTTCCTCATAAGGCGTATTCAGGTTTTTAATTTCCTCATCACTATACTGGTAGTACTGTTGGAATTTTTTATTTTTTGTATCGAATACAATGGCATACTTCATATCATCATACTTCACAAGGATACCATCCACGTTAGAACGTTGCAATGTAGGTTCCTCCTTATAAATCTTCGTTCCTTTTTTAAAGCTTTGGATTAAAGGTAAGCCATCAAAATTCTGCGTAAACAACAAATTGCCATTCGCATCCATAATAACCAAAGAAGATGTTTTAAAATCAAAATACTCCGCGACAATAGCGATATTATCCCCTATACTATCCGTACTGTTTACAAAGTTTCCAAAACAGTAAATATTCTTTGCTCTTTCGGGTATACGCGTTAAAAAATAATAGCCCTTATCACCATGGTTATTTTCATTTAGATAATGTATGATTGCTTGCTGATAATTTTCGTCCAGTTTCTGATATTCATCAATAGGCAACCACTTGGCTTTATCGGCTGCCGAAGAATCGGCCGTCGCAGTGTAATCCTTCTCCTGGACGAAGTACCAGGAGCCCCCACCAATAAGTAAAGCCGCACAAATACCAATGGCCCACCATAGGCCTTTTTTAGACTGTTTTGGTTGGGGTTGTTGGGGTTCAGTAGCCCCTACAGCGCCTGGTGGTACATCCTGCTCGGGATGGGAATTAGGCGTCGTAGGTTGTTCATTTGCATCATCATGCTGTGTGTTGTGAATAGAATATCTTTCCATAAATTATAAATTACTAATTGCAAAGATCATACAAAATCGCTATTTTTTATTGCTATTTTAAGAATTGCCAAAATTAAGGATAAAACTAAATTATGACTAATAAATGTCATTTAATTCTATTTAGCAATGGCGTAATTGTCATTCATTTTTATATTTTTGTGAATACACATACAAATTTGATTATGTCTGAAACAGCATCTATTACTTTAAACGGCAAGACACTTGAGCTACCTGTAATCACAGGTACAGAGAATGAAAAAGCTATCGATATTTCAAAACTTAGAGATCAGTCTGGATATATTACCTTAGACATCGGTTACAAAAATACGGGAGCTACCCAAAGTGCAATTACCTTTTTAGATGGTGAAAACGGTGTGTTAAAACACCGTGGTTATAAAATTGAAGACCTCGCAGAGAAGTCTACTTTTTTAGAAGTAGCTTATTTGTTGATCTATGGACACCTTCCTTCTAAAGAAGTTTTAGAAAAATTCCGTGCCGATATAAAAGCGCAAATGCTGGTACACGAGGATATGAAAATATTCTTCGCTGGTTTTCCATCGAAATCTCACCCTATGGGGCAGTTATCATGCCTTGTAGGTGCTTTATCGGCGTTCTACCCGGAGTCATTAAACCCGAATCAAACGGAAGAAGAAGAAAATAAAACCATTATCAATTTATTAGGCAAAATGCCTACGATTGTTTCTTGGATTCAGAAAAAATCCCTTGGACATCCGGTAGTATACCCGAAAAAAGATTTAGGATACATCGACAACTTCATGAACATGATTTTTGGCGAGGTTAACTCCGATAAAACTTTTGATCCGGTTATTATTGATGCCATGCATAAGTTGCTGATTTTGCACGCCGACCACGAACAAAACTGTTCTACATCGACCGTGCGTATCGTCGGTTCATCTAATGCTAATTTATATGCTTCTGTATCTGCTGGAATCAATGCCCTATGGGGGCCTTTACATGGCGGAGCAAACCAGGCGGTTATTGAGATGTTAGAAGATATTAAAAACGATGGTGGTGATGTAGAGAAGTATTTAGCGAAAGCAAAAGATAAAAATGATCCTTTCCGTTTAATGGGCTTTGGCCACCGGGTGTACAAAAATTTTGATCCACGCGCTAAAATCATCAAAAAAGCATGCGATGATATTTTAGAAAAATTAGGCGTTCAAGATCCGGTATTGGATATAGCAAAAAAATTAGAGGAAGCTGCGCTTAGCGATCAGTACTTTATCGACAGAAAATTATATCCAAACGTGGATTTCTACTCGGGTATTATATACCGTGCTTTAGGCTTTAATTCGGATATGTTTACCGTGTTATTTGCTTTGGGTCGTTTACCAGGATGGATTGCGCAATGGAAAGAAATGCGTGATAAAAAAGAACCTATCGGTCGTCCGAGACAAGTTTACAATGGCGAAATCGACCGTGTGTATACAGATATCAGCACACGCTAATACAGCTAATACAATAAAAAAAAGCAGCTCCAATACAGAGCTGCTTTTTTTTATCCCTCCTCCATTAAATCATCAATATCACGACGGTCTTTTTTCGTTGGCCTACCTGTCCCTCTATCGCGTTTCAATACCGGAGCATGGAATACCGATTTATAACCGTAAGTCTCTTCCACCGGTGTATGGTCTTCATAGTTTAAAGCCGCAGTTTTAGCATCTCCCCTACGCTCCAATAACCCCGTTACCAAAACGACCTTCTTTTCTATACCCTTCTGTATGGTAAAGGTTTCACCAATCTTTACAACATAAGAGGGTTTTACATTCTGCCCATTAAGCTTTACTCTTCCGGCCTTACAGGCTTCGGTTGCCAAACTCCGCGTTTTAAAAATACGGATTGCCCATAAATATTTATCGATACGTAATTTTTCATTTTCATTTGCCATAAACAAATTTACTTCTTTCCGATGAAAATCAGAATTCAAGATTAACCACATCTCAACAAAAATAAGCATATTTGCATTTCACAATTAATCATTTAAGTAAGGAAAATGGATATCCAAAAAACACAGAAACTTATCGAAGAGGCTTGGGAAGACAGACAGTTATTAGAATATAAAGAATATTTTGAAGCCATTCAAACGGTTATTATGAAACTCGATAGCGGCGAGCTACGTGTTGCTGAACCAATTTTAGACGGTTGGTTTGTTAACGAGTGGATTAAAAAAGCTGTTATTCTTTATTTCCCAATTCGTGAGATGAAGGAAATCGACAATAAACCATTCGTTTACCATGATAAAATGAAGTTAAAAACCAACTATAAAGAGTTGGGCGTACGTGTAGTACCGGGTGCATCGGCACGTTACGGTGCTTTCTTGGCCAAAGGGGTTATTATGATGCCTTCCTATGTTAACATTGGTGCCTATGTTGGTGAAGGTACTATGGTAGATACTTGGGCTACGGTTGGTTCTTGCGCGCAGATTGGTAAAAATGTTCACTTATCTGGCGGTGTAGGTATTGGTGGTGTTTTAGAGCCAATTCAAGCTGCTCCAGTTATTATTGAAGATAACGTATTCGTGGGTTCACGTGCTATTGTTGTTGAAGGCGTACGTGTTGAAACCGAAGCGGTATTAGGTGCAAATGTGGTGTTAACAGCCTCTACGAAAATTATCGATGTCTCAGGTCCTGAGCCTGTAGAATACAAAGGTATTGTTCCGGCACGTTCGGTGGTAATTCCAGGTTCTTACACCAAGAAGTTCAATGCAGGTGAATATCAGGTTCCTTGTGCATTAATTATTGGTAAACGTAAAGAGTCTACAGATAAAAAAACATCGCTAAACGATGCTTTACGTGATCATAACGTGGCTGTTTAATATACCCCTAGTATGGCACAACCTTTTGTAGATAGAGCAGATATTAATGCAGCCTTAGAAACCTTGAAAAATGGGGGACTTATTTTATACCCTACGGATACTATTTGGGGTATAGGCTGCGATGCAACAAACCCTGCGGCTGTAGAAAAGGTTTTTGCCTTGAAAGGTCGCGATAAAAGCAAGAGTATGCTGATGTTGCTACACAACGACAATCAGTTGGCAAGTTATGTGCAAGAGATTCCTGACGTTGCCTACGAATTAATCGAGGCAACAGATAGACCAATGACGATTATTTTCTCTGGAGCAAAAAACCTAGCCGCTAACGCTATTGCTGCGGATGGAAGCATTGGTATTCGTATCGTGACGCATCCTTTTTGCCAGCAATTGTTGCAACGCTTTCGGAAACCTATTATCTCCACATCTGCCAATATCAGTGGCGAGCCATCAGCGGGAACCTTTGATGACATCGCTCCTGAAATTAAAGCTGGTGTAGACTATGTGGTGAACTATGGGCAGGAGGATAAAACGCCAGGAACAGCGTCGATAATCATGCGGTTGGACCCTAGTGGTAAGTTTGAGTTTTTACGTAAATAGGAGTTTATGAAGAAAATAATAATGCTGGCCAGTTGTATGTTTGGATTATCAGCACTATCCTATGCACAACAACCGACGATAAAACCCGCAAAGGCTGGCGTAAACTATGGTAAAAGTATAACAAACAAAAATGTTATTTCGGTAAAAAGCCTGGAAAATAATCTCGCACAAAATGGATCCTTTCTGGGGAAATTTGAAGGCAAGGTTTTAAAGGTATGCAAGATGAAAGGTTGTTATTTAACCTTGCAAGCTGCCGACAATGCTGAACCTATAACCGTAAGATTTACCGATTATGCCTTCTTTGTTCCACAGGATCTGGTTGGAAAAACCGTGATTGTAGAAGGTAGAGCCAAACAAAAAGACCCACAGGCAGAAATTTCTGTTACTGCCGATGGTGTCCTCGTTGTTAAATAATATAAAGAAGGTGCCTTACAATTAAGGCACCTTCTTTGCTTATTAACCATTCGCTTTAATATATGTCTATTCGGAATAAACCCCAAACCGCCCCTTGCCAATCGATCAACGCGAATGGCAAATTACTGTCTTTTGACGAACCTCTGCTAATGGGGATTCTTAATGTAACACCAGACTCTTTTTTTGATGGGGGAATGCATAATACTACGCATAGCGCCCTACGTAAGGCCAAGGAGTTGCTACATGATGGGGCAGATATAATAGATCTCGGAGCCTACTCGAGCAGGCCTGGAGCTGCACCAATAACAACACAACAAGAGCTAGATCGTGCCATACCGGTTATCGAAGCGCTGGTAAACGAAGTTCCAGATGCATTAATTTCTATCGATACCTTTCGTTCGGAGGTTGCAAGGGCAGCAATTGGTGCCGGCGCACATCTTATCAATGATATCTCTGGCGGTACGCTGGATGAAAATATGTTTTCAACCGTGGCAGAACTTCAGGTTCCGTATATACTTATGCATATGCGGGGAACACCTGAGACAATGGCTACCCTGACGGACTATACGGATATTGTGCAAGATATTGCGCTATATTTTGGTGAAAAGATTGCTTACCTCCGAAAATTGGGGGTAAAGGATATTATTCTAGATCCAGGATTTGGATTTGCTAAAACCATAGAGCAGAACTATGAGCTTCTGTATCGTATCGCAGAGTTACAGTATTTTGATTTGCCAATCTTAGGCGGTATATCACGCAAGTCTATGATTTATAAAAAGCTTGGTATTACTGCACAGGAGGCCTTAAATGGTACAACTGTATTACATACACTTTTGCTGGATAGAGGTGTACAGCTGTTACGTGTTCATGATGTTAAAGAAGCTAAACAGCTTTTACAATTAATCCGTTAAAGCAATAAAAAAAGGTTATCAATTTAGGGGAAGTAGAGCATCTTACATCCATATTTTGATAACCTTTCTTTAGCCTAACCGGCTATTACCGAACTGTACTGCCTGCCGTTATAGCCGTAGTAGGACACACAAAGTCTAAACGACCATCTGCATCTTCAGCCATCAGTATCATCCCTTGGGACTGGATACCTTTGATTTCGCGGGGTTCCAGGTTCACTAAAATAGAAACCTGCTTACCTAAGATATCGGCTGGTGCAAAAAACTCGGCAATCCCCGATACAACGGTACGCTGATCAATTCCAGTATCAATTTTCAACTTCAGTAGTTTCTTGGTCTTCGCCACTTTCTCGGCTTCGATAATGGTACCTACACGGATATCAAGTTTCATAAAATCGTCGAAACTTATGTTTTCCTTTGCCGGAGCGGCAACAGCGGTAGCTTTCACATTTTTAGCCTTCGCATCGGCAAGTTTCTGCAGTTGAAAATCGACCTGTTCGTCGGTTATTTTATCAAACAATAGCTGCACAGCACCCAATTGATGTCCTGTAGCGACAATATCAGATTTACCAGCTTGTTCCCAGCCCTGTTTCGGCAGGTTTAGCATCTCGAACAATACATTCGATGATTTCGGTAAAAAGGGCTGCGCCAGGATCGCTAAATTCGCTACAATCTGAGTGGCCACATTCAGTACCGTTTTTACGCGTAACTCATCTTCTTTAATTAATTTCCACGGCTCTTCATCGGCAAGGTATTTATTCCCTAATCGTGCAGCATTCATAAACAAGCTCAACGCCTCGCGGAAACGGTAGTTGCCAATAGATTGCTCTATTAAGGCCGGGAATTTGGCTAACTCCTCGAAAACAGCGATATCACTCGCGTTATAGTCTGTGCCGAAGGCCACCTCACCGGCAAAATACTTATGCGACAATACCATGACGCGGTTTACAAAGTTGCCTAATATAGCTACCAGCTCATTATTTACACGTGCTTGAAAATCTTTCCAAGTGAACTCACTGTCCGAAGTTTCGGGTAGGATGGATGTCAACACATAGCGTAATTCATCCTGCTTGTTCGGAAAATCTTGTAGATATTCGTGCAGCCACACGGCATGGTTACGCGAAGTGGATAATTTATCTCCTTCAAGGTTTAAGAACTCATTTGCAGGGACATTTTCTGGTAAGATATAGTCGCCATGGGCATGCAATATCGCAGGAAAAATAATACAGTGAAACACGATATTATCTTTACCGATAAAATGAATCAGTGTCGAATCATCCGCTTCCTTACTTTGTTTCTTCCAGTAATGCTCCCAATTTTTTCCCGTGTCCAATGCCCACTGTTTGGTTGCCGAAATATAACCGATAGGAGCATCTAACCATACATACAGTTTTTTACCTTCAGCTTCTGCCAAGGGTACATCCACGCCCCAATCCAAATCACGGGTCATAGAGCGGGGCTGCAATCCAGATTTCAACCAAGATTGACACTGCCCGAAAACATTAGATTTCAGCACATCTTTTTTCCCTTCAATAAGCCACTTTTCCAACCAGGGTTGGTATTTATCCAACGGCAAATACCAGTGCTTTGTAGCTTTTAATATAGGTGTTTTTCCACTTAACGTAGATTTTGGATTTATAAGATCTGTCGGACTTAAAGAGGTGCCACACTTTTCGCATTGATCGCCATAAGCACCCTCACTCTGACAGTGCGGACAGGTTCCTGTAATATAACGGTCGGCCAAAAATTGCTGAAACTCCTCGTCGTAGTACTGCTCGGAGAATTTTTCTATAAACTCTCCTTTTTCGTAAAGATTAAGGAAAAACTCCTGCGACAGTTCATGGTGTATAGGTTCTGAAGTACGGTGGTAAATGTCGAAAGAAATACCAAACTCTTCAAAAGAATCCTTTATTTGTTTATTATACTTATCGATAATTTCTTTTGGGGTAACACCTTCTTTTTTCGCTTTTATAGTAATTGCTGCCCCATGCTCATCAGACCCACATACATAAACAACGTCTTTGTTTTTTAAACGTAAAAAACGTACAAAAATATCGCCTGGTATATAAGCTCCGGCCAAATGCCCAATATGCAAAGGACCATTTGCATAGGGTAATGCGGAGGTAATGGTGTAACGGTTTTTGGATAAATTGCTCAAGATATTGAATATTTAATGGTGTTACTAATAATATAATTTGTAAAATTGTTTGCAAAGATAATTCAATTTGCGCTTAATATGTAGGCTAAGGCAAAAAATGACCTTGGATAACCGCTATAGCTCTTCACATTTTGTGCAATATAATAAGAATCTGTATATGAGTATACCCACATACCTAAAAAAAGGCGATAAAGTCGCTATAATTTGCCCTGCAAGTTTTGTTCAAGGAGACCTTACTCCAGCCTATGATATCCTTAGAAATTGGGGCTTAGAACCTGTAATCGGAGAAACGGTTACGGCGCACTACCACCAGTTTGCTGGCACCGACGCCTTACGTGCAAAAGACTTGCAACAGGCGCTGGATAACCCCGAAATAAAGGCTATTATTGCTGTGAGGGGTGGTTATGGCTCGGTAAGAATTTTGGATAGATTAGATTTCTCTGCCTTTGTAAAGAAGCCGAAATGGCTAGTCGGTTTCTCGGATATTACAGCCTTACACAGCCATATACAGCGACAGTTTGCTATTCCTACCATTCACGGACAGATGATTAAGGCATTTTTGGACGCATCCGCAGAATCGTTGGAAACGCTACGAAGGGCCTTATTTGGAGAAAATATTGATCTCGAGTTTCGTGCCGAGAATCTGCCTCATAGAAATGGTTATGGTACTGGAATCTTAACCGGTGGAAATCTTGCTATTCTGCAAAGTATGTTAGCGTCGGATTCGGACGTGGATTTTACGGATAAAGTTTTATTTATAGAAGATGTTGGCGAATCTTTCTACAATGTCGACCGTATGTTGTGGACCTTGAAAAGGGCAAAAAAATTCGATGGCTTAAAAGGTATAATTGTGGGTAGTTTTACCGGCATGCGCGATAGCAATCCTTCCTTTGGTCAAACAGTACCTGAAATTGTTCTGGATAAAATCGCCGGACTGGATTTTCCAGTCGCATTTGGATGCCCTGCCGGCCATATTCCGGATAATAGGGCGTTGATTTTAGGACAAATGGTAACACTCTCTGTGCTGGGGGATGCCGTTTCTATTCAGTATATAAAATAGATTGTTTAAACAACATTTTTAACTTTAACAGGCATTGTTAGGGCATTTAGGCTTCTATAATGCCTGTTTTTTGGGGGTATATAACTAAGTCTAAAACTTTTGTTAAACAAAGCAATATTAATTTTTACCTAAGGACAATATACATACCATTGCTGTTAACTTAAATTTAAATGTTTTTCCTATACAGATCTTTTTTTTGTTGCTTTCCAAAGTTGCGGTAAGAATAATGCTAAAACCTTTTCAGGAAGTGTGTACACACTACACCTTAACAACCTGCTTAACAGCGTATTTAAAAAACGAAACAGAAAAAAACAACAGTCTGTCTGCAGACCTGGGTATCGTACAAGATGGAAGGATTTAAGGAGGCAGGAATGCAAGCGTGCACAAACTTTACATATTTTATCCAAATACAAGTAAAACGCTAAGCCTTTAGTAAAGCTTAAATTTAGAGAATTACAATGCATCTTAAAAAAAACGAACAAAAAATCAATCATTAGCATAATTTTCGTAAATAAATCAACTAATTCTTCAAACTAGAAACATTTTTCGCAAAAATAAACAATGTTTATTTTGCTCTATCGAATGTCGTTACCTTAGCTGCATAAAATAAAATTATGATAACAATGGAGCTACGTGAATTTGGGACAAAGAGTTCAAAGGTAAGTATGGAGAGTCTGGGACTTAATGCAAGTGTGATACATTGGAATTTAAATAATGAAGAACTTACCACACAAACTTTAGAACGCCAGCAGGGGGTCTTAAATGACAAAGGTGCTTTATGTGTAAGTACAGGGAAATTTACAGGTCGTTCTCCCAAAGACAAGTTTATTGTTAAAGACGTCTTAACCGAACATAGTGTAGACTGGGGGGAGATAAATAACCCGATCTCGGAAGAGATTTTTGATCGTCTTTACGAAAAAATGCTAAATAGCCTTACCGACAAAGAGCTATGGATTAGAAACTGTTTTGCCGGAGCTGATAAATCGTATGGTTTACATGTTACGGTAATAAATACATTGCCATGGGCAAACTTATTCTGCAATAATTTATTTATTACCCCTACCGATGCGGAATTAGTAAATTTTGAAAAAGAATGGGTGGTCTTACAAATTCCTGAATTTGAAGCCGATCCTGAAGTGGATGGAACACGTTCGGCGAACTTTACAATCGTTAATTTTACTAAAAAAATAATTTTAATAGGTGGTTCGGCTTATACCGGAGAAATGAAAAAAGGTATATTTTCGGTACTCAACTTTTTACTACCGCATGAACGTCAGGTTTTACCAATGCACTGTTCTGCTAATGAAGGTAAAGATGGCGATGTATCTTTATTCTTTGGTTTAAGTGGTACAGGAAAAACTACCCTATCTGCTGATGCCAGTCGCGCATTAATCGGCGACGACGAGCATGGTTGGGCCGATAATTCGGTATTTAACTTTGAAGGGGGTTGTTATGCGAAATGTATTGATTTAAGCCCAGAAAAAGAACCTGAAATATATGCAGCAATACGCCCAGGAACATTATTGGAAAATGTAACTTTCTTCCCTGGCACTAACGAAGTAAATTATGCCGATGCAAGCATTACTGAAAATACACGCGCAGCCTATCCGATAGATTATATTCCAAATGCGAAGGAACCTTCGTTGGGGAAAATACCTAAAAATATTTTCTTCCTTACCTGTGATGCTTTTGGCATTTTGCCACCCATTTCTAAACTTACAAAAGCACAGGCTATGTACCACTTTATATCTGGGTATACGGCTAAAGTCGCAGGTACAGAGGTTGGCATTACAGAACCACAAACGACATTCTCAGCATGTTTTGGACGTGTATTTTTACCATTACATCCTATTAAATACGCCGAACTATTGGGCGAAAAATTAGATAAAAACCCCGATGTAAATGTTTGGTTAATAAATACAGGATGGACAGGCGGTAAATATGGCGTGGGTAAGCGTATGAACCTTAAGTATACGCGTGCAATGATTAATGCAGCCATGCGCGGGGATTTAGACAGTGTGGAGTATGTACCTCATGTGGTATTTGGGGTATTAAAACCACAGTCGTGCCCTGGTGTCCCTGCAGAGGTATTAAACCCGAGAACAACCTGGCAAGATCCGGCAGCATATGACGCACAAGCATTGGCCCTAGCCCAATTGTTTGTCAATAATTTCAAACAATATGAAAGTGAAGCAAATGCAGAGATATTATCGGCATCACCACTCACCTCCTTATAAGATAAAAAAATAAGGGTCTGTTTTAAAACAGACCCTTATTTTTTATACCTAAATCAGGAAACTTAAAAAACCTTACTATGCCAACTGACGGCAAAAGGAACCTCCCATTTTGTAGAGAGCTCACTGGAATCCTGAATTAAATTATTATAAACCAATGTTTCTTGGTTTACAATGCCCTCTTTTAGGCGCTGTGCAAACTCTTCGCGCGTGGCTAGCTGCAAGCTATCATCGACATTACTGCGGTATGCAGTATTCATCCGATTAAAAAAATCAATACCGTACCGTTGCCCTAAGGCTTGCACAAAATGTACCGACTTATCTATTGAACAGCCCGTTGCTAATGCCTGCTCCTCATCGACCAACAGTAATAAAAAAAGGTTATGCTCTACACTAACCCTACCTGCTAAGGCTGTACCATGTGCAGTCCAGGTACGAATAAATTCATTCGCTTCCTGCGCAATATGCTCCACTTCAGCATCCGTTAAAAAACGATCTGCCTGATATATCCAAACTCTTGCCATACTATGCTATTTTAAAATCTAATGGACATAATAAGGTGCTATCATCAGGTAAACAATAACCCCGGTTACGGCAACATACATCCACATCGGGTAGGTAATACGTGCCAAACGCTTATGACGCTCGTACGCCCCGGCAATACCCCTCACAAAAGTAAACAACACAAATGGGATAATAATTATCGACAAGACAATATGCGTAATTAAAATAAAGAAATAAACATAACGTATTGTCCCGTCGCCACCAAAAGGTGTTGAATCGGATGTCATATGATAGGCCACATACATAATCAAAAATAAAGACGAACATAACATACAAACCTTGATTAAGGTTTCATGTAATTTAACTTTATTTTTTTTAATTGCCGCTACGGCAGCGAACAATAGGACTGCAGTTAAGCCATTTATCGTCGCATAGATCGGTGGTAAAAAGGACAGCGGTTCCACGTCATAACCTAACTTCCTTAGGTTAATACCAAATAACGCCGCTACAGCAACCGGAATTATAACAGAAAGTGTCCAAATAATCCCTTTATATTTTTTCTCTTCTTCGGTCATTGCCATATTATTTTTGTTCAATTTTAAAAGGGTTATTCCTTGCCTCCTCAACAAGCTGTACTTTTATTTCATCCTGTAAACGCTCGGGTTCTGTCTTTAAATTAATATCATAAAAGCCACGAATCCGACCTTCCGTATCAATCAATAAGTAATTGTTACTGATTCTGAACTTACCCGCTTCTGTAGGATCTGGAAATGCATCAATCAGTAATTGATCTTTTACAAATGGCAAAATATCAGCTTTCGAGCCCACGACAAACCAATGCTTACCACTATCTTTTACATACTGCTGCTCCAACTGTTTAAGCTTAGCAGCTGTATCGGTAGTATCTACAGAAATGGAGTAAAAACGCACCTTATTGTTATTTACAAAACGATCGACAATGGGTTTCAATTTTTGAAAAAGAACAGTAGAAAGCCCAGTATCGTTGGCATACATTAAATGGACAACGGAAATAATACTATCCGATTTTAAAAAACCCACATCATTACCATTACCGTCGAAGAGTGCAATCGGTTTTACCTGATGAAATATGGTATCTGGAATTTCGCGTCCCATCTTACGGTTCATCTTTCCGGAGAGGACTTTTTCGCCGTAAACAGGTAATTTCAGATACGCGTTAGAACCAACTTTATTGAGAACTATATACAAAAATCCTGGCACTAGTAGTACTATAGCCAGGATAATTAATTTTGAAAAATTCGTTTTTTTATTGCTTTTACGCATTACTAGTTATTAGGATAAACACTATGTTCCTGCAAATGATGCAGTAAGTAATTACCTTCTACCAAAAGCAGAATAATAAAGTAAATGATAAATATAAAGACGATACCACAGGTTATAATAAACCCTGACTTCTCGAATTTTAAGTGCATAAAGAACGCAACAATATAATACGCTTTTACTAATGTTAATACAATATAAATCGTGTTAACCAAAGCACCTTTATGTAAGATTCCCCAGTGGTGTACAAAACCTAGAGCGATTAAGAACTCTAAAGCTGTAAGTGCTAGTAGCACAAAAAACACCGACCATATACGTTTTTTATCCATACCGTCACCGTGCGCATGCGCATCATGTGTAGAAAGATTATCGTGATTTGCCATATCTTATTTAAAAATTTTAAAGCCAATAATTAGATTAAGTAGAAGAATGTAAATACAAATACCCACACTAAATCTACAAAGTGCCAATAAAGACCTACTTTTTCAACCATAAGGTAAGTACCTCTTTTCTCAAATGTATTATTCAATGTCATAAAAAGAATAATAATATTTAAAAGAATACCTACAGAAACGTGGAAACCGTGGAAACCTGTAATGGTAAAGAATAAGTTAGAGAATTGCAGCGCAGCTGTGTAAGCGATATCATTTGTAAAATATGGCTTTAAAGCTTCGGCAATAGCGACATCATCTGTCAAACCCGTTGCTGGGTTACGGCCAAACCAAAAGCCCATATGGTGCAAGTGACTCCATTCTAAAGCTTGACAGCCTACAAACAATAAACCACCTAAAATTGTCCATAACATCCATTTTACAACTTCATGTTTTGAATTACGGTGACCAGCTTCAACGGCTAATACCATCGTTACCGAAGACATAATCAAGATAAATGTCATTATACCTACGAAAACTAAGGGCTGGCCAGAATCGGCAATACCTGGTATAGATTGAAAAACCTTATCGGCATCTACCCACGTAGGTTGAGCGAATTTTTGCGCAGCATAATAAATTAAGAATGCGGAAAAAGTAAAGGCATCCGATACCAAGAAAAACCACATCATGATTTTTCCATACTCTAAGTTCCAAGGCGACTTACCACCTTTCCATGGCCCGTCATTTACCTTATCCAATTGCGATACAGTTGTTGTACTCATTGTTTACTATTATTGATTCAAAAGTAAGAAAACATATATATAAATCCATAAAAGATCTAGAAAATGCCAAAATATAGCAGCTAGATCCATGCGGTACACATTATTATCTAAAGGTATGCCACGTACTGCTCCAGTAAAGCAGCGGATTAACACCAAAAGACCTCCTATAATATGCGCCAGATGCAATCCAGTAAATACATAGATAAAAGACTGAGAGGCATTGTTATTTATAAAATAAACACCTTGCCCTGTCAGCACCGTCCATGAATGTAACTGTAATGCAAAAAAAACAATTCCTAAAGCAATAGTAAGCAACAACAGAAGTTTCTGTTTAGCAACCTCCCCTGCTTTAACCGCCTTGTGTGCGAAGTGCAGTGTAAAACTACTGAGTACAATAACAATTGTACTATAAATAAAAGCTTGCGGCAACAAAGTTTTAATGCCTTTATCCACACCACTGGCTGTATATACAATAAAACCACTGGATAGCGCTGCAAACATCATAAACATACCGATAAGTCCCAGCCAAAGATTAAACTTTTTAGCTTTTCTTACCTGCTGCAATTCTTCCATGTTCATACTAAGATCTCCCATCTTAAATTTTCTAAAAAGGAATAAAGTTAAATAATAATGCCAACTGTGTTACGGGCAAATATATAAAAGATACATACATAACCCTTTTTGCTGACTGTTCGGTACGTTCCTTAAAATGCTTGTACGCATACCAGCTAAACATTAACCCACCTACTAACGATACCAGGGTAAAAATAATACCTCCAAAACCATAATACCAAGGTAAAAAACCTGCAGGAACCATTAACAGTCCTGATATCAACAGTATAACGGCTGATGTAGTATCTTTTTTTGTCGTCGGTAACAAATGAATACCTGCTTTATCATAATCGTCGTATGCCACCCAAGCAATAGCCCAAAAATGCGGGAACTGCCATAAAAACTGAATAGCAAAAAGCACCAATGGTGTTACAACAATCGCAGCTTCGCTAACAGCAGCATATGCCAAGCCAAAACCTGCAGACTGAAAAGCAGCATAGTACCCAATAAGTGGCGGCAACGCACCCGGAATAGCGCCTACAAAAACCGCTATGGGCGACTTTTGCTTTAATGGGGTATATACAAAGGCATAAAGAAAAATTGAAAAAACAGAAATTAAACCTGCAATAAAATTCAATTTCACCAATACCAAGGTACCCGCAATACCCATAAAAAGGCTTAAAACCAAGGCCTGTCCTGTAGTCATCCTACCCGCAGGTAAAGGACGATCCATAGTCCGTTGCATTAACTTATCAATATCTTTTTCGATAATTTCGTTAAAGCCATTTGCAGCACTCGTTACCAAAAAACCACCAATTGTTAATAACAGCCAATTGAACCACATAATATCACCCTGCTGCTTGGCACCAATTAAAAAAGAAATCGATGCTGAAAAAACAACAGTTAACGTCAGACGCAATTTAACAAGTTTGTTAAAATCGGAAATAAAAGCTTTCATTAATATGACACCTCCATTAGCAAAAATTCTGCTATCAAACTGGGAATACCTTTCATTGCTTATCTTTTCAATTTAGACATTAAAAGCATCAAATAAAATTGAGCCCCAAAAAACAAACTCGCCATAACCAAATGTGTTGTCTGTGCAAATGCAGGCACCGCAAAACGTGCTAGAATAATACCGGACAACATTTGAATTATAACACCTATTAATATAAGCCATGCATATTTAGCCTGTAACGAACTGGCACTGAATCTACTCTTCACTAAATAGAAAAATAATACAGTGATAACCAACGTTATATAAGCTAGAACCCTATGTACAGCATAACTATTACCAACCTGCTCGATCCATGTAGACCGCGGAGTTCCTTGTGCACTTAGCAAATCGATGGCTTCCCTAACTTCTGTTCCGAATACAACCTGCACCAGCATAATAGCTAGAGACAATAAGGCTATACTTTTTAATCCGGTTGAAGGATAGTTCACCAAAATAGTTTTGTTGCGATGCGTTGTGGCGCTAAAAAAAGTATAAATACTAATCGCTACAATAACCAAAGCTAAAAGCATATGCACAGTAATAATCCAAGGCATAAGATTCGTGGAAACCACAATCGAACCTAACCAGGCCTGAAGAACTACCGTAAAAAGATTAAGAACGCTCCATACGACAATAGATGGTTTTGATTTGATATAGGTAAAGGAAAAAATGGCCGAGAATAATAAAGCAAAACCTGCTATCACCCCCACTAACCTGTTGATATACTCTGTCCAGGTTTTCGCTGCATTAAATTCCTCATGTACTAAAAGGCTCTCATCGTGACGGATACGATCCGCCATATCTGCGTAGCCAAAAAAATCTACAATCTTTGCAAAACGCTGATTTTTCTTAGCACGACCATCAATGTATTGTTGTTCGTAGCCCTCTGGCAACTGCGATACATGGGTTGGCGGAATTATTCTATTGAAACATCTAGGCCAATCCGGGCATCCCATTCCGGATCCAGTACTCCGAACAATACCACCAGCAGTAATAACGAGAAACAGAATAATAATAGTAAACCTATTAATACTTACAAAACGTTTTTCTGCTTTTGGATACATCTGCTAATCCCCTCTTTATCTAACCACAAGTGTATGTAAAAGGTAGGTAAAAACCTACCCTTCTACTACTCTATTATTATCTTTATTCCACTGTTCCTGAATACGAACAGCCTCTTCATTTCCTTCGAAATCGTGTACCATATTTGAACTCATAGTTTCCGAAAAAGGAACACTCTGAGGAATGAAATCTTCGTTGTGACCCGGTTTACTGTAGTCATAAGGCCAACGGTAAACGGTAGGAATTTCTCCTGGCCAGTTACCATGAATATGCTCAACAGGAGTCGTCCACTCTAATGTATTAGAGTTCCAAGGGTTTTGTGTAGCTTTCTTACCTTTGAAGATAGATCCAAAGAAATTTACTAAGAACGCCAGCTGACCTAAACCTGCAATAATTGCCGCCCAAGTAACTAAAATATTAACAGAAACCCATTTTTCCATGAAAGGGAACTCCGTAAATGCATAGTAACGACGAGGAACACCATCGATACCCATAAAGTGCATCGGGAAAAATACTAAATAAGCACCGATAAATGTTAACCAGAAGTGGAAGTAACCTAATTTAGTATTCATCATACGGCCAAACATTTTAGGATACCAGTGATAAACACCACACAACATACCAAATATAGATGCCGATCCCATTACCAAGTGGAAGTGGGCAACCACAAAGTACGTGTCGTGTAAGTTGATATCTAAGGTAGCATTACCCAAGAAAATACCTGTTAAACCACCAGAGATAAAGAAAGATACCATACCAATAGCAAACATCATTGCCGGCGTAAAACGAATGTTACCCTTCCATAATGTTGCCATATAGTTGAATGCCTTCACCGCAGAAGGTACCGCAATAATTAATGTTGTAATCATGAATACACCACCTAAGAAAGGATTCATACCCGTTACAAACATATGGTGACCCCAAACGATAAACGATAATACAGTAATACCTACTAAAGAGTAAACCATGGCATGGTAACCAAAGATTGGTTTACGTGAGTTCGTTGCAATAACTTCAGATGTTAAACCTAAAGCTGGCATAACAACGATATATACCTCCGGGTGACCTAAGAACCAGAATAAGTGCTGGAATAAAATTGGAGATCCACCTTCATTCGGTAAAATCTGGCCTTGAATCACTAAATCAGATAAGTAGAATGATGTACCTGCCGAACGGTCAAAGATTAACAACACTACTGCCGATACTAATACCGGGAAGGATAATAAACCCACAATAGCAGTTAAGAAAAACGACCATATTGTTAAAGGCATTTTCCATAAATCCATACCTTTCGTACGCATGTTTAAAACAGTACTTACGTAGTTTACACCACCCAATACCTGAGAAGCAATAAACAATACCATACTTGCCAACCATAAGGTCATACCCAATCCAGAACCCGGAATTGCTGTAGGAACAGCAGATAACGGCGGATAGATTGTCCAACCTGCAGATGCGGGACCACTTTCAACAAAGAAAGAGGCAACCATAATAACACAAGCTACAAAGAAGAACCAATAGGATAACATATTCATCAACGGCGACGCCATATCGCGCGCACCAATTTGATACGGAATTAAAAGGTTACTGAAAGTACCCGATAAACCTGCTGTTAATACAAAGAATACCATCATGGTACCGTGAATGGTAACCAAAGACAAGAAGAACTCCGGTTTTATCCGGCCGCCTTCAGCCCATTTTCCTAAGAATACTTCAAGAATAGGGAAATCTTTATCCGGCCAAGCTAATTGGATACGGAATAAAAGGGATAGTAACATGGCAAAAACTGCCATTATGATACCTGTGATCAAGAATTGCTTCGCGATCATCTTATGATCCTGACTAAAGACGTACTTCGTTAGGAATGTCTCATGGTGGTGGCCATGCGCATCATCATGATGACCTGCGTCGTGTGATATAACTGTACTTGACATATTTTATTATAAAATTCTTACTACAATTAATTTACTGAAGCTGTTTTAACATCTTCTACTGTGCTGTTACTAGCAAACTCTTTTTGTAAATCTTCATTGAAGTATTTACCCTGTTTGCTTAACCACTCTTTATACTCCGCTTCGGTAACAACAACTACTTTCTTCTGCATATTCCAGTGACCAGAACCACAGATTTTATTACACAACATAACGAAGTCATACTTCGGATCGTTCATACGATCGCGCATTTCTTGCGTCGTAACTGTTGGTGTAAACTGGAAGTAGTTTACCATACCCGGTACCGCGTTAATCTGAACACGGAAGTCAGGAATAAAGAAAGAGTGAATAATATCTTTAGAGATAATGTGGAAACGCACAGATTTATTTACAGGTAAAACAATCTCCGGTGCCTGAATATCATCCCAAGAGTCTTTGTCATTGAAATCAATACCGTATGGATTCGTTGATGACGTCATTTTAAAATTACGTTTACCAATTTTTCCATCCGCTCCAGGATATCTTACATGCCATGCAAACTGCTCACCTAAAACCTCAATCTGCAAAGCAGATTTTTGTAAATCCTCAGGAACATTTGTAATAGATCGCCAAGTAAAGAAACCAAACAATACTAAAACCGTTAAAACAATAGCAGGAACAATAGTCCAAATACGCTCGATAGCATCATTATGTGGGTAGTAATACGCCTGTCTTTTCGCACGCATTCTATACACATACGTAAATGACAGTAGAATAATGTGTGTTACAACCAATACAAATGTGGTAAGCACCAAGGTAATGATAAACATACGATCAATATCCTTACCATGTTCTGTTACGGCATCTCTCCAAGCCCAGCTTCCCCAAACAGAATAAGAATAGTATACCCCCGCTAAAAACACGACAAGGAACACTAAGAATAAAGCCGCCTGAAGATTATTGTTGCCTAAAGGATTGTATTTCCCGTTCATTTTCTTCGTAAGAATATAAACGGAATGGATTTTTCCAACAACAGCAATTATTGTACATACCACTAAAAACAGTAATACATAATAAAAGAAGTTTTTATAGACTTGAGGGTCAATTTTTTTAACCTCTTCCACTTTTACTGTCGTTGCCGTCGCAGCAGCAGCATCCGTACCCGCCGCTACAGTTGTAGCAGCAGCAGTACTGTCTTGAGCTGTTGAATCTGCAGTAACTACAGCCGTTGTTGTAGCTACCGTATCTACTGAAGTAGAATCACTCTGAGCAGCCTGTAATGGAGCAGCAAAGTATAAACTTACTACAAGTAGTAAACCCCAAATGGTTTTGAACCTGTTATTTATTTTTAAATTCATTTCTTATATAAACGTTTGTACGTATTCTTCTTAATCGATTAAATCTGATGGTGTAAGCTCTCATCTAAGAAAGGATGATGCTTAGGCGCCAAGGCATGCTTACTTAATTTATTTAATACTAAGAAACCAAATAAACCCGCGAAGCCAATTGCTGTACCCACCTCAATAAGACCAAATCCACGTTCTGCTTCTACGGTACCCGGCATAATCATAATATAATAATCTAACCAGTGACCACAAAGTAACAAGATTGCAACGAATAACATTACATTTTGTTTACGTTTTGCATCTCTATCTACTAACAACAATAGAGGGGATACAAAGTTAATAACAATACTCAACCAAAACCATGGTTTGTATTCCGGCTCCCAACGTTTATAAAAATAAACCGTTTCTTCCGGAATATTAGAGTACCAGATTAACATAAACTGAGCAAACCAAACGTACGTCCAGAAAATAGAGAAACCGAACATCAGTTTACCTAAATCATGTAAGTGATTTTCATTTACCCATTTCATGTAACCCGCTTTTTTAACCAAGATCAAAAGCACAACAATTGCCGAGATACCGGAAACCCACATTGCTGCGAAGTTGTACCAACCAAACATGGTTGAAAACCAGTGCGCCTCTAGCGACATAATTGTATCGAATGACCAAATTGGTGTAGTAAATCCGAAGATTACTAAAAATAAAGCCGATAATTTAAAGCTTTTCTTATATCCGTTTAAGCCACCCACTAAATCTTCATTATAAGATAGTTTCGTTAAGATAAAAGCAAAAATGCTATAACTACCCATAAAAATAATCTGACGAATAAAGAAGCCCGGTACATTTAAAAACGCGGATTTACCCGCAATAATTGCATCGTAATGTGGGCTATTAGGATCTGTTAATCCTTCGCCATTCCAGTGGTGATAAAGGTTATGTGAAATTAATCCTGTACCAGCGATAACTAATAAGATAACCGCGGCAATAGGAAGAATGCTGGCCATAGCTTGAGGAATACGAATTAATCCTGCTGACCAACCTGATTGTGTTACCAATTGTAGAGCTACAAAAAAAGCTCCTGCTGCACATACACAAGTAAAATAATAGCCCATCAATAATAGGTTAGCATATGTACGCTCAACAATGATATGTTCACTTGATAACAGACCATAAGCGATAGCTGCTATACCAAAAACGATAGCAACCAAGGTAACAATCTTAGCTGTACCCGCAAAAGTATATTGCTCGCCGAAATTATAATCGTGGTGATGATTGTGAGTTCCCATTTATTTAATTGATGTTAGATTATTTCTTTTGTAATTCTTGAACATACATTACTACCTTCCAACGCTCCTGTGGGTTCAGCTGTGACGCATGTGACCCCATTGTGTTTACACCGTAGTAAATGGTATGATAAATTTTTCCTTCTGTAAGATCGGCCATTAAACCACCTCTAGAAGAGTTGGCGCCTGTAGATCTTGCATAAGATGGTGGCGGCGGAAAGTTTTCCAACTGACGCGTACCTCTGGAGTCCGTAACACTACGGTCTTTTGTGATAGAACCATCTCCTTTACCCTCAACACCATGACAAACGGCACAGTTTGCCAAGAACAATTTATGACCTTTTTCAAGGTTTTCTTTTGTTACCGGAAGTGGGTTTTTAACTTCAGCACCTGCACGTTGATAATCTTCAGGTGTATTGGCATATTCAGCACCAAACTTTTCAAAACCGATAGGATCCGTACCCTTTGGCGGTGTTTGAGCGGTTTGACCATTTTCAAAATTATTATTTGGCTGATCAGGATTGTAAGCAATCGGATCGTACATATTACGAGAAAATTCCAAACCAGTGCTACGAGTAGTACCATCTCCACAAGCAGTAAATACTGCTGCAAATGTTACAGCCAAACATACAGCGCCAAGAAAATTCTTCTTATTCATAACTAACATATTTTCTTTCATTGTATTTAACCTCTACTGCACCTGCTTCTTTCAACAAGTTATCAATTGTAGAATGATCTGTATTTTCTTTTGCATCAATAGCAATAATAAAACGATCATCCGTTGCTCTCAAGTCCATCACGCGTGGTGCACGTCCTGGAAAAAAATGATTACGGTAAAAGAACGTTGCAACCATACCTAAGGCACATAATAAAATTGTAACCTCAAATGTTACCGGAACAAAGTTTGGTAAAGGCATCGAGGGTTTACCACCAATATTCATTGGCCAGTCGTAAGACATGGTGTAGTACAACAAACTAAATCCTAATGTAGTACCTAAGGCGCCAAAACAGAAAGCCGCGATCGGTAATCTTGAAGGTTTAACACCTAATTTAGCCTCAATACCGTGTATAGGCATCGGTGTAAAACAATCGTATATGCTAATGTTATTTGCCTGCAATTTTTCAATCCCATGCATCATATCATCTGGATCGGCAAAACTACCCAATATATATTTTGTATTGCTCATTGCTATTATTTTTTACGTAAAGCGTTAATCTCTTCTGCCGTAACAGAGTCGTATTTCTCCAATGAATTTCTAAAGTATTCCACTTGGTCATCAGGGAATGCACCTTCTTGAATAAGTTTAGTTTTATGTTGTAAGCTAGAGCTTTTCAATAATAACTTAACCTCTGCAATAGCGATACCCGGTAAGAAACGTAAGAACAATAGGAATAATGTAAAGAATAAACCGATAGATCCTACAAAGATACCCACGTCAACCCATGTTGGGTAGAACATTGCCCATGACGATGGTAAGTAATCGCGGTGTAAGGAAGTTACGATAATTACGAAACGCTCGAACCACATACCAATATTCACGATAATAGATAAAACCCAAGAGATAGGAATACTTGTACGAATCTTTTTGAACCAGAACAACTGCGGAGAGATTACGTTACAAGTCATCATCGCCCAGTACGCCCAAGCATACGGTCCGGCAACACGGTTAGCAAAAGCATACATCTCGTATTCAGAACCCGAGTACCATGCGATAAATAACTCCGTTAAATAAGCAATACCTACGATAGAACCCGTCACCATAATGATTTTGTTCATCGACTCGATGTGAAACATCGTGATGTAGTGCTCAAAGTTTAACACCTTACGAAGGATCAACAATAAAGTCTGTACCATGGCGAAACCCGAGAAAATTGCTCCTGCCACGAAGTATGGAGGGAAGATTGTCGTGTGCCATCCTGGAATTACAGACGTTGCAAAGTCCATAGATACAATAGTGTGTACTGAAAGTACTAATGGTGTAGAGATACCCGCTAAGATTAACGATACAATCTCAAAACGCTGCCATGTTTTCACCGATCCACTCCATCCTAAAGAGAAAATAGAATAGATTTTTCTACGTAAACCAGAGGCACGGTCACGTACAGATGCGATATCCGGTAATAAACCACAGTACCAGAACACTAAAGAAACGGTAAAGTAAGTAGAAATCGCAAAGGCATCCCATACCAATGGGGAGTTAAAGTTTACCCACAAAGATCCAAATTGATTTGGTAGCGGGAAAATCCAGTAAGCTAACCAAGGACGCCCCATGTGTGCTACAACGTAAGTAGCGGCACAAATTACGGCGAAGATTGTCATCGCCTCGGCTGAACGGTTAATAGAATTACGCCAATTCTGACGGAATAGTAACAATACGGCTGAAATCAACGTTCCGGCGTGACCGATACCTACCCACCATACAAAGTCGGTGATATCCCATGCCCAACCTACAGTTTTATTCAGACCCCAAGCGCCAATACCCGTCCAAAACGTGTATCCAACACTCACAACCCATAACATAGCTCCACACACGGCTACGATAAATCCTATCCACCAAGCTTTGTTTGGTTTATTTTCAACCGGTAGTAAGATATCATCAGTTATTTGTGCATAAGTGATGCCCTTACCGGTCATTAATGGTTCTCTTAATATTGATTCGTTATGCGATGACATAGTTTTTTTATTTCAGATATAGAATAAAATTATGCTTCAAATGTGTTTCTTACTTTTGTCATATAACCGATGTTCGGCTGAACATTGATCTCTTCCAATACGTAGTATACACGTTCGTTACGTAATGCTTTTGAAACTTCAGACTCTGGATCGTTTGCATCACCGAAGATAATAGCGTTTGCAGAACAAGCAGCTTGACAAGCCATTACTACATCGCCATCTTTTACTTTACGGTCTTCCATTTTTGCTTTCAATTTACCCGCCTGGATACGTTGAATACACATTGAACATTTCTCCATTACCCCACGAGAACGTGTTGTAACATCAGGGTTCAATACCAACTGTGTAAATTCATTGTTCAAGTAGTTATCAAAGCGAGAGTCATTCCAGTAGTTAAACCAGTTGAAACGACGCACTTTATATGGACAGTTGTTAGCACAGTAACGTGTACCAAAACAACGGTTGTATGCCATATGGTTTAAACCCTCTGAAGAGTGAACCGTTGCTAATACCGGACATACCGTTTCACAAGGAGCATGCTCACAGTGTTGACACAACATCGGTTGGTGTACTACCGTAACATTTTCGAAATCTTCGATATGTGCAATCTCCTTCTCTTTGGTATATTTTGTTCCGTTATCTTCGATTGTATAGTAACGGTCGATACGTAACCAGTGCATTTCACGACGACGGCGAACCTCATCACGACCTACTACCGGAATATTATTCTCTACGTTACAAGCAACAATACAAGAACCACAGCCCGTACACGCATTTAAGTCGATCGCCATAACCCATTTATGTCCAGGTTGTTCAAACTTATTCCACAAATCGTATGTTTTGTGTGAATCCGCGAAGCGACCAGCCTCCGAGTTAGGATCTTTTAAATACTTAGCGAAAGTTGTCTCCCGAATAATGTTACGACCTTCGATGGTATGGTGTGTTTGTGTTTGAGCTAATTCGTATGTACCTGATGCTTTAGATAGGCTCGCTTTTGCCGACAACTGCACTGTACCATTTACTAAAGATGCAAATGGGAAAGCATTTTTACCAACTTCATTACCCGCCTTACCCACATTCGTACGACCATAACCTAAAGCTACAGAAACGGTATCCATCGCCTGCCCCGGTTGGAAAACTACAGGCAATTCAATAGATTGACCATTCGCTTCAACTTTTACACGACCATGCTCACCAATGCCTAATTTCTCAGCGAATTTAGGGTTAATAGCGGCATAGTTATCCCAGGTTACTTTAGAAACAGGATCAGGAAGCTCTTGCAAGTACGCATTGTTTGCATAACGACCATCACGCATTACTGTAGACTCGTATAATTTCAATTCTACATCACCTGTAATTTTTTTCGCATCAGCAGTAATCGCAGCAGCAGCAGCATTTACATCCACATTTGCAGTATATGAAGATCCTGATTTAGACCCTTTGTATACAAAACCCGCTTGTAACACATCTTTCCATGCTTTACCTGTACCCGATAAGATCGAAGATTCCCAGTTTTGTCTTACAAAATCATATACATTTGTAGTATCACCAGCCCATAATAAGAAGCTTTGCTCCGCTTGTCTGGTATTAAATACAGGATTAATAGTCGGTTGAACTACCGTAAACAAACCTTCTTTTGAAGAAGAATCACCCCAAGACTCTAAGTAAGTAGGTATAGGAGCAATAGCTTTTGTTAAAATGGCAGTTTCGTCTGCACGGTCAGCAAATGACAAGCTAAAATCTACTTTCGCAATAGCCGCTTTTACGTCATCCGCTTTAAAGTAATCGTAAGCAGGATTGCTGTTTAAGAATAAAGCAACACCCACTTGACCAGCTTTAGCAGCCGTTAAGAATTGTTGAAAATCAGCATCAGATCCTTGGTATTGTTTAGCATAGTTATCTAAATCAATAATAGAACCGTAAGCACCTAACTGCGTATTGATGGCATTTACTAAGGCTTGGATATGAATATCGTTAGCACCCGCAACAACAATAGCAGAACCTTTAGCATTTACTAACTCCTTTGCAGCAAGTTTAATAGCTGTTTGAGCTTTAGCATTTGTTGTGCCACCTGCTACCGATTGGCCTGTAATAGCATTGTATAATGCAATTAATACCGCACCCTCTTCAGAAGGTTTGATAGCAATACGAACATCCGCATTAGATCCCGTCATAGAAAGACCAGATTCAAATTGGATATGACGTGACATTTTACCATTTTTCAATGATTTATAATCACGATTTTTAATATAATCTTGGGTATGCTCTTCACCTGCCAACCAAGTTCCTAAGAAATCAGCCGCTACAGAAACAACAACCTGAGCATTATCAAATTTATACGATGGCACCACAGCTTTACCAAAAGAAGCTTTGTTTGCTTCAATAATCGCGCTATACGAAATAGCATCGACCTGCACATGTGTAGTAGTCGGGTATTTTGCTGTTAACTTAGCGATAGACGCTAATGTTGATGGAGAATTTACCGTATTTGAAACAACCGTAATCTGCTTTCCTGCAGCCGCAGCCTTATCTAAAGCCGCAATAACGGTACTATCCAATTTAGACCATTCTACATCCTTACCACCAATTTGTGGGTTTTGTAATTTCGACATATCGTACAGATCCAATACCGATGCAACAGT
Organism: Sphingobacterium sp. Mn56C; assembly: GCF_049319645.1. Classification (NCBI taxonomy): domain Bacteria; kingdom Pseudomonadati; phylum Bacteroidota; class Sphingobacteriia; order Sphingobacteriales; family Sphingobacteriaceae; genus Sphingobacterium; species Sphingobacterium sp. Mn56C. The sequence continues at coordinate 93,616 of NZ_JBMOUC010000002.1, forward strand.
TATTGCATCTGTACCTTGGTTCAATCCGATTGCATTTGGGTTTGCTTCAACAGAAATAGGACGACCTTCACGTGTTCTAACCAAAATACTCTGTCCATTAAATGATGAAGCGTAGAAGTTAGGAATTCCTGGAGTAACCTCCTCTGGCTTGATTACATACGGAACAGCCTTGTGAACCGGCGTACGGTTACATGCTGCCAAGGTAACAGCCCCTAAACCAAAACCTAAAGCTTTCAAGAAGTCACGACGTGGTGTTCTTGTACTTAAGCCTGCTTCATTTAATACATCTTCTACAGGAATAGACTCAGCAAACTCACCTTTGCTGTTCTCAACAAACGCTGGAGTTTGATTCAACTCTTCTAAGCCTTTCCAATATTTTTTATTGCTATCCATTTAAGCTGTATATAAGATTGCGTTTTCCGAATTAATTATTAATAGTGACACTTACCACACTCTAGACCACCGATCATTGCCGCAGTCATCTTCTCTCCTTTTTTCAATTTCTCGTGTGCCTCGATCAATTGATCGTAATACTTGTTATCCGTATTTACTTCTGTTGTTCTGTGACAGTCAACACACCATTTCATCGTTAACGGAGAGTATTGATACACCTCTTCCATCGTCTCGATAGGACCGTGACAAGTTTGACACTCAACGCCCGCTACAACAACGTGTTGTGAGTGGTTGAAATACGCAAAATCAGGTAAATTATGAATTCTAACCCATTCAATAGGTCTGGTATTTTCACCATAAGTACGGGTATCTGGGTTCCAGTCTACCGCACGGTATAACTTCAATAGTTCAGGAGAAATTTCACCATTGTAGTGATCTGCAGCAGTAATTGTATTATGACAGTTCATACATACGTTTGCCGAAGGAATAGAAGCGTTTTTAGATTTAAACGCACCACCGTGACAATACTGACATTCAATTTGATTTACACCCGCGTGAATTTGGTGAGAGAATTTAATCGGCTGCACAGGCTTATATCCTGTATGCACACCCACATTCCACATCGTCTGCCATCCTAAAACAGCCAACAACGCCACCACCATCAAAGCAGCAAAACCTACTAATTTTTTGTTTTTAAGGAACTTCTGTGCGAATTTCGCTTTACCAGATTCCACAATAGCCTCGTTACGCGCTTTCGCAGCATCAATAGCAGTTTGGTTGTTTGCAATAACCTTCTCTAAAGTCTTCGTTACACGACTTAAGATAAAAATTACACCAACAGCCAAAATCAAGATCGCCGCCATCCCAATAACCATAAAAGTCGAAGCATCTGAACTTGCAGCAGCACCGGCAGCACCAGCACCACCAGCAGCAGGACCTGCCGCCAACTTCACTTCTTCTTCTTTCACAAAGGCAATAATACCTTTGATCTGATCATCCGAGAACTGCGTAAATGCAGGCATCGCAATTTTGTTGTGATCCTCAAAAAGTTTCTTTGCAACTGGATCTCCAGAGTCGATCAACGCTTTGGAGTTTTTAATCCACTTTACCAACCAAGCTTCATCGTGACGTTCCGTCATGCCTTTCAAGGCAGGACCGGTCATGTCTCTATCAATCTTGTGACAAGCAGTACAGTTTGCTTTAAACAGCGCAGCCCCTTCTTTCGCATCCTGCGCTTTTGATGTCAATGTAACGGCAAATAACAATACCAAACTGATCGATATTGACTTCGCTAGTCTTCCCAATACGGATGAGATATTTCTCATATTTAGCACTTTATACTATTTATTTATGAATATAAAAATTACTTTGTTTCATTGCTAGTACGCATAGCGACACTAAACAATGCACAAAAGTATAACTTTATAAGTAATCCCTGACAATTTAATGACGCAAATTATCAATTTAAAATCATTCTAAATAAATCCATTTATATAGCCTTTAGCAAGGAAAACGCCCCATTTAAAGGAATTTATTTATTTGGAATTAAGTGCAAAAAATTAACATAAAAAAAAATGATTGCAGAAACAAAAAAGCTGGTATTTAAGCATTGATTTATAACACCATTATTCTTAATAGCATGTATAATGTATCGAAATTTTGAATATATATATTATTACTTTTGCATACAGCTCAATCACTGCAGGGGTTCTATGGAGCGAAGCCTTACAGTATTCAATAACCTTTAAACAATTAAAGAGATGAATAGTTCTAAAAATTACAATAAACTAAGTGCAGAGGAGCAGTATATCATCTTGCACAAAGGTACAGAACACCCATTTACTGGATCCTTACTAAACAATAAAACCAAAGGTCTCTATCTTTGCAAACAGTGTGATGCGCCACTTTATCGATCGGAAGACAAATTTGAGTCGCACTGCGGATGGCCAAGTTTTGACGATGAAATACCTAACGCTGTAAAGCAGGTTCTGGACGCCGACGGCAGAAGAACCGAGATTGTCTGTGCTAATTGTGGCGGACATTTAGGTCATGTATTCTTAGGAGAGGGTTTTACCCCTAAGAATACAAGGCATTGTGTAAACTCCATTTCCATGAAGTTTATCGCAAAGGAAGATTCTAGCGCCGAATAAGCGCACATGGCACAACGACCTTTACCAGATCTTTGTTGGTGCCATTTATTTCACTTATCAAGATATCTACAACTTGCTGTGCAATCTCGCCCATATTTTGGGCGATTGCACTGACAGGGGGTTCCACCAAAGAAAATACAGTATTCTCGTCAAAAGAAACGAGCTTATGTATGGGCAAACCAAAAGTCTTTATAGCTTTGAGACCAGATAAGGCCAGGTAATTTGTAGCAAACAATATACCATCGAGCTTATTTGTTACTATAAAGTCTTTTATGGCAGCAACTGTATCTTCATCCGACTTTGAAGCGTCAATTCTTTTGATTAACGGCTCCAGCCCTATTGCAGCCACAGCTTCATTATAGCCCTCCAACCGGCCACGCATTTGCAATTGCTCCGAATTAATCGTTATAAAACCAATACGTTCGGCTTTTTTTTCCTCTGCCAGGTATTTAACACCCAACAGTGCACCCTCCTTATTTTCTGAAATCACAAAATTTGTTTCCAAATCATCCAAATTCCTATCAAATAATACCACGGGGACATTATTTTTCAACAATCGCTGAATAATCTCAGTTAGCCCTTCTGTTGGGGTGATAATAAATCCATCAATCTGCCTATCGTAAAACAGCTGAATCAGCTCTTTCGCACGATTTACATCGTTATTCATACTACAATACACAATATGGTAACCGTATTCATAGGCTAGCTTTTCGATATGATCAGCTATATTTGCAAAAAATGAATTGGATATATCTTCGACTAATAAACCTATGGTTTTAGATTTACCGGTACGTAAACTCTTGGCTAACTGATTAGGCTTATACCCTACCTGCTTAACATAATCTAACACCCGTTTAGTAAGCTGCTCACTAATACGCTTCTCTCTCGCCTTATCATTTAGAATAAAGGAAACGGTGGTAACCGAAACACCTAAATTCAGGGCGATATCACTTATCGACAATCTTTTCTTCATTATTTAAGTCTTGGCTTATATTTCATTACGAAACTACTAAAATACACGTACCTTTCCACAAACAAAAAATTATAAATTTAAGCTAAAAGGTTTTATATTTCCAAAATATAACGAGAATCACAAGTGAAACCCATACGAATTATGAAAATAAGTTTGCTATTGTTACTGGCTACCCTACCGCTTTTAAATGCTGTACAAGCACAGCAAAAAGATTACACCCAATATGTAAACCCATATATTGGTTCCGCAGGGCATGGACATGTTTTTGTTGGGGCGAATGTACCAAATGGAATGGTCCAGTTGGGGCCAAGCCAAATCCCCCATACCTGGGATAAATTTCAAGGTTGGGATTGGTGCAGCGGGTACAACTATATAAGTGAAGATATCCTAGGGTTTACCCACACGCACCTTAGCGGTACGGGTATTGGCGACCTCAATGACATCTTGGTGTTGCCCGCTACCGGCGATTTTAAACTTACACCGGCCCCATACAACCAAATGGATAAGGGCTATGGCTCGCATTTTAAGAAAGAAAATGAGCTGGTAAAACCGGGGTACTATAAGGTGCAGTTGGACGACTATGGTATTGAAGCGCAATTAACCTCCTCAGAACGGGTGGGATACCATCGCTACAGCTTCCAAAATAAGGATAATGCACATATACTGATAGATTTGGGCTTTAGGATGAACTGGGATACTCCGACAGACACGTATGTAAAACTCGTAAACGACACGACTTTAGTGGGCTATAGATTTTCGAAGGGATGGGCCGACGACCAAAAGGTATATTTTGCCATACGATCTTCCACAGCATTTAAAGAGGTGAAATTTTATAATAATACCCAAGCATTAAAGGATAGCCCGGAGGCTAAAGGAGCAGCGGTTAAAGTGATTGCTACGATCGACCCGGAAAAACCCGTCGAGCTGAAAGTTGCTTTGTCTCCTGTTAGCAGCAGCAACGCTCTCGAAAATATAACGGCAGAAATTCCTTACTGGGACTTTGACCGGGCGCGTATGCTGGCAAAAGATAAATGGAACCAGGTATTATCAAAAATAGATTACCAGGCCGATACAAATCTGAAGTCTATTTTTTACACCGCCCTATACCATACCTACTTTGCACCTACCTTGTTTAACGACCATAATGGTGATTATAGGGGCACCGACAAGCAGGTACACCGGGCAGCGGATTTTAATAATTATACCGTTTTTTCCTTATGGGATACCTATAGGGCTTTGCATCCTTTGATGACCATTTTGGAGGATAAAAAAGCGAAAGATTATGTAAAAACAATACTTAAAATCTACGAACAGCAGGGCAAACTCCCGGTTTGGCACCTTTGGGCAAACGAAACGAATACTATGGTAGGGTTGCCGGCAACACCTGTTTTGGCTGATGCACTTTTAAAGGGATTAGTAGACCCTACAGATTACGACCTCTTATATGAAGCGGTAAAAACTACCGCTTTGGGCAACGAAAATGGTTTAACCTTCGTTAAACAACTGCAGTACATTCCTATAGAAGATATGAACCATGAGTCTGTAGCTTGGGCGCTGGAGTATGCCATAGCTGATTATGGTGCTTACCAAATAGCCAAATTCTTACAAAAAGAATCGGATGCGGCGTACTTTGAAAAACGCTATAAATTGTACCAAAAATATTTTGATACCGAGGTAGGGCACTTTGTTGGCCGACAGCGCGATGGTAACTTCCGTCGCCCTTTTAATCCGTTAATGGCCAAACACCGTGAGAATGATTATTGTGAGGGAAATGCCTGGCAATATACGTGGTTAGTACCGCAGGATGTTCATGGCCTTATTCATCTCCTTGCTGGTGAAAAGGGATTCACACAAAAATTGGATGAATTTATCAACCTGCCTGAGGCTCTGGACGATGCCTCGCCTGATATTTCGGGTATGGTCGGGCAGTATGCGCAGGGAAATGAACCCAATCATCATGTCCCCTACCTTTATGCCTATGTTGGGCAACAGTGGAAAACCGCAAAGTTGCTACGTGAAGTAACAACGAAATACTATACCAACAGCCCCGCGGGTTTATGTGGCAATGATGACTTAGGACAAATGAGTGCCTGGTATGTATTCACTGCAATGGGCTTCTACCCCGTAAATCCGATGGAGGGCAAGTACATATTTGGATCTCCTTTAATGGAATCGGCAACCCTGCAATTGCCAAATGGTAAAACATTTAAAATACAGGTAAAAAATTATGCTGCCCAAAATATATACATCAATAGGGTTACTTTAAATGGAAAAAACTACCCTAAAAGTTATATCAAACATGACAATTTGATTGATGGAGGCACGTTAATACTTGAAATGTCTGCCAAACCAAACAAAAAATTTGCCGTTGAGGTAGATAATAGGCCATAACCTACCCCGAACTAATCAAGGCACACTTATTGTAATAAAACGATTAAAACGAAAGGAAATTTATTATGAAAGATTTGAGCAACATCAATGTTCAAGATATCAACACAGGAGACAAAACAGACTTCTACGCAAGTTTTCGCGAAAAACTGGTTGAAGTAGAGCAATTTCCAACCCTGTATACGTTTAAATTTATTGTACCTGCTAGCTTGGAAAACAACGCGGAGATTGAAAAAATATTCGTCCACCCTAGCACTAAAATAGCTGTTAAAGATTCTAAAACTGGAAAATATAACTCCTTAACCGTAGAAACGTATGTTGCAACGGCCGACGAGGTTATTGCGTATTATAAACAGGTCGCTAAGATAGATAAGGTTATTATGCTTTAAGTATATACCAACAAAAAGGGCTGTCAAAATGACAGCCCTTTTTGTTGGTATATAGTGTTTATGCTTCAACTTCCTCAGAAGCAAATTCTTCATATAAGGTTCCAAAACCTTCATAATCCGTATCTGATTCTGGCGTAAATACACGTAGCTTTTGATCTTCAATAAACTGCAACACTTCTGCATTTAAATTATCATCCGCCTTTACGACAACATCGGTATAGGTCAGCGCACCTTTGTACACATCGGCATAACTACCGCTACCATACACCGCTGCGTCTGCTGCAGAAACATCTTCCTGCGCAGCCATTTCGCCATACTTGGCACCCAATGTGTTTGATGGGCTAAAATCAGACTCTTCGTTAAACAACGAGTAGAACACCTTCGCATCTTTAAAGGTTGGATCATCATGATACACCTTTTTCAAGTAAAGCGGAATCATTGCTGTAAACCATCCATGGCAATGTACCACATCTGGCGACCAGCCTAATTTCTTAACCGTTTCCAAGGCACCTTTACAAAAGAATAAGGAACGCTCATTATTGTCGTCGAAATACTTGCCATGTTCATCACTGAAAACTTTCTTACGTTGAAAAAACTCTTCATTGTCCAGGAAGTAAACCTGCATACGTGCAGCAGGCAAAGAGGCTACCTTAATAATCAATGGATTGTCGTTATTATCCACCACTATATTCATTCCCGACAACCTTATAACCTCGTGAAGACGATTTCTGCGCTCATTAATACCTCCAAAACGCGGCATCAGGATACGAATTTCGAATCCTTTTTCTTGCATCGCTTGAGGTAGTTGGCGTGTAATTTCAGAAATTTTACTTATTTCAAGGAAAGGCGACATCTCGTGGGTAACAAACAATATTTTCGTTTTTGCCATCTCCAATTATTTAATTTTATTTTTTTTGAACAGTAAAATCGGTTTACAAAGATACTAATAATATCTAAATTTTACAATTCATCAATTCATGCAGCTTTTTAATTACGAATTTATTACGCACCTTTACCCTCTTATTTTAGGTTGGCAGTATGCAAATTTTTAAAACCAAAAACGAAATACAGGCCTTTGTAAAACAACAAAAGGCCGAAAATAGACGTATAGCATTGGTTCCTACCATGGGCGCTTTACACAGCGGGCACCTTTCGTTATTAGATAAAGCAAAAGAAAATAATACGTTAACTATCTGTAGTATTTTTGTAAACCCGACACAATTTAACGACCCCAAGGACTTGGAAAAATACCCGAGACCATTGGAAAATGACATTCGCTTATTAGAAAAGGCAGAATGCGACGTCTTATTTTTGCCGGATGTACAGGAGATGTATCCCGATAAGGACGAAAAATGGCATATCGACTTGGGTAGCCTGGATCAAATCTGGGAGGGCGCCAATCGACCGGGACACTTTCAGGGGGTAACACAGGTGGTTTATAAACTCTTCACGATAATTGAGCCTGATGTAGCCTGCTTCGGACAAAAAGATTTTCAACAGGTTATGGTGGTTCAGCGTTTAATTGATAGCAAACAGCTGCCGGTTACCCTTATCATTTGCCCTATTATACGCGATGAAAAGGGCTTGGCACTAAGCTCTAGAAATGTGCGCCTAAGTGAAACGGGAAAAACCAAAGCTTTGGTTTTATCGAGGGCATTGACCTTAATAAAAGAGGGCTTCCAGGAGCAATCCTTTGCCGCACTTTTAAGCCAAGCTAAGGCTTTGATAGCAGGGGAAGGAGACGTCGAGTTGGAGTATCTGGCCATCTGTGAGACGACCACATTAATGGAAACTGAGCGGATAGAACCAAACCAAAACTATGTGGCACTTATTGTGGCTTGGATTGATGGTGTACGCCTAATCGACAATATGTTGTTAAACAACAATTAGGTAATATTTATATTTTTTTTCTGCATAGTATACAGCAGAAAAAGTAATTTTGTATCATGATGATTGAAGTAATGAAGTCGAAAATTCACCGTGCTCGTGTAACACAGGCTGAGTTGAATTACGTAGGGAGTATTACCATTGACCAAGACTTAATGGACGAAGCAAATATTCTTGCAAACGAAAAAGTCCAGATTGTAAACAATAATAACGGCGCTCGTTTAGAGACGTATGTTATTCCTGGCGAACGGGGCACAGGTACCATTTGTTTAAATGGTGCTGCTGCACGCTTAGTTCAGGTTGGTGACATTGTAATTATTATATCGTATGCATTAATGACGACAGAGGAAGCCAAAGTACATCAGCCGCGATTGGTATTCCCAGACGACAATAATCGTTTAATTAAATAAACTGTTTTAAAAGCCCCGAAGACGAAGACCTGGAAAAAATCCAGGTCTTCGTTTTATAACAGCTTCTGGTTTATCTTTTCAGTACATCCTTTGGATTTTGCCGCCATGAAATGCTTGTACTTTTTAATACTGGAAAGAAATAACAAACATTAGCTATTGATTTCAAGATACTTAGTGTAATTTTCAATAATTTTAATTCCAAAATGTAGCACATCCTTTTATATTAGCGTTTTACAGATGGATTTAAATTAATATAAACTACAATGAAAACTACTAACCTTATTAAGACTTCACTGGTGGCATTAGCTGGTGTATTTTTGTTTAGCGCCTGCAATAAAAAAGATAATACCGATTACGAGGAATTTTACAGACAACAAGAAAAATCACTCGACTCATTAATTTTCTCGCAACGTACAGCCATTGAAAATTATGCAAAAAGTACTTACGGCACTCCTGTGAAGGATACGGTGTCCATGCGTTATTATTATTTAAATAAGAAAACGGACAGGTCAATTTGGTATGAGGTAGTTAATGAACCTACAGATAATACGTATGAGTATAAAGCAACACTAACAAATGGTGGCTATGTTGCTGTATTACCGATATTAAAATTAAAATACACGGCTAAACTTTTGAATGGAACTGTCGTTCAAGAAGATAAAACGGGTTCTACCTACAACTGGCAGAACAACCCTAACACCCCTATTTTTAACAACTTATGGTACTACGCGTTTACGCCGTATGACATTAAAATTAATGGTGATGCCAAAATTATTGGCGGTATTACCAAAAATGGTCTTAAAAAAGGCAGTAAATTTAGAATTGTAGGACCATCGGTATTTGCGTTCCAGAACAGCACACTTGGCGATAAGATTCCTGCTAACTCACCCTTAGCTTACGAATTTGAGGTACTAGAAATCAGCAACTAAATTCCTTGTATAAAAATAAGGCGTCATTATGGGCGCCTTATTTTTTATACCTCTTTTTTATTCGGAATGCCTGTTGCCTTAACATTAGGTATATGGTTTATTTTTATTTAGCATTGTAGGCATCATTAAAGATCTTATTTTTACAGCATATCACGATAATTTACATGAAAAAACTACTCTTCCTTTCCTTCGCTATTCTTTCTACAGCGCTTGTTGCAACTTCTTGTAGCGATAAAGACAAAATCAGCTATGAAGAATTGCTACAACAGGATAAAGAACGTGTTGAAGCCTTGTTAAAACAACAGGCGCCGATATTGAAAGCATACGCGGAAAAAAATATCCCCGGAGCCAAATTGGATACGGCAAGTGGCATATGGTATAAGGTATTGGCTCCAAACACGGATAATAGTTATAATTTCTATGCAGCAAATGGTTATATTAAAAACTTCATGGTAACGGCAAAATACGAGGGGCGTCTGGTAAAAGATGGTGCTGTATTTGATGCGAACGACAAGGGTGATGTTTCTTTTACGGCGGATGGAATTATCAATGCTTGGGTAAGAGCGATAATACCTAGCGAACAGAAGCTGAATGGAACGATCTATAATATGGGTGGACTAACACCGCTGGGAATTAAAAAAGGAGGAAAAATCCGATTTGTTGCCCCTTCCCCTTATTGTTATGATAAGTATGGCAGAGGAGCGGTAATTCCTCCTGATGCGCCTTTGGACTTCACCATTGAGGTCTTGGATATTAAATAATATACACAGCGGGTTGCTCATTTGGGCAACCCGCTTGCTTTAAGCTATAAAAAATTTTTATATTTATGCCTTTCTAAATAGCTTAGCATAATAGCATAAAAAAATGAAAATAGCGCTAGCACAACTCAACTATCATATCGGTAATTTTGAGAGCAATGCATCCAAAATTATTCAGGCCATTCAACAAGCCAAAACACAAAATGCTGATCTTATAATTTTCGCTGAACTCGCTATTGGTGGTTATCCAGCCAAGGACCTCCTCCGAAATACTGTTTTTATTCAGCAATGCCATACTTCCATTCAGCAGATTGCGCTGCATTGTGTGGATATATGCTGTATTATAGGTGCTCCTGTGCGTAATACAAACCAAGAGGGAAAACCTTTATTCAATGCGGCAGTAGTATTATCCAATGGTAAAATCAATTCGGTTACGCATAAATCATTATTGCCTACCTATGATGTATTTGATGAATACCGCTACTTTGAACCTAACACGGCTCCTCATTGTATAGACATAATGGGCAAGAAGATTGCGCTAACCATATGTGAGGATCTTTGGGACAATGATACAGACAATTCTTATGTTGGCGATCTTATGCATAAACTGGCAGCGGAAAAGCCTGACCTTATTGTTAATATCGCTGCCTCTCCCTTTTCATATGTACACTTTGAAGAACGCGTAAAGGTGTTGAGAAGCAATATCGTTAAAGCCTGTGCTCCTTTAGTGTATGTAAATCAGGTTGGTGCACATGCTGATATTATCTTTGACGGACGCTCTTTAGCCCTCGATAAATCTGGATCTATCCTTACCGAACTGGCGGCCTTTGAAGAGGACTTGAGCTATGTAACCTTAACGGGGGGAGATTTCGTGGTAGACCAGCAACAGGCCAAACAGAACCCTTCAGAAATTGCATGGATACATCAGGCTTTATTGCTCGGAATAAAAGATTTCTTCCGAAAATCAGGCTTTAGTAAGGCGGTGTTAGGCTTGTCTGGCGGTTTAGACTCGGCTGTCGTTGCCGCTCTTGCTGTCGAGGCTTTAGGTGCTGAAAATGTATTGGCCGTATTAATGCCTTCCATATATTCTTCAGATCACTCTATAAAGGATGCCATGGACTTGGTCGAAAATACGGGCTGTAAACACCTTGTTTTGCCCATCAAGGATATCTCCGAGGCCTTTGATCATAACCTTGCAGAGGCATTTAAGGGGTTAACACCTGATACAACAGAAGAAAATATCCAAGCGCGGATACGTGGAACCTTGTTAATGGCGGTGTCTAACAAATTTGGCCACATATTGCTCAACACCTCCAACAAAAGTGAAGCTGCAGTGGGCTATGGTACCTTGTACGGTGATATGGCCGGTGCATTAAGCGTTATTGGTGATGTGTATAAAACGCAGGCTTATGAACTTGCTAAGTACATTAACCGGGAGCGCGAAATAATTCCACTTAACACCATCGTGAAAGCGCCCTCAGCAGAACTTAGACCAGATCAAAAAGATTCCGACTCTTTGCCTCCTTACCCAATACTTGATGCAATACTCTATCAACTGGTGGAAAAAGAGAAGTCAGGATCTGAAGTGGTTAAACTGGGCTTTGATATAGACTTGGTGACACGCATCAGCAAACTGCTGAATAATGCTGAATTTAAACGCTTTCAAGCCCCTCCAATTTTAAGGGTAAGTCCGAAGGCTTTTGGGCCTGGAAGGGCAATGCCTTTAGTTGCAAAATTTTCTTTTTAAAAAATAAACCTTTTTATGAACCGTATGTCTAAAGGATTATAAATAAAGTATGTTATGAAAAATTTTTTCCTATTCCTTGCCGCGGTAGCCTTCATTGTTCTGGGCTCCTGCTCTTCGCGCAAATTCCATACTACACGTATTCAAAGCATGGATTTTAGCAAGTTTAAAACGTATGGCTGGCTGCCCCCGGTAGACTCGCTATCCAAAGATTTCTATAATAATGATATTGCTAGAGATAATATCCTTTCTACGGCAAACAAAACGCTAGAACAGCATGGCCTTACTTATAGCAAGGATAATCCTGATATTTTATTCCGTTATATTGCCCTTGTTAACAATAAAAGTAAATTAATATATAGCAGCCCATATTATGGTGGTTTCGGTTGGGGTGGCCCTTGGGGTTGGTATAGCCCTTGGTCTTTTTATGGCGGTTTCTATGGTGGTTCTTATCCGGTGGCTAAGGAAAGGGTACGCTACGGACACCTTATTCTGGAAGCTATCGACCGCAGTACAAATACAGTAATATGGCAAGCTCGTGGTTTTAGTGAGGTTAGCGTTCCTGAAAAAGCCATTAACGATTTACCTAAAATGGTAACCGGTGTTTTAAAAGAGTATCCTTTTCCAACACAAAAAAGATAATTCAAAACATACCGACATATATCGGCTGCCTGAATAAGGCAGCCGATTTTTTTTAATTACTATCGCCCAAATAAACCAAGCATACTGCCTTTGGCATATACATGCTACCCTTATAATCGGATAAATCATGCAGAAACTGAAAAAACGCTACAGCAGTTCAATGATTTATAATTTTTCTTGTTTAAACGTAAATATTTTAACATTTTTACATAAATCACAACTGATAAATATCCAACTATGCTTAAATCAATTCTTTCGTTTGTTTTTATATTTGTTGTTGCCCAAAGCTTTGCACAGCTTACACTGCAGCAGAAATTGCAGTCTAATTTGGACTTACCAACGCAATTTCAAATTTTATTAGCGCAATCTCGTTCTCAAGATGTGGACTTTAAAATTATTCGTAAATCAAATATTGAAATTATACAGAAAAATGTAGCGGATTCTATAGCGAAATATACCAAAGAAATTGCGAGCTTAAAAAGCAATAGCTCGTCTTCAGTAAATACACTGCAAGCGGTAAGGGATTCGTTAAGTTTGATTAAAGAGGAATTGCATACCGAAAAACAGAAAACGGATAATGTTTCTGTTGCTGGGTTAGAATTCGGTAAAGGGGCGTACCACGGAACGGTGTGGACTCTTATTGCGGTATTGTCTATTGTTTTGCTGACTACAGTTTTTTCGTTCCGCAAAGCAAAGGTCGATGCTGTAGTGCATCAGCAAACCGCAGAGGAAGTGCAAAATGAATTCCATACCTATAAGAAAAAAGCGATGGAAAAGGAGCAGCAATTAAAGCGTCAGCTTTTAGATGAGCAGCTAAAAAGAAATCAATAAGGTTAAGCTTTGATCAAAGTTAACCGCATAATACTTCAAAAAGCCGAAGGTATCGTTTTTAAAAGATGCTTTCGGCTTTTTAGCTTTTTACCAGCTTTATTTTCAATAAACCCTTACTATCAAGCACTTACATTATAACAGCAGGGCATTTTCCTTAAAAAAATGACGCTCTTTTTCTGGTTTGCCTAAGCGCTGGAGGTTTTAAAACTTGAAATTTTACATTTAGAAAATAAATTTTTTTATATGCTTTGCTTTTAATTATATAACACTTATTTTTGCATTCCGAAATACCGCTCATGAAAAGAGCTGTAAATTAAACAGATTAATAAATTTTAGTCCCTATAATATGCCCAATATTGGTAAAATAGCGCAGATTATCGGCCCAGTGGTTGACGTCAACTTTGCCGACAATGAAAATCTTCCTAAGATTTACGATGCATTGTACATTGAAAAAGAAAATGGACAACGTATTGTTCTAGAGGTTCAACAGCACTTAGGTGAAGAACGTGTTCGTACAATCGCCATGGATGCTACCGAAGGTTTAGTACGTGGAATGAAAGTTGTTGACACTGGTGCTCCTATAAAAATGCCTATCGGTGAAGAAATCAAAGGCCGTGTATTCAACGTAGTTGGTGACCCTATTGATGGTATTCGCGAATTGGACAAGACTAACGGACGTTCTATTCACAATACTCCTCCTCGTTTCGAAGATCTTTCTACAGAAAGTGAAGTATTATTTACAGGTATCAAAGTTATCGATTTATTAGAGCCTTATGCTAAAGGTGGTAAAATCGGTTTATTCGGTGGTGCTGGTGTAGGTAAAACGGTTTTAATTCAGGAGTTAATCAACAATATCGCTAAAGGTCACGGTGGTCTTTCTGTATTTGCGGGTGTTGGTGAGCGTACTCGTGAGGGTAACGATTTGCTTCGTGAGATGTTGGAGTCTGGTATTATCAAATACGGTGAGCACTTTATGGAAGGCATGGAAAAAGGCGAATGGCCTTTGGATACGGTTGACCAAGAGTTGATGAAAGATTCGAAATGTACATTTGTTTTCGGACAGATGAACGAGCCTCCTGGTGCACGTGCACGTGTGGCGTTATCGGGTCTTACCGTTGCTGAATACTTCCGTGATGGTGAAGGCGAAGGAAAAGGTCGTGACGTATTATTCTTTATCGACAATATCTTCCGCTTTACGCAGGCGGGTTCTGAGGTATCGGCATTATTAGGTCGTATGCCTTCAGCGGTAGGTTACCAACCGACATTGGCAACGGAGATGGGTTTAATGCAAGAGCGTATTACCTCTACAAAAAATGGATCTATCACTTCTGTACAGGCCGTTTACGTTCCTGCCGATGACTTAACTGACCCTGCTCCGGCAACAACATTTGCCCACTTAGATGCAACAACGGTATTATCACGTAAGATTTCTGAGTTAGGTATCTACCCTGCGGTGGATCCTTTGGACTCTACATCGCGTATCTTATCGCCAGCGGTATTGGGTTCTGAGCATTACAATACGGCTCAACGTGTTAAAGAAATTCTTCAACGTTATAAAGAATTACAGGATATCATCGCTATCTTAGGTATGGACGAGTTATCTGAAGAAGATAAATTAACTGTACACCGCGCACGTCGTGTACAACGTTTCTTATCACAGCCTTTCCACGTTGCTGAGCAATTTACAGGTTTGAAAGGTTGTTTAGTAGACATCAAAGATACCATCAAAGGTTTCAATATGATTATTGATGGTGAAGTAGATGAATACCCAGAAGCAGCTTTCAACTTAGTAGGTTCGATTGAAGATGCTATCGAAAAAGGTAAAAAATTATTAGCGGAAGCGGTATAAAGATAATCGGTGTAGCATTTTATGGGTGCTACACCGCTTATCATCCTCACTACTCAATACTCAGAAATAATGAAATTAACAATTATTACTCCAGACAAATTAGCTTTTGAAGGACCGGTAACAGCTGTTACTGTTCCAGGAACGGCAGGATCTTTTCAGATCTTGAACGATCACGCGGCTATTGTGTCGACGCTAGAGGATGGCAAGCTCATTATTAAAAACAATAATGAAGAACAGGTCATTATTATTAAAGGTGGTGTAGTTGAAGTAAAGGACAACAATATCATCGTTTTAGCGGAAGGAATTGTGCAAGACTAGGAATAGTAAAAACGATAAAAAATAGCCCTTAAGACTTCAAGTTTTAAGGGCTATTTTTTTTTACTTTTCTCTCCATTTTTATGATTTTAGGAAGAATTTCGACCTAAACTTAAAAAAATTAAAAAAACAAATAAAAGACCGATTTTAATTTTGGTCTACCAATAACAAAATTAAAAACCTATAATAAGCCATTTTTACAGATTTTTATTTTGAAATAAAAAAATAATTGAAATAATAATCTTTTTTAAAATACTTTAATTGGCTATTGTAAAGAATTTTAAATCGGAGTAACTTGAGGAAGTGAAAAAATAGCCGCTATAACTCTATTAAAAATAGTAACAGTATATTCATCCATTACGCTACGCTTATGCAGTACTACAATCAGAATACATTGATTTACCTAAACGGTGAATTTGTGAAAGCTACAGGCACCAGAGTCGACTTGTTTAGCCAGTCGCTGCATTATGGTTATGGCGCATTTGAGGGTTTGCGGGCTTATAGTACGCACAATGGCACGCGTATCTTTAAGGCAGAGGCTCATTTCGAAAGATTGCGCAAATCTTGCGAGGCGATAGGCTTCTCGTATACCTGGAATAATAGAACGTTAATTGAACAGTGTTATGCTTTGTTATCAGCCAATAACCTCCGTTCTGCGTATATCAGGCCGTTGGTGTTTTCGGGCTCGAATATGCACTTAACATCGGCAACAGAAGCGCATATTATGATTGCCGCCTGGGAATGGGGCCCTTACCTTGGTCAGCATCTTATTCGGGTAAATATTTCGGATATAGAACGTCCTAGTAAAAAATCCTTTTTAATAGACGCTAAAGTTTCTGGGCAGTATATTAATGCCATTCGGGCGACTACAGATGCTATTCGAAATGGATTCGATGAGGCTTTACTTGTAGATCAGGAAGGATATGTGGCGCAGGCATCCAGCGAAAATATTTTTATCGAAAAGGATTTTAAAATTTATACCCCTCCTATTGCTGATGTTTTCCCGGGAATAACCCGCCAAACTGTAATCGGCATTTGTAAAGAGTTGGGTTTTGAAATTATCGAAAAAAGGCTTACAGTGCAGGATATTTATACCGCCGATAGTGCCTTTTTATCTGGTACTGCTGCAGAAATAATTGGTATCAAGCAGGTAGACCATGTGGTATATAAAGAAGATTGGGAACATACGATAGGCGCATCTATCCAAAGAAAATATAAAAACTTAGTATTAGAGCAAGAGAATTATGAAGTCATTATCTGACCAAGAACAAACATTAAACAAATACAGTAGAATTTTTACGCAGGATGAAACACAGCCTGCGGCAAAGGCCATGTTGTATGGTATTGGTTTAACCGATGCTGATATGGATAAAGCGCAAGTTGGTATTGCAAGTATGGGCTATGATGGGAACACCTGTAACATGCACTTAAATGACCTGGCACAGGTTGTTAAAAAAGGTATCTGGTCTAATAATTTAGTGGGTCTTACCTTTGGCACAATTGGCGTAAGTGATGGTATGAGCAATGGTACCGAGGGTATGCGCTACTCGTTGGTATCGCGAGATGTTATCGCTGATAGTATTGAAACCATCTGTGGCGGGCAGTATTACGATGCTGTTGTGGCTATACCCGGTTGCGATAAAAATATGCCTGGAGCAATCATGGCTATGGGGCGTTTAAACAGACCTGCAATTATGGTCTATGGCGGTACTATTGCTCCTGGACACTATAAGGGCGAAGACTTAAATATTGTATCTGCTTTTGAGGCATTAGGTAAAAAAATTGCCGGCACAATATCGGATGAGGATTATGATGGCGTCATACGCCATACTTGCCCTGGTGCAGGTGCTTGTGGTGGTATGTATACGGCAAATACGATGGCTTCTGCTATCGAGGCATTGGGCATGAGTTTGCCGTACTCTTCTTCTAATCCTGCCGTTTCTGAGGAGAAAAAAAATGAATGTCTTGAGGTGGGCAAATATATGCGTATCCTCTTGGAAAAAGATATTAAACCTTCGGATATTATGACACGTGAAGCATTTGAAAATGCAATACGTACCATCGTTATACTTGGAGGTTCTACCAATGCTGTTTTACACTTTATTGCAATGGGTAAATCTGTTGGCGTAGATATCAGCCCGGATGATTTTCAGCGTATGTCGGACCAAACGCCGGTTCTTGCTGACCTTAAGCCTTCGGGAAAATACTTAATGCAGGACTTACATAACTATGGTGGTGTGCCTGCGGTATTACGTTATCTTTTAGACGAGGGTTTGTTACATGGCGACTGTATTACGGTAACGGGAAAAACTTTGGCCGAAAATCTGGCGGATGTTAAATCTATCATGGATTATGAACAGCCTATAATTAAACCTTTGGCAACACCTATTAAGGCTACAGGCCATTTGCAGATTCTTTACGGAAACTTAGCCGAGCAGGGTTCTGTGGCTAAAATATCGGGTAAAGAGGGCGAGAAGTTTACCGGTCCAGCGCGTGTATTTGATGGCGAACAGGATTTGGTTGCTGGTGTAGCTTCTGGAAGAATTAAAGCGGGTGATGTTATTGTAATCTTAAATGAAGGCCCTAAAGGTGCTCCTGGTATGCCGGAGATGTTGAAACCGACTTCCTTGATTATTGGCGCTGGCTTAGGCAATTCGGTCGCTTTAATTACGGATGGCCGCTTCTCGGGGGGTACGCATGGCTTCGTGGTAGGCCATATTACACCTGAGGCTTTTGAAGGCGGATTAATTGGGTTGGTACAGGATGATGATATTATTGAAATCGACGCTGTTAACAATACCTTGAACCTGCGGGTGTCGGATGAAGAAATTGCAAGACGTCGTGCAAACTGGAAACAACCTGCATTGAAAGTCACAAAAGGGGTATTGTATAAATATGCCAAAACGGTTGCCAATGCATCACAGGGCTGCGTAACGGATCTGTAATAAGGCTAGGTTGTATTTAGGTAGGCACAATACTATTAAGTTTGAGGCTTGCCTTGTACACGATCGCACGGTTGTTTAACCGACTTATTATGCGCTATGCATTTTTTACTTTTTACTATTTCATTTTTACTTAAATAAACTATGAGTACACTGGAACAAACGGAAACAAAGGCGTCTAAAACGCAGGCTGCACCGGCACAATTATCGGGGTCGCAGGCGGTTTTGGAAGCCATGATCCATGAGGGAGTGGACACCATTTTTGGGTATCCTGGTGGTGCCATTATGCCAATTTATGATGCGTTGTACGATTACAACGATAAGTTAAAGCATATTTTGGTCCGCCATGAGCAAGGTGGAATTCATGCTGCACAAGGTTATGCACGTACTTCCGGACGTGTGGGTGTGGCTTTTGCAACAAGTGGCCCCGGCGCAACAAACTTGGTAACAGGTTTGGCCGATGCCATGATCGACAGTAACCCTATTGTCTGTATTACTGGACAGGTATTTGCTTCGCTTTTAGGTACCGATGCTTTTCAGGAAACAGATGTCGTAAATATTACAACACCGGTCACCAAATGGAACTATCAGGTAACTGATGCGACCGAAATACCAAGTGTGCTGGCCAAAGCGTTTTATATTGCCCAAACGGGTAGACCAGGCCCTGTGTTGATCGATATTACTAAAAATGCGCAAATTCAACTCTTCGATTATCAAGGGTATGAAAAATGTACGCATGTACGTAGTTACAGACCTGCACCCCTGGTGCGTAAGGAGTATATTGAGGCGGCAGCAAAACTTATTAATGAAGCCAAAAAGCCCTTTGTACTTTTTGGTCAGGGGGTAATATTAGGACGTGCAGAACAGGAGTTTAAGGATTTTATAGAGAAGGGTGGTTTCCCGGCAGCAGCGACCGTAATGGGGCTTAGTGCCTTAGAAACGGACCATCCACAGCATGTGGGTATGCTGGGTATGCATGGCAACTATGCGCCAAACGTGATGACAAACGAATGTGATGTGCTTATTGCTGTTGGGATGCGCTTCGACGACCGTGTTACGGGGCGTTTAGACAAATATGCTAAACAGGCGAAGGTGATTCACTTGGATATCGACCCGGCAGAAATTGATAAAAATGTAAAAGCTACCGTTCCTGTATGGGGCGACTGTAAAGAAACTTTACCTGCCTTAACGGCATTGTTAAAACCTCTTGATCATAGCGCTTGGTTGCAGCAGTTTCGCGATCTCGAAAAAGAAGAAATTAAAGAGGTTATTCAACCGGAGCTTAACCCTACGGGGGAGGTGATGACCATGGGTGAGGTAATACGTGTTCTCAATGAACTTTCGGGTGGCAATGCGATTATCGCTACCGATGTTGGTCAGCACCAGATGGTGGCTTGTCGTTATGCAAAATTCAATAGCTCCAAGTCGAGTGTTACTTCGGGGGGCTTGGGAACCATGGGTTTTGGTCTTCCAGCAGCAATTGGAGCTTGGTATGGTGCGCCACACCGCGATGTGGTAGCTATTATCGGCGATGGTGGCTTCCAAATGACCATCCAGGAGTTAGGAACGATTATGCAATTCGGTGCAAAGGTTAAAATTTTAATCTTAAACAATGAGTTCCTAGGCATGGTACGCCAATGGCAGCAGCTGTTCCACGACAAACGTTATTCTTTCGTAAATATCACTAGCCCTGACTTTGTGGCCGTAGCGAAGGGATATTATATTGAGGGCAATAAAATATCGGAACGTAAAGATTTAGAAACCGCCATAAAAACAATGTTGGACCACAATGGTGCTTATTTGTTAGAGGTAATGGTAGGCAAAGAAAACAATGTATTCCCAATGGTTGCGCAAGGTACATCTGTTTCTGAAATCCGTTTGAAGTAATATTAAGGCATAAGTAAAAAATGGAAAAACAAGAATACACCATAACCATATATACAGAGAACTCTATCGGTATGATAGGCCGTATCTCTGGTATATTTTCCAGAAGAAAGATTAATATTGAAAGCTTAAATACCTCTCCTTCCGAGGTGGATGGTATACATCGCTTCACCATTTTAATTACCGAATCTGAAGAGGTGGTACGAAAACTTTGCCGCCAGATTGAAAAACAGGTGGAGGTATTAAAGGCGTATTTTAATACTAACGACGAGTTGATTTGGCAGGAACAGGCGCTTTACAAGGTGCCGGCATCGGTTATTTCAGAAAAGGTATATGTCGAAAGGTTGCTACGCCAATACGGCGCCAATGTGGTTGTAATCCGAAATGATTATATCGTCTTTGAAACAGCAGGACATCGGGAAGAAATTGACCGCTTAACGGAAGAACTGGGTAAATATAAGCTCATTGAATTTGTGCGTGGCGCTCGTATTGCCATTATTAAGGATAGCGCTGGTTTCCACGCTAAGCTGAAACAGTTTGAACAAGAAGAACCTGCTCCTGAAATGGTAGAGAATGAATTCTTAGATCAGCAGGATAAGGTGTTTACCATGTAATCGTTATGGATAAAGTATTTAAATTTATTATAGACTCGCGCAGGGCTTTTATTCAATTAATAGATGGCCTTAGTTTAGCAGAATTAAATGCCATTCCGGATGGCTTTTCGAATAATATCATCTGGAACTTCGGTCATATCGTGGTTAGCACTCCAGGATTGTGCTATATACGTACCGGGTTGAGAAATGACCCTTCTTTTATTAAGTATGGCGCTGCCTACACGAAGGGAACAAAACCTACTTACTTTGTGTCGCAGGAGGAGGTTGACGAGTTAAAGGCTTTGGCCATATCTACGGTGCAAGAAATTGAAGCCGATTATAAGGCGGGAGTTTTTGCGCAGATTACACCGGTGGTTACAGCGACTTATAATGAAGCGATGGACACTATCGAGGAGCTTATTGCCATGACCTCTGGCCATGACAATCTACATTTTGGTTATGCTAAGGCACAGCATAAATTAATAAACACAAGTAAATAACCTATATCTAATAAAGAAAAATAAAAAAGACAATGGCAAATTATTTCAACACATTACCACTTAGAGAACAATTAAATCAATTGGCAATTGCTGAGTTCATGGATGCTTCGGAATTCGCTGATGGTGTAAATGCTTTAAAAGGTAAAAAAATCGTAATCGTAGGAGCGGGTGCGCAGGGTTTAAACCAAGGTTTAAACTTAAGAGATAGTGGCTTAGATGTTTCTTATGCATTACGGAAAGAAGCTATTGAGCAAAAAAGAGACTCTTGGAAAAATGCTACAGATAATAATTTTACAGTAGGTACTTATGAGGAGTTAATTCCTTCGGCAGATGTTGTTATCAACCTTACGCCAGATAAACAACATACCGCGGTGGTTAATGCTGTAATGCCTTTAATGAAAGAGGGAGCTACACTCTCCTACTCACATGGTTTTAATATTGTAGAAGAGGGTATGCAGATCCGTAAGGATATTACGGTTATCATGGTGGCGCCTAAATGCCCAGGATCGGAAGTGCGTGCAGAATATTTACGCGGTTTCGGCGTGCCTACATTAATCGCTGTTCACCCTGAAAATGACCCGCAAGGTAAGGGTTGGCCTGAAGCAAAAGCTTACTGTGTGGGTACAGGTGGGCACCGCGCTGGCGTTTTAAAATCGTCTTTCGTTGCCGAGGTGAAATCTGACTTAATGGGCGAGCAAACTATTTTATGTGGTTTGTTGCAAACGGGGTCTATCCTTTCGTTCGACAAAATGGTTGAAAAAGGTATCGATGCGGGTTATGCTTCAAAATTGGTTCAGTATGGTGTGGAGGTAATTACGGAAGCCTTAAAACATGGCGGTGTTAGCGGTATGCTTGATCGCTTAAGTAACCCGGCTAAGGTGAAAGCTTTTGAGCTTTCGGAAGAGTTGAAGGATATTATGCGTCCTTTATTCCAAAAACACCAGGATGATATTATGTCGGGCGAATTCAGCAAGACTATGATGGAAGACTGGGCAAATGGTGATGCCAATTTATTGAAGTGGAGAGCAGAAACGGGGGAAACAGCATTCGAAAAAACACCTGCTGGCGATGTTAAAATCACAGAACAAGCGTACTTCGACAACTATGTTTTGATGGTTGCTTTTGTTAGAGCCGGGGTAGAATTGGCCTTCGAAACTATGGTAGAAGCGGGTATTAAACCGGAGTCTGCTTATTACGAGTCGCTGCACGAAACACCATTAATTGCAAATACTATTGCTCGTAAAAAATTGTTCGAAATGAACCGTGTGATTTCGGATACTGCAGAGTATGGCTGTTACTTGTTTGATCAGGCTTGTAAACCTTTACTAACCGATTTTATGAAGAATATCGATACTGACGTGGTGGGTAAAAACTTTAACGACGGTAAAGATAACGGCGTAGATAACATCAAGTTAGTTCAAATAAATGAGGTGTTGCGTGATCACCCTGTAGAGATCGTTGGTAGAAAATTGCGTAAGGCGATGACTGCCATGAAAGCTATTAAAACAATTTAAAATTTTCGTAATTTTATAAAACTTAATGGGGATAAATTTAAGAATATCATAATTTATCCCCTTAAAAAATTACAAATCATATAGAGAAAGAGAGAAAATGGGTAAAACATTAGTAGAAAAAATTTGGGACGCACATGTCGTCAAGCGCCAAGAAGGTTTTCCTGATATTATTTATATCGATACCCACCTTATCCATGAGGTGACCTCGCCGCAGGCATTTGATGGTTTACGCAAAAGAGGGCTTTCCGTATTTCGCCCGCAACAAACCGTAGCTACTGCGGATCATAACGTCCCGACTTTAAATCAACACTTACCAATTAAAGAAGAATTATCCCGCTACCAGGTGGATATGCTTACCAAAAACTGTAATGAATTTGGTATTGAGCTTTACGGCTTAGGGCATCCTTACCAAGGTATTGTCCATGTTATTGGCCCTGAATTGGGTATTACCCTACCGGGTAAAACGATGGTATGTGGCGATAGTCATACTTCCACGCACGGTGCTTTTGGCGCTATTGCTTTCGGTATTGGTACTTCACAGGTAGAGCAAGTTTTTGCTACGCAGTGTTTGCTGCAGCAGAAGCCTAAAACCATGAAGATTGAGGTGAATGGCGAGCTGGGTAAAGGTGTTGGTGCCAAAGATATTATCCTTTATATTATCTCCAAAATCTCTGCCGCTGGTGGTACAGGTTATTTTGTGGAATATGCAGGTTCGGCAATACGCTCTTTGAGTATGGAAGGACGCATGACAATTTGTAATATGAGTATCGAGATGGGTGCACGTGGTGGCTTAATTGCTCCCGACCAAACGACATTCGATTACATCAATGGCCGTGAGTTTGCCCCTAAAGGTGAAGCTTGGGATAAGGCTGTAGCGTACTGGAAAACATTGTACTCGGATGTGGATGCTGAATTTGATGCGGTTTTAACCTACGATGCGGCAGACATACAACCGATGATTACTTATGGTACCAACCCGGGAATGGGCATCGGCGTTACTGAAGTTATCCCGACCACCGTTTCACAACCTGAAAATGAACGCCCATCGTACCAAAAAGCACTGGATTATATGGGCTTCAACGATGGCGAGTCGGTATTAAATAAAGCAGTAGATTATGTGTTCATTGGCAGCTGCACCAACTCCCGTATTGAGGATCTTCGTGAGGTAGCAGCCTTTGTACAGGGAAAACAAAAGGCTGATGGCGTAGAGGTTTGGATTGTTCCAGGCTCTAAACAGGTGGAAGCACAGGCCATAGAAGAAGGTATCGACAAAGTTTTCGAAGCGGCAGGTTTTCAACTTCGTGAACCTGGTTGCTCGGCGTGTCTGGGTATGAATGAAGATAAAATTCCTGCAGGAAAATATTGCGTGTCTACCTCGAACCGAAATTTTGAAGGCCGCCAAGGGCCAAACGCACGCACCATGTTGGTAAGCCCTTTAACGGCAGCAGCAGCAGCAATTACAGGTAAAGTTGTAGATGTTAGAGAATTAATTTAAAAAAATAAAATGGAAATGTTAAAAATTATAAATGCTGACGGCTTCTATTTTTAATTTTTAATACGCCGTTTTTTACCTCGTAAGATGAAAAAATTTGAAAAATTAACTTCAACGGTAGTACCATTGCCGATTGAAAATGTGGATACCGACCAGATAATTCCGGCACGCTTTTTAAAGGCGACAACACGAGATGGTTTCGGTGATAATCTTTTCCGCGACTGGCGCTTCGATAGCGAAAATCAGCCTAAAGGGGATTTCGTTATGAACAACCCAACGTATAAGGGTGAAATATTGGTCGCCGGAAAAAACTTTGGCTGTGGCTCTTCCCGGGAACATGCCGCTTGGGCGATTCAGGATTATGGCTTTAATGTTGTTATCAGCTCCTTCTTTGCGGATATCTTTAAAGGAAATGCCCTCAATAATGGGGTGCTGCCTATTACTGTGCCTGAGGAGTTCTTAGAAAAAATATTTGCTCAGGTCTTTGCAGACCCTACGGCAGAAATACTAGTGGATTTAGAAGCTCAAACCGTCACTATTGCCACAACTGGCGATAGTTTTGAGTTTGAAATCAATCCATATAAAAAATCGTGTTTAATAAATGGATACGATGATATTGACTTTATCTTGAGCCAAAAGGCGACGATAGAGAATTATGAAGAAACAAGACCTTTTTCATTTTATTAATCGATGGGTATACCATTTGTACATATAGCAAACCTTTCTATCCAATATCCACCACGCGTGGTATTGGATGGTTTGTCGTGGAATATTTATAGGGGTGATCATATTGTGCTGGGTGGGAAAAGTGGCTCTGGTAAAACTTCCCTAGGAAAAGCAATCGCTGGTTTATTGCCTACTGCAGATGCCATACAATTGAATTTCGATGCGGATAGTGCCTTGCCGCAAGAGGTGATCTATATAGCCAATTGGTTTCAATTTACAAACCTCGAAGGCGATAGAAACTTCTATTATCAGCAACGCTATAACCGCCATCAACAGCAGGATACGTTGACCGTAAAGGCTGAACTTACGCATTTTGGGGAGCAGCATAATTTGTCCTTTGATGACATAGCCGATCGTATTCAGGATTTTGGCTTCGAAAATGTACAGCAATCTCAGTTAATTGAGCTCTCCAGTGGTGAGCATAAAAAACTGCAGTTAATCCGTGGTTTATGGGCCAAACCGCAGCTTCTGATTATCGACGAGCCGTATACGGGTTTAGATTCCCATTCCAGACAGGTGTTGAACAACTGGCTGGATGATCTCGCAGCGGATGGGGTGCAGTTGATTCTGATAACGAACGATACCCTACTGCCGTCGGCCATAAACCGTTATGTACATATCAACCAGGGTAAAATTGAGGAGGTGGCATCGGCAGCGCTTCTGGAAAGGGATGCAGCACGTACAAAAAAAGAATTGCCCGCATTTTTAAAAGGTATTCCTGTAACGGCGTATGACACGGTGGCCAGACTATCGAATATTTATATCCGCTATGGCGAAAAGGAAGTCCTTAAGGATGTTTCCTGGGAGGTTAAAGTGGGTCAAAAATGGTTGCTACAGGGGCATAATGGATCGGGTAAGTCTACCTTGCTTAGCCTTATTAATGGCGACCACCCGCAATCTTATGGTTTGGATATTCATCTTTTTGGTCAGAAAAGAGGCTCTGGCGAGAGTATTTGGGATATTAAGGAAAAAATCGGCATTATATCGCCAGAAATGCACTGGTACTTCGACCAGCAGGCCACCGTATGGCATACCATTGCATCCGGTTTTTACGATAGTATAGGCTGGTTTATCGATGTTAAATTCCAAGAAAAAAAACAGATTGAAGAGCTGATGGAGTTTTTTGATCTTACTGAACATAAAAATCAGCTTTTACATACCTTGCCTTTAGGCAAGCAACGTTTGGCCTTACTGGCGCGAACAATAATTAAAAATCCGCCCCTATTGGTGCTGGATGAACCATGTCAGGGGTTAGACAAACAACAAACCCAATATTTTAACGATGTAGTGGATGAATTGGCACAGTATGGTAAAACATTAATTTATGTGGGCCATTATGAAAGCCAGTTGCCCAAATGTATCGACCATAGAATTGTATTAGAGAAGGGCACAGTAATAGCCATAGAAAATAGAGTTGAAACCGTATAACAGTATATGAAAAAGAATATTCTAATTATTCCAGGTGACGGAATTGGACAAGAGGTAACCGTATGGGGTAAACATGTTTTAGAAACTATCGCCACAAAATATGGGCATGAATTTAGTTTTGATGAAGCCATTATGGGGCACACTGCGATTGAAGCAACCGGAAACCCGTTGCCAGATGAAACTTTAGCGAAAGCGAAAGCGGCTGATGCAATCTTATTCGGCGCTATTGGTCATGCCAAATATGATAATGATCCTTCAGCAAAAGTGCGCCCTGAGCAAGGCTTATTGAAAATACGTAAAGCGCTGGGCTTATACGCTAACTTACGCCCAATTTTATTGTTTGATGAATTGTTGGATGCCTCAAGCTTAAAACCGGAGGTGTTACGTGGAACAGATATTCTTTTCTTCCGGGAATTAACGGGTGATGTGTACTTCGGCGAAAAAAATCGGAATGCAGATAATACCTTCGCTTCGGATTTAATGAACTATAACCGCTATGAGGTGGAACGCATTGCGCATAAAGCCTACCAGGCGGCACGCACGCGTAACAAGAAATTATGCTCTGTAGATAAAGCCAATGTTTTGGAAACTTCCCGTCTTTGGAGAGAGGTGGTACAAGAAATTGCACAGCAATATCCTGATGTGGAAACGGAGCATATGTTTATTGATAACGCTGCTATGCAGTTGGTAAAAAACCCGAAGAAATTTGATGTGGTACTAACGGCAAATCTTTTCGGTGATATCCTTACCGACGAAGCTTCGCAGATTGCAGGCTCTATGGGTATGTTGGCCTCGGCATCTGTAGGTGATGGTACGGGTTTCTTTGAGCCTATCCACGGGTCGGCGCACGATATTGCAGGACAAAATAAAGCCAACCCTTTGGCATCAATTCTTTCTGCTGCCCTTCTGTTGGATATTGCATTTGGTTTACAAGAGGAGGCTAAATTGGTAACTTCTGCTGTTGCTGACACCTTAAAAGCGGGCTGGAGAACTGGCGATATTGCGAATACGAATACTGCTGCAGCAAATATTTTGGGAACCAATGAAATGGGGGCGAAAGTACTAGAATTCTTGAAATAAAATAACCAAGTATACACACAAGAAGATTTATGGAGG
The DNA here is from genome assembly GCF_049319645.1 of Sphingobacterium sp. Mn56C. Lineage (NCBI taxonomy): Bacteria > Pseudomonadati > Bacteroidota > Sphingobacteriia > Sphingobacteriales > Sphingobacteriaceae > Sphingobacterium > Sphingobacterium sp. Mn56C. The sequence goes on from NZ_JBMOUC010000002.1 coordinate 121,469, forward strand.
CTTAGGGTAAGCTTATACCTTAAAAAAACAGCAGTCTTTTTATTTTTAAGTTGAAAAATTATGTTACACGATCCTAATCACTTATACATTTTCGACACCACATTGCGGGATGGCGAGCAAGTTCCGGGCTGTCAGTTAACGACGCCTGAGAAAATTGAAATTGCCAAAGATTTGGAGCGCTTGGGCGTTGATGTGATCGAAGCGGGTTTCCCGGTGTCTAGCCCCGGAGATTTCCAGTCGGTAGTAGAATTATCAAAAGCAGTAAACGATGTTATTATCTGCGCCTTAACACGAGCGAATAAAAATGATATCGATGTAGCTGCAGAGGCGCTAAAATTTGCAAAACGACCGCGTATCCATACCGGTATCGGCGCGTCTGATATGCATATTAAATATAAATTTAACGCTACACGGGAGGAAATCTTAGAACGTGCTGTGGCAGCGGTTAAACATGCGAAATCTTATGTTGAGGATGTGGAGTTCTATGCGGAAGATGCTGGCCGTGCGGATTTAGCGTACTTAGCGCAAATGATTGAAGCTGTAATTGCCGCTGGAGCAACGGTAGTCAATATTCCCGATACCAATGGATATTGCCTTCCCGATCAATACGGTGCAAAGATAAAATACCTGCAGGAAAATGTTCGAAACATTGACCAGGCAATTATCTCGGCACACTGCCATAACGACTTGGGCTTAGCAACTGCAAACTCTATTGCTGCCATCCAAAACGGAGCCAGACAGGTGGAGTGTACGATTAACGGTATCGGCGAACGTGCCGGAAATACTTCTTTAGAAGAGGTCGCTATGGTGCTGAAGGTGCATAGCCAGGCCTTTGGAAACTTAAGCTCTAATATCGACAGCCGTATGTTTACTTACCTATCGCGTAAGGTTAGCGAAATGATGAATATGCCGGTGCAACCTAACAAAGCTATTGTAGGGCGCAATGCCTTTGCGCATAGCTCTGGAATTCACCAGGATGGGTTTTTAAAACACCGCGAAAATTATGAGATTATCCGTCCGGAAGATGTGGGTTTATTAGAAGCCGATATTATCTTAACAGCACGCTCGGGTAGACATGCTTTAAAACACCACTTAGAGCGCCTTGGTCATCATTTGGACAAGGATAGCCTTGCAGATACTTACCAGCGTTTTTTGGTGCTTGCCGACGCTAAAAAAGATATCAACGACCAAGATCTTCTGTCGTTATTATAAAAAATTGGTATAGCGTAATGCCTGTATGGGGCTTTACGCTATGCTATATATTATTATCCTAAAAATCATAACCTTAAAACATTCGTACGCATTATGCCCTTGGATCTAAATACCCTAGAAATCGATTCCCTTAAAGCCAAGGCTCGTATAAAGGAAATTATCAACCGTACTCCTTTGCAATACAACTTACACTTATCCGAAAGATACGGTGCCGAGATTTATTTAAAAAGAGAGGATCTACAGGTTGTTCGCTCCTACAAACTTAGAGGCGCATTTAATAAAATCAGCTGCCTTAGCGATGCCGAAAGGGCTCAGGGTGTGGTCTGTGCCTCCGCTGGAAACCATGCGCAAGGTGTAGCTTTATCGTGCAAAAAGCTGAATATTAAGGGGGTTATCTTTATGCCTGGCCCTACCCCAAAACAAAAGATTACCCAAACGGAAATGTGGGGCAATGGCAATATAGAAATTATTCTTGTCGGCGATACCTTCGACGACTGCCAAAAGGCTGCTTTAACCTACAGTAAAGAGCATAACATGACGTTTATCCCTCCTTTTGATGACCTTAAGGTAATTGAAGGACAGGGAACTGTGGCTGTAGAAATATTGGAGGACTTTCCTGATGTGGAGGTGGTACTGGTGCCTATCGGTGGGGGTGGTTTATCTTCTGGCATAAGCTACCATATGCATAAGGCATCGCCAAGCACCAAAATATATGGTGTAGAGCCTGAAGGTGCCCCATCCATGCAGGCTGCCATAGACAACAATGGCCCTATAGAGCTTGAAAAGATTAATAAATTTGTCGACGGTGCTGCCGTAAAAAAAATTGGCGCCTTAAACTACGAAATAAGCTGTCAGTTATTGACAGGGGTAAAACCTATCCCGGAAGGGAAAATATGTACAACTATATTGGAGCTGTACAACAAGGATGCTATTGTTGCCGAACCTGCCGGAGCACTATCCATCGCGGCCTTGGAATTTCATAAAGAGGAGATTAAAGGTAAAAAAGTGGTGTGCATCGTGTCTGGAGGAAATAATGATATCGACCGCATGAGCGAGATAAAGGAAATGTCGTTATTGTATGAAGGTTTTAAGCATTATTTTATTGTACGTTTTCCGCAACGTCCCGGTGCCTTACGTTTATTGGTTAGCGAGGTTTTAGGGCCAAAAGACGATATCACACGTTTTGAGTATATTAAAAAAACAGAACGTGAAAGAGGCCCTGCCTTAATTGGTATTGAGTTAAATAGTCCAAAAGATTATACTGCACTAATCGAACGTTTCAAAGCGTATAAATTTGATTATATCGAGATCAATAAAGATCAAACTTTATTTGAGTATTTAGTGTAAACTATTTACCGCATTATCCATACTCAAAAAGCCATCTTCAACAGGATGGCTTTTTGGGTTAACAGACCTTGTTAAGGCTTTTTTTTAATCGCTATCAGGTTTGTAAAAGCTAAAAGATTTCGTTAGTTTAGTAACAGCCATTAGAACAACCATGAACCTAAAGTTGAACCTAGCCGTTACTTTGTTTATGCTACTGTTTTTCTATCAAACGAAAGCAGCATCTACCCAAATTGACTGCCTAAACAGTATTATCCAGAAAAAATCTGTATACGACGGACAGAAGAAAGCGCGTATACAACTATTGGAGAAGAAATTAGCTAAAATTAGTCCACAAAATGCCGAAGCTCAATACCAAACCTATTTGGCCTTATACGAAGAATATAAAACCTATGAATTTAATAAAGCGCTTTTTTACATTAAAAAGGTTCAGCAGCTTTGCGAGCTGCAAAATAACGACCAGCGACGCAGTGCCGCTAAAATAAAACTGGCCTTTATCCTGGTGTCTTCAGGGATGTATAAAGAGTCTTTAGACGCCTTATTACAGGTGGATGAGGCTCTGCTAACCGTTCATGAAAAAATAGACCTCTTTACCTTAATGGCAAGAAATTATTACGATTTAGCCGATTATACCAAAGACGAGTATTATGCCCCTCAATATAATATTCTGGCCGGAGAAAATATAAGTAGAGCCCTGGCACTTACGGATTCTACAGGTTTTAACTACAATTATTACCTTGGCTTAAAGCTACTTAAAGAAGGAAAAATAGGCTTGGCGCAGGAAAGACTGACGGGTATCGCTAAACAGCCGGATCTTAGTGAACACCAAAAGGCTATCGTAACTTCCACGCTGAGTGATATATTTATTCAAGGGGGTAAAATTGGCGAAGCCATCGACCTACTTGCTACCGCAGCGATGGCAGATATTAAATCATCGACAAAGGAGGCCGCAGCTATGCTGAACCTCTCCTTATTATTATTCCAAAAAAAAGACCTTAAAAACGCATACCTTTTTATAAACGAAGCGATGGACGATGCCAATTACTATGGGGCCCGTCAGCGCAAGCTTCAGGTAAGTGCAAACCTAAAGATTATTGCCACGAGCAAAGTCAATTCGGTGGATGAGCAGCGCCGTATTATGACCCAATTTACCATTGCCTTATCTATCCTATCGCTTATTATTATTGTTTTTGTGCTGGTATTTTACCGGCAGCTCTTAAAAATACGAAAAGCGGATGCCCTAATCCGGGAGACAAACCATTCGCTGAACTTGACCATTGATAAACTAAAGGAATCGGATAAAATTAAAGAGGAGTATGTGGGCTATTATTTCAATATCAACTCGGAATACATCGATAAACTTGAGCATATAAAAAAAAGTGTTGAAAATAAATTAAAACATAAGGAATATGAGGCTATTAAGCTTATCGTAGGAAAGATAAATCCTTCCAAGGAAAGACAAAATTTATACTTACAGTTCGACAAAACTTTCTTACAGATATTTCCAGATTTTCTACGAGATTTTAACCTGCTTTTCCAGCTTGAAGATCAATTTCAGCTGCCCGAAAATGGCGAGCTGAACACGGAGCTGCGCATTTTTGCTTTAATCCGTATGGGTATTACCGATAGCAATACCATTGCACAGATTTTAGATTATTCCGTCAATACGATTTATGCATATAAAAACCGGATTAAAAATAAAGCGATTGTTCCAAATAATGAATTTGAAGATTATATATTAAAAATTAAAGGCTTGTAGGGTAATTATAGTTCATATTTTCAAACCTAAATTAAAAGATAAACAACCTTACTATCAATAGATTACACCTACACTAAGGGTTATTTTTTCTATATTCCGCAAGGCTCCCCTTGCAGTCTGAAAAATTCATTGTTTCCTTTGTTTTGTAAACTGCCCGGAACAACTTGGCCGTTTACAACCTGTAACCATTATAAATTATTTACTAACCTATATGCTATGATAAACAAAACATCACTGCTAGCCGTGGTTTTCGCCTTTGTCTTGATTCAACAAACGGGCTGTAATAAAACCAAAGATGGCTCATTTGTGGAACCTATCACCCTCTATGAAAAGGTAAAAGGAACTTGGAAATTGGATGATATAACACAGATTGACCATATCGCACAGGAGCTCGACAGCAAGCACAAGGAGCTGGATATGTATACCGAATTGGGGTTTCCATCCTTCCAGCTGAAGCTTAATGTAGACGACAAGAATGCTCCTACATCGTATGAGGTATTAGGCAATGCGCCGGAATTATTTCCTAATTCGGGCTTTTGGGAGCTTAACGTTGCCTTTATTCAAGCCAACGGTACATCGCCCCAGCTTTTATTATATAGCGATGCTGAAAAAAGTAACCTTACGGCTAAGCTTCATGTTACGACCATACCTGGAACAGCGGATAAAATGGATATTGTGCTGACACGCTATGCGGAAGGGGTAGCATATGTGTCGTATCATTACAAACTATCCACCAAATAACGCAGGCTCCTAAAACCTAAAACATTATGAAAAAGATACTATACCTTTTATTCTTTGGGATTATGTTAATCCCAATGCTGGGAAAAACACAGACAACAGAAGCTGCAGGCAGTCCGGCGGCAATCTGGACCTATCCGCTGGTCTATAATACCGACGAGAAAGTAAACTGGTATTTCGATTTGGAAGGAACGCTTTTTACCAAGGGCCAGGACTTGTATTTATGGGCCTGGTCGCCTTCGGAGCCTGATGTTGGCAACTGGGCCAACTCATCGGATTTTGCTAAACTTACTTACGTTAAAGATATGACCTGGCGCATGGAGATTACGCCTACGCAATATTTCAAGCGAACGGTTGATGAAATTTATAATTCGGATGGATTCTGGATGCGGATTAAGGACAAAAAAGGCACGCAGCAAACAGATGTATTCAGTATTCCTAAACCCGATGTCGGAGGCTTTGCGCAATCCGAAACCATGTATGCCGCGGTACCTGCATCGTTTACGGTAAAAACACCGATGTCGATTTTGTTTAATGCCAACCTAACAAATAATAAAGACGCTTTTTTAAATGCTACCAGTGTACACCTCCATGCGGGATTAAACAATTGGGAGGTATCCATGGAGTATCATGCTGCCCAACCGGAAAGAAGTGCGAAAACAAAAATGGTAAATATGGGTAAGGGTATTTTTAGAATAGACTTCACGCCGTTTGAATACTTTGAGGTCGACGATGATTATCCTTTGGAGAATATAACCTTCTTAGCCGTGGTGAAAGATTGGGCGAATACGGCGCCAGATGGTATTTTGTATGCCGCGAATGTCCCCATTCCTGCGGCACCTGTTTTCAGCGTATTTCCGCAAAAATTCAGTAAGAATGATATCCTTACGTTAGTGCGCGACAATAACCCCAAAGGCCAGCAGTTATTCTATACACTGAAAGGGGGAAGTACCACGCTGCGTGGTGAAATACCGGGAACGACAGACCAAAAACGTATTTCTTTTAATTTGGCAAAGGCATTTAAAGACGATAATGGTAAAAAACTTACGATTACAGTAAAAGACCAAAACGATAATGTAATCTATGATAAAGAAATTCCATTCGTTGAAGTGGATCGTGTAACCAAATAAGCTATGAGGACTATGAAAAGCACAAGATACATTTGCATGACCTTATTGGTTATGCTTCTAGCTATAACAGCTGCGTTTGCACAGCGCCAGATTACAGCTTCTGGAACCGTGGTCAACAAGGACCTGTTTCCGTTAAAAGGTGTTACAGTAAGTAATACCGATGGGGATAAGACGCAAACAGATGCCAGCGGTAAATTTACCTTGGCGAGTAAGGATGGAGCGGTGTTGAGTTTTACCTTTATCGGCTATCTTCCGCGATCGGTAAACTCCGCAACAAATATGCAGGTTGTATTGGAAGAAAATACCGTCGAGCTGGATGCTATACAGGTTGTTGGTGTAGGCTACGGTACTATGCGTAAATCGGATTTAACGGGCGCCATAACCTCCGTATCAGCTAAAGATCTACGGCAAGGTGTTATCACCTCTGCCGAACAGCTTTTGCAGGGTAAGGTCGCCGGCCTAACGGTAAACCAGCCGAGTGGCGATCCTACACAGGGTTCGTCAATGCGTCTGCGCGGGGGAACATCTTTATCGGCGAGCAACAGCCCCTTAATTGTTGTTGATGGTGTGCCGGGTGTAGACATGAATACGGTGCAGCCTACAGAAATTGTTTCTATAGATGTTCTTAAGGATGCCTCGGCAGCAGCAATTTATGGTTCTCGCGGTGCCAACGGGGTAATTATTGTCACCACGAACCGCGAGAACGGAACCAAAACCATGGATTATACTGGTTATGTGGCTGTAGGGAATGTGGCTAAAAACTTGGACTTACTCTCGGCCAACCAGTGGCGGGAGTTGGTGCGCGACCAGGACTTAAAGGCTGCTGTAGATTATGGTGGCCATACCGATTGGCAGAAAGAATTGGAAAGAACTGCAACAACAAATGCGCATAACCTTTCTTTTGCCAATGGTGGTAAAGAAGGTGGTATGCGGGCTTCCTTGGGTTATCTAAATTCGGAAGGCGTTATAAAAACCAGTAGCTTAAAAAGACTATCGGGTACGCTGAATGCCTACCAGTATGGCTTAAACAATAAACTCCGCCTGGAGGCTAGTGTTTATGCTAATCGCGATGATTATCACCCTATTGATATTACGGTGTTTCAACATGCCTACAACCTTAACCCTACCCTGCCGGTAATGCAAAACGGGTCGTATACCCAGATCGGTGGCGATTGGAATAATAACCCGGTGGAGATCCTGATGAAAAGAAGAGACGACCAGAGCAGAAACCGCTTGCTGGGATATGGCAAAGCGGAGCTGGAGATTTTAGAGGGCTTAAAAGCTACGGCAACGGGTTCTTATGAATACAATGCGCAACAGGTACGGTTTTATGCGCCGGCCTCTTCCTTCCAGGGTAATGCCGACAAGGGGTATGGCCGTAGAACATTGGGCGACTACCAGAATTTCCAACTGGAATCATACCTTAACTACGACAAAACTTTTGATGCTGTACATAAACTGAATGTAATGGCTGGATACTCGTACTTAAAAAATCAATACGAAGGTTTTGGTGCGGAACGCCGCCGTTTTGATACTGATTTTTTTGGTTATAATAATATTGGCGCCGGCACGGATGCACGTATGGGGGATGTATTTTCGTATAAAGGTGAAGCGAAGCTGATCTCTTTCTTTGGCCGCGCTAATTATATATTCAACGATCGTTATATGCTTACGGGTACCTTACGCAGAGATGGTTCCTCCCGTTTTGGACCTAACCATAAATGGGGCTGGTTTCCTTCCATTTCTGCAGCATGGCGAATATCGCAGGAGGATTTTATGGCGGCAACACATAGCTGGCTTAACAACCTTAAACTTCGTCTGGGCTATGGTGTTACCGGAAATCAAGACGGTATCGGTGAGTATAAATCGCAATCGCTGATGGGCACTGGTGGTGGTGTGTATTACGATTATGCCAGCAACTCTTGGAAGCAGTCGTATAGTATTATTCAAAATCCAAATGCGGACTTAAAATGGGAGTCTACAGCACAAACCAATATCGGTTTGGACTTTTCCTTATTCAATCGTTTTAATGTTACGGTAGATGCTTACATCAAGAAAACATCGGATTTATTATATACTTATACCGTACCGCAACCGCCCTACCTGCACGATCGTATGCTCGCAAATGTTGGCGATTTGACCAACAAGGGTATAGAGGTTTCAGTAAGTGCCAATATCATACAAACCAATGACTTTACCTGGAATGCGAACCTTGTTTTAGCGCACAACAAGCAGGTGGTTGATCGCCTTTCCAACGACTTGTATAAAACCGAGAGCCTATCGTCAGGAAACTTGCATGGCTTAACGGGGATGACGGGGGTATACACGCAAATATTAAAAGAGGGGTATGCTGTCGGTACCTTTTGGGGCCCTAAATATGTTGGACTTAATGAGGATAAAAAAGTGGAGCTGGAGAAGGATGCCGACGGTAATGTTATGCAGCAGTATCTGGGAAATGCACAGCCTAAACTAACGACCGGATTTACGATGTATTTTGCTTATAAAGGGCTGGATTTAAATGTGGCTACCAACGGCATGTTCGGACAAAAAATTCTTAATGCGCAGCGCATGAATATCAGTTTCTATGGCCGATTCCCGGAAAAAAATATTTTAGACTCTTATGTCGGTGACCCTTCTAAGGATGGCCCTGTGTTTTCAGATCAGTGGATTGAAAAGGGTAATTTCTTACGCTTACAAAGCTTGACCTTAGGATACAATATTCCGGTGTCCAACAATTGGTTTAAACGGATACGGGTTTATGCTACAGGCGAAAATCTTTTCGTCATCACCAAATACTCGGGTATAGACCCGGAAGTGAATATTACCGGACTCCGTAGCCCGGGGATTGACAAGGCTATTGACCCTTCTAATGTAAGCGACAATTATTATTACCCGAGAGCCAGAACGTATTCTTTTGGCGTTAACCTTTCATTTTAATACTTGACCTTTAAATCTATCTGTTATGAAACTTAAATCAATACTGTATACCGCTACTGCTGCCTTACTTTTCTGTAGCTGTACCGACTTATCTGAAACACTTTATGATAAGGTAAGCGCTATAGACTATGGAAACACAACGTCGGAAATAGAAACCATTTTGGGGAAAGCTTATGCCTCCTTACGCGGGGGGAGCGCCGACGGGGTGCACTTCTACCCTACTGGCGAATTTGTTTTCTTTGTGAATGCGGTATCGTCGGATGAGTGTGTTATCCCCACTCGTGTGGGCGGAGATTGGGGAGATGGTGGGGTGTATTTAGAATTGCAGAAACATACATGGACGCCGGATAACCCTAAATTATGGGCCCCATGGAAATATGGTTATAATGGTGTCGCTTCGACAAATGCTATTCTCCACCAATTGGAAAATGCTAACCTGGATGCTAAAATACGTAAACCAATGGAAGCAGAAGTTAAAGCTCTGCGGGCGTATTATTATTATAAACTTATGGATTGGTATGGCAATATACCCTTGGACACCACGTATTCGGCCAAGGAGGTACCTGCAACATCGCCAAGAGCGGAGCTGTATAAATTTATCGAAAAAGAACTTAAAAACAGTATTCCATATCTGCCCCAAAATCAATATGGGCGCTTCACGCGAAATGCTGCGCACCTGCTTTTGGCACGTTTGTATTTAAATTCGGAAATTTATATCGGACAGCAGCGTTGGCAGGATTGTTTGGAGGAGTGTAGCAAAATAGCCGGACAGCTAAGTCCGGATTACTTTGCCAGCTTTAAAAGTGATAACGAGAAATCCCCCGAAATAATTTTTAGTATCCCTTACGATAGTAAAGCCGGTACGGTAGGGAATTATCTCGCGTCGATGACTTACCATTATGAACAGAAATGGGTTTTTGATAAGCAGGATAATTATCCGTGGTGTGGAAACGGTATTGTGGCGCAACCGCAGCTGTATGCCTTATTTGAGGAGAATGATATCCGCAGAAAGTCCTTGCGCGTAGGCCCACAGATTGATGCTCGGACCGGCGCTACGCTTGTGATGCCCAGGGATGGTAATCCTTTGATTTATACGCCGGAAATTAATAGTATCACTACGGCACAACAAAATGAGGGCGCACGCTTAAACAAATATGAGGATAAAGCCGGGGATGTGTGGGAGCGGGATTATGATTTGGTGTTGATGCGGTATGCGGAAGTTTTAATGATGCAGGCCGAATGCCATGTTCGGTTGAACAACCCTGCGGCTGCCAAACCTTTTATCGAACAGATTCGTAACCGTATTGGCTTGCCTATGCCGGCAACAATTGACTTGCAGTTTATTGAGGATGAACTGGGACGGGAGTTTGTTTTTGAAGACCATAGACGGACGGATAATATTCGCTTCGGTTCATTTTTCAAAGCTTGGTGGGAAAAAGGCGCCGGCCCGGCAGATAAACATACGGCTATTTTCCCTATCCCAAGGCAGGAGATGATAAAAAATAGCCGGCTAACGCAAAACCCTGGTTATTAAAACCTTTAAAATTAGGTCATGAAAATAGATTTGCTAATTTTAATAGCGATTGGAATATGCTCCGCCTGTAATAAAAATGGCGGAGATAGTTCCTCTGCAAAGGATTCCGATGTCAACGATTTTGAGGTTGTGCGCTATGCGCCTGTACCCCTAACAAAGGAGGTCGACAAAAAGGTGTATGTACACCTTATGCCTTGGTTTGAGGATAAAACTACAAACGATGTACCCGGAAAATGGGGCCAGCATTGGACGATGAATACCAAAAATCCGGATATATTAACCGCCACGGGTAAAAGGGAGATAGCGGCGCATTTTTACCCCTTAACAGGGCCTTATGCTTCTGGAGATGCTGATATCATTGAGTATCAGCTGTTATTGATGAAACTTTCGGGTATTGATGGTGTTTTAATCGATTGGCCTGGTATTACGAGGCTCTACGATTACCCTTTACTGGTGCGTAATACGGAAAAAATTATCGACAAAATAAAGGATGTGGGCTTAAAATTTGCCGTTGTATACGAGGATCAGAATATTAATATTGCTTTTAACAATAAAGTGATAAGCGATAAAATTACTGCAGCAAAAAAAGATATGGCGTATGTGTCGGCTAATTATTTTAGTAAGGATAGTTATATCAAGGAAGGAGACGCCCCCCTACTGTTGGTATTTGGACCGCAGACTTTCGAAACGGAAGCGGAATGGACACAAATCTTCTCGGGATTAAACCCAAAACCGAGCTTCTACACCCTGTGGAATGAGTCGCACGAGGCTGGCAGCCATGCCCGTGGAGAATTTGCTTGGGTATATAAAAACCATGTTCATGATCTACAGGCGTTTTATAATAAAACCTATAACGGTACAAAAATGGCATCGGCCTATCCCGGGTTCCAAGCTTTTTATACAGAGGGCGGATGGGGTACCAATCCTTTCCATATTACCACAAGTCTGGAAACGTTTCTGACCACGCTAGATTTGGCACTACAGCATGCTGCCCCGTCCCTGCAGCTGGTTACCTGGAACGATTATGGCGAGGGTACCATGCTGGAGCCTACGCAGGAGTTTGGTTTTTCCTTTTTAACAAGCTTACAGCAAAAATTAAAAGTTAAGGCTATCCAAGAGAAGGATTTACAGATGGTGTTACAGCTTTATCAATATCGGCAAAAGCGTAAAACATTGCCTGCTGTACAAAAAAAGCTCGATCAGGTTTTTTACTATTTAGTGGCTTTAAAACTTGAAGAAGCTGAAAAATTATTATCAACTATAGAATAAATAAGCGTTAAACGAAGCGATTATGAACAACCATAAACTATTTTGGACTGTCTTCTTCCTGGGACTGTCTGTATCTGCTTTTGCCCAAAAATATGAGGTTTTATCTCCTGATAAAAATATTGTACTGGAGGTGCTTAACCAAACATCTGGTCTACAATATGCAGTGAAATATAAGGATAAGGCTATTTTATTACCGTCGAAACTGGGTGTAGAACTGGGGGCTGATGTAATGCTAACAGGGAATTTTGAGGTGTTAGCAACGGAAAAAAAAAGTGTTAAAGATCAGTGGCAGCCTATTTGGGGGGAGTATGCGCGCATTCAGGACCACCATGAAGAATTGCGTGTGCAGCTGCGCCAAAAAACAGCCAACAAATTGGAGTTGAATTTGATATTTCGGGTTTTTAATGATGCCGTGGCCTTCCGTTACGAGTTTCCACAACAGCCGAATTTAAATTACTTTATCTTACAAAACGAGGTTACGGAGTTTAACCTTACGGGTGACCACCATGCTTTTTGGATTCCTGCAGATTATGATACCAATGAATATTTACACAACAAAACCCGATTGAGTGAGGTCGATGCTGTAAAAGCTAAGAATGCTACGACGGAGATGTTTACGCAGTCGGGCGACGACCCTACGGGTGTGCAAACGCCCTTGATGTTGATAACTGATGCGGGTATCTACCTCAATATTCATGAGGCTGCTTTAGTCAACTATCCCGCCTTGCAGCTGCATGTAGAAACAACAACCAATAGCCTAAAGGCACGCCTGGTGCCCGATGCAGTCGGCAATAAGGCTTACTTACAGGCACCAGCTTTAAGCCCTTGGCGTACCTTGCTTGTCAGCGATAAGGCTACGGATATCCTGGCTTCGACATCGATATTGAACCTGAACGAACCCAGTAAAATAGCGCATACCGACTGGATAAAACCCATGAAATTTGTGGGGATCTGGTGGGCATACCAAACGGGAAAACGTACCTGGAATTATGCCAACTCGGCACGGGAGGTAGATGCGCAAGGAAACCTAATTCCGAATGGTCGCCACGGCGCCAACACCACACAGGTGAAAAAATATATCGACTTCGCAGCAGAGAACGGTATACAGGGGGTGCTGGTGGAGGGTTGGAATTATGGCTGGGAGGATTGGTTTGGCAACTGGAAGGAGGATGTGTTTGACTTTGTTAAACCGTATCCTGACTTTGATGTTGTTGCCTTACAAAATTACGCTAGAAATAAGGGCGTAAGCTTAGTGATGCATCATGAAACCTCGGGCTCGGCAACAAACTATGAAAGACAGCTGGATACGGCGTACAAGTTTATGAACAGGTATGGCTACCCGGCTGTAAAAACGGGTTATGTAGGGAAAATCATTCCTCGGGGAGAGTTTCACGATGGTCAATGGATGGTGAACCATTACCAAAGGGTATTGCAAAAAGCGGCTGAACATCGGGTTATGGTAAACTCGCATGAGTCGGTACGCCCTACAGGTTTGCATCGTACTTACCCCAACTGGATGGCCGCAGAATCTGGTCGTGGGAATGAATATAATGCCTTCAGTAAGGGGAGCCCGCCAGCACATGAAACCATCCTTCCGTTTACGCGCTTAATTGGCGGACCCATGGATTATACCCCTGGAATTTTTAAGCTTAAAGGTTACTTTGCCGACGACCCGGAAAGGCAGGTGCATACGACCTTAAGTAAGCAGCTCGCTCTTTACGTAACGTTATACAGCCCTTTCCAAATGGTGTCGGATGAAATTGATAATTATGGCTTATATCCGGATGCTTTTCAATTTATTCGGGATGTTGCGGTAGACTGGAGCGATACGAGGTACATGGAGGGCGAGCCGGGCGAGTTTATTACTGTAGCGCGGAAGGCTAAGGGTAGTAATAATTGGTTTATAGGTGCCATAACTGCCGAACAGGCGCGTACAGCAATAATTCCATTGGATTTTTTGAATAGGGATTTAAAGTATGAGGCTATTTTATATACGGATACTAAGGATAGCCATTGGCAGCATAACCCGCAGGCTTACCAGATAAAGAAGATTAAGGTAGACCACAAAACGGTATTGAAGCAGTATTTAGCCCCTGGCGGTGGTGCTGCAATAGCGATTTTTGCTCAGGATAAATAAAACAGCATAAGGTAAGCTTGAAGCTCGGCCCTCGGTCTGGCTGGCTTCAGTCATGGACGCTAGCATACCTATAATAGCGGTTTATTATATAAAAAAATAGGGTGCCTACGTAGGCACCCTGTTTTTTTTAATTCTTATTTTTTATTTTTTAAATATTTATCCAAAAACTGTTCTTGCTCCCATAGTAGGTGGAATATATTCTCCTGGGCGGCATAACCGTGAGATTCTCTCGGCAAAATAACCATACGTACCGGAGCGCCGAGGTTTTTCAAGGCCTGGAAATAACGCTCCGTTTGTAAAGTAAAGGTACCTGGGTTGTTATCCGCAGCACCATGCACCAATAATAAAGGTGTTTTCATCTTATTTGCACTTACAAAGGGTGACATCGTTAAATACAAATCCGTATCGTCCCAAAAATTGCGCTGCTCCGACTGGAAGCCAAATGGAGTAAGCGTACGGTTGTAAGCTCCTGAACGTGCAATACCAGCTGCAAAAAGATTGCTATTCGATAAGAGGTGAGCCGTCATAAACGCACCATAGGAGTGCCCGCCAACAGCGACTTTCTTACGGTCGATGTACCCTAAGTTATAAACCGCATCGATGGCCGCTTCTGCATTTGCTACCAACTGCGGAATAAAGGTATCATTCGGCTCTTGGCTGCCCTCGCCCACAATTGGAAATGCCGCATTATCCAAAACGGCGTATCCTTTACTTACCCAGTAAATGAAAGAACCATAACTTGGAAATGTAAATTCTTTTGGATTAGCCGTACTCTGTCCGGCCGTATTTTTGTCTTTATACTCCCGTGGGTACGCCCAAATCAACAAGGGTAATTTCTCCTTATTTTTGAAATCATAACCCGCAGGTAGGTATAACGTTCCAGAAAGATCTACACCGTCATTACGCTTATAATTTAATACTTCTTTATGTACAGCAGCTAAAGACTTGAAGGGGTTTTCAATAGCGGTTACGGCCTTTTGTTTACCGGTTTTAATATTTTTTAAGTAATAGTTCGGGTAGTCTTTTGCCGACTGCAACGAAATGAGAATCTCCCCATTTTTAAGGTCTACAATCTGGAAAATACGCTCCTGCATGTCCGATTCCTTAGCCGTATAGAGGCGTTTTTTCTTTAACGTTTTAAGATCTAACTCGTCGATAAATGGAAACTCCCCTTCTTTGGTAAACCCATTCCCTAACCAGTAGGTTTTACCTTTATCGATATACATGGTCAAGGCGTCGTACGAATTGCGGTCGCGGTATACGGTACCTGGATCGGAGTAGATATCTTGATTATTACGGTCGATTATAACTTGGCTTTTCCCTGTGCTTGGGTTTAGTAAATAGGTTTTCGAATTGCGTGTGTCATACCAAGAGGAGTATACCAAAGCGTGACTCTCATCGCCCCATACCACCGTAGAAAAACGATCCTGAAGCTTGAAAATGCTTTTTGGACTATCGGCAAAGGGGAAATCCCAGGTGAATAACTCGTCTCTAAAATCTACCTTTGTATTGGCATCACCTTTGTCTAATGCCTGTACAAAAAATAAGGTTGCTGGTTTATCTAGGCGCCAGCTTATACTACGTTTTCCTTCTCTTGTAGACGAAAAACCCTTCGGCATAACCTCTAATAGCGGGCTTTCGTTCACGACTTTCACTAACGCTCCTTCGTTTGTGTATACGGCAGTTTCTTGCGGAAAGGAGTTATATCCTACGACATAGGAAAACGGACGCTTAACCTTGGTTACCAATACGTAATTACCATCGGGCGATACAGATGCGTTGGTATATAAATCGGCATTTAATAATTTCCGACTCTTACCATTAAGATCAATCCAATGGAGTTCAGCCCGTGATAGGGTTTCAAAATCTTGCTCATCTTGTGGGTTTTTTAACAGATCTTGATAGGTACGTAGTTGAGATACACGACCGTCACTGCTCGAAACTACAGGTCCTGTAGGTAGATCTTGGCTATGGTCTATTAGGGCTTTACTTTCGGCTGGATTTAAACGCACCAACAGTTGGTTGCCATCTTTACTCCAGCGGAAGGGGTTATCTAAAACAGCATTGAGCTGGTACGGTGTAAGTTGCTTGGCCTCCTTGCTATCGAGTGCAATATACCAGAGCGCCATGCCGGTATCGTTCGTATTGGTAAACGCAACTTTTCTGCTATCTAAAGAGAAAGATACATTTGCCAAAGATGCTTGGGCCGGCAGGCCTGTTATAGCAAACTCCTTACCTGTGGATACCTCGCGAAGACGTAATTTGTTGTAATATATCTCGGTGCTGGATGCTTTTGTTTTTGCATTGATACGAAGGCCGGCTAGGCGTAGCTCCTCCTGCCCTAATTCCGACAATGTTTTGTAGGTCGGACGGTACATAAATAATACCCACTTTTTATCGGGACTGATTTGAATTACCGGAGGGCGTTCAAAATCTGCTAAAGCTAGAATTTCAGAGGAGGGTTTTTGAAAGGTAACATTCTCCTGGGCATAAAGCTGAACAGAAGATAAAAGGAACAAAATAAAGATTAGTTTTCTCATGTTATTTTAATAATTGCACAAATTAATTTTTTCTAAAAAACATTCAAAATTTGGACAGAAAATATACGTAATATTATTGATATTTAAAGAACAGGGGGGCTATTTTATGACATTAAAAATACCAAAATTTTTATAGCTTTACGATAGGTTTAAATTGCCTTTTTAAAGTTATCAACATATTATTTATGCTGTATAACAAGCGATTACAAAGAACACACATCTACCAAGGGTATTTAGAGGCCATTTCTTTAAACGATGTGGAAAAGTATGGTTAACTCTAGACAGCAAATATTAGGATATTTGTTTCACTAAAAGTTCTACAACTGTAAACATAGCAGTATACATTATTAAAATCCCAAATGCTATCAGCACAGATAGTGTTTTTTAAAGTAACATATAACACATGGCAAGAATCATTAAATTCGAGAAAAACGACTGTGCACCTTGCGCACAGGTATCTGCTTATTTGGATAATAAAGGTGTTTCTTACGAAACCATAAACCCTTTCGATGAGCCGGAGTTGGCGGTTAGATTCAAGGTGCGTACCGTCCCTACGGTTATCGTATTGGAAGGGGAAGAAATTAAACATCGTATTATTGGTTTTAAACCTGAGGAATTAGATGGTGCTATAGCGCAATAGTTATCGTATGCTGCGTTTAATTTTTAACCCTTAAGCTATTATGATACAGATATATTACGACAGTAAAACCGGTAACGTACAACGTTTTATTGACAAGGTGTTACAAATAACCGGTTGGAATGCACAGCGCATACAAAAAGACATGATAGTGGATGAGGCGGGCCATTTGGTTACGTTTACCACCAACTTCGGACAAATACCTGCCTTAACGGAGGAGTTTCTAAAAAATAACCCCGGAAAAGTGTATTCGGTAACGTCTAGTGGAAACCGCAACTGGGGAAGAAATTTTGGCGTCGCAGCGGATAAAACTGCTGCTACATACGATATTCCGCTGGCTTTTAAATTTGAGCTCTCGGGAACAATGGAAGATATTAATCAATTTATAGAAATAATTAAGAATCAATATTATGATAGCAAACGACGTAGTAAAAAACTGGATATTGCTTAATAACGAAATCATGATCAAACATGATGACGAGTATAGCTTACATAAGGATAAGGAAGCTGTACGCGCCTATTTCTTGGAGTATGTAAATAAGAACACGGTGTTCTTTTATACGCTTAAAGAGAAAATTGATTATCTGATTGAGCAAAATTATTATACCGATTTCTATCAATGGTTCACCTTTGAAGAGATGCAGGAGGTATACAACTTTGTATACGCGAAAAAATTCCGTTTTCAGTCGTTTATGGCGGCATTTAAATTCTTCCAGAGTTATGCCCTGCGCGATGACTCGGGAGAGAAATTTTTAGAACGGTATGAGGACCGTGTGGTGGCAGTATCGTTGTTCTTAGCACGCTCGGAGGGGGTACAAAAGGCGATAGAGTATGCCGAGATCATGATAAACCAGGAGTATCAACCGGCCACACCGACTTTCTTAAATGCAGGAAAAAAACGTTCGGGCGAGCTGGTATCGTGTTTCTTGGATGAAATTGGCGACAACTTAAATGGTATTGGTTATGCTGTAGACTCGGCGATGAAGCTTTCCTCTATTGGTGGTGGTGTGTCGTTTAATATTTCCAAAATCCGTGCCCGTGGTGAAGCAATCAAGGGGGTAGAAGGCCGCGCTGGTGGTGTACTTCCAATTATGAAAATTATGGAGGATACTTTCTCCTATGCGAACCAATTGGGACAGCGCCCTGGAGCTGGTGCAGTATACTTAAATATCTTTCACTCGGATATCGAAGAGTTTTTAGACTGTAAAAAAATCAACGTCGATGAAAAGGTACGTATTAAGTCTTTATCCATCGGGATTATTGTTCCTGATAAGTTTATGGAACTGGCGGAAAAGGATGAACCTTGCTATTTAATTTACCCGCATACGGTAATGCAAGCCTATGGTAAGTACTTGGACGAAATGGATATGGACCTTATGTACGATGAGCTAATTACCAATCCAAACGTTAAGAAGAAAAAAATTAATGCCCGCCATTTATTGGTGAAAATTGCACAAACACAGAAGGAGTCGGGTTATCCTTATATTTTCTTTAAAGAGAATACGAACCGCGAACATGCTTTAAATGGTATTGGCCGTGTGAAGTTTTCTAACCTATGTACCGAAATTATGCAGGTATCAGAGGTGTCGGATATTACCATCTACGGACAAGAAGATACCATCCGTTACGGCATCTCTTGTAACTTGGGATCCTTGAATATTGCTACGGTAATGGATAACAAGCGTATCAAAGAGACGGTAAAAACGGCTATGCGTGCTTTAACTGTTGTAACCGATATTACCAACATCGATATGGTGCCTTCTATTGCAAAGGCAAATCGGGAGTTACATTCGGTGGGTTTAGGTGCCATGAATTTACATGGCTTCTTGGCAAAGAGCTTTATTATGTACGAATCTAATGAGGCCTTGGATTTTGCAAATACCTTCTTTATGATGATGAACTACTACTCTATAGAGGCTTCCATGGAAATCGCTAAAGAGCGGGGTAGTACATTCGTAGGTTTCGAGAAATCGGCGTATGCTGACGGCACGTACTTCGACAAATACCTTTCGCGTGATTATTTACCGAAATCGGATAAGGTAAAAGAATTGTTTGAGGGGGTTTATATTCCTACGATTGAAGATTGGAATAACCTAAAGGCATTGGTTCAGGAGAATGGTATTTACCATGCGTATCGCTTGGCCATTGCACCTAACCAGTCGACATCGTATATTATGAACGCTACTGCGTCGGTAATGCCCATCGTAGATATTATTGAGGTTCGTGAATATGGCGATAGTACAACCTACTACCCTATGCCTTATTTGACAAACGATAATTACTTCTACTTTAAATCGGCCTACGATATGGATCAGATGAAGGTATTGAAGCTTATCTCGGTAGTACAGCGTCATATTGACCAAGGGGTTTCGACGATCTTACATACCAATTCGAAGGATAGTACGCGCGACTTGGCCAAGTACTATATCTATGCGCATAAGTTAGGATTGAAGTCTTTATATTATACACGTACACGTAAGTCGACCATAGAAGAGTGTATTTCTTGTTCGGCATAAAAGAATCATCGGGCAAGGTGCAAAGCGTTTAAACATTTTGCCCTGATTTCTTTTCTAAAATATTAATCTTATAATGAAACAATTTACTGCAGTAAACTGGAACACGCCTGACAACGATTATGCGTTGATGTTCTGGGAACAGAATATACGCCAGTTTTGGATCGATACGGAATATATCCCTTCCAAAGATATCGATAGCTGGAAAGGCTTAAGCTGGGATATGAAGGAGTGTTATAAAAAGGCATTGGGTGGTTTAACTTTGTTGGATACTTTACAGAGCCATACGGGCATGCCTAAAATTATTGACCATATCGACTCTTTACAGAATAAAGCTGTATTATCGTATATGTGTATGATGGAGGCTATACATGCCAAATCGTACTCCACCATCTTTACAACGGTATCTACGACCAATGAAATAAACGATGTTTTCGGTTGGGTATCGGAAAATAAATTCCTGCAAACTAAGGCAGCAACCATCGATAGTTACTACCGCGCTATAGACAAGGAAGATATTACCGACGAGGAATTGTTTATGGCTTTAGGTGCTTCTGTACTTTTAGAGTCTTTCTTGTTCTACTCGGGTTTCTTCTTGCCTTTATGGTTATGCGGACAGGGACAGATGGTCGCTTCGGCCGATATTATTAAAAAAATCGTTGCCGACGAGTCTATCCATGGGGTGTTTGTAGGGCTTATTGGTCAAGAGGTATTTGCCAGATTGCAGAATAAAGAGGCGGTGAAGCAACGTTTCTTAACCTTATTGAACGATTTATACGAAAACGAAATCAAATATACCGAGGAGCTGTATACTGTGGTTGGGCTTACCGCTGAGGTAAAAGAATATGTGCGTTACAATGGAAATAAGGCCTTAATGAATTTGGGTTTCGAACCTATTTTTGAAGTTAAACAGGTAAATCCTATTGTATTAAATGGTTTGAATACCGAAACTACTCAGCACGACTTCTTCTCGAAAAAGTCTACAAACTACGAAAAGGCAACGGAAATCGTTCACCTTAAAAATGAAGATTTTGAGCTTGATGCCGTAGTGGATATTTAAGCTTTGTTTTTATAACCGTATAAAAAAGGCTGTTTTCCAAATGGAAAACAGCCTTTTTGCGGAATAGCTTTTGCACGTACTAGCAAGAGCTGTTTTATTAGTAACCTGGATTTTGTTTCAGGTTTGGATTTAAGTTCAGCTGTGTGTATGGTACAGCAAATAATTCTTTGTTTGGATCATTTGTGGCCTTATGATCCCACCATGATGCTGTAGTAAACTTGCCGAAGCGAATTAAATCTGTACGACGCTTACCTTCAAATATAAACTCACGTCCACGTTCTGCTAACAGCTCATCCATCGTAAGGGTGGCTGTGGTATATTGAGCTTTAGACCAGTCTTCATCTTTAAAGGCTCGCTTACGGCATTCATTGATTAAATTAACGGCTTCTGTAGTCGCTTTTCCAGCATTCTTACGCATCAATGCCTCGGCTTTATTAAAATATATCTCCGTTAAGCGGTAAATAATATAGTCATTTTCCTGGTAGTTAGGGTCATCAGTTGTACCTGATTTATACTTATTAAAACGAGCACCCGAATTTTCTTCACCATCAGCCATAGAGCCTTCTGAGGTTAGGTCGCCTTTACTTTCCTTACGAATAGAATTAACATAAACAAAAGGCTTTCCTTCGTATTCCTCCGTACCTAAAATAGGTATATCCGTTCCATATTTGTATTGAGGGCCAAATAAAAACCAATCTTTTTTTCGAAGGTCATTTTCAGCAAAAGCATCGAAAGCCGTAGGGATTACGACGAAGGAATTCCAGCCTCCATACGATACTTTTAAAGCATCCTTTATATTATCATAACCCATAAAGAAACCTCCCCATTCAAAGGTAAAGCCCCCTTTTCTACTAAACTGAAATTGGAAAAGGGATTCCGGATTTGCATCATTAGTATTACTAAATAATGAATTAATATCGTTCGCCAACTTAGGTGCTCCACCAATTCCTCCGCCTTGTCCGGAAATAATCTTATCGCAAGCAGCAATACAATCATCCCACCTTGCTTTCCCAGACCACTTTTCAGCATTCAAATACAATTCGGCCAAAATAGCATAACCTGTACTCTTCGAAATCTGACCAATAGTTTGGGCAGAAGTTAAAGGTAATTTCTCTACATTATCTACTAGTTGTTTCTCGATAAATTCGAATACCTCAGCTCTTGATTTTGTTTCTGGATTAATAGGATCTGCAACCTTGGTGACAATAGGAATATTACCCCACATATCCATCAACTTTATATAATGCATGGCATGTAATACACGCAGCTGGGCTAATACGGTTTCATGCTCTTCAACACTCATACCTAGGCGGGCTAAATCGACATTACTAATATCCGAAATCGCGTTATTAATAAAACCTACACCTTGCCACATCAATCGCCATGCATCACGCTGTCTTCCTTCATTAGCCGTCCAGGTGTGGTAATGCATGCGAAAGTGATCCCCACCATCATAGCCATGTCTACCTTTCTGTGGCCAAGCTAATTGATCTGCAGCCAATTCAGAATGATAAAAATGACCATTTTGCCCTGTAGGAGCTAACCAGGCTTGCATGTGTGTATAAGGCCTCAGCGCTGCTTGGTAGACTTCTCTTTTATTATTATAAAAATTCTTCGATTCTATAGAAGAATAGACTTTTTCATCTAATTTTGTGCACCCAATTAACAAACTGGAGCATAGGACAGCTATAACGCCACCATTAAAAATATTTTTCATCATCTAATATTTAAATTATGTCCAATTAAAAACTCACGTTTAAACCTACAGCCCAAGAACGTGTTCTAGGGTAAAAACTTCTGGAATCAATGCCTGAGTCAAAACCAGTATCTTTTAATTCTGGATCCAAACCTGAATATTTAGTAATGACCGCTAAATTTCTTCCAGATACATAAATATTTAGATTACGGATATAATCATTTTTTAATTTAAAGGTATAGCCTAAAGTAACGTTATCTAATTTCACAAATGAGCCATTCTCTAAGTAATAATTCGAATACTGTGGACTGTCGTCTAACTTATCATTTTTACCGAAAGCACTTTCGAAGACATTATTGGGTAACCATTTTTTATTTCCAAAGAACATGTCTCCTGTATTTAAAATATCATATTTAAACTTACCTCGTAAAAACACAGTTAAATCAAATCCTTTGTAATAAAACCTATTAGAAAGCGATGCTTGATACTTTGGCACACCATTTCCAATAATACCTAAATCATTCTCGTTCATTTCAGTTGCTTTTCCCTTACTACCATCAGCCTTGTAAAACAACCATTCTCCAGACTCATTAAAACCAGCGAATCTTTTGCCATAGAAATTACCAATTTCCCCTCCCTCTTCTACACGAATTGCATCACCTAAAGCTCCTGGAGTTGGTAGTTCACCGGAAGTTATCCAACTACTTTTAAAAGTGTCATTAGATAATTTTACAATTTTATTCTTCTGATAATTTCCTGCAAACTGAATGTCCCATTTAAAATCACCACGCTGATAAGCTGTTGCTGCTAATGTTAATTCAACCCCTTTATTCGATATTTCTCCAACATTATACCAAATATCAGAAGTTACAAATGCAGGTTGCTGGGTTTGATATTGGAATAATAAATTAGACGTATTACGTTTGTAAACATCCAATGATCCTGATATACGACTATTGAAAAGACTGAAGTCTAAACCAATATTAGTTTCAGCTTTTTGCTCCCATTGTAAATTTGGATTAGGATTTCTATTTAACCCATAGGTTTGAAAATAAACCCCATCAATTGGATAAACCCCACCTGTTCCTAAAAGTATTAAAGATTGATAATTAGGGAATCCTTGATTACCAGTAACGCCATATCCTACTCTCAATTTCAAATCATTAACGATGTTATTCTTAGTAAAAAATTCTTCTCTACTAATATTCCATCCTGCAGAAATCGCAGGGAAATTTCCCCATTTATTATTTGAACCAAATCGAGATGATCCTTCACGACGTAAAATTGCGGTTGCGAAATATTTATCGGCGAAGGCATAATTAACCCGTCCAAAAAACGCGACCAAGGTATTATCTTCTTTAAATGACCCTAATCCTGGTCTCGGTAATTTGGTGTTATTAATCGCTGTACCAGATCCCATGTTCCAGTCCAATGTGGCGTCGGTTGTAAAACCATTATTCGACAATTGAAAATTTTCATATGTACTATACTGGTAACTATAACCTAATAAACCGGTTACCTTATGCACATCATTAAAGGTTTGGTTATAATCGATAGTCGACTCAAACGTTTTTGTCCACGATAACTCGTTACGTTTAAATGCATACCCCATACCCTGATAATCTGTATTTAAACGTTGATCCCAATCTTTGGTAGATCTATATTGTCTATCGTTCCAGTTATCTCTTACATAAGAACCAAAAGCTTTTACCGAAAGTTGATCTATGATTTTTAAACGCAAACTTGCATCCCCAGAGAATGTTTGCTGGTCTCTTTCATCGATACGATTGGCAAGACGATCCATAGGGTTAAAATTATTCCATCCCTGTGTTTGGAAAAAGGTACCATCTGAGTTATAAATAGGTGCCGTCGGATTTCGTTGTATCGCTTGTTCAAAGTATTCCGTTTTTCCTCCTAATAAGTTCGACTTATTAAAATTTGCCGCAATATTTGTACTCAATGTCAACCTATCTTTCAAACCTGTTTGAGTAAGATTTAAACGACCTCCAAATTGTTTTCTCCCATTTTGCTTGGCTATACCATTTGCATCTTCATAGTTAATGGATGCTCTATACGTGGATTTTTCTCCTCCACCGGAAGCACTAAAATTATGAAAATGCGAAAAATTATTTTTATCGATTACTTCATTATATAAATCGGTAGATGCGCCAAAGTCCAAGTCAGGTCTATCTAATCCCTTAACCACTAATTCACGAAAACGGTCGGCAGATAGCATTTGAGGTCTTTTACCTACGAATTCACGTTGTCCGTAAGTCATATAATCAAATGTTGAACTTCCTGATTTTCCTTTTTTTGTCGTTATCAAGATTACCCCACCATTTGCACGTGTACCATAAATAGCTGCAGCAGAACCATCTTTCAATACATCAATGGTTTCAATATCCCCTTGTTTTAACAAATCAAGGTTACCACCTGGTATACCATCAATAACAACTAGAGGCGATGTTGAGCCGCTGATGGACGAAATTCCACGCAACTGGATACTTGTTCCTGAATTTGGGTTACTACCTTGAGTTCGTGTAATATTTAGACCCGCCACTTTACCTTGTACGAGATCTAAAGGACTACGCATACCACCCTGGTTAAAATCTTTCTCTTTGACAGAGGCAACGGCAGAGGTAATTTCGCTTTTCTTCTGTGTACCATACCCGACTACCACCACTTCTTCTAAAGCTGCATCTTCGGATACCAAAGCAATTTGGATACTACCTTGTTTTACAGTAACCTCCTGTGTTACATAACCTAAATAGGTTATCCGTAAAATCTGGCCATTTTGTACGGCCAAATTAAACTTACCGTTTGCATCCGTTTGTACGGCTTTGTTCTCTCCTTTGACCGCAATTGTTACGCCTACCAAAGGCTCCCCAGTGTTTGCATCTTTAACCTGCCCTGTTACAGATTGTTGGTTGGCTAGAACCGTAGCATGAAAACTTTCAAAATGATGTTTACTGCTGTGTGCATAACCATAACTTGTAGCCAAAAGTGAAAGCGGAAGAATCCAGAGCTTCCCCTTCATACATTTTAGTGTGTTAGTGTTCCACATGTTTATTATTTAGTTAGTTGTTAGTTGTGTGCTAATTTTTCTTAAATAGAAGGTTTATGGGTGTAATCTTTTGAGCACTAAAACAAAAAAATCATAATGGTTTATATTAGTGTCAATTACAACTTTACTAAATAACTTTATTTTAATCGATTTAGCAAGTTAATAGCCTACAATTTTTTAACGAAAATTAACAATATCCGCATAATACCTTAGATTACAACTATTTAAAAAATAAAAAAAGAATGTAAAAATTATATGGGAAATTCAACTTTTGTAACTATTTATACGATTTAGCATGCATTTTTAAAGGAAAAATAAATACTAACTATGGATAACGAATAGATTAATAAAAACGGAAGCAAAATCAGTGGCATTGCAGATAAACTAAGCCTAAGGGGGCTGTAAAAAGATTAAATAACAACTAAATTCCTGATAAAGTATTATTTAAAGTATAAAAGGATACCATATAGCCCAAAAACAGGATGACAAAAAAGGCTGCCCATTTTGTGGACAGCCCTAAGCAAAGCATAAAATAATACGAATTAATACCCCGGATTATTACCTCCTAATGCAGGGTTTCTTTGTAATTCGTCAATAGAAATCGGCCACAACAGATCCGACTCTTTAAAGGTAGCACCCGAGCCATTTTGTGCACCAATAAGATCAACATACCGAATATCTCCTTTAATGCTATTTGATATTACCGGAAACTTTTTTGTACGTATAATATCATCCCACATCTTAAATTCCAATGGAAACTCGCGTAATTTTTCGTTCCACACCTCTTCAATAAATTTTTCCCTACTCAAAGCCATTAACGCAGTCGTATAATTGGCCACCGTCTTTCCGGTCGTGCTTGCTCTAGCACGCACTTGAGCTAAATAGCCCGCTGCTTCAGCCGTAACGCCAGTCGATGCCGCAATTCCCTCCGCAGCAATCAATAAAGCCTCAGGATACCGATAGAAATTCCAGTCTTTTGTACCTACACCTGTATTTAAGGTTGCATTTTCATCAAAATAATACCATACTCCAGCCATATCCGACGACCATTTCTTTGTCGGATCACTGGGCAAAGTATATTCCCAATGGAAAAATTGATTGGGCTGAATTCGTAAATCATCAGCTGCGTATACGTTTAAAAATTGTTTTGTCGGACCGAAAACACGTTCAAAGATGGAATACTTGTTAAAAATTGCCGTAGCGGAGGCATTAAATGCATAGGTAGGCCAAGCCCCACTATTATTGACCGTAGCGTCATATTCTTGCGCATATATTACCTCGTCTAAATCATCCGTTTTGCGCAAAGTATTATAAGCAGACTCCATTTCCAGATTTACATTAACCGTCATTTTATGTGGAGAGTTGATAACTATTTTTGCAGTAGCCGCTGCTTCAGCACTTTTCCCTTGTTGCAAATACACATTCGCTAAGACCATAGCTGCCCCATACTTCGTAATACGATGCCCGTTCTCTTTAAAAAGTGTAGCTGGTAGGACATCCAACGCCTCCTTCAAATCTGCCTCTATAAGTTCATAAACTTTAACCGTTTCTATCCGCTCCGGATAAAGATTATCCAAACTTTCATAGGGCTCTGTGATCAAAGGTACAGCACCAAATGTTTTTACCAGGTAGAAATAATTAAATGCGCGGAAGAATTTTGTTTCTGCAACTAAGGTCTTTCTAAGGTCTGCCTTCATGTTAATTTGTGGAATATACTTAATACCCGCATTGGCAATATTAATGGCTTCATACGCTTGATCCCAAACCCCATTCATGGTACCCGAAACCATACTCACATGTTGTTGCCGATTAAGTTGCCTCGCATACATACAGACCAACTCCTGCCCTTCGTAACTATTGGTAAAATAACCGGTCAACATGGTATTTATAGAAGCTGTAGGCCCAAGATATGCAGATCCCGCCAAGGCATATCTTTGCGGAGCACCACGCCGGTATAAAGCATTTACCTGTGCGATGGCCTGTTCTTCGGTCCTGTAATAAGAATCTTTCGTAACACCAGACCGCGGACTTTCCTCTAAAAATTTGGTACAAGATGTAGCTGAAAACATCCCAGCTATCACTAAAATATATAGTAATTTTTTATGTTTTTTCATGATACTTGTGACTAAAAGTTAATATTTACACCAAAGGTGAATGTCTTTGCACGGGGGTAGGAGAAAAAGGTTATATTCTGCCCAAAGTTATCTTCGATTTGTGAGGAACTCTCCGGGTCATAACCTTTAAATGCTTTGGACGTTAATAACCAAGGATTACTTGCTGAAGCAAATAGTCGAGCACTCCCTAAACGTAGAGATTTCATAAACTCTGGTTTTAAAGTATAACCTAATTGTAGTAAGTTTACCCGTAAAAAAGAACCATCAACCACCCAGGATGAATCTACATAAGTATTCTGCCCCGCATGCCCGGTATTACTTAAGTATATTGCTTGTTGCATAGTATTGGGATTATTGCCGTTATAAGCATCCGTCAAAATCTCTACTAATCCATTTGTTATACCAAAGCGGTCATAGGTAGAATGATAAAACTGTTGCATAGTTTCTACACCATACACAAACTGTAGATCTACCGTTAAATCAAAGTTTTTATAATTTAACGTATTAATAAAACTACCCGTCCAATCTGGAGTTCCTTTACCTAAAATATGTCGATCTGCAGAACGTTTTGGTCGACCAACATTCTCCTTGGTAATAATACCAGCTTCAAAATCTTCAATGGTATAAATACCCTCTCGAATGTAACCATAGAAACTATTTGCATTTTCACCTACGCGAAGCACCTGATTTGGACCACCAACCCACCATAAACGCTGGATATCCTCATTATTATCCCCTAAGGCTAAAATTTTATTTTTGTTATAAGAAGCATTTAAGATTGTACTCCAAGTAAAGTTTTCATTTCGAACTGGATACGCATTTATTAACATCTCTACACCACGGTTCTGCATAGCGCCAATATTTTTGACAACAAATGCATATCCTGTTGTTCTAGGTAAAGGAGCTTCATTCAATAAATCAACCGTTTTTTTGTTATAGAAGGATACATCAAAATTTAAACGATTATTAAATAAACCAAACTCTACACCAAAATCATACTGCTTAGAAGTTTCCCATTTTAAATCAGGATTCGGCATGTTGTTAATATACGAGAAACCAGCACGTTTACCATCCAATAGTATAGTTCCTGCAGTCACATTACCTAATGCCCTATACGTTCCTATTTCGGAGTTACCGGTTTTACCATAACTAGTATGTATTTTTAAGTTACTCCATACTTCACTACCCTTAAAAAAGTCTTCATTACCCACATTCCATGCTAAACCAACGGAAGGGAAAAAAGCGTATTTATTGTTTTTACCAAATTTAGATGAACCATCATATCTCCCTGTTACCGTAAGCGAATAGCGATCATTGTAAGTATAAGCGCCACGCATAAAATACGAGTTCATCCCCCAGCGCTCATAACTCGACCCCGGTGAAGAAGGTAGCGTTCCGGCATTCATATTATTCCATTCATAGAAATCCGTATCAAAACCCTCCGTTCTGGCCGATGAGTAATTCCGTATACGTTCTTGCCACGATAAACCCGCCATCGCATTAATACGGTGTTTATCGAAGATTTTATTATACGTTAAATAGGTTTCCTCTTGCCAATAATAGATATTCTCATAATTTAACTCTGCCCAACCACGCGGTCTTGAGATATTATTTAACGTTATCGATGAATATGCTTTATTATCCCTCCGTTGATGATCAACCCCAAACTGGGTTTTTAAATCCAAACCATCAGCTAAATGAAATGTGAGCGCCGCATTTCCAAAGATTTGAGTAGTATAACGCATTCTTTTTTGTAAATCCAAAATTGAAACGGGATTAGCCATCCCCTCAAAACCCAGCTTACCAGACACTGTTGAAGAGGAAGAGTTGGTAAATACATCCGTGTTAGGTTCATAAACAGGCAACCAAGGCAACATTTCAATCATAGTTCGGCGAGCATCCTGTCCGCCACCATCCTCAGGCGTAAAATTTGCCCAAGTATGATTCACACTTAAATTGACCGCTGTAGACAACCAAGTTTTTGGTTTTGCATCGTAAGCTAATTTACCGTTGACACGCTTACTAAACATATTATTCGCCACCCCTTGCTGATCGGTATAATTCAAGAAAGCACCTACCGAGGAGTTTTCACCACCCTGCTGAATATTTAATTGATGATTATGCGAGAACGCAGTACGTGTTGCCTCTCTTTGCCAATCCGTATTATACAAAGGGTTGCCATTGCTATCAAAATAGTTTGGATCGTTAAACCAATCTTTTTTGTCGAGCGACCAGGCTTTATCCTGGTATTTATTTTCATTAGACAAGCCAATCATAAAGGCATCAACCCATTGTTGTCCGGATAACAAATCCATATAACGCTGTACAGAGCTAACACCTGCAGAACCTAAATAACTTACGTTGGTGCCCCCTCCCTTACCGCCACGCTTTGTTGTTACAATGATTACACCATTGGCACCTCGAGCACCATATATTGCTGCCGAGGAGGCATCTTTTAATACCTGAATATCCTCAATATCATTAGGATTCATTAAATTAAAATTCTCCATGGCAACGCCATCCACAATATACAAAGGGTTTGAAGATGCAATTACCGTTGCTGCTCCACGAATAACCACCTTACTGCCATACGCACCCGGCTGTCCCGAGTTGGAGTAGATATTTACACCCGCAGCCTTACCACGTAGGTTCTCCAAAGCCGAGAAACTTTGATTTTTAATCATATCGCTACCTTTTACCAGCGCTATAGAACCGGTAACGTCAGACTTCCGCATCGTACCATAGCCTACGACAACTACCTCATCCAAATTCTCTTGTTCAGTACTAAGCGAAAAATTTACCGAACCCGATCCGACCGTTAATTCCTGGCGTTTATAACCTAAAAAATTAGCTACAAGCGTTTGTCCAACACGGGCTTCGATGGAATAGCGTCCAGTGTTATCCGTTTGTACCGATTCATTGGTACCTTTTACCGTGATGGTAACTCCGGAGATAGGTTGCCCTGATACAGCATCCGTTACAGTACCCGAAATAGATTGCTGTTTAACAAGCTCCTTGGATAAGGACATTCCGGAAACCGGATTACTTGCAAAGGCAGTTCCATAACAGGTAGCTAATAGGGTAAGCGGAATAATCCAGCACTTACCTTTCACAAAATGAAATTTGTTAGTGTTCCACATAGCTAGTTTTGTTTAAAAAAGTTTTAGTTAGTATCAACACAGAAGCGGAGAGGTGAATTGTTTATCGTCCGATTTTGGTTTATAATTAGTTATTAATCACTAAGTAAGATAATTTAATACGTTTTAGCAAGAAAAATGTGAAATAATGTTAAATCAACAGTAAACGATTGATAACAAACAAATTATAAGCCCATTATTAAAAAAAACAAATGCCGTTAAATAAATAAAAAACAGCGCGTATAGATTATGCACAGACCATAAAAAAACACAGGTTTTAACGTAAAAAACACAAGTCATATCATAAAGATGTAACCTTTGAGCAGTATCACATCCATCCCTTTCAAAGCGACAAATGGGCTGATACCATTTGAGTTGGTTTATGTAACAACTACACAATTGATAAAAGAAAAATTCTTCCTTTTAATAGTTAAACACGTTGACGCCTGAAAACGAGTAAGTAAAGAAACAAGTATAAACAACCTACAATTACTAACTTATAGCAATAAAAGGGTTACAGCATATTGTACTAGTATTAGAATTTAAAATGTTGAATTTTGAATTAAAGGTTATAAAATATCCGAGAAGGTAATGTACAACAGCATATCCTCTTTCTACGTGAACATGAAATGCTGAGCATATAAGTAGGAATATAGCAACGAAGCCTAGCAGACAGCTTAAAGCAACAGTTTAAGCCACAAGAAATTAAAAGACCACAACACAACAAATCTATTGCGGTCTTTTAACAACAAATGATGGAATTTATTTATGCGGTTACAGTAGCAGCGATAAGTTCCGCTAATGAAAAATACAGTTGATCAACTTTTTTAACCAGACGTTCGCGTTCAACGGCATGTTGGCTAATACCATAACAGTATAAACCAGCAGCTTTGGCTGCCGTAGCCCCGGTAATGGTATCTTCAACAACGATTATTTCTTCTTTGGGAAGCTGCAATAAATCCGTTGCAAGCAAATAAGGTTCCGGATTCGGTTTAGCATAAAAAACCTTTTCGCGGGTTACGAAAAACTCAAAATTGTCCAGCAGTCCATAGCCCCCTAAAACAGTATCTACTGTGCTGCGATAAGAAGAGGTTACTAGACCAATACGCGTTCCTAAAGCTTTAAAATGCGCTAAAGCCTCCTCCGCAAAAGGCATCAGACCAAGACGCGTCATGGATGTTAAAGCATAATAATCAGCAACAGCTTTATCCATAAAATGTTCATCCACGGATAAGCCATAGTGATTTTTCAAAACCTCGATATTAGCCAAAAAAGTATGTCCGGCAAAATAATCCAACCAATCGTTAAACGTAATATCGAGGTTATAATTTTCTTTTAGGATAGGCTGCCATCCAGCATAGTAGTAAGATTCAGAATCTATTAATGTACCATCGAGGTCAAAAAGTACGGCATTAATTTTTTGCATACCTAAAGGTAGCCATTTTGCCTAATAACTGATAAAGTAGAGCTGGATAAGAAAAAAAATTAATATATTTTTAACGCTTGGCTTGCTTACGATATTCCTTATCCGAAAAAACATAATACTTAGCATTTTTAGCATCACCCGATAAGGAATGAAACAACGTTTTATACTTCGGGAAATCCCGTTCGGTATACAATTGATAAAAAACAAAAAAAGAAGTCGCCTTATTTGTTGCATACGCATTTACCAAGCCAGCAAACTGCCTATTAAAAACAGAATCTATCCATACCGTTTTACGAATAGAATCAATCGTTTTAAATCTCGCCAATGCATCCGGATGTTTATTTTCTACGGCAGCATAAAAATTCAAATCTTCCGTCCTAATCAATGTATCTTTCCGAGAAAAAAAAGCATTATACCTATCCCAGAACAACTCCGCTACCCGGCAAGATTCACAACCCACCGTATCCACTTTTATAGCTTTAATATGTTGTATTTCTATATCCGCTATAGGGTAAGGCGAATCTAAATAGAACGTATAATTTAATTTTTCCTTCGGTGCCAGGTAAAAAGCCTTAGTAAGGGTATAATCGTCGCCCTCCTCGAGGTTAAAAAGTTTATTTTTGATTAAAGCATGTGGAATATACGTTCTCGGCCAATACAACACAGCAAGGTACATATCCTCGTGTAATGCAGGTAAGATAAGTTGATCTTTCGTACTAACCAGCGTATCGAATAACTCCTTGCCGTCCATATAATGTAAAAGCCTGAACCCGACGGAATCAATAGCCAAATTTTGGACAGAAAAATAAACTTTAGCCTTATCCTCCTTAGTAGAGCCACAGGCCATTAGCAACAGCAGCAAATAAAAACCAAAAATCCTATACATACACCTCTTAAAAAGGAAGGGAATAAGCTCCCCTTCCTAAAACCTAAAATTAATTGCGTTTATTATCGTAAAAGGCTTTTACAATAACCTTTCCGTCCTTATCGTAAGCCTCGAACTCCAATTTAACATGGCGACCATTTCGCGTTTGGTTTTTGAAGACCAGGTAATGCGTTTTAAGGGTATTACCCAGAGCAATAACCGCCTGATTGGTTGAAGTATTATACGGAATCGGATAGAAGGAAATCGCATTATACCCGTTCGTTACCACGGTACTCACATTATTTGTCACCTCCCCTGTTACACGAAAATAGTCCATAGGTTTAAAGCCCCCGGTTCCAATATTATACGAGACAGAAAAAGGATCACGGATTCTATAAATGGTTGGATTAGGCAAACTCCAAAAACGCCAATTTTTCGTAACAGTTGTATTCGTTTTTAAGTACTCCAATGTCATTTCGCCCTCCACATTATCCAAATTATTGGTAAACTCAGGATTTGTCCAATCGAAAATTTGAGTACTATCCGCCCAAGTCCAATCTGCCGGGCGTTTAAATAATTTATAAATTTCTCCCCCCTCCTTCGCATACACTTTCCCACTCCGGTAAGGCTGAATTTCAATTTCATTTTCCGATACACTACGTACATTGTACATATGATCGGTAATATCCGATGCTTGCGTTCCTATACGATACAAGGTCGTCATAATAGAACCAGTTGTAAAGATCAACTGAGGGGAGCCTGTACCCTTAGTAATCCGAAAAAAGTCATCCACCTCATCCTTAACACCATAAACCGTAGTGATATGCACCTTATTGCTCAACGTATCAAACTCCAAAACAATGGGTGTATAAACATCAGCGTTTAAACCCGTTTTCACCATCATTACCCAACCATGTTCTGCGGATACCATCGTCTTCTTTAAATCCGCTATTATTTTATCCATGCGCTCTGGATTATTATCTATATAACTGTTAGCAACATTATCCTTTTCACAGGAAGTCAAAAACAAGGAAAAAAAGAATAACAGGAACGCAGATTTTATATAATTAGTCATCATATCCATAATATTAATAGTTAACCTTAAACACCACAGAATCAACAACCCCCTGCAGTTTATGCAAGTCCACACCCATATCTAAATACCTTTGATAGACGATTCTATATTTTTTATCTAAATCCACACTTCGAGCCACAAAGGTTTTAATGGTTGATTCAGGATAGCGCACCATATATTCCACACTCGTTGCCCAGTCTTCCTCTGGCGCATACCCACCATAGGATTTAAAGAATCCATCCGCCTGAGACTCGGCATCCGTACGTTCCAGACCCGTTTTCGGATTTATTCTATAGCCCGCTAAGCCATAATACTTCCCTTGAGAAATACGGTCGTACGTATCTCCACGGCCATATTTATGATCAATTTGATGGGCATGTTCATGGTACAACGTTACCAAATGACTTTGCAACCAAGTTTTATTTGTGGAATAATTATTTACGCCCCCCATACCCAAACGGTAAAACTGCGCATTCATTCCGGCGCCCGCAGCAGTGGCCGTTAAAGTAGGGTCATTGAAGTGTATAAAACCACCCGCCAAAATAAATTCAATTGGCGTTTCCGTATTAAAGAATTTTGGAAAAGACTGCTTCAGCGGTTGCAGCCACATCTTATACAACATTGTACGCGTATAAGGCAATGCCTTATCGTATTGTGGAGGCATAAAAAACGTGTTGCCAGAAATAATACGAGGGGTATATTCATAAATTATCTCCACACCAAATTCACGTTGGATGGTATCGCAAAGATAATCCAATGCATTCCATTCAGCCTTCGGCTTTATCGTTCGTTTAGAAAAGTAATCTGTATTTTCATCAATCTCACCTAAAGGGTTATTGTCTTTCACACAACTAACCAAAAAAAGGCAAAGAACCAAGTATAGTAATTTTTTCATAACATCCATTATCTAGGGTTTAATTGATTCTCTAGCAAAGGGTTTCCTCTTCTAGCGGCTAAAGGTATTTGAATTGCTGTTCGAAGGTCATTAGGCAACAACACCGCATCGGGCTGTGCTGAGGTACGCACCTTACGATGCTCAATACGCAGGCCCAGACGTTTTATATCATACCACCGCATCCCTTGTCCGATAAGTTCTGCCTTACGTTCTTTAAGAACGATGTTCAATGCTGCCTCTACCGATGTAGGAACGGGCAACGCCGTATACGGCACAATACGTTCTTTACGTATGGCCTCGATATCTGCCATAGCTTTGGCAATATCAGGGTTTGCTTTTCTAAGGTTTGCTTCTGCGCGGTTCAACAAAACCTCCTCCATAGTAAAACAATCGTATCGTGCCTGTGAAGCATTTGGATTGTTGGGCTGGTTTGCATATTTCACGACCAGAGCAATGCTATCAATCACCGTTCCACCACTGAAAAATAACTCTCCTCTGCGATCATTGTTGGGGGTATCGTAATAAACATCATGCGCCAAATAAAACCCAGCTAAACGGAAACCAAAAGGCCGACAAAGGAAGATATTTGTTTGATTTACCAATAATAAATTAGCATGAATTGTCGGGTTCATAATCTCTTGTGCAAAATAAGCTTCTGTCGTATTTACCTTACGAGCAAGATCCTCCGATAATTTACGTACCACCGTCCCCTTTTCGGAGACTACTAAATCGGAATATTTAACAGCATCATCCCAATTACTTTTATACAAATTTACCCTAGATAAAAAGGCATACAAGCTGGCGCTAGTAAAACGATAAGGACTACGAGACAATTGGCTTTCATTCTCCTTAAACAGCGCTAAACCAGCATTTAAGTCCTTATCAATCTGATCGTAAACCTCCTTTACAGTAGCCCTGTTAAAAACGGGTCTATTCTCTTTAGGAACTTCCAAGATTAAAGGAACGCCTAAGTTTTTGGCATTATCGGCCTCCTTGTAATGCAAGCCAAACAAGTTCACTAAACTAAAATAATTGTAAGCCCTCAAAATTAAAGCCTCCCCCAAAAGGGCATTTTTCTTGGCTACAGAACCAGAGGCCTTATCTATTTCTTCAATAACAGTATTGGCCTCATATATTTTACGGTAATAATGCGAATATGCATGCGCCGGAGTAGCCGTTGTAATCGCTTCCGAGTAATTATCTTCCCAAAGATACATAGGAACATAGGTTGCAATCAAACTTGCCTGCATGGCACTCGCATAATGATGATAATTGTCCGTCATAATTTCCGTAAACATATCGGCCCGCATAGGGTAAGCATTAACAATAACGCCCTCCAAATCTTCCACACTCTTAAGTTCGATACGATTGTCATATGAAGCGTCTAAAAACTTGGAACAAGAAGAGAAGATTACAAGACAAAGTAGTACTATGATAAAAAGTTGCTTTTTCATTATTTCTCTTTTTAAAATCCTAAAATTAACCTGAAGGAATACGAACGTGGATTCGGCATCGAAGTACCCCCATTAATATAGAGCTCAGGGTCTACACCGCGCAAACGACCACTCGCCCAATAATGAATATTATTTGCGGAGAGCATAATCCGTCCATTTTTCACCGCAGGAACAGATTTTCTTAAAAAGCTACCAATATCATAGCCGATCAATATCTCGTTAATACGTAGGCTACTTGCATTGGCCACTCTAAAATCACTTCGATTATAGGCTACATCATCAATATTACTTAAGGAGCCTAAATGCACCCGTTGAATAGTACTTATTAAGCCCGGGATATCGGTATAAGCCTCATCGCCAATGGTCTGCCACCTATAATTTAAATCAGCAGATTTGGCGCCAGAGTCATCGTAACTACGCATCGCAACAGGTTGTGTGAAAACCTTGTGCCCATATGCATATGTCAAAAACACACGAAGTTCTACGCCCTTATACTGGAAAGAGTTGGCAATAGACCCCGTACCCAAAGGCTGTCTGGAACCCATGTATTGCACCAGGTTTCTATTTCTCTCGTTGGATACTAAACCATTAATGCGTTGGTCGCCATCCCAAAATGTAGGCTGTCCGGTCTGATCCAAACCAGCATAGCGAAAAGCAAATAAAGACTCCATTGGATACCCCTCAATAGGGTAACCTACATTTCGCGTTAGCTGTGTTAGCAAAGCCGACTGCAACTCTCCAGATAAAAGTCTGTTTTTAACATAGCCATAAATAAGATTTACATCCCATAAAAAATCTTTTTTATTCAATAAATTCCGGATTCCAAAGGTAATATCCACCCCCTTATTAGACATGGTACCAAAGTTGATGGTTTTAGAAGTAAAGCCCTCCTCGTTGGACACATTAAACGGTATAACCAAATCTTTCTGTTTTCTTGAATAATACTCCGCAGCAAAAGTTATCCTTTGAAACAAGCCCAGGTCTAACCCAATATTGGTAATATAATCTTTCTCCCAATTCAAATTATACAGTTCAGGGGAGGAAATGGAAATTCCTTTACTGTTATTTACAGCGTCTAAACGCGTAAGGTTGATATAATTCGCATCGCGCATCGGCGAAGTCTCAAAACTATTTCCGCGCAACGCATAACTGGCTCTTACTTTAAGATTATTCACGACCCCGGCAGGATCCAAGGCCATAAAAAAGGCCTCGCGATTAATATTCCAGGCAACACCGGCACTATAGTTGGGTAAGAACTTTGAACGCGTCATCCTCCCAAACATATTGCTACCATCCATACGGCCACTCATTTCAAAACTATATTTATCTTTCAACGCATACTGTAAACTCGCGTAAAAACCGACACTACGTTTTCTTTGAAAAGAGCTTATATAAGTACGATCATCCATATTCACCGAACGGATCATTGCTAAGCGACTTGGCGAAATAATTTTTCCACCATAATACAGATACCCCGTAGCTTTATTGTACGATCGATCGATATACACCTCTTCTATTTCACTACCGACCAAAGCATCGATTTTATGATCTCCAAATTTATCGTTGAATAGCAACTGATTACGTACATTCCAATACGATTGCCAACTACTTCGATTTATCAAAAATCCACCTTCGGGCAAGTACGACTGCCGGTAGCCCAACGGATCTGCCGGATCTTGGTATAGATATGGATTTTGCCTTCTTAAAACATCATTATAATCAACACGGTAAGCATTTGCCACATTAGAGCGCTCGGTAATGGTATGCTCCTGAGAGTTGTTATTTTTACGTATAGCAAACGTACCGTCGTAGGTTAGGTTTTTTAAGATTTTAAAGGTTGGTTTTACCATTGCCCGTATTTCCTGCGCCCGAATATCATTAAAATTCTCCTTTAGCTCTTCTGCAATATTAAAAGGCGCCAAATTCTCGGTATAATATTTATACGAACCATCGGGGTTATAAGGATACATGGCGCGACTAGTTGTCATGGCATATATAAAAGGATTAATCTCAAACTCACGGTTTATATCGGAGTAGCTTGTTGTAGAATTATGCGTTCCCGGAGTTTTTTGACTACGATAATTCCAGTTTAAGTTAACGTCCAAAGTAAGCCTAGACGTTAAATTAAAAGTCGTGCGCACATCACTGGTAAAACGCTCCATACCGAAACCTATAGCTTGGCCATCATCCTTCGTATAACTACCCGAAACATAATAGGTATTTTTATCTCCACCACCCGAAAGCGATAAACTATGTTCTTGCAAGACATTATTTCGGAATAGCACATCAAACCAATCGGTGTTGGCACGGGCCGATCTGTTTAATTCGGCATATGCATCGCCCAAGGTATAATTACGGAGGGCAAGTTGTTTATACGTTTCCGTAAATGCACCTGTAGAGAAAGGCCAATTCGCATTCGATAGGTAACCTCTGTCATACATCTCCTTATACAACTGCATTTCCTGATTGGAATTCATTAAGTTAAATTGGTTCACATTGGGCTTTATACCATAAGAAATTGCCGAACTAAGGTTTATATTTCTACTGTTAAAAGCACCTCTCTTCGTTGTAATCGAGATCACACCATTGGCCGCACGGGTACCATAAAGCGCCGTAGCCGCTCCATCCTTTAATATCTGTATATCGGCAATATCCTGCGCATTAAGGCCGGCAATTGCAGAACTTAAAACCGATGCCGGATCGCCACTATAAAGCTGATTTACGGCAACGTTTGAAGGCGAAGTAATGGGCACCCCATTGATAACATACAAAGGTTCTTGATTTGCAGATATAGAAGAGTTACCGCGGATACGGATTTTTGGAGTAGCACCAAAAGTTCCCGAGGTATTTTGCACGCTAACACCGGCGGCAGCCCCCTGCAACATCCGGGATACATCAACAGAACCAGAGCGATCGATATTTTTAATATCCACCTGACTCACAGAACCTGTAAACTTAGACTTATCGATTTTCTGATACCCCGTAATAATAACCTCATCAATATCCTTATCATCCAATACCATTGTTACGATCATATTGGCTGTGGCAGCTTTCGATACCGATCGTTGCCCGACAAGTGTAAATTTTAGTATAGCATCAGCTTTTGTAGGGGTAAGGGTAAACCTGCCGGTTTCATTTGTAGCGGTTACATTTTTGGTACCCTCTTCGATCACCGTTACACCAGCTATAGGATTCCCCAAATTATCCACAACGCGGCCTGTTATCTGCTGCTGAACCGTAGCATCTATAAGTTTAGTAGCAGGATTTACGGTTATTATATTATTGGAAATAATATAATTAAATGGCTGATTGACAAAAATTTGATCCAAAACCTTAATTAAACCCACATTGTTTGCAACAACATTAACAAGATTAGCGTCTTTTAAATAACTTGAATTTAATAAAAAGCTATAGCCTGTTTGCTTTTGAATCTCCTTTAAGGCAACATCCAGGCGTTGGTTCCTCAATTCCAACTTTACATTCTGCCCAAAACTTGAAGCTGTAGCTTGGAGGCAAAATACGAAGACCATAATGGAGCTTAGTTTCATCGCTAAAAGTGTTGAATAGCTTAGTCGATTCCTTATGCGATCTGAAAAGATTTCATAAGGCCTCCTACCCTTTCTATGTTTCATAATACTTAGTTAGGTACAAAGGGATACAAATTAGTATTCGTGAACTATTTGTATATTTGTACAGGTTAAAAATTTAATAGTTAGTCAATTGGATTTAGAACCATCCACTGGGGGTGCGCCAACACCTCCAGTATTATTCATGCTGATTTCATTTAAACTTAGTATTGTATGACCAGAACCCTCCTTCCTTCAATTTTAAATTTATACGTAGAATTTAATTCGATTACCTTCAATAACTCCGAGAGCTTAACACTTCGGGATACACGCCCCGACATTTTTACATTTTTTATTTCTGCAGATGGAAAAATTAGCTGAACATTATACCAGTTTTCAATCTGTTTGAGAACCTCGATAAAATTGCTATTGTCAAAAATAAACTGGTCATTTTTCCAGGCCACTTCCTCAGCAACCTTAACTTCGTTTATCACCACATCATCTTTTACAACGGCCTGCTCTCCAGGGTTCAGCATATACGATTTATTAGCTACAAGAATCTTTACTTTACCCTCCAACAGCGTTGTTTTCGCCTGCGTGCTACTGCTTATTACATTAAAGGAGGTTCCCAGCACTTCGATGGTTTGTTTGTCTGATATTACACGAAACGGACTTTCCTTGTCAGGATGCACATCAAAATAGGCCTCTCCCTCTAAATACACATCCCGTTTTTTATGCTTAAAGGTTAAAGGATACCGTAAGGACGAGGCAGCATTCAGTTCCACTTCTGTTCCATCCGAGAGTTTAATCTTTTTAAAACCTCCTTTTGGGGTGATAAGCGTTACATAAGACTCCTCCGCTAAAGAAGAGTCGCTATTTTCATATCTAATTTCGCCATCGGCATTTTGGAAAACTTTAAGACCATTTTTATTATACAATAAACCAACCTTTGAAGTGTCGATCTGGATTTTATCGCCATTTTCTAATGCAATAACCGCATTTGCATAAGCCGGATTTACATCCTCTACAGCAGTCGTAAAATCGCCTTTACTCGTATTTTTAGTCCTATAGTCTATCCATAGTAGCCCAGCGCCAAGCATAATTATACAGGCTACGGCAGCCACTGCTGCCAGCCGAACTACATGCCGCTTCGTTGAAGATTTCGTTTTTTCTACGGCCTTAAAGTCTACCTCAGAAATTGCGTCTATATCTATTTTTAACCTGCTGTACACCCGGTTTATTCTAGTACTTAGATCTGTATCAGGCTCTGAGAGTTCTATATGCGATGGCGTATCTATTTCATCCATTATATGCTGTATATCTACATTAGAAAGCCTATTTATGTATGTCGCCAACTCTTCAAGTTCTAAAGGGCTCAACTTATTATCTAGATATCCTGATAACAGATATTTTATACGTATATAATCCATAATTAGGGGTTAGGGGTATTTTAGAACCCTTTTAAACTATAATACGTATGAAGAAGAAAAATTCACTATTGGAAAATTGAAAAAAATTAATTTCCTAATAAAAAAAGTAAAATAAGGGGTTTTATTTCTTTCGTATACTGCGCCGCAAAGATGCGTATAGATTTCATGGCCAATACCAATTGGTTGCTTATGGTTGAGGTAGAAATCGCTAACTCGGCACTTACCTCCTCGTACGACTTACCTTCAATTTTACACTTCGTAAAAATAACCTGCCGCTGTGGCGGTAAACTGGCGATAGCGGCCTTAAGAATTTCCCAATCTTCTTTATGCAGGTATTGATCCTCCACCGATTCACTTAATACCGGAGCACGAAAACGCATTTGTTCATACAACAATTGTTTACGTATACCTTTGCGAAGACTATCCACCGCTAAATTATTGGCAATTGCTATCAAATAATAATAAAGATTTTTAGAAACGTCAATCCCTTCCCGATTTATCCATACTTTAAGAAAAACATTTTGTAACATCTCTTCCGCCAGATTTTCATCTTTAAGCAGGTACAGTAGCCTTTTAAAAATTACCTTCGCATACGCATTATAAACAATTGCAAAGGCTTTGGAATCCCCCGAAACAAAGGCTGTAACAACGAAAATATCAATATCAGGCTTCATCATTATCACTTAGTAAATTGTAGTTAGTCGAATGTGCATTAGGAAATGCATAAAGTAAATATAATAGATTTGCCCTTTAAAGCG
Organism: Sphingobacterium sp. Mn56C; assembly: GCF_049319645.1. Classification (NCBI taxonomy): domain Bacteria; kingdom Pseudomonadati; phylum Bacteroidota; class Sphingobacteriia; order Sphingobacteriales; family Sphingobacteriaceae; genus Sphingobacterium; species Sphingobacterium sp. Mn56C. The sequence continues at coordinate 163,759 of NZ_JBMOUC010000002.1, forward strand.
CTATATATTTTATTAATTTAAATGTATACTATAGAATAAATACGACAAAAAAGTCGATGGCAGCGGCATAATTCTTTAAAAACAACCATAAATCAAATAATTACTATTTTTGTTAAAAATATAACTATGAAAATAATTGCTGTAGGCCGCAACTATATAGACCATGCTAAGGAGTTGAACAATCCGGTACCGGAAATACCTGTTATCTTTATGAAACCCGACACAGCGGTTCTTAAGGATAATAAGGATTTTTATTTCCCCGAGTTTTCAAACGATATTCATTACGAATGCGAACTTGTGATCCGTATTTGTAATGAGGGAAAACATATATCCCAGAAATTTGCCCATAAATATTATGATGCCATCGGCTTGGGCATAGACTTTACCGCGCGGGATATACAGGCTAAACATAAAGAAAAGGGATTACCCTGGGAATTGGCAAAATCTTTTGATAACTCCGCCGTGATTAGTCCATTAATTCCTAAAACAGAATTTGAAGACCTTGGCAATCTGGGATTCTCGCTAAAGAAAAATGGAGATATTGTACAGCAGGGAAACAGCAAGGACATGATTTTTGATATCGATAGCCTCCTTGTCTTTATTTCAAAATACATCACCCTACGAAAAGGTGATTTGATTTATACGGGTACCCCAGCAGGCGTAGGCCCTGTTGCTATCGGCGACCGCTTAGTAGGGTATATAGGCGATAAAGAAATGTTTGTGACTCAAATAAAATAGTATGAAAAAAACCGTATTTTTTGTGTTAGCCTTAACCCTTGGCGTATCGCATATATTTGCACAGAACAAAAATATTATAACTTCCAGAAACTATCCGCAAGGGTACTTTCGAAATCCTTTGAATATACCGATGGATGCTTCGGGTACTTTTGGAGAACTGCGCGCTACACACTTTCATGGGGGTGACGACTATCGTACACAACAAAAAATCGGTTTACCACTATATGCAGCAGCAGCGGGTTATGTTTCCCGCGTACGCGTTCAGATTGGTGGTGGTGGCAATTCAGTGTATATTGACCATCCCAATGGTTTTACAACCACCTACCTGCATATGGACCGGTTTAACGATGAGCTGACAGCCATTGTCCGTGCAGAACAATATAAACAGCAGCGTTTTGATGTAGATATTACCGTGGCAGCCAATAAAGTACCACTTAGTAAGGGGCAGCAGATTGGCTATACCGGCAATACCGGAGGTTCGGCAGGCCCACATTTACATTTCGAGATTCGTGAAACTCAAAGCCAGAAGCCTCTTAACCCCCAATTATTTGGTTTACGTTTTACCGACAACTTCCCGCCAACAATCCATAGTCTGATGTTGTATGACCTAAATGAAGCACCATTTAACGAATACAGCCCACGAAAACCACTGTCGGTAAAGGCTATCCGTTCTGGGGTATATAGTTTAACACAAAATAGCCCCATAAGCGTAACGGGCAAATTTGGTTTTGGTATAAATGCCATAGACCGCCATCGTGCCGGAGGATTTCAGAATGGACTATATTCTATTGAGCTTTTTATTGATGGACAACCCATAAGTACCGTCGTTTTTGAAGAGCTGGATTTCAATACCACCCGTACCCTATTCTCGTACATAGACTATCCACAGTGGAAAAAAAATAAAGTTAAGCTGCAGAAAAGCTTCCGTGATCCGGGTAACCCATTAGCGATTTTTAAAGGATTAAAAAATAATGGCGTTATCGAACTGCAGGAAAATAAAAGCTATGCCGCCAAATATGTCGTCAAGGATGTCGCTGGAAACTGTAGCGAACTGGATTTTACTATTGTCAATACCGTAAAAAGCAGCACATCTGCCCCTAAAAGAAATGGCCAAGCGTATTTTGCCTATGCAAAAGAAAATACTTTTGAAAACGAGGAGGTTAAAATACATATTCCCAAAGGCAGCCTTTACGATGACATCGATTTCGAATATAGAAAAACGACTTCACCTGGACATGCCTATTCTGCTACACACCAGGTACACAATAACCTTACAGCGCTGTACGATAGCTACAGTTTATCGCTAAAACCCACTACATTGCCGCCACATCTTCAGGATAAGGCGCTTATCGCATCTGCAGAAAATGGTGCTGAAGGCGGGAATTATGAAAACGGATGGGTTACGGTAAATACCCGAAATTTCGGAAGCTTTTATGTCGTCGTAGATACCATTGCCCCCAATATTACCGCACGGAATCTCAGTGCTGGAAAAAATGTGAGCAACCAAAATCGTATCGACTTTACCATTAGCGATAACTTCTCGGGCATACAGTCTTTTAACGGGTACATAGATAACAAATGGGTGTTAATGGAGTACGATTCCAAAAATAAACACCTGTGGCATACCTTTGACCCTGCACTACCCAAGGGACAGCATACCTTTAAACTTATCGTTACAGACTGGAAAAATAATGAAAAAGTGTACGAAGCAAATTTCGTACGCTAATCCTTGAAACCTTATAAAACAAAACGCTATGTCAACATTAGCTATCGGGGATAAAGCCCCCGCCATAACTGCGAAAAATCAAAATGGAGATACCCTTCATTTATCCGACTTTTTGGGTAAAAAAGTAATCTTATATTTCTACCCGAAAGATAATACCCCAGGTTGTACAACAGAGGCCTGCAATTTTAGGGACAACTATCAATCGTTGCTGAAGCATGATTTTGAGGTTTTAGGCGTAAGTATAGACAGCGAACAATCGCACCTTAAGTTTATCAGTAAACATGAGCTGCCATTTAACCTACTTGCCGATGAAGATCAAAAAATTGTAAACGATTACGGAGTATGGGTTGAAAAAAATATGTATGGCAAAAAATATATGGGCACAGCACGTACTACATTTGTAATCGATGAAGAGGGTACTATCCAACATATTATCAAAAAGGTAGACAACAAAAATGCGGCACAGCAGATTTTAGAATTGGTAAAATAAGCCTAAAATTTTATACCTGTAGTTATGGCGGCCACAGCGCCTTACAAGGGTACGTTAGTTTCTGCCATGCCCCAAAGATTGTGGTTAAAAATTCACTTGTAAATACTATATTTGCTACTTATGAGCAAGCAAACAGACGATTTTTTTAAAAGTATTATTTCACATGCTAAGGAATATGGTTTTGTATTTCCTTCGAGTGAAATTTATGACGGTTTAAGCGCCGTTTATGATTATGGTCAATTAGGTTCTGAATTAAAAAATAACCTGAAAGCCTATTGGTGGAAATCTATGGTGCAGTTAAATGAAAATATTGTAGGTATTGATGCTGCAATATTTATGCACCCTACAACCTGGAAAGCTTCCGGGCATGTGGATGGGTTCAACGATCCTATGATTGATAATAAGGACTCCAAAAAACGCTACCGTGCCGATCAGTTAATTGAAGATAAAATTGATCGCTACGAGAAAGATGGTAAAACCGAAAAAGCAGCGACCTTGCAGCATGACCTTGATGAGGCGCTGAACAACGACGACTTAGCGCGCTTAAAAACAATTATCGAAGATCATAATATTGTTTGCCCGGTTTCGGGAACTAAAAACTGGACGGATGTGCGTCAGTTTAACCTGATGTTTGCTACGCAGATGGGGGCCATGGCTGATGGTGCCGAACAGGTATACTTACGTCCGGAAACTGCTCAAGGTATTTTTGTAAACTTCTTAAATGTGCAAAAAACAGGAAGAATGAAAATTCCTTTTGGTATTGCACAAATCGGTAAAGCTTTCCGTAATGAGGTTATTGCACGCCAATTTATTATGCGTATGCGTGAATTTGAACAGATGGAAATGCAATTTTTTGTGCGCCCGGGTTCGGAATTGGAATGGTTTGCAAAATGGAAAGAAACACGTTTAAAATGGCACTTAGCTTTGGGTGCTGATACGTCCAAATATCGCTTCCATGACCACGTTAAATTAGCACATTATGCAAACGCTGCAGTGGATATCGAGTACGAATTCCCATTTGGCTTTAAAGAGGTTGAAGGAATCCACTCCAGAACAGATTTCGACTTAAAACAACACCAGGAGTTTTCGAAGAAAAAGATGCAGTACTTCGATCCCGAGATAAATCAAAACTATATCCCATACGTTGTTGAAACATCGGTAGGGCTGGATCGTTTATTCTTAACGGTATTTGCCAACTCTTTGGTACATGAAGATCTTTCTACAGAAGAAAAGCAAGATTCTCGTGTTGTATTGAAATTCCACCCGGCTATAGCTCCTGTAAAAGCAGCTGTATTACCATTAACGAAAAAAGATGGTTTACCCGAAAAAGCACGCGAGATAATGGCGGCTTTAAAAATGGAATTTTCTATTCAATACGACGAGAAAGATGCCATTGGCAAACGTTATCGTCGTCAAGATGCAATCGGTACGCCATACTGTATTACCGTAGATCACCAAACATTGGAAGATAATACCGTTACCATCCGTCACCGTGACAGCATGCAGCAAGAGCGTGTAGCAATAGATGAACTGAATACGATTATCACAAAATTAGTAGGTTGGAATAATCTATTAAAACAATTAATCTAATAAAAAAAGGCTGTCAAATGACAGCCTTTTTTTATTAGATTATACAATAACTTTTCCAAGGATTTCAATATAAAACCGAACCCCGGCCTGTATTTCTTCCAAATAAATATACTCATCTGCCGTATGTGAACGTGCAGAATCACCAGGGCCCACTTTTAGCGACGGTATAGGCAATAAAGCCTGATCGCTCATTGTAGGGCTCCCATATGTCCCTTTACCCATCGCCAGACCCGCCTGTACAACAGGATGTGTCAAGGGTATGGTCGACGAGTTTAACCGTGTAGAACGTGCGGTAACACGCGCATGAACATGATCTTGAATAAGCGCTAACACCTCGGCATTGCTATAAACATCTGTCGTCCTTACATCAACAACAAAGTTGCATACTGCCGGAACGACATTATGCTGAGATCCTGCCTCAATGAGCGTTACAGACATTTTAACAGGGCCTAAAAAGGAAGATACTTTAGGAAATTGAAAACTTGAGAACCAGTTTATATCTTCCATAGCTTTATAGATGGCATTTACACCTTCCTCACGAGCGGCATGTCCAGATTGTCCCTGCGCAACACAGTCTAATACCATCAATCCCTTCTCCGCAACAGCCAGCTCCAATAAAGTAGGCTCGCCAACAATCGCAAAATCACAAGGTACAACATGCTTGTATGCCTCTTCTATACCACCACTTCCAGACACCTCCTCTTCTGCAGAAGCAATTAAACATAGGTTATACTGCAAATCCTCGCGAAAATAATAATACCGAAAAGCTGCAATCAACGATACCAGACAACCGCCCGCATCATTAGACCCCAAACCATACAGCTTCCCGTCTTCCACGATAGCAGAAAAAGGGTCTTTAGTATACGCAGGATTAGGTTTTACGGTATCGTGATGGGAGTTGAGGAGGATCGTAGGTTTCGCGGCATCAAAATATTGGTTATAGGCAATCACATTATAGCCTACCCGCTTGGTATGTATCCCATGACTATGTAAAAAATTTTCTATTGCTTCAGCAGTATGCAATTCTTCCCTACTAAAAGAAGGTGTTTCAATAAGTTGAACCAACAAAGCCTGACTATCTGCAATTAAATTCTCCATATTAGTCATTATATAAACCTCCAGCTTTCTGCGCCGATAATTTAATACCTTTAATAAAAGCAGAACTTAAGCCGTTATGCTCCATTTCGTTTAGTCCAGCAATGGTACAACCTTTAGGCGAGGTAACCTTGTCAATTTCACTCTCCGGATGGTTCTTGGTTTGCAGCAGCAAATCCGCTGCACCTTTTGCCGTCTGAATAGCCATCTTTAACGCATCATGCGCATGGAAACCTATCTCTACCCCCCCTTGTGATGCGGCCCGAATAGCACGCAAGAAAAAAGCAATACCACAGGCGCAAAGTGCCGTAGCCGAGGTCATTAAATCCTCATTTATCACCACGACTGCCCCTACCGCCTCAAACAACTTCTCAACCTGCTTTACCGTAGCCTCATCGGCCGTATCCGTAGCAATACAAGTCATCGACTGTCCAATGGCAATTGCCGTGTTTGGCATCGCACGCACAACAATCTTATCCGTACCTAGGATAGCTTTAATATCTGCACAAGAAACCCCTGAAGCTACAGAAACAATAATCTGATTTGGAGATACAGCATCAGCAATCTCTTCCATTACCTTACGTAGCTGTTGAGGTAGAACCGCCAGTACCACAATATCAGCACCAGCTATAGCGTCGCTATTCTGATGGCTAACCTGAAAGCCTGCAGCCCTAATCTCTTCATTCCCTGTAGAGGAACGTTTGGTAAGCACGATATCCTGTGCCTGATATTGTCCAGATTTCACCAGCCCTTTAGCCAATGAAAAACCTATATTTCCAGAACCAATTATTGTTAACATAGATATGTTGAGTTAATTTATTTAATCGTTAAGCAGGTCCCAAATTTTTGCTGTTGAAAAAGGTGCAGATTTGCTGCATTACCAATAAAAACAGATTTTACCCCTTTGTTTATGGCATCAAAAGCATTCTGCAATTTCGGAATCATACCATCACTGATAATCCCCTTCTCCTTGAACTCGTCAAATTGTGCAGCAGTGATTGTTTCAATCAACGAATTCTCATCGTTAACATTTTCCAAAACACCATTTTTTTCAAAGCAATAAATTAGTGACGTCTCGTAATGCTGCGCCAAAGTTGTTGATAAAGCCGAAGCAATAGTATCCGCATTGGTATTTAAAAGCTGCCCCGAACCATTGTGTGTTATAGCCGAGAATACAGGCGTAAACCCTGCATCCAAGAATTTTTTAATCGCTAATCCATTAACAGAATCGACCAAAATATCGCCTACAAAACCATAATCTATTTCGCGCACAGGCCTTTTAACGGCCTTAATTACATTGGCATCGGCACCACTAAGTCCAATAGCATCACACTGATGCTTTTGTAACGTTGCTACCAGCTTTTTATTTGTCAGCCCCGCATATACCATGGTAACTACATCCAACATAGCCTCATCGGTAATACGACGACCATCTACCATTTTGGCCTCAATATTCAACTGTGAAGCAATACGGGTAGCAATTTTACCACCACCATGAACCAGGATTTTTTTTCCTGGTATGGCAGCGAATTTTTCTAAAAAAATCTCTAATTGAACATCATCATCAATTACATTTCCACCAATCTTAATAATATTCAATGTGCTATTTGACATATTGTACTGTATTTGTATTACTTATTTAAATCTTCTAACATACGTTTTAAGACAACCTGAGCGGCCCATACCCTATTGCTAGCTTCCTTAATAACCAAAGAATTCGGACCGTCCAAAATTTCGGAAGACAATTCCAAGTCCCTACGTACAGGTAAGCAATGCATTACCCGCGCATCGTTGGTAAGTTTTAATTTTTCATTATCCATCATCCAGTTGTCCGCTACCGGATACACGGCACCGTATTCCTTATACGATGACCAGTTTTTTACATACACAAAATCTGCACCGGCTAAAGCTTCCTGAAGATTATGCGTTATATTGGCACCGGTTGTAAATTCTTCTGCCAGTTCATAGCCTTCGGGATGGGCTACCGTAAATTCTACCAACCCTTGCTCTTGCGCCTTCGTCATCCATTCGGCGAATGAATTAGGAACAGCTTGCGGCAATGCCTTAACATGAGGGGCCCATGCCAAAACCACCTTCGGTTTAGCCGTTTTTTTGTGTTCCGTAATCGTGATAAGATCGGTTAAGCTCTGCAATGGATGCCGTGTTGCACTCTCCAGCGATACAACAGGTACAGCACAGAATTTTATAAACTTATTAAAAAGATCTTCCGTATAGTCGGCCTCTTTGTCTTTTAAAGACGGGAATGAGCGTAAGCCCAAGATATCACAGTACTCCCCCATGACAGCTGCTGCCTCGCGGATATGTTCTACCGTGGTACCGTTCATCACAACCCCATCCTGTGTTTCTAATGCCCAGCCATCTTTATCCATATTCATGACCATCACCTGCATGCCAAGGTTTAAAGCGGCTTTTTGGGTACTCAAACGCGTACGTAAACTGGGATTTAAAAATACCAAACCCAACATTTTATTTTTCCCTAAGGCTTGGTTTGCATGCGGAGCGGCTTTAAGTTCCAAAGCTTCATGTACAATACTGCTCAGATCAGCCACATCGGCTACAGAAAAGAACTTCTTCATGGAAAAAGTATAAATTTAAAAGTAAAAATTAAAATATTAAGCTTTAAGTCTTTCGTCAAGAGCCGTTAAGAAACGATCGGCAATATCTTTTGTAATATTTAATGCCGGCAAAATACGAATAACATTAGGTTTCGCTTCCCCTGTAAAGATTTTATTCTTTAAAAGTAAATCTTTCTTCACATGAGCTAGCTCAACGGGTAATTCCACCCCAATCATTAAACCCCGACCACGTACTTCTAACACCTTATCAAATTTCTGGAGTTCTTGGATTAAATAAGCGCCTATCCTCTCCGCATTTTCCATCAAAGAGTCGGCTTTAATAACCTCCAATACGGCGACAGCTGCAGCACAAGCCAAATGGTTACCACCAAAAGTAGTGCCCAACAAACCGAAAGAGGCTTTAAATTTTGGCGAAATCGCAATACCTGCGACAGGGAAACCATTGCCCATACCTTTGGCCATAGCATAGATATCGGCATCTACGCCCGCATAATCGTGCGAAAAGAATAGGCCCGTACGCCCGTAGCCACATTGTACAGCATCGGCGATAAATACAGTACCAAACTGATCACATAAGCTACGAATAAGCCTTAAAAAGTTTACCGATGCTTCCCGGATACCACCTACACCCTGGATACCCTCAATAATAACGGCAGCAATTTCGTCCCCATATAAAGCAAATGCTTCGGCCAGCGCCTGTTCATCATTGAAAGGAAGAAAAACGACGTTGTCGGTTTCATTTACCGGCGCCACGATAGCCGGGTTATCTGTAGCAGCCACGGTTAGCGAAGTACGGCCATGAAAAGCTTTCGTAAATGCAATAACCTTCTTCCTTCCGGTATGAAAAGAAGCTAATTTCAAGGCATTCTCGTTAGCCTCGGCACCCGAGTTGCATAGAAATAAAGTATAATCTGTTTTTCCGGAAACCTCACCCAATAAATTTGCCAATCGTCGTTGTACAGGAATCTCAATTGAATTAGAGTAAAAACCAATCTTACTTAATTGATCTGTAATAGCCGCCACATAATGTGGATGCGTGTGCCCGATAGAGATTACGGCATGACCGCCATAAAGATCGAGATACTCATTTCCTGCATTATCCCATACCAAGGAGCCTTTAGCTCTTTCAATGGCAACAGGATTAATAGGATAGACATTAAAAAGTTCCATGTAGTTAATAAATAATAACGATTTTCTAATAATTGTTAATCTGCTTATTAGCGCAAACAAATATAGTTAAGTAGATATAAAAACTAGAGTTATAGCGGTACTATTTTTAAAATCTCTACAAAATAAGATGGGAAATCGACCCGAGTAAAACAAAAAAAAGAGTTACCTGTAGCAGGTAACTCTTTTTATAAGCTATAAAAACTAATAAATTAGTCTTTTTTCTCTTCTGTAGCTGTTTCTTCTGTTGCAGCATCTTCAGCTTTAACCTCTGCAGCAACTTCAGCAACTGGAGCTTCTTCAGCTTTTTTCTTCGCAGCACCACGACGTCTAGTCGCTTTTTTCTCTACTTTCGCAGTTTTACCGTATACTTCGTTGTAGTCAACCAATTCGATGAACGCCATCTCAGCGTTGTCACCTAAACGGTTTTCTAACTTAATAATACGTGTATAACCACCTGGACGAGTAGCTACTTTCTCTGAAATCTCGCGGAACAAGATTGTAACTGCATCTTTGTCTTTTAAGTACGCGAATACAGTACGACGAGAGTGTGTAGTATCGTTTTTAGATTTTGTAATCAAAGGTTCTACGTACGTACGTAAAGCTTTAGCTTTAGCCAAAGTTGTAGTAATACGTTTGTGTTTGATTAATGAAGTCGCCATGTTAGCTAACATCGCCTTACGGTGACTGTCAGTGCGGCCTAAGTGATTTACTTTTTTTCCGTGTCTCATTTTAGTTTGTTTTTTGTGCGCACCGTTCAGGTTATGAGTATACTTCAGTAAAAAACCTTACCAGAGTATCTTTTTCTATTTCCTGAGGAATTACGCAGCAGGTCGCTTTATATAAAGTATTAATTATTCTTCGTCCAATTTGTATTTAGACAAGTTCATTCCAAAAGATAAACCTTTAGATTTTACAAGCTCTTGGATTTCGCTTAACGATTTTTTACCGAAATTACGGAACTTCAACATATCAGCTACATCGTAGGTAACCAATTCTGCTAAAGTACGAATATCAGCAGCTTTTAAACAATTCAATGCACGCACAGAAAGGTCTAAATCTACCAATTCAGTTTTCAAAATCTTACGCATGTGTAGGATCTCTTCGTCCACAACTTTAGTCTCTTCTTTTGTTTGAGACTCCAACAACATATTCTCGTCGGAGAACAACATAAAGTGTTGAATCAAGATGCGAGCTGCTTCTTTCAAAGCATCTTCAGGGTGAATAGATCCATCAGTAGAAATATCTAACAACAATTTCTCGTAGTCAGTTTTTTGCTCTACACGATAGTTTTCAATGGTATATTTTACATTCTTAATCGGCGTATAAATCGAATCGATAGCGATCAAACCTACAGGTCCATCTGTAACTTTGTTTTCTTCCGCATTCACATATCCACGGCCTTTAGCAACGGCAAGTTCCACTTCAATTGTTACAGAACTTTCCATATTACAGATAACTAAATCTGGATTTAAGACTGTAAAATTGTTTGAAAATTTAGTGATATCGCCTGCGCTAAATTGATCTTGACCATTGATAACTACAAAGATTTTCTCGCTATCACCTTGCTCACCTGTTTTCTTAAAACGCACTTGTTTCAAGTTTAAGATGATCTCGGTTACGTCTTCCACAACACCTTTAATCGTTGAGAATTCGTGTGAAACGCCTGAAAATCTTACCGACGTAATTGCATATCCTTCTAAAGAGGACAATAAAATACGGCGTAAAGCATTACCAATAGTAACACCAAAACCTGGCTCTAATGGACGAAATTCGAATGTACCATCAAAATCCGTAGACTTTTGCATGATAACTTTATCCGGTCTTTGAAATGCTAAAATTGCCATTTATAATGTTTTATTTTTTTTATAACAATTAATATATCTTAATAGCAGATGCATAGCCTTTTCAGACTATGCATATAACTACTAATTATTATTTAGAGTACAACTCTACAATTAAGTTTTCCTTAATATTTTCAGGGATATCAGCACGCTCAGGGAAAGTAACAAATGTACCTGTTAACCCTTTTGCGTCCCATTCTAACCAACCAAATTTGTTGATTGTTCTTCCTGCTACCGAGTTTGTAATAGCTTCTAAAGTCTGAGAACGCTCACGAACAGCTACTACATCACCTGGACGAAGGCTATATGATGGAATGTTAACAACACTTCCGTTAACAGTAATGTGCTTATGCGAAACTAATTGACGCGCTGCAGAACGTGTAGGAGCAATACCTAAACGGTAAACTACGTTATCCAAACGAGCTTCTAATAATTTCAAGAAGTTCTCACCTGTGATACCTTGCTTTGCAGCCGCTTTTACGAATAAATTAGAGAATTGACGCTCTAATACACCGTATGTATATTTTGCTTTTTGTTTTTCTAACAACTGAATAGCATATTCAGATTGTTTACCTCTTCTTTTTGAAGGTCCATGTTGACCAGGAGGATAATTCTTTTTTTCTAATGCTTTATCAGGGCCGAAAATTGGCTCTCTGAATTTACGTGCAATCTTGGACTTAGGTCCTGTATATCTTGCCATTATCTTATTCTGTTTGAAGTATCAATCAGGCTATACCCGACGAATCTTATCTTAAACAATTCTGTTAATTAAACTCTTCTGCGTTTTGGAGGACGACAACCGTTGTGAGGAAGTGGAGTGATGTCTTTAATAGTAGTAACATCAATACCTACAGTTTGTAAAGTACGGATTGCAGACTCACGACCTGCACCAGGACCTTTTACAAAAACCTCAACTTTACGTAAACCTAAATCGTACGCCACTTTTCCGCAGTCGTTAGCAGCTTGACCTGCAGCATAAGGAGTGTTCTTTTTTGAACCTCTGAATCCCATTTTACCTGCACTTGACCAAGAGATTGTTTGACCTTGGTTGTTTGTCAAAGTAATGATGATGTTATTAAACGTAGCGTTGATATGAGCTTGACCTACAGGCTCGATAACTACGATACGCTTTTTTGTAGCTTTTTTAGTTTTAGCCATTTCTTAATGATTATTTAGTAGCTTTTTTCTTGTTTGCAACTGTCTTACGTTTACCTTTACGGGTACGTGAGTTGTTTTTAGTACGTTGACCACGAACTGGTAAATGTTTACGGTGACGTAAACCACGGTAACAACCGATATCCATTAAACGTTTGATGTTCAATTGAACCTCAGAACGTAATGCACCTTCAACTTTAAGCTCATCATTAATAATAGTACGAATAGCTGCTAGTTGATCATCGTTCCACTCCGAAACTTTAACGTCCTCACTGATACCTGCCTTCTCTAAGATGTAAGCAGCAGTAGCACGACCTACACCGAAGATATAGGTAAGGCCGATAACGCCTCTCTTGTTTTTAGGTAAATCTATACCTGATATCCTTGCCATATAATATTTTAAGCGATTTGTTAATTAATTACCCTTGACGTTGTTTAAATTTAGGGTTCTTTTTGTTGATCACAAAAACTTTCCCTTTGCGACGGATGATTTTACAGTCCGCGCTACGTTTTTTTACTGATGCTCTTACTTTCATTGTTTTTTAACTTTAGGCTCTTATCCAGAGCGATATCTTATTTATAACGATATGTAATTCGACCTTTGGTTAAATCGTAAGGAGACATTTCTAATTTAACTTTATCTCCAGGTAAGATTTTGATATAGTGCATACGCATCTTTCCAGAAATATGTGCAATAATTTCATGCCCATTTTCTAACTCAACCCGGAACATAGCATTAGATAATGCTTCCTTGATAACACCGTCTTGTTCTATAGAGGCTTGTTTAGCCATATGATATATCCTTAATTAATATTTAAAAGCCTGCAAATTACAGGAGTGCAAAGATAAATAAAAAATATTGAAACTCAACTACCTTTTACTTAAAACTTTCTCTATCTCTTCGAAATTCAACAAAACGTCTGGTTTTCCTTTTTGGATAGCTACCATCTGTTCAAAGTGAGCCGACAACTTACCATCAACAGTACTAACTGTCCAGCCATCATCCCAGAACTTCACTCCAGCTTTTCCGGCATTAATCATAGGTTCAATACAAATTACTAAACCCTTGTCTAATTTAGGACCAGAACCACGTTTTCCATAATTCGGAACTTCAGGTTTCTCGTGTAAGTGTAAACCCACACCATGACCCACAAGCTCACGCACAATACCGTAATTATAAGGCTGCACATGCTCTTGAATAGCCGCGGAGATATCGCCCACACGTTTCCCGGCTACAGCTTGCTCTACCCCTTTGTATAAGGCTGCTTTGGTAACATCCAAAAGCGTCTGTGCCTCAGCAGAGATAGCCCCTACACCAAAAGTGTAAGCCGAGTCGGAAATAAAACCATTTAAGTTTACACCACCATCAACAGAAATAATATCACCTTCTTTAAGTACATAATCACTCGGAAAACCATGCACAATTTGATCATTAACTGAAATACAAAGTGAATATGGGAATCCATGATAATTCAAAAAGGCAGGTGTACCACCATGATCCTGAATATATTCAAATGCCAACTTATCTAAAGACAAGGTAGTGATACCTGGCTTAATAACCTTAGCAATTTCTGCAAGCAATTGCGAGAGTACATTCGCAGACTCTCGCACTTGCTCAATTTGTTCTTCTGTTTTATAGATTACTTTAGACATCCAAAGAGTTAAATAGCTGATTGATCATATCCTTCAACACCTACTGCAGAACGCCCTTTAACGCGACCTGTCTTCATTAAACCATCGTAATGACGCATTAACAAATGAGACTCGATCTGTTGTAAGGTATCCAACACTACCCCTACCAAGATCAACAAAGATGTACCTCCATAGAAATGGGCAAACTGATTATTTACCCCTGCCGCACTCGCAAGTGAAGGCATAATAGCAATAATCGCTAAGAAAACAGCGCCCGGGAAGGTGATACGAGAAATAACGTTATCAATAAACAAATTCGTATCATATCCTGGTTTTATGCCCGGAACAAAACCTCCGTTTTTCTTCATATCCTCAGACATCTGCTGCGGATTTACCATGATAGCCGTATAGAAAAATGTAAATGCAATAATCAATACTGCAAACGTTACATTATACGCTACGGAAGTAAAATTAGTCAGCGACGTTAAGAAATCCGATTGAAGCGAAGGAAAAAATTGTGCCAATGACATGGGTAAAAACATAATTGCCTGCGCAAAAATAATAGGCATTACACCAGCAGCATTCACTTTTAAAGGAATATACTGACGCACACCGCCAACCTGTTTATTACCTACAATTTTCTTTGCATATTGCACAGGAATTTTCCGAACTCCTTGTACAATTAATATAGTAAAGATTACAATAAAGAACAAAGCGATAGCTTCAACCAAAATAGGGATAATACCACCACCGCTAGGACTCATACGAGATGCCCATTCAGCTACAGCACCACCCGGTAACTGCGCGATAATACCCGCCATAATAATCAAAGAAATACCATTTCCGATTCCTTTATCCGTAATTTTTTCACCCAACCACATCACAAACAAGGTACCTGCAGTCAAAACGATGGCAGCAAGAATCGTGAACATTGGATCTGCAATAGTTTTAGCACCCGGTTCAATTTGTGTCTTCACGTAAGCCACAGCTTGAACAATGGTAATTCCTAATGTCAGATAACGTGTAATCTGGTTCATTTTTTTTCTACCAGACTCACCTTCTTTTTGCATCTTTTGAAATGCTGGAACCGCAATCCCCAATAATTGTACAACGATAGATGCCGAAATGTAAGGCATAACACCTAAAGCAAATATAGCAGAACGAGAGAATGAACCTCCCGCAAACATGTCTAGTAGGCCTAATAGACCTTCTTTTTGACCAGTAGCTAAAGCATCCGGATTTACACCTGGTAATACCACGTGACATCCTATACGATAAATAAGAAGAAATAGCAGGGTATTAATAATACGCCCACGTAAATCTTCAATCTTCCATATATTGGTTAAGGTTGTGATTAGTTTCTTCATGTATTAAAGTTTTACGATAGAACCACCTGCGGCTTCGATAGCTTTTTGAGCAGAAGCTGAAAATGCATGCGCTTTAACTTCAACTTTAGCAGTAAACTCACCACGACCTAAAACTTTGATAAGGTCATTTTTAGAGGCTAAACCATGCGCTTTCAACGTATCGAAATCGATAACAGTTAGATTGTGTTTTTCAACAAGGGCTTGCAAAACGTCTAAGTTCACACCATTGTACGCTACGCGGTTAATGTTTTTGAAACCCACCTTAGGTACACGGCGTTGCAAAGGCATTTGACCACCTTCAAAACCGATTTTAGTCGAGTGACCAGAACGAGATCCAGCACCTTTGTGACCACGTGTCGAAGTACCACCACGACCTGAACCTTGACCACGACCAATACGTTTTCTGTTTTTTGTTGAACCAACTGCTGGTTTTAAATTACTTAAGTTCATTTTTTAAACTAAGATTATGCTGCGCCTTCGCTTTCACTAAACAGGACACAACGATTAAAAATTTGATTATAAACAACTAATGGAAAGGGATTATAGCCCTTTCCATAGTATATTTTTAGATAGTCTCTACCGCTACCAAATGATTTACTTTACGTACCATTCCGATAATTGCTGCAGTAGCTTCAACTTCTACTGAGTGATTGATTTTTTTCAATCCTAAGGCCTCAATAGTTTTCTTTTGGCGCTCGCTTCTGTCGATAACGCTCTTTATCTGGGTGATTTTGATTTTTGCCATGATAATTAACCGTTAAATACTTTATTTAAATCGACACCGCGGTGCTGTGCTACTGTATAAGCATCACGCATATTTGCTAAAGCATCAATTGTTGCTTTCACCACGTTGTGCGGGTTAGAAGATCCTAATGATTTTGCCAATACATCTTTGATACCAGCAGACTCCAATACGGCACGCATTGCACCACCAGCCAAGACTCCAGTACCACCTACTGCTGGTTTGATTAATACCGAACCACCAGAGAATTTACCGTATTGTTCATGAGGAACTGTTCCTTTAATAATAGGAACTTTAACTAAATTTTTCTTTGCATCATCGATACCTTTAGTAATTGCTTCAGTTACCTCTTTAGCTTTTCCTAAACCGTAACCTACGATACCATTTTCGTCACCGACAACAACGATTGCAGAGAAACTGAAAGTACGACCACCTTTAGTTACTTTTGCTACACGTTGGATGCTTACTAAGCGATCTTTTAATTCAATTTCGCTTGATTTTACTCTTTTAATATTGCTTAATGCCATTTCTTTCTATTGATTAAAAGTCTAAACCGCCTTCGCGCGCACCTTCTGCCAATGATTTAACACGGCCATGGTACAAGTACCCATTACGGTCAAAAACTACTTTGCTAATACCTGCTGCAACTGCTTTCTCAGCTACCAATTTACCAACCGCTTTCGATTGTTCTACTTTATTACCAGACGCGGTAAAATCTTTAGATAAGCTTGAAGCTGCCACTAAAGTTGTTCCCGTAGTATCGTCGATAATTTGCGCGTAGATACCTTTATTACTTCTAAACACGGACAAGCGTGGACGTAAAGCCGAGCCTGAAAGGTGCTTTCTAATTCCTTTTTTAATTCGCTCTCTGCGAGATGTTTTATTTGCTGCCATGGTTATTATTTTTTAGCTGATTTACCTGCTTTTCTTCTCAATACTTCACCTACAAACTTGATACCTTTTCCTTTGTAAGGCTCTGGTTTACGGAAGCTACGGATTTTTGCCGCTACTTGACCAATTAATTGTTTGTCAATAGACTCCAAAGTGATCGTAGGGTTTTTACCTTTTTCAGCAGTTGTCGTAACAATAATTTCTTTTGGCAATACAAATACAATCTGGTGAGAGTATCCTAAAGTCAACTCCAACGTATTTCCAGTATTAGAAGCACGGTAACCCACACCCACTAATTCTTGCGTAGTTTTGTATCCTTCAGTTACACCTACAACCATGTTGTTAAGCAACGCACGGTATAAACCATGTAATGCTTTGTGTTTCTTTTGTTCTGTAGGGCGAGTTACTAAGATGTTACCATCTTCTGTAGTAATAGTAATATCGCTATCTACATTTTGCGTTAATTCACCCTTAGGTCCTTTTACTGTAACAAGATTTTTATCCGATACAGTTACCGTTACTCCGGCAGGAATAGCGATGGGTGCTTTTCCAATTCTTGACATTTCTTTGTGTGTTTTCCTAGATTAATAAACGTAACATAAAACCTCACCACCTACATTTTGTAAGCGAGCTTCTTTATCTGTCATAACTCCTTTTGAAGTAGACAATACTGCGATACCTAAGCCATTTAAAACACGAGGTAAGTTGTCAACACTTGCATACTTTCTTAAACCAGGTTTACTCACACGTGTCAAGGTGCGAATAGCCGGTACTTTGCTAATTGGATTGTATTTCAATGCAATTTTGATAGAACCCTGAGGTCCTTCTTCAATAAATTTGTAATTAGCAATGTAACCTTTGTCAAAAAGAACTTTTGTAATTTCTTTTTTAAGGTTCGATGCAGGAATTTCAACAACCCTGTGGTTGGCCTTAATGGCATTCCTTACTCGTGTAAGGTAATCCGCTATTGGATCTGTATTCATTATATACGATATATTTTGATAGGGGTTTCATCAACTAACCGAAGTTAACGACCTACTATCTGTTAAAAAATAAAATGCAATGCAAAAAAACCCGATAAACCATGTTTCAGGTTTATCCGGGCAAAAGTACGTTTTTTTTTTGAATTACCAAGAAGCTTTTTTCACCCCTGGGATCTTACCGTCTAAAGCCATTTCACGGAAAGTTACACGTGAAATACCAAACTGACGCATATATCCTTTAGGACGACCTGTTAATTTACAACGGTTGTGTAAACGAACTGGTGAAGCATTTTTTGGCAATTTATCTAATCCAGCGTAATCGCCAGCTTCTTTTAAAGCTTCACGTTTTGCTGCATATTTAGCTACCAATTTTTGACGCTTTACTTCGCGTGCTTTTAATCCTTCCTTAGCCATTGTTGTTCGTATTTTGATTTTTGAATGGTAAACCGAATTGTTTTAATAACTCTAAGGCTTCGATATCATTTCCTGCAGATGTTACAAAGGTAATATCCATACCCGTAATTTTATTGATTCTGTCAATGTTAATTTCCGGGAAGATAATTTGCTCTGTTACCCCTAAGTTGTAGTTACCTCTACCGTCAAAACCTTTATCGTTAATTCCACGGAAATCGCGGATACGTGGCAATGAAACAGCGATCAAACGATCTAAAAATTCGTACATAGTATTGTCACGTAATGTAACACGTGCACCAACTGGCATTCCTTTACGTAATTTAAAGTTCGAAATATCTTTCTTAGATTTTGTAGGAACCGCTTGTTGACCTGTAATTAATGTTAATTCCGCGATAGCGTTATCAATTAATTTCTTGTCAGCAGTAGCTGCACCAACACCTTGAGATACTACGATTTTCTCCAGTTTTGGAACTTGCATAACGCTTTTATACTGGAATTTTTCTTTCAGCGCAGTGCGGATTTCTTCCGCATATTTCGCTTTTAATCTTGGTACGTAAGTCATTATTTAATTTCCTCCCCTGATTTTTTAGCGTAACGAACAATTTTACCTTCTGCATTAACTTTACGACCAATACGTGTTGGTTGTCCTGTTTTAGGATCTAATAAAGCTAAGTTAGAGATAGTGATTGCAGCTTCTTTCTCAATAATACCACCTTGAGGATTAGCCGCACTCGGTTTAGTGTGTTTTTTAACGAAGTTAGCGCCTTCTACGATAGCTCTGTTAGCTTCCACTAAAACTTGTAATACTTTTCCTTGTACACCTTTAGAGTTACCAGCGATAACTTTCACTAAATCACCTTTTTTGATTTTGATTTTGTGAGTTTTTTTTGTTTTTTGTGCCATAATTATAAAACCTCCGGTGCTAGTGATACAATTTTCATGAACTGTTTCTCACGCAATTCACGAGCCACAGGGCCGAAAATACGTGTTCCACGTGGTTCATCATTATTATTCAACAATACTGCTGCGTTGTCATCGAAACGAATATAAGAACCATCTTTACGACGGATTTCTTTTTTCGTACGTACAACTACTGCTTTAGAAACTGAACCTTTTTTCACGTTTCCTGAAGGTATAGCGCTCTTAACGGTAACAACGATCTTATCACCGATAGATGCATAACGCTTACGCGTACCGCCTAACACACGGATTACTAAAACTTCTTTAGCTCCAGAGTTGTCGGCCACATTTAATCTTGATTCCTGTTGTACCATGTTATTTAGCTCTTTCTAAAATTTCAACTAATCTCCAGTTCTTTGTTTTACTCAGCGGACGCGTTTCCATAATTAATACCGTATCGCCGATACCGCAGGTATTAGTTTCGTCATGAGCTTTGAATTTAGTAGTTTTCTTAACAAATTTACCGTAAATAGGGTGTTTTACTTTACGTTCAACAGCTACCACGATAGATTTATCCATCTTGTTGCTAACTACTAAGCCGATTCTTGTTTTTCTTAAATTTCTTTCCATTTCGACTTAAATTTTATGCCTCAGCGGCTGTTTCAGATTTTGCTGCATTCTTAAGGCTAGTAATCTGTGTAGAGATACGAGCGATAGTTTTGCGAGCTGCACGAAGAACGTTAGGGTTCTCAATAGCAGAAACAGCATGTGCAAATTTTAACTTGTTTAAAGCAGCTTTCTCTTCAGCGAGTTTAGCTGTTAACTCTTCAATTGTTAATCCTACGATTTCTGAATTTTTCATTTTTTTCAGTATTATATTGGGTTATCAATCTAGTTTATAGTATGCCTTACGGGTAACGGCCGTAAGGCTAAACGATTGACATTACCAACGATGTTATGCTTCAACGTAATCTCTACGTATAACAAATTTAGTTTGTACAGGCAACTTCTGAGCTGCTAAACGCAAAGCTTCTTTTGCAACCTGTAAAGGTACACCTTCTGCTTCGAATAACATACGTCCTGGGCGTACTACGGCTACCCAATACTCAGGCGCACCTTTACCTTTACCCATACGTACCTCTGCAGGCTTCTTCGTAACCGGTTTGTCCGGGAAAATACGGATCCATACTTGACCTTCACGCTTCATAAAACGCGTTACCGCGATACGAGCAGCCTCGATCTGACGGCTGGTGATCCATGCTTCCTCCAGAGATTTGATACCGAATGAACCGAAAGCTAACTCTGCACCACGTGATGCGTTACCTTTCATGCGCCCTTTCTGCATCTTTCTGAACTTCGTTCTTTTTGGCTGTAACATGTTCGAATTATTTTTAATCTACTCTAAAGTAGACAATTTACATCTTATTATTTAATTAACCTTTGTTTGCACCACCACGGTTTCCACCACGATTTCCACCACGGTTGTTGTTGTCACGACGACCACCACGACCACCACGGTTATCGCGACGCTCAGCGCCACCTTCGTTGTTGCCACGTGATTTTACGCCTGAAGTTTGACCGATGTTAGGTGATAAGTCACGTTTACCGTAAACCTCACCTTTACAGATCCATACTTTAACACCAATTTTACCATAAGTAGTTAAAGCTTCAGCTAAAGCGTAGTCGATATCAGCACGTAATGTGTGTAAAGGAGTTCTTCCTTCTTTGTACTGTTCAGTACGCGCCATTTCGGCACCGCCTAAACGACCTGAACACATAATTTTGATACCTTCAGCGCCCATACGCATTGTAGAAGCGATTGCAGTTTTCATTGCACGACGGAATGAAATACGTGCTTCTAATTGCTTAGCCACACCTTCAGCTACTAATTTAGCGTCTAGTTCTGGACGTTTGATCTCGAAGATGTTAATTTGAACATCCTTTTTAGTCAATTTCTTTAACTCTTCTTTGATCTTGTCAACTTCCTGACCACCTTTACCGATAACAATTCCTGGACGAGCCGTGTGAATTGTTACTGTGATGCGTTTTAAAGTTCTTTCAATAACAACTTTAGCTACGCCACCTTTAGCGATACGTACAGAAAGATATTTTCTAATTTTTTCGTCCTCAACTAATTTATCGGAATAGTTTTTTCCGCCGAACCAGTTAGAGTCCCATCCTTTGATGATACCTAATCTGCTACCAATTGGATTTGCTTTTTGTCCCATTCTTTATAATAAATTAGTTGTTAACGTTATTTAAACTATCTACTACCAAAGTAACGTGGTTTGAACGCTTACGAATTCTGTATCCACGACCTTGAGGAGCTGGACGTAATCTTTTTAATTGACGGCCACCGCCTACAGATACTTCCTTAACAAATAAAGCACTATCCGCTACAGAAGAACCTTCGTTCTTAGCTTCCCAGTTCTTAATTGCTGATAATAACAACTTCTCTACACGAATAGCTGCTTCTTTACCAGAGTGTTTAAGGATGTATAAAGCGTTTTCTACTTTTTCGCCACGGATAAGATCCACTACCAAACGCATTTTACGTGGTGAAGTAGGGCAATTCAATAATTTGGCAGCAGAAGCTCCTCCTACCTGAGCTTTTGCCTGCTCTTTTGCTTGTCTTATTAAGACAGACTTTTTAAGTTTTTTTGTTGCTTCCATTACCTATTATTTTTTCTTTTCTGCGTGGCCTTTGAATGTACGCGTAGGCGCAAATTCACCAAGCTTGTGACCAACCATATTTTCTGTTACATAAACAGGGATAAATTTATTCCCGTTGTGCACTGCGAAGGTATGGCCAACAAAATCAGGTGAAATCATAGATCTACGTGACCATGTTTTAATAACTGACTTTTTGTTTGTGTCATTCATAGAAAGAACTTTTCTTTCTAAGTTGTGATCGATATAAGGACCTTTTTTAATTGAACGAGCCATTATTTTTTCCTTCTCTCAATGATGTAACGATTTGATGTTTTCTTCTTGTAGCGTGTTTTGTAACCTTTTGCTAACACACCTGTACGTGAACGAGGGTGACCTCCTGAAGAGCGACCTTCACCACCACCCATAGGGTGATCTACCGGGTTCATAGCAACACCACGAACGCGAGGACGACGACCTAACCAACGTTTACGACCCGCTTTACCTAACACTTGGTTTGCTTTTTCAGCGTTCGATACCGAACCGATTGTTGCAACACAAGTTAATAAGATCATACGAACCTCACCTGAAGGCAATTTGATAATAGCATATTTACCATCACGAGCAGACAACTGAGCATAAGTACCAGCCGAACGAGCGATTGAACCACCCTGACCAGGGTTAAGCTCAATGTTGTGGATGATAGAACCCAAAGGAATGTTTGCTAATGGTAATGTATTACCAATTTCTGGGGCAACCTGCTCACCTGCAACTACAGTTTGACCAACTTGTAATCCTGTAGGTGCAATAATATAACGTTTCTCACCATCAGCGTAGTGCAATAAAGCAATACGAGCAGTACGGTTTGGATCGTACTCGATAGTAGCAACTTTTGCAGGGATATCTTTTTTATCGCGTTTGAAATCTATTAATCGGTATGTTTTTTTGTGCCCACCACCGATGTAACGCATAGTCATTTTACCGGTGTTATTACGACCACCTGATTTCTTGATGCTAACTACTAAAGATTTCTCAGGAACGTTAGTTGTAACGTCTGAATAATCAGCACCTACTCTAAAACGAGTACCAGGGGTTACCGGTTTGAATCTTTTAACTGCCATTTTTTAATTATATAACACTGTAAAAGTCAATAGTTTCACCATCTTGAATTGTAATGATGGCCTTTTTATACTTAGGAGCTCTTCCAGAAACAAAACCTGCTTTTGTGTGGCGGCTTTTCGCTTTACCAGCAACTACTGCTGTGTTTACAGCTACTACTGTAACACCAAACATAGCTTCAATAGCCGTTTTAATCTGAATTTTGTTTGCTCTATGATCTACTTTGAAAGCGTAACGGTTTAATTTCTCCGTTAACAATGAAGCTTTCTCAGTTAAGATAGGTTTTTTAATAATTTCCATATTACTTAGCTAATGCTTCCTCCAAAGTTTTAACAGAATCTGTTGTTAACAATAATTTCGTAGCGTTCAATACATCGTAAGTATTCAACTCTGCTGCTACAATAACTTTTGCTTTCTTTAAGTTTCTGCTTGATAAATAAACATTGTTATCATATGCTGGCAATACTAATAAAGTTTTCTCGTCAGCAAGGTTTAAAGCGTTTACAAAAGCTAAATAGTTTTTAGTTTTGATAGACTCAAAGTTAACTGTGTCTAAAACGACAACATTGTTTTCTTGTGCTTTGTAAGATAACGCTGATTTACGTGCCAATTGCTTTAATTTTCTATTCAATTTAAAGCCATAGTCACGAGGTTGAGGACCGAATACACGACCACCACCATTAAACAATGGAGATTTGATAGAGCCCGCACGAGCACCACCAGTACCTTTTTGTTTGTGTAATTTACGAGTTGAACCCGCGATTTCATTACGTTGTTTAGATTTGTGTGTTCCTTGGCGTTGGTTCGCTAAGTATTGTTTCACATCTAAATAGATCGCATGGTCGTTAGGTTGTACTCCGAATACCGACTCAGGTAGTTGCACCTTGGCACCTGTTTCTTTACCTGATAAATTTAATACATTAACTTCCATCTCTACTATTTGTCTACGATTACATATGAACCTTTAGCTCCTGGAATGGAACCACTAACAACGATAAGGTTTTGCTCAGGGTAAACTTTCAATACCTGTAAGTTTTGAATTTTCACTCGCTCTCCACCCATACGACCAGCCATGCGCATTCCTTTGAATACACGTGAAGGCCAAGAAGAAGCACCTAATGAACCTGGCGCGCGTAATCTGTTGTGCTGACCGTGAGTCGCACCACCTACACCACCAAAGCCATGACGCTTCATTACACCTTGAAAACCTTTACCTTTTGAAGTACCCACTACATCTACGTACTCGCCTTCATTAAATAAAGTTACATCAATGATGTCACCTAGTTGTTTCTCATCCTCGAAAGTTTTGAATTCAACTAGTTTACGCTTAGGAGTCACTCCTGCTTTCGCAAAGTGTCCTTTTAAAGGAGCCGTCGTGTTCTTTTCTTTAGCTTCATCAAAGCCAAGCTGAACTGCCGAATAACCGTCCTTCTCTTCCGTACGTATATGCGTTACCACGCACGGCCCAGCCTCGATTACTGTACAAGGGATGTTCTTCCCTTCAGCGTTGAACAGGCTGGTCATTCCTACTTTTTTACCAATAATTCCTGACATGTTATAAATTAAATTAATTAAAGTCCATCGAAGCAGTAGGGCTTCGCTCAAGACATACTTCCCCCAATAAGGGACTGCAAAAGTACAAACATTTTTATAACTATCAAACAATTAGCGGATTATTTTTTCTATTTTTTTTACCCTTCTCGAAATATATTGCCTATACTGGAATCGATAGCATCGCACTAAGGAAGAACGCGGTACTGGTATAAAAGCAAAAAAGACATCCAAGGATGTCTTTCGCATAAATTAATTTTTTAAAACCTGCATTCCACTAATACTGCCCGGTATTTAACATGACTAACGTACAAGCCTCCACGGGCTCAATACCCGCCTCTTTTAATGTTTCTGCAAAAGCACTATTCTCTGTACCCGGATTAAAAATAACGCGTTTGGGTTTCGTGGCTATTATATAAGAATAATAAATCTCCTGATTTTGTGGGCCAACGTAAAGCGTGATGGTATCAATATCCTGATACACAACATCAGCAGGCTCGATAGCCACACCAGCCACCTCCCCTTTTTTACGTCCTACATTAACAATAGGATAACCTTTACGCACCAATTTATTTGCAACTAAATACGCGTACCGAGCCGGATTGGTACTAGCGCCAAGAATCAACGTTTTTTTCATAATTCAAAGTTTATAGTTTAGTTATCCACAAAGCCTCCATTGGCGTCATAGGCATTCTGCCTTAAAATAGGCATTTCCAATATTTTATACAAATCATCCAACTTCACCAAGCTGCCATTCACCATATTTGACAATAACACAATCGTAATATCATTCTTTAAATCACGCACATACAGATTTCTAAAACCATGCCACCAACCGGTATGGTAGACCACCTGCTCCTGCGCAGGGCTAAACGTACGCCAACCGTAACCATAGCTAAAAACCCCATGCTTAGCATCAGACCTAGGCATATAAGCGGAATCCAACAAGCTCTTATTCAACAACCTACCATCACGTAATGCCCTATCCAGCAAATACATATCTCCAACTGTACTGTATATACCCTTATCACCCAAAGGGCCATCCAAATAATCCTGCACCACAGATCTACGCCAAGTACGATCATGGCCAATAACATCCGTAGGGATTTTATCATACTTCACCCGAGAAAGAGCTGCCGTATTTTTCATGCCTGCAGGTTTAAAAACATGTTCCTGCATATAGGTAGCAAAATCTTGCCCTGCGACCTTTTCAATAATAGCCCCCAGCACCATATAGTTGGAGTTATTATAATGAAAACGCCCATCAGGCGCACCATATCTTGTAGGCTTATGTTCGATCATTAAGTTTATTGCATCGATATTAGACATTCCCTGTTTACGGTTTGGCCATAACTTTTCAACAAAATACACATAATTAGGCAAGCCAGACCGATGAGTCAACAACATTTTAACCGTAACCCCAGGATAAGGAAAACCAGGAAAAAAATCAGATACCTGTTGATCCAACTGTAATTTACCCGCTTCTACGAGCTGTAGCGTAGCGATACCCGTCATAGGCTTCGAAACCGACGCCAATTCAAATTTAGAATCAAAATGCAAACTATCCTTCAACAAATAATTTGCCCAGCCAAAAGCATTCTGATAAATGATCTTGCCTTTTTTTGCGACCAATACATTTCCATTAAATCCAGACTTAGCGTGCAGCTTTTTCATAAAAGCATCGATCTGCGGATCAGCATCTACCGGATTATAAAGCAAAGCTAAACTATCGACCTCAGCCTGTTTTTTCTGAACCTGTTCTTTTTTCTCCTCTGCACTAGTACACGATAATATTAATAATGCAAAACCTATATATACTAAATTACTAATTGATATTTTCACAAATACACCTATTCTAAACGTCCAAAATAAATATAGGAAATACAGCTATAAGTCCCAATATAAAACTAAAAAAGAAGCCACTTTATTACTAAAGTGGCTTCCATATATCGATAAAGTTACGCGCTTAAGCAAGTAAACGAATAGGCGCTTCTAATAAACCTTTTAACGTTTGCAAAAATTGGGCTCCAGTTGCACCATCCACCACGCGGTGGTCACAACCCAAAGTCAATTTCATTATGTTACCTGGAACTACGGCACCATTTTTTACCACAGGAACTTGTTGAATAGCCCCTACAGAAAGAATTGCTCCATCTGGAGAGTTTATAATGGAAGTAAACTCATCTATGCCAAACATACCTAAGTTAGACACCGTGAACGTAGAACCTTCCCAATCTGCTGGGGTTAATTTTTTAGATTTCGCTTTACCAGCAAAGTCTTTAACCTCTGCAGAAATATGAGATAAGGATTTACCATCTGCAAAACGAACTACAGGCACCAATAAGCCATCTTCAACAGCCATAGCAACACCAATATTCGTATGCTCATTGAAACGGATTTTATCACCTCGCCAAGAAGAGTTCACGGCAGGGTGTTGTTTCAACGCCACGGCAACCGCTTTGATAACCATATCATTGAAAGAAACTTTCACAGGCGCCACCTCATTAATTTGAGCACGAGCAACCATAGCATTATCCATATCAATACTTACAGTAAGGTAGAAATGCGGCGCTGTAAATAAAGACTCACCTAAACGACGAGCAATAGTTTTACGCATCTGCGATACACCCACCTCAGTATATCTTTCTTCACCCACAAACTGCGGAAGAGAAATGGTTTTAGTTTCCGATTTTGAAGCAGAAGCCTCTTTGCTTACAGGTTCAGATTTCGCTACAGGGACAAAGTTTTCTACATCTTTCTTCACAATACGTCCGCCATCTGCAGAACCCTTAACCTCGCTCAAATTAATACCTTTTTCTTTAGCAATTTTACGCGCCAAAGGAGAAGCCTTCACCCGATCATCGTCAGCAGATTCCGCCGTAGCACTAGCAGCTGTAGCCGTGTTAGCATCAGCAGCTACCCCTGCAGTTTCAGCAGGCTTTTCAGCCGTAGCAGCCGGAGCCGCAGATTTTTGGTTTAACAACGGAGTAATATCCGTTCCTGCCGGGCCCACAATAGCAATGATATCGTTAACCTTAGCCGCTTCACCAGCCTCCAAACCAATATATAACAAAGTGCCCTCTGCGTAAGCAGTAACTTCCATTGTTGCTTTATCCGTTTCTACATCCGCGATTGCATCGTCAGACTTAATCGTATCACCTACTTTAAAGTTCCACTGTGCAATAACACCCTCAGTCATCGTATCACTCAACAAAGGCATCGTGATAACGGTACATCCCAAATCCTCAGCCGAAACCGAAGCTGCAGACGCAGACGCAGACGTATCCGCTGCCGGCACTGCTGGTGCAGCATCCGCTTTAGGCTCCTCTGCAGCAGCAGTTGCCGCAGTATCACCCGCTAATAAGGACTTATAATCCTCACCTTCTTCACCCAAAACAGCGATTACTGCATCAATAGCAACAGCTTCGCCATCCTTTGGACCAATATATAACAATGTACCTTCTTGATATGACTCCAAGTCCATTGTTGCTTTATCTGTTTCGACTTCTGCAAGAAGATCGCCAGTATTTACTTTATCACCAACTTTTTTGTGCCATTTAGCGATTACACCTTCAGTCATGGTGTCGCTCATTTTCGGCATTTTAATTACTTCAGCCATGTATGATAGATAATTATATCTTTAAAAACCTTTAAAAAACTATTAGTCCATTATAAATGGATAATCCTCTTGTACATAAATATCGTTGTACAATTCATCCACTGTAGGGTATGGAGACTCTTCCGCAAACTTAACCGACTCTTCAACCACCTTTTTAACATCAGCCTCAACCTCGGTAAACCAAGCATCGTCGGCATAATTATTTTCCAAGATAGCATGTTTCGTGCTCAACAAAGGATCTCTACCTTTAAACTCTTCCAACTCCTCTTTTGTACGGTACTTCGCAGGGTCAGACATAGAGTGCCCTTTATAACGGTAGGTACGAATTTCTAAAAATGTTGGCCCTTCACCCGCACGTGCACGTTGTACTGCTTCATCCATGGCGTTGTGTACCGCTACCGGATCCATACCATCTACAGGCATACTAGGCATATCAAAACCTAAACCAATTTTATAGATGTCCTGCATATTAGTCGTACGTTGTACCGAAGTACCCATCGCATAACCATTGTTTTCACAAACAAAAATTACAGGGATCTTCCACAACATCGCCATATTAAATGTTTCATTTAAGGCTCCCTGACGTACCGCTCCATCTCCCATGAAACAAACATTCACATTATCTTTGCCTAAGTATTTCTCCGCAAAAGCAATACCAGCACCTAAAGGAATCTGACCACCCACGATACCGTGGCCGCCCATCATTCTATGTTCTTTAGAGAAAAAGTGCATAGAACCACCTTTACCTTTAGAACAACCGGTAATTTTACCATACATTTCCGCCATACAAGCATTGGCAGAAACACCTTTTGCCAAAGCATGAGCATGATCACGATAAGAAGTAATCAGGGTATCTTCCGGTCTAGTTGCAGAAATTGTACCTGCTACTACAGCCTCCTGACCAATGTATAAATGACAGAATCCACGGATTTTTTGTTGTCCGTACAATTGACCTGTTTTTTCTTCGAATTTACGCATGAGTAGCATAGATTTATACCACTCTAGATATGTTTCTTTTGTTATAGGTGTTGAACTCATTATAAAGTCTTTTTCTTACTTAACCGACTACAAATCTAATAATTTATCTCGATAAATGGGTACAATAATCCAACCAAGGAAGGATTTTTTGTCACATTTCAATAATATTTAATTTTAAGCTAACGTAAGGATAAACGCAAAGGAGAGTTTACCGAAGTTAACCTTTCAGCAAAGCTACGAGTGCGTCGAAATCCAACTTACGCTGTTCCCCGGAATGCATATGCTTAACCGTCACTACACCGGAATCCCGCTCATCCTCGCCCACCAATACCACATATGGAACCTGCTTGGCATCCGCGTAGCTCATTTGTTTTTTAAGCTTGGCTGCTACAGGATATAGTTCAGCGCCGATTCCAGCAGCTCGTAGTTTCCCGAGTAAAGGAAGCGTATACGATTCTAGGGCTTTATCAAAATTAACGATCAATACCTGAGTAGATGTCGAGTGCGTCTGTGGATATAGGTTTAACTCTTCCAATACATCATAAATACGATCGGCACCAAAGGAAACCCCAACACCGGTCAGGCCTTTTAGTCCAAACATACCCGTAAGGTCGTCGTAGCGACCACCACCACCGATGCTACCCATAGCCACCTCATTGGTTTTTACTTCAAAAATACAACCGGTATAATAATTTAAACCCCGTGCCAAGGTAATATCCACCTCTACCACCCGCTTTAAAACCTCCTCATTAACACCAAAAGCAGCTACATAGGCCAACACTTCCTCTAGTTCACGAATACCTAAAAGCCCCGTTTCTGAGCTTGCTAAAACCGACTTCAGCTGGGTTAGTTTCGCTATTGTATCCCCTTCTAATAGGATTATAGGTTTTAATAGCGCTAAATCCTCGGCAGTAAAGCCGCGTTCCACCAACTCTTTATTGACTCCTTCTAAACCAATTTTATCCAATTTATCAATAGCCACCGTCATATCAACGATAAGTTCCGGTTTACCAATAATTTCGGCAATACCGGCAAGGATTTTACGGTTATTTAGTTTAATGGTAAAATCTTTAAGACCTAAATCCGTCAATGCCTCCTGATAGATTAAGATAAATTCAGCCTCGTTCAGCAGACTTTCGGACCCTACAACATCGACATCACATTGAAAAAACTCGCGGTAACGACCGCGCTGAGGCCGATCAGCACGCCATACAGGTTGAATCTGAAACCTACGGAAAGGCAAGGCAATATCATTTTGATGCATCACTACATAACGTGCAAATGGCACCGTTAAATCATAGCGTAATGCCTTTTCAGAAATCTGAGGAATTAAAGCATTGGACTTCTTTTCCAGCAGTAAAGCCGAATCCGCTTTGGATAAAAAATCTCCAGAATTCAGGATTTTAAAAATCAATCTGTCGCCCTCATCACCGTACTTGCCGGTTAGGGTGTTTAAATTTTCAAAGGATGGTGTCTGTATTTCACTGTACCCATACTTTTTAAAAACCTTTTTCAGAGTATTGAAAATGTAATTTCGCTTCTCCATTTCTACTGGAGAAAAATCGCGTGTACCTTTTGCTAAAGATGGTTTTATTGCTGCCATGCAGCAAAGTTAAGATAACAATGCGAATATGAAATACCTAGATAAAATGTTTAGGGTAAAAATTATGCGGGTTCAATAATTTTCAACAGTTCGCAGGCGCGTTCTGCAGCAATCTTCTCGGCACTTTTCTTATTGAAATCACGGCCCAAACCACATACTACGCCACTCACGAGCACCTCAATGGTGAAAAGTTTCAGAGATTCCCCCTCCGGGTTATCAACCTGCACAAAGGCAACTTCCTTGCCCTCTTGCTGGCACCATTCGATTAAGCGGCTTTTGAAGTTTGTTTCTGTATTCTCCAACACATGTATGTCTACATGGGGTTTGATAATGCGCGTCAACAAAAAATCGCGCGTAAAGGTATAGCCTTTATCCAAATAAACAGCACCGATCAACGCCTCAAATGCATCGCCATACAGGGAGCCTTGTTTATTGGCATACGAAATCATCCGGGAGTCGTATTGTATCAATTGATCGAGACCTAACTTGCGCGATAATTGATTTAGGTTAGCACGGGATACAATTTTGGAACGCATCTCGGTTAAAAAACCTTCGTCTTTATAGGGGTATAATTTAAACAGGAGCTCTGCCACAACGGACCCCAGTACAGCGTCGCCCAGGAATTCCAAGCGCTCATTGCTATTCTTGACGCCATCTTTAATAACTTTCGCTACCGATTTATGTCGAAAGGCCATTTGATATAGCTTCACATTCCCTGGTATAAAACCAAGAATATTCTTCAGCTTTTTATAATAAGCCTTATTCGACGAAAGATATAATTTATAAAGATTAATCGACATACCTAGGAATTCCATAAGAACAAATAGGTAGCTTTAGAAAAACTACCTATTATTCTTATAATATCTTAACCTGCTGTTATGGGTTATACTTCTTCACGATAACGGTAGCATTATGACCACCAAAACCAAATGTATTACTCAAAGCTGCATTTACTACACGCTTCTGTGCGGTATTAAATGTAAAATTCAATCTAGCATCAATCTCAGGATCATCGGTAAAATGATTAATTGTCGGAGGGACGATATCATTTTTCACTGCCAATATGGATGCAATAGCTTCAACAGCACCTGCAGCACCTAATAAGTGGCCCGTCATCGATTTTGTAGAACTGATGTTCAATCGATAAGCATGTTCACCAAATAGATCTACAATGGCTTTTGTTTCACTTACATCTCCTACTGGAGTCGACGTTCCGTGCACATTGATATAATCAATATCCGCAAAAGTAAGCTCTGCATCATTAATTGCCATCGTCATAGCAAGCTTAGCTCCTAATCCTTCCGGATGGGATGCCGTGATATGGTGTGCATCTGCACTCATACCGCCACCTACAACTTCCGCATAAATTTTTGCTCCACGCGCTAAGGCATGTTCTAAGCTCTCCAATACCAATGCTCCAGAACCTTCACCAGACACAAAGCCGTCACGATCTTTATCAAACGGACGAGAGGCGGTTTTCGGATCGTCATTACGTGTGGATAAGGCATGCATTGCATTGAAACCTCCAATTCCAGCTTCATTTACAGTTGCCTCTGAACCTCCGGTAATGATTACGTCTGCACGCCCCATACGAATATAGGTGAATGCATCAATCATCGCATTGGTTGCCGAAGCACATGCGGATACTGCTGAAAAATTCGGCCCTCTTAATCCGTGACGCATTGATATATGCCCAGGAGCAATATCAATAAGCATTTTAGGTATAAAGAACGGATTAAAACGTGGCGTTCCATCCCCCTTTGCGTAATTTTTCACTTCTTCTGTAAAGGTCGTTAAACCTCCAATACCTGAACCCCATATAACACCTATACGGTTACGGTCTAATTTATCAAATTCTAACCCGGCATCTTTAATCGCTTCATCGGTAGAGGCGATTGCATACTGCACAAAAGGGTCTACTTTACGAGCTTCTTTACGATCCATAAATTCATGTGGATCAAAACCTTTAACCTCGCAAGCAAACTGGGTTTTAAATTTTGACGCATCAAAATGCGTAATAGGAGCAGCCCCACTTACACCATTAGTTAAGGATTCCCAATACGCTTGTACGGTATTCCCTATGGGTGTAAGTGCGCCTAATCCTGTTACAACTACTCTCTTAAGCTCCATTTATTGCTTTTAGCCTAATAAAATTAGTTAAACGTTTTTCTCTAAATAAGCGATAGCTTGACCTACTGTGCTGATATTTTCAGCTTGGTCATCAGGAATTGCAACGTTGAATTCTTTTTCGAATTCCATGATCAACTCAACTGTATCAAGTGAGTCTGCACCTAAATCATTCGTGAAAGAAGCTTCTGGTGTTACTTCGTTTTCATCTACACCTAACTTTTCAACGATAATTGCTTTTACTCTTGATGCGATATCTGACATGATTTTATAGTTTAATTGTTTAATAAATCTGTGCAAAGAAAAATAAATTTCCCCAAAAATCAAACCTTTTTAATTTTTAGAGCCAAAATAAAGCAAACAGCACCTAAAAACAAGGCTATTTGCACTATTCAATTATACTCATTTTTACATATAAGAACAAAATAAACTTACTTTTAATACAAATTTTACAGACCAATTGAAGAAAGTCCAATCTGTAAATTGTATTTTCGTTTGTAAAATTTAAAACCCCATACCCTTGAATAAAATCACTTTCAAACTAGATATGGACCTCGACTTGGAGCTAGACTTTATTTTGGTCGGTATAAGCACAACGTTACGAGACTATCGATTATGCCATTTTATAAACAAAAAAACAGGATTAAATTTTGTTTATGGCAAGGAGTCGGTGCTGGACCATAACGGGAATATTAAATTAAAACCACAGGAGGAACTTGATTTTCATCTTATCGTCGAAAAAAATAAAAATAAAAAAGAAATTTTACATCATTTTCAGGTATACCGCTATTGTCACGACAACTTGGATTTCGAGTACTACTTGGTCAATAACAAAAGCTTAGAAAATGGCACCTTGATTCCTGAGGCCTCTAATTTTGATTATTTTTTCTTAATCAAACATTATATAGATGAGGAGGATCTGATTAAACTTTTAGAAAATATTCGCAGCATAAAAGAGGTCATGCTGTTGAAAGAAATTGACCCTATTTCATTGAAATCTAAAGAAAATCTAATATTTTAGCCGATTATTAGATTTAAGTGTACTTTTTACACTCATATTACAAAATTAGCAGACAGATAACCCGAGGATTACTCCTAGGTGAAAATTAAAATACCAAATGAAAAAGATTCAAAAAAGAACAAAAATAGTTGCAACACTAGGCCCTGCATCGTCCAATAAAGAAGTCTTAGCAAACCTTATTGCAAAAGGCGTGGATGTATGTAGATTAAACTTCTCGCACGGAAGCCAAGAGGATCACTTAAAAGTTATCAACACCATTAATGCCATTAACGACGAGTATGGTTTTAATGTGAGTACCCTTGCCGATCTTCAAGGCCCTAAAATTCGTATTGGAAAAATGAAAGAGGGGGGAGCAATTTTGGTTAATGGTACACAAATCGAAATGACCACCAATGAACTTATCGGCGATGAGAAGAAAATCTATATCACGTACGATAATTTCCCTAACGACGTGAAAGAAAATGAAATCATTCTTTTGGATGATGGTAAATTGCAATTACGTGTTCTTTCAACCAACCATAAAGATACCGTTATCTGCGAGGTTGTACATGGCGGTGTTTTAACATCACGTAAAGGTGTAAACCTTCCAAACACGAAAGTATCTATCCCTTCTTTAACTGAAGAAGATTTAGACAACCTAAACTTTGCATTAGATCATGGTGCAGACTGGATCGCGATGTCTTTTGTTCGTTCGGCAGAAGATATTAAGCAGTGTAAAGAAATTATTGCAGCTAAGGGTAGCCACGCTAAAGTTATTGCCAAAATCGAGAAGCCTGAGGCTATTGAAAACATCGACAGCATTATTGCTGAAACGGATGCTATCATGGTAGCACGTGGCGACTTAGGGGTTGAATTACCGATGGAAGAGGTTCCAGGCCTTCAGAAAATTATCGTTCAAAAATGTCGTGACCTGTCTAAACCTGTAATTATTGCTACCCAAATGTTGGAAAGTATGATTACTACGCCGCGCCCTACACGTGCCGAGGTGAACGATGTTGCTAACTCGGTTTTAGATGGTGCTGATGCGGTAATGTTGAGTGGCGAAACGTCGGTTGGTGATTTCCCAGAAATCGTTATCGAGACCATGGCTAAAATCATTACGCATGTAGAGTCTACCTCCTATCCTTATTATAATGCTAAAGAAGATAACTATACGGATGGCACTAAAATTTCGGATGCTATCTGTGGGTCTTCGGTATTCTTAGCGCAAAAAACGGAGGCTGCTGCTATTGCGGTGATGACAGCTTCGGGTTATACGGCATTTGAGATTTCTAGTTACAGACCTGATGCAAATATCTTTGTTTTCACGGGCAATAAAAACTTATTGAAACAATTGAGTTTGGTTTGGGGCGTACGTACCTTCATCTATGAAAAATACGAAAGTACAGATGGTACCATTCAAGATGTTAACGATTTGCTTAAAGAAAGACAATTGGTAGAGCCTGGACAGATTGTTATCAACACAGCGTCGACACCTCTTCACCAAAAAGGTAAGACTAATACCATCCGTGTTTCTGAAGTGAACTAATACTCATAAAACATTTTAAAAAGGTGTCTCCTCAACAGAGACACCTTTTTACTTGGCTTAACAGCTACCCGTTTCGTTTCACCTGATACAGCTTTCCCCCTTACTTGGCTGTATGCTTTTTTTTGGCAGCCTGGCAGCCTATACTCCTGCTGTAACGCCTTTATATGGTTGCCATTCTGATGCTGAGTCTCAGTAAGATGGAATTTCCGCGCTATAAAAAGCAAAAATAAGCCTAATCTTTTGCTTATATTACACCCTTGAACAGCCAATAAAGCACTGCTCTTTAGCAACTTAAACAACCGTCAAGCAGACCGTAACTGCCTGTTAAATAGTGTTAAAAGCATTATATAGGAGAGTTACATTACTATTTTTGTAGCAAATGAAGAAAAAAAGTATTTCGTTAATTATATGGCTCATGTCTATTGCACTATTGGGGGTGGTAGCCATGCAATATTACTTTATTCGGGAAACGTATAAACAAAACTCTATTCTTTTTGATGAAGCCGTAAATGCGTCTCTTGCAAAGGTCGCCGGAGAGATTGAAAAAACTGAAGTGCTTGAATATGCTAAAATTCAGAGTAAGGCTAACCAGGTGAAATATGAGGTGGAGCAGGAAAAGCAAAAACGACTGGCCAAGCAACTCGATATACAGCAGCAAATCGAAAAATTACGCTTACAACAGTATATGGCGTACCAAAAATTTAAAGACGCCGAGGAGAGCTTAAAAAGCACCTTCCCGAATGCGGCTCCAATTTATAACTGGTTTTATGAAACTTACTATAGAAAAAAATCCAATCGCGACTTAATCGAGATTACAGTAGAGTTTGAGCAATTGCCCGGGAGTACTATGGTAGACAACTATACCAATGTGTCGGCCAAAAAAGAGGTGCCCCGTATTGAAGCCAAAGACGATTCTATGCGCTATGTTATTCCGCATATAGAATTAGGAAGCCGTAATATTAACAGCTATCAAATTGCTACATTGCCGCCGCGAGGCGATGAAGGTATTGCATTGAAAATAATGGAATTAAATGCAGAGCTTAAAAAACTAAATTTCGAATTTCTAGCTGATGCAAAAAATGTTTTTGACACTTTAGCAGCTATAGGCGGTAAGAAAGCTGGTGTAGTGGAAGATGTAGCGGCAAGCATGGAGATGGCAAACAGGCCTTTAGAACAACGTTTAAACCAAGCCTTATTGGAGAGACTTTTAATATCTGAGCTTGCTTCCCGCGATATACACTCGCCTTTCCGCATGGAAATACGTGATAAATACAGGTTGCTATATCCCCTTTCGCATGTGGAGGATACGCATGCACATGAAAAATTGACACCCTACTCGACCGCGTTGTTTAAAGGAGATATTGGCGAATCAACGGGTAAACTTACCATCTACTTTTTAAATAAACGCGCTGTAATCGTCGATAATATGAGCTACCTCATCTTACCCACGTTAGCGCTGTTTGCCTTACTGATTGGTTGTTTCGCCTATACCCTATCGATCGTATTCCGGCAAAAGAAAATTTCGGAAATGAAAACCGATTTTATCAATAATATGACGCACGAGTTTAAAACCCCTGTAGCGACGATTATGATTGCTAGCGAGTCTCTACGTGATCCAGAAATAGCTACCAACGAAGCCCGTGTAAACAAACTTGCTAATATTATTTACGACGAAAATGTGCGTCTGGGCAGCCATATCGAAAGGGTTCTTAATATTGCGAAACTCGAAAAAGAAAATATAAAAATAGAACGTACAGAGGTAGAAATCAACCCTCTACTGGAAAATGTCTTAGACAGCATGCAACTGCAGCTGCAAAAGGCTGAAGGCACACTAACGACAGAGCTCCTGGCCGAAAATGATACCGTTATCGGAGATGAATTGCATCTTTCTAATGTGTTTTTTAATTTAGTAGACAATGCCATTAAATATAGCACAGCACCCCCTAACATTACCGTAAAAAGTAGGGCCAATAAATCTAATATTATAATCAGCGTATCCGACAAAGGCATGGGCATGACCCGGGAGCAGCAGGAGAAGATTTTTGATCAGTTTTACCGAATTCCAACAGGAAATGTTCACAATGTTAAAGGATTCGGGTTGGGGTTAAGTTATGTACATGATATCATTAAAAGATTGGATGGCAAAATCCAAGTGAAAAGTGAGAAGGACAAAGGCACGACCTTTGAAGTTACCTTGCCGTTAAAGTCGGGTAAATATTAAATAGAATTTGAACGATTAAAGACTTTAGTTATGCAAAAAATATTATTAGCAGAAGATGATCCTAACTTAGGTGAATTATTAAAAGATTACCTCGAACTTAAAGGTAAATATGAAGTGGTATTGAGCCAAGATGGAGAGAGCGCACTGGAACAATTTCGTAAGGACAAGTTTGACCTCTGTATTTTAGATGTTATGATGCCGAAAAAGGATGGCTTTACATTGGGCAAAGAAATTCGTAAAACGAATACTACGGTGCCTATTATTTTTGCTACGGCTAAAGGTATGATGGAGGATAAAACGCAGGCTTTCGAACTGGGTGGCGACGATTATATCACCAAACCTTTCCGCGTTGAAGAGTTATTGCTACGGATTAATGCCCTCCTAAAACGCATTAACAAAGATAAGGATGAAGAACTTGCCGATAAATTTGAAATCGGCGGTTATTTCTTCGACTATACCAGCCAGGTGATTTCTTATAAGGGGCAACAGCAAAAATTGTCTACAAAAGAGGCGGAATTATTACGTTTGTTATGCTTAAAAAAGAACGATGTCTTAACGCGGGAGGAAGCCTTAATAAAAATTTGGCACGACGATAATTACTTCACGGGCCGTAGTATGGATGTCTTCTTAAGTAAGCTTCGTAAGTATCTGAAAGAAGATCCTAATGTGGAAATTGTTAACGTTCACGGTAAAGGTTATAAATTATTGGTGAGCTAATTTTTAAAGGCTTTACAACCACAACAAGAAGATGAAATTAATCATCTTCTTGTTGTTTATACCAACAGCAAAAACCTGCTACAGGCAAACCCGGTATAACTGTAACAGGCACATTATTTGGCTAAAAAGAAAACTGCAAATCGCTTACCTTCAAAATAGCCCCCTCCTGTTAGGATGAAAACACTTCAAAAAAAAATAGCCAAATATAGGCCTGCTCTTTTAAAACTTTTTACAAAAAACTTTGTTTTTTAAATTTCCATTCTATAGATTTGTGACGCTTATAGAGAAAGGCAGAGGGAATAGACCCGAAGAAGCCTTGGCAACCTGTCACCAGACAAGGTGCTAAATTCTACTCCTGATGGAGAAAGATAAGCCGAAGATTCTAGTCCAAGAACCTTCTCTACAGCAGAAAACTATTTTTATTAAAACAATAGGGAAAAGACTATGTTACTTACTAACAACCTAGGTTACCCAAGAGTGGGACCTTTCCGTGAATTGAAAAAAGCTAATGAAGCGTATTGGGCAAAGAAAATTTCTGCGGAAGAATTATTAGAGGCTGGAAAGACTATCCGTCAAAACAACTGGAAAACACAAAAAGATGCAGGTATCAACTTGATTCCTTCAAACGATTTCTCGTTTTATGATCAAGTATTAGACTTATCTTTAACAGTAGGTGCAATTCCAGCTAGATACAACTCGTTACTAGGTAAAATCGACCGTCAGTACAATTTAGATTTATACTTCGCCTTAGCGCGTGGTTTCCAGGAAGGTGGCGTAGATGTTACGGCAATGGAAATGACAAAATGGTTCGATACTAACTACCACTATATTGTACCTGAGTTTGTTAAAAACCAAGAATTTAAATTAACATCCGAAAAATTCTTAAACGAATACAACGAAGCGAAAGAATTCGGTATTGAAACAAAACCTGTTATTATTGGCCCTATTACTTACCTATTATTGGGTAAAGAAAAAGAAGCTGACTTTAACCGTATCGACCTTATCGACAATCTTTTACCGGTTTACGAAGAGATATTATCGAAATTAGCGGATGCTGGTGCTGCATATATTCAGATTGATGAGCCTTTCTTGGCTTTGGATATCGATGCGCATGTGAAAGCGCTTTACGCTACGGTATTTTCTAAATTGTCGGCAGCAGCAAAGGGTGCTAAACTAATTGTAGCGACCTACTTCGAGGCTTTATTGGATAACGAAGATATCGCTGTAAACCTTCCTGTTCACGCTTTACATATCGACTTGGTACGTGGCGAAAAACAATTGGATACTATCTTAGCTAAAGTACCTGCCTCATTGACCTTATCTTTAGGTGTGGTAGAAGGCCGTAATATATGGAAAAATGACTATGAAAAGTCTTTAGCAAAAATTCAACAGGCTGTTGACGCTTTAGGTAAAGACCGCGTTTGGGTTGCTCCTTCTTCCTCTTTATTGCATGTTCCTTTCGATTTAGACAACGAAAAAAACGAGACTTCGCTTCCTGCGGAGGTTAAAAACTGGTTGGCGTTTGCAAAACAAAAACTTGCTGAGGTTAAAGATCTTGCAGTATTGGCGGATGCGGATGCCGAGGTTGATGAAAATACAACTAAGCGTTTCGAAGCTAACAAAGCTGCTGCCGAAAGTCGCCGTACATCTCCTTTAATTCACAAACCTGAAGTTAAAGAACGTGTAAACAATATCACGGATGAGGATGCTAAGCGTACTTCAGCATTTGCAGCGCGTAAAGCTGCGCAACAGGCTAAATTTGGATTACCGGCTTTTGCTACGACAACAATTGGTTCATTCCCGCAAACAAAGGATGTTCGTAAGTGGAGAGCTGACCTTAAAAAAGGTGCTATTACACAAGAAGCGTATGATAAAGCCATTGCAGAAGAAACGGAAAATACCATCCGATTGCAAGAAAACTTGGATATCGATGTGTTAGTACACGGTGAATTCGAACGTAATGATATGGTTGAATATTTCGGTGAGCAATTGGCGGGGTACGCATTCACCTCAAACGGATGGGTACAGTCTTACGGTTCTCGTTGTGTTAAACCTCCGGTTATTTATGGGGATGTTTACCGCCCTGCAGATATGACTGTTCGCTGGTCTGCTTATGCACAATCTTTAACGAATCGCCCGGTGAAGGGTATGTTAACGGGTCCGGTTACGATATTACAATGGTCATTTGTTCGTAACGACCAACCACGTTCGACAACAACATACCAAATTGCATTGGCAATTTTGGATGAGGTACAAGCTTTAGAAAAAGCGGGTATTAAAATTATTCAAATCGATGAGCCTGCTATTCGTGAGGGTCTTCCATTACGTAAAGCTGACCAACAGGATTACTTGAACTGGTCTGTACGCTCCTTCCGTGTGTCTTCATCTAATGTAGAAGATGATACGCAAATCCATACACACATGTGTTACTCCGAGTTTAACGATATCATCCGTGATATTGCAGCGATGGATGCAGATGTTATTACGATTGAAACATCACGCTCACAAATGGATCTGTTGGAGGCATTCGCGGGCGAATTTAAATACCCGAATGATATCGGTCCTGGTGTATACGATATCCACTCGCCACGTGTACCTAGTACAGAAGAGATGGTTGAGTTATTGCGTAAAGCAAAAGCAGTAGTACCTGCCGAACAATTATGGGTTAACCCAGACTGTGGTTTGAAAACGCGTGCATGGCCTGAGACTAAAGCTGCTTTGGAATCTATGGTTAAAGCAGCGAAAATCTTACGTGCTGAATAATCCTTTCTAATTAGTCCTATTATTAAATATTAAAAGCTGTCTTGCTATGCAGGGCAGCTTTTTTTTTGCGTATACCCACATGCCATTGCCTATAATTCACAATAAATCAAACTTTTTGATTCTATTGGCTGTTACCTTTAAAAAACATAATATGAAAAAATTAGCTCAATTTACAGTGTTCGCCTTCGTTATCATGTCCTTAAGCAGCTGCCAGGTAATTGAAGGTATTTTTAAGGCCGGTGTATGGTCTGGTGTTATTATGGTTGTACTGGTATTGGCTTTGATTATCTGGCTTATATCCAGACTATTTGGTGGTGGTAAAGGTTAATTAATTTTAACTTTATTGGTAATACATTAAAATCATGTAATTTGCACAAAAACAGGTATGAAAAAGTGCATTTTATCCTTCTTAATAAGTGTATCCGTATTGTCGGTTTTCGGACAAGACGGATACCCTACCCCGCATGTTGCTGATCTTTTATTCTATATTCAACATAATAGAGGAAAAAATGCTTTTATATACCAAGCAAATTACAGCGCAACAGGCGAACTCGACAGCAACAACCCTATTCGGGTAACACGGCAGATTTTTGAAAATAAAGGTGAAATAAAATCCTTGAGTACCGTACAAAAAACTTTTGCCTACGGCGTAAATACCCACAAAATTGGCGACAATACTTACGAGGTAAGTTTGGTATCTTATCCCGCACAAAAGCTATACCTCAGTGTCGACAAAAATAAACATGCTAAAATAGAAACCTCCGTATCGGGCGTAAAAATGAAAGTTAACCGACTATTTATTCAGCAACGGGAAGGTACCTCGGGCTTAAATACCAAAGTCGACTACATCCATTTTTTTGGAACGGACGGACAGGGTAAGTCTGTAAATGCCAAATTGTTCCCTAATTAAAGCTGGGCATCTTACCTGTACTATGCTGTTCTAAAAAAATAAAGCATACTGCAGCAGTCAACAGCCTTTTAATGGCATATATTACCCATTTTTTTGTACATTAGCCCAACAAAACTAAATCGACCTTTTTAGCATAATAATGAGCAAAAAAATTGTATTCCCTTACCATTCAAAATATCCATCGGTAGCGGATCTTAAAAGAAAAGCAAAATCTAGGATTCCGAAGTTTGCATTTGATTATTTAGAGGGCGGCTGTAATGAAGAGCTTAACTTATGGAGAAACGAAAATGATTTCGATAACATTCTATTAAAGCCTCAGTATTTACGGGTAGGTAGCGATATTGATATGTCGGTAGACTTATTCGGACACCGCTACAGTGCACCTTTTGGTATCTCACCAATAGGCTTGCAAGGATTAATGTGGCCTAATGCTCCAGAAATTCTAGCTAAGGGTGCCGCAAAGTTAAATATTCCGTATACGTTAAGTACCGTTTCTACAAGTAGCATTGAACGCATTGCGGAAGTTTCTGAAGGAAAAGCTTGGTTTCAATTGTACCATCCTACTGAAGATCGCCTACGCGATGATATTTTAAACCGCTTAAAGGCTGTAGAGTGCCCTGTATTGGTGGTCTTGGTCGACGTACCTTCTTTCGGCCTGCGCTACAGAGAAATTAAAAGTGGCTTATCGATGCCGCCGAAGATGAATATTGAAAACATCTTCCAAGCAATGATTCGCCCTACCTGGGGTATTAAGACGTTACAACATGGTATCCCTTCCTTTGCAACACTGAAACCTTACATGGAAAAAGGGCTGGATTTAAGCCAGCTGGGGCAGTTTATGAATAAAACCTTTACCGGAAAGGTGAATATGGAGAAAGTGAAAG
Organism: Sphingobacterium sp. Mn56C; assembly: GCF_049319645.1. Classification (NCBI taxonomy): domain Bacteria; kingdom Pseudomonadati; phylum Bacteroidota; class Sphingobacteriia; order Sphingobacteriales; family Sphingobacteriaceae; genus Sphingobacterium; species Sphingobacterium sp. Mn56C. Next base: position 206,780 of record NZ_JBMOUC010000002.1, read on the forward strand.
CCATCCGCGATATCTGGAAAGGGCCTTTGGTACTTAAAGGTATTGCGACAGATGAAGATATGGAAGGTGCCATTCAGCTTGGCGTAGATGGTGTCATCGTATCGAACCATGGTGGCCGTCAGCTTGATGCCAGCGAATCTTCTATAGATTCCTTAATCCGATTGGCCGGAAACCCTGCCTACAAATCCAAAGTAAAAATTATGATGGATGGCGGTATTCGTTCGGGTGTGGATATTGCGCGTGCACAAGCCGTGGGTTCAGACTTTAATTTTATGGGGCGCCCGTTTATGTACGGTGTCGGCGCTTTAGGTAATGAAGGAGCGGAACATACAATTAATATGTTTAAAGCACAGCTTTACCAAGTGATGCAGCAATTAACGATTGAAAAGATCGATCAGTTCCCAGACAGACTATTACGCATAAAATAATAATACCCTATAAGGTGTAGCGCTTACAGCAGGTGGCTTACCCGCTGTAAGCGCTACACCTTAATACAAATATTCCCTATCTTTGCCTTATGATTACAGCAGAAAGATATCACGATATTTCATGTGGACATAGAGTGGTAGGACACGAAGGCAAATGTCAATACCTTCATGGTCATAATTATAGAATTCACTTTGTGGTGGAAGCCATGGAATTAGATAGCGTTGGCCGGGTATTAGATTTTTCAGTTATCAAAGAAAAACTTTGCCTATGGTTGGAAGACAATTATGATCATAAATTTTTGATTTGGGAAAAGGACCCTTTACTTACGCAGTTACAACAAATTACTGCCGAAAGCCTGGTTGTGGTACCGTTCAACCCTACGGCAGAGAATATGGCGAAGTACTTGGTAGAGGTGGTGGCACCCCAACAATTGGCAGATTATCCCTGCCGATTGATTCATTGTAAAGTAGAGGAAACAAGAAAATGTTCGGCAACATATACGTTATAAAAAAAGGTTCGGCAAAAATGCCGAACCTTTTTTTATAACGTAAATTATTTTATTTCCAATAATACGGGGCAGTGATCCGAATGTACCGCGTCGGCTAAAATACGAGCCCCTACAATGCGATCACGTAGGGCCGCAGAAGCCATATTATAATCAATACGCCAGCCGAGGTTCTTGCCGCGAGATCCAGCCCTATAACTCCACCAGGTGTACTGATGAGGCTCCGGATTTAAATGTCGAAATGTATCAATAAAGCCGGAATTAATAAAGTTTTCCATCCATTCCCTTTCCTCCGGTAAAAATCCCGAAGTATTAGCGTTGGATTTAGGATTATGGATATCGATAGCCCGGTGGCAGATGTTATAATCGCCGCATACAATTAAATTCGGATGGTCGGCAAGTAATTTATGCGCATAGGCATAGAAATCGTCCAAAAATCTATACTTAAAAGTCTGCCGAGCATCGCCCGTTGTTCCCGACGGAAAGTAGGTCGACATCACCGAAACATCCTCAAAATCAGCCCGGATTACACGGCCCTCAAAGTCATAGTCTTCATGACCGCAACCATACTCCACATGTTTAGGCGATATTTTCGTGAAAATCGCCGTCCCGCTATACCCCTTTTTCTGTGCCGGATACCAGTAATGCTCGTAGCCCAAGGCTTCTAATTGTTTAACTTCAGGAATTTGGTCTGGCGTAGCCTTAATTTCCTGTAAGCATACCACATCCGGGCCCACACCTTGCAGCCAGCCCAACCAATCTTTTTTCAATGCAGCACGCAGCCCATTGACATTATAGGTAATAATTTTCATGCACCGTTAAAGCTTATAATGTTTTGATTTGAAGCCATCCAATAAACGTAAAAAGAAACCCGTATTCGGCTTTAACCCCTTTAAAATACGCTCTTGGTTTAAGGCTTCACGTCGTGTAAGCAAACGCATATACATACGTTCATTTTCCAGAGGTCTATCCTGCTCATTTGTTTTTACACTAGCGATAGCATCTACAGTCTCTATACCATTAATCACATACCCAAAAACGGTATAGTTACCATCCAGATGCGGCGTACCACCCACTGTCGTGTAAACCTTACGCTGTAAATCGGTCATTTTTTTACCCTGCATACGGAAGGTCTCCAAAGAATCCAGCCCTGCGGCAGAAAAACGTCTTCCTTGAACGATATAAAACTGCGATGCAGACGATTCTTTCGCCGGGTTATTATCACGTGCGGCACCCAAGGCCCCACGCTGGTGAATAATACCATCCCGTATCTCTGAAGGGATTTTGTAGTTCGGGCCGCCCTCCCCCAGCAAAACATTATCCCCAGCACGTTTAGAATCCGGATCTCCACCCTGAATCATAAAATTGCGGATAACACGATGGAAAAGCAAAGAGTCATAAAAACCCTCGCTTACCAGCTTCTTAAAATTATCACGATGCTGTGGGGTTTCATTATACAGCTGTAGCAACATATTGCCTTTATCTGTATGAATTTCGACATAATAATGTTGAGGTTTCTGTGCCAACACGGGCAACATAAAAATCGCTAGGATTAAAGTAAGTATTATACGCATAAGGAAAGTTATCTATATAAGCTCTAGTTCTTGAAAATACGCTATAGCAAGGGATTTCATTATCAGCTCCTGCTCCATCAACGTATAATTAGGAATAGGTTTCACCAGTTTCCAATGTGGCCAACCCTGCTCGTCCAGACCTTCCAGCTCGTAGAACCCCATGGCACTAAAAAGGCGGCAGTTAGCAATATGCATCAACTCCTCTTTTTCACGTTTCGAAAATGTCTTCGGCCCATGGCCTAACTCCTGCACACCAATTAAAAATAAAATAACCTTAATATCTGGCAAGTCCATATCAAACTTCTCGGCTATAATGCCGCGAAGTTCTTCCCATTTTCTATTTATTTCCGCTGCTTTCATAAAATTGTCAAATCAAATGTAAAAAAAATACGCCTATTTAAATACATCGACCAATGTTAAACAGCGGTTATAAACCATTTTATACACCGGTTCAAACAAGGCGTCATCGAAATACGGATCGGGAACAATATCATCCGCTAAAAATAAGGAAACTTTAGCCCGCTCTGCATCTGTTTTAGCCAGCTTTAACACATCCTTATAGTTCTGCTCATCCATGACCAATATTTTATCATATACAGCAAACAGATCCGCAGTAAAATGCTGTGCCCGCTGCCCCGAAATATCCACACCATATTTTTTCGCTACCGCAATAGACCTACGGTCTGGCGCCTGCCCAATATGCCAATCTCCGGTGCCTGCAGAGTCTATTTCCCAGTTTAATTTTTTTTCATCGACTATATGTTGCATAATGCCATGCGCTAATGGCGAACGGCATATATTTCCTAAACAAACCATTAAAATTTTCATAGCACAAAAGTCTATAATATAAAAACGAAAAACAAGTCGGTTTAATTGAAGCCTGCGATACAGCGCTATAAACAAAAAAATGAGCTGCACTTAGAAAGAGCAGCTCATTTTACGATATACAAATTATTCTACTAATTGTCTAATATTGCAAAGGCACGTTAAACTGTAGGATTGTACCTTTTTGTGGCACCCCCTTAACACTTACGTTATTGCGTTTTGTGCTTCCTAAAGCCGATTCTACATCATCCACATTATTCACTGGTTTACCATTAACTTCCGTAATCACCAATCCTCGTTCAACACCGTAATACTCAAAAGCTCCACCGCGATGTACCTGCGTTACCACAACACCCGAGTTAATTCCCAGTTCTTTTTTACGTGCATCCGTAGCCGGAATAAAGCTGGCACCTAATTTATTGAAAATCTCTGTAGCGCTAGCACTCGTTTCATCGCCGCCACGACTAGTTTTTGTAGCCTCTTCCCCTTTTAAGGTTACCGTAACATCACGTTCTTTACCGCCAGTTTTAACGCTTAATTTCACTTTATCACCTGGGCGCAATCGACCGATACGTTCCTGAAGATCCGGAGAACCGTAGATAACTTTACCATCAATCTTGGTAATAATATCACCTTTCTTGATACCCGCAGCTTCGGCGGCACCACCTTTAATCGCATCGTTCACATACAACCCGTTGATATCATCGATACCATATTGCTTGCGTGAAGCCTCATTCATTTCTGTAAAACTTATACCCACATATCCACGTTTTACACTACCAAATTCTTTGAAATCATCCAGCACTTTTTTGGCTAAACTAATCGGTATAGCGAAGCCATATCCGGCATAGGTACCTGTTGGTGATGCAATTGCCGAGTTAATACCCACAAGTTCGCCGCGTGCATTTACCAAGGCACCGCCAGAGTTCCCCTTGTTAATCACCGCATCGGTCTGTATAAAAGATTCGATAGCCGTATTCACAATAGGTTCATTCGGGTCCTGATTAAAGCCGCGCTGTTGTGCCGAATCGTCCAATATACCTATACGGCGACCTTTAGCACTTACAATACCCGCCGTAACGGTAGATTGTAAACCCATCGGATAGCCTACAGCCAATACCCATTCACCCACCTGCACATCGTCTGAGTTACCCATTTTTACAATAGGCAGATTTGTGGCATTAACTTTTAACAATGCTAAGTCAAAATTCGGGTCACGGCCAATAACCTTTGCTTCATAGGTACGATTATCGGTTAACTGCACTTGTATTTTATCTGCATCTTCAACCACGTGGTTGTTCGTTACAATATATCCATCCGGTGTTAAAATAACGCCAGACCCTGAGGCCTGCTGAGGTGCCCGCTGCGGTTGCTGCCCACCTCTACGTTGCTGTGGCATGCCAAAAAACTCTTCAAACATATCAAAAGGACTACCAGAACCGCCCCCGCCACGCTGCGATGCTCTAGCTGCCATGGTAACTTTTATGTGTACTACACCTGGAGATACCGCCGCTGCTGCTTGCGTAAAATCAGGGTTCCCTGTGGAGGATAGCATCTCTCCAGAAGGATTCTTAGCATAATACACCTTTTGCTGTTCTTCAAAGGTCATATTGTCTAATTGTTTTCCCTCAAACAATTTATAGCCACCCACGGCTATAGCACCCCCTAAGACAGCTGTTAATAATGTAACTCCAATTTTTTTCATATCAATTGCTGTTTTAAAATTTTTAACTTTGTGTGTTCCATGATGTCACATGTTGTATTAATCAAATGTAATACCATCTGTAGGGACCACGACAAGATTGTCAGTTAAATTTTGTTAATTAAGTGGTCTTTTATTGGTTTTTAACATGTTTTAACATTGGCAAACATGGATTGTAACAAGAATATTAATTTCATTGGAAATTTCAAAATATATGAGCAAAAAACTTACCTTTTTCAAATACCAAGGCGCCGGAAACGACTTTATACTTATCGACAACCGAAGCGGTGGTTTTGACCGTAACAACGAGTCTTTAGTCCATCAATTATGCGATAGAAGGTTTGGTATTGGTGCGGATGGATTAATGCTACTTCAAGCGGTAGAAAACTATGATTTTGAAATGGTTTACTACAATGCCGATGGAAAAGAAGGTACTATGTGTGGAAATGGCGGACGTTGTATTGTTGCTTTTGCCCGTGATCTGGGAATCATCACACACAAGACTGTCTTTTTGGCAGTAGATGGCGAACATATTGCAGATATTACGGCAGATCAGGTAAATCTGGGTATGATAGACGTACATCAAGTCGACCGTGATGCAGATGCTTTTGTATTAAACACGGGTTCGCCACATTATGTTACCGAAGTTACCAACCTTCAAGAATTTAACGTCTATCAGGAAGGTTATGCTATACGCAATAATGCAACCTATGGTAAAGCTGGTGGTATTAATGTAAACTTTATTGAAGCCGAAGGACAGGGATATTTCTTACGCACCTTTGAACGCGGTGTTGAAGACGAAACCTACGCCTGTGGAACTGGTGCTACGGCAGCAGCCATGGCAGTAGCGCTAAGCCGGGATTTAACGGGCGCAATAGAAATTCCAATTCGTGTAGTTGGCGGACAGTTATCGATCGCTTTTAACCGGCAAGGGAATAATTTTACGGAGGTATTTTTAAAGGGCCCTGCAAACTATGTATTCCAAGGTGAAATATAGTGTTTGCGCAAGATATCCGCGTTATTATACATTAAATTTTCACATACTATAAATTCAAGCTATCTTAGAACCCTTCGTTAAGAGGATAGATACTTTGATGCAACAGATAGATACTACGCTTCCCTATAAACTGATTTATTCCCTAGGTAAACATCCATACCTAGGTTATCTTATTGAGCCCCATATTGTACAACTTAATGCCAATGGCTCTTTATCTCTATCGTATAAGCGTGTATTTACAAACACTGTCGATGAATTTGCTAAGGTGCTAGATGAGCAGGACCTCAAAATCATTAACCTGCTGGACGAAATCGAGCAGACGCATGTTATCAAAAAATACCATAAAAAACCTATCCGTCCGGCAGACTATTTCGGTAAAATATTCGACAGCAGCGTTTATGACAACATACGTCCAAAGCTAGAAAATAAACTGCTTAAGGCGCTGGCGCTTATAAACAGCCATAAAAAGCCCATTTACCTGATGAGTAAAACAGATGGTTATCCGGCTGAGCATCCATTGCAGATTGCTGAGGAGGCCACCTCTGTACTATTTCATTTCCGTAGGAATGAAAATGAAACCCGCTATTTTCCGACCTTAAAATATAAAGGCCTACGTATGGAGTTTATGTTTAAGGATGCCGATGTTATTATCAATAGCCAAGCTTGGTTGTTATTGGAAAATACCTTGTACTTCTTTGACCAACATTTGGAAGGGAAAAAGCTATCTCCATTCCTCAACAAGCGCTACATTTCGGTATCCCGAAATACAGAAAGAAAATATTTTGAGACCTTTGTTGCAGGATTAATAGAAAGGTATTCGGTATATGCAGAAGGGTTTTCTATCCAAACTATTCGCGAAAAAGCCACACCACGGCTTACTTTACATTATATCCCCGACGGACAGTCGTACTTACAACTAAGCTTCAACTATGGCTCCTATAATTTCGCTACCGCATCCGACCATAAGGTTTCTGTACGTTTAAATTATCAGGAGGATACAGACGCGTATACCTTTACCCGCATACAGCGGTCTCTTGTATTTGAAGAGCAGGAACATGCTTTCCTGGAGCGTATAGGTCTGCAGCGCCAGGATTATCTGTTTGGCAGTTACAGCACCGATAAAAACCAGTATGCTACGGTCTTCGAATGGCTGAGCCAGCACCAAGATCTATTGGCCGAAAAAGGTTACGAAATAAAACAAGATACCAGTGATAAGCAGTTTTTTATTGGTAGAACATCCTTAGATATTGAGGTTGTCGAAGATAACGACTGGTTTGATGTGCGCGCGTTCGCTAATTTTGGCCCGTATAAAATACCCTTTGTACAACTTCGTGACCATATATTAAACCGCAAGCAAGAGTTTACCTTGCCCAATGGTGAGATTGCAATTATTCCTGAGGAGTGGTTTGCGCAATATGAACATCTCTTCCAGTTTGCCTTACAGAAAGACACCTTAAAGCTTAATAAAGCGCATATTGGGGTGCTACACGAAATATCGGAGCATACGGCGCTGACCATGAGTCGCAAGCTGAAGAACCTAAGTAACTTTGAAGAGATAGGCCATACAGAGGCTCCTGTAGCCTTTGAAGGGCAGCTGAGGCCTTACCAGCAGGCTGGATACAACTGGTTCCACTTCTTGCAGCAGTATAAATTCGGGGGGGTATTGGCCGATGATATGGGACTAGGAAAAACGGTGCAAACATTGGCCCTGTTACAAAAACAAAAGGAGGACTTAAAAAATACAGAACAGAGTAAAACTTCTTTATTGGTATTACCAACATCATTGGTGTATAACTGGCAAAAAGAAGCGTCCAAATTTGCGCCACAATTACGGATTTTATTACATACCGGATCAAATCGCTTTAAAGATCCCTACGCCTTTACACATTTTGACTTGGTCATTACCACCTATGGGATAGTACGTAGCGATGAAAGCCTGTTAAGCAACTTCTTTTTTAATTATATCATCCTAGACGAGAGTCAAAACATTAAAAACCCAACATCGAAATCTTTCAAAGCGGTAAAAACGCTGAAGGGCAGACATAAGCTTGCTTTAAGTGGGACACCAATAGAAAATTCGGTGTCTGATATTTGGTCTCAGATGCATTTTAGCAACCCTGGATTATTGGGCAGCTACAGCTTCTTCCAAAAGGATTTTGTGATCCCTATTGAGAAGAAAAAGGATGAAAATACGGCAAAACGCTTACAAGCTATTATAAAGCCCTTTGTATTACGCCGTACCAAAAGCCAGGTAGCGACAGAGCTGCCCCCAAAAACGGAGCAGGTCATTTACTGCGATATGACGGAGGCTCAGGCCGAACTGTACGAAACCACAAAATCAGAATATCGAAATGCCTTATTAGAAGGGCCTACTCAAGGCAGCAGCAAAGCGACACAAATCGCCTTACTGCAGGGGTTAACCAAGTTACGGCAATTGGCAAACCACCCTAAAATGCTGGATAATGCTTATAAGGATGGTTCCGGAAAATTTAATGCTGTACTGGAGATGTTAGACGCTGTGGCTTCCGAGGGACATAAGATTCTTATTTTCTCTCAATTTGTGAAACATCTGGACATTTTCAAGAAGTATTTAGACAAAAAAAATAGGGCTTATGCTTACCTTGACGGAGCTACCAAAGACCGAGCCGAGGCGGTGCAGCAGTTTAAAAATAACGAAGATACCAAGGTATTCCTGATTTCATTGAAAGCCGGTGGTGTCGGATTGAACCTTACCGAGGCCGACTATGTTTTTATTTTAGACCCCTGGTGGAACCCCGCTGCAGAGCAGCAGGCAGTAGACCGTAGCCACCGTATCGGACAAACACGGAATGTATTTATTTATAAATTTATTAGCAAGGATACCGTAGAGGAGAAAATTGTCGCCCTACAGAACCGTAAAAAATCATTGGCAACCTCTTTAGTTACCACCGAAGAGAGCTTTGTAAAATCCCTATCTCAGGATGATTTACAAGAGCTGTTGCGCTAATTGCATCCCGCATTTACTGCTGCCGGTTATCAACAAAGGTTATTGGTTTACGGCTTAACGGATGAAATACGGATTGCTGCAATACATCGAAATCGCAAAATTCTAACCTCGGTGCTACACGCAATTTCGCCCTAAAATGGTCTTTAATGGCATTCATTAAAGCATCAGAGCGTTTTTCAGTGGCCAAACGTATTAAAATCTCATCGGTCCCAATTTCATTACTCGACACGATAATTTGATGTAATAAGACCTCCGGAAAACCCGCTAATACATCGTGCATAGCTGGTGGATATAAGGTTGTCCCCTTATACTTCACCATATGCTGCAACCGCCCTTCTACAGGCCCTATACGGTAAGTGTTACGCCCACAAGCGCAGGGGCTACTATGTTTACGCACCATATCACCGGTTTTAAAGCGTAATAAAGGTAAGCCCTCCACCCCTAGTGTTGTAATAACCAATTCGCCGCAATCGCCATCAGGAACGGCTAGATCCTGGCTGTCGACAATCTCTGTAATTATAAGATCCGGCTGCACATGGCCCCCTTGAAAGTGCTGGCATTCGGTAAACGCAGCCCCCATCTCTGTAGAAGCATAAGTCGAGTGCAATTTTATATCCCACTTGGCCAAAATTCTGTCGGTTAATACGGTATTTTCCATATTCGGCTTTCGTAGTGCCTCGCCGATACAAATAACAGCTTCCACACTCGAGTTTTTATAATCCATATTATGCTGCTCCGCAAACTCAATCATTTTTAATATAAAAGAAGGCACTGCAATAAGGTACTTTGGTTTATACTTAAAAATCGAATCCCACTGCATCTGCGGAATACCCGAGCCTACACGCACTACGCCGGCACCAAGTTTACGTAAGCCCAAAAAATAAGCTAGCCCCGCCATAAACCGGCGGTCCATAGTCGTCATTAATTGTACAATATCGCCCTTCTTTACGCCCACCGTCTCAAAAGAGCAGCTTTCATTCTGCGCCAACCGATCCAAATCAGCCTCCGTAAGGCCAAAAGTTACAGGCGCCCCTAAAGTACCCGAGGTCGTACAATAATCAATAACCTCCTGTGCTTGAACACATAGAAAATCATCATTATAACGCTGTAGATCATTCTTACTGGTTGTAGGTAGACGCTGTAAATCCTGAAGGCTTTGTATCTCCAGCACGTCAATCCTATTTTTCGCAAACAGCCTTTTGTAAAAAGGAGAGTGCTCCGCAAGATAAAGCAATTGTTTCTTCAACAATGCCGTTTGATATAGTTCAATTTCTTGCTGGGATGCATATGCTATTGTTTCCATTTTTTATCTGCCTTTGCTTTCAACTTTAAGATTTTACGTTCAGTTTGTATGGTCGGCAATAAGCACTGCAATGCCTGCTCAAAAGCCGCTGATGCACTGCTATAAGCCTTATTGGCCATCCAATATTTTCCTGAAAGATAATAAACCATCCATAAATGAGGGTTCAATTCCTGATATTTTTGAATATCACCTGCTGTCAGCACACCCTTCGTATGCAGCTGATGTGCAATGCTATCCGATTGTCGACGCATCTCCTCATACTGTTGATAACCTGTGGAAAACAGAAAAGGGTCCGCCGGTATCAACAGTGAATCAACAACTTGTGAAGAAGTGCGAAAATTATCACTGTGGAAAACTTTATTCAAATCATAAGCCGTAAAGGCCCCCAATTGGTAGGGAGCATTCGACACCCACACCAAGCGATCTTCAGGCTGAAAAATTAAGGCATGATGTGCCAGCAGGTGGTTTACAGCCTTATCGTTTCCATACCCTATGGCGGCGTCATTCAGCCCTTCTTTATTACGCAATATGTCGGCCATCTGGGCCGGGTTAAGTTTAGGCTGCTGCCACAAAAGCTCGCTCAAACGTTCATACCGATACTGAGAATGGCTATTTTGAATATGCTTTAAATTTCTTGGATCGTTTTGGTACGTAGCCGACTGAAAATGATTGGTACAGATAATTTGCTCCGCATTATCCACCTCGAAAACATCCATATGTTTGGGCGACAGCTCTAAAAGCACGGCCTTTTTATCGTTTGCACTGCCAATCATCAAGGATTCAGAAACAAATACCTGCGACTGCTCCGCTATGGCAACGGCTTCTGCAATGGTAGAAGCTTTTTCCAAAATCTCCCTAGCGACAATAGATATCGGCTTTTTTGCCGACAACGGAATAGACGATTTTCCGGCATTCATCGTAACTGTAAGCCCCTGCAGGTTCATGCCCGAGACAACGCCAATCATACCCGCCCAAGACACCGACATATAGGGAATACCCTGCTCCGGCCGTACAAAATAGACCACTTTATTTTCGGCAAAGGCATCATTGACATAAAAATCAAAATTGCGGCCGATCAGCAGCTTCCCATCAACCGTTTTACTACCCCAGGATGCCACAGAGGAACAGCCTACAATGGCCAAATCCCGCAAGGCATGCCCCAAGTCATGAGCAGCATGCATAAATAACAACAAACGGAAATTGTCGCCTGCATAGGCATACGTGTTATCCAACGATTTAGATAAGGTATACAACTCCGTTAAATACGGCTCGGGAATATACCTATCCATTTTACGGCCATACCAATGCAGAAAATTGATGATAAATCGGCGTTTAATCTTCGACGACACCATCGTCTCGAGCTTATCCATAAATATCGCCTGCTGCTGTCTAAAAAGCTGTTGTGCCAACATTCCCTCCTTATACCCCAACTGCGCAGGATTTCCCGAAACATACAACTCCCAGTTACCATAAGGGCTATGTACCAAATAATCCCCTGTGTTTAAGACCCTTAAAGAATCCTGCTCACAGGTAAGCCAAAGGGAATCCGTAGCATAGTGCCCTGCCTTTCCATACGCTGCCATTTTCTTGCTGGAATGACAAGAGAACAGTATAAATAGCAATAGTAAAAGACTTAAATATTTAATCATCATTCGCCGCTTTTATCTTATCTATAAGCGTAGCTAAGCTGACAATTTTTCCACAAACTGCGACAGCTCCAATAGTTACCCCCAGCACCCCATGCATACCGATGTTCTGCCCTACAAGAAATAAGTTCGGAATTTTTGTGGAGATGGAAATATGACTCAACAAAGGGTTTTCTACATCTTTTAACGGGCCGTACATAGAACCCGATGAAGTGCCAATATAATCGCGGTACGACAAGGGTGAGGAGGCATAGCTATAGACTATGCTATCCTTTAACTGCGGAAAGCGTACGGCAACCTTATCGACCAAAGCAGCAATTTTTGCCTCTTTAAAAGCCTTATATGCCGCCCCCCTGGACTTAGGCGACACGATGGTATTCGACGAATTTGCCCAAGTCTCCACTTCATTAAAACGCATATAACTTAAAACCGTAATCGTATCGGCATATTGTGGAAACTCCTTATCTGCCGTCATAGACAGCATATACATCTGTGGCCACTGTTCAGCATTATAGTCTGCACTAGACCACAACTGCGCTTCACCTTCATGGTAATATTGATTAGCGGCAATATAGGGGATCTTCTTACGTTGCAACACCAGGTGTGCACTAAAAGCCGATACGGTTAGCGGGAGATTTTCCAGACGCTGGCAATACACCGAACGGAAATAAGGATACCCGACTTGTTTAATGGTCGCTTGAGGCTCTACATTGGATATAAACATACGGCCTTTAAAAACTCTCCCATCTGCAGTTTGCACCGCAGCCACCTGTTTATCTGCCATAATATACTTCGTTACCCTAGAACGATGTATGGCCTGCCCCCCATACCTACGCAGTTGCCGTACCAACAGTTTGGAAATCTGACTACCACCGTTAACACAGCGATAAGCACTTTGGATATAGGAATTCACCGTGAGCGCATGCACGTAAAACGGAGTTTTGTACCCCTCGGGGGCATATAGGAAATTTGTACCCGCCAATACAGCACGAAGAGTCACATTATCGGTTAAGTTTTCAAAATAACTTTTTACAGATTGAGTCAACGTGTCGGATGGATAATTGCCATTCGCTTCCACATTATATAAAGGAAAAGCATCACATATGGCACGTATATCTTCCATATACTGGCGCAAAGTACATTCCTCCTCCGGAAAATGCTCCAGTAAATGCGCTACAAATGACGCATATCCCTGCGCTATAGGATAAACAATCCCCTGATCTCCAATTTGCACTTCATCAAACACTTCCGGCATTGGTTCAAGACGGAGGTCTTCCATAATGCCCAAATAATGGAAATACTGATACAAATTTTGCCCTTTACTTAAGCCACCGATATAATGTACCCCCGTATCAAATATTTTTTTGTTACGCGAAAAAGTCTGCAGATTTCCCCCAAACTGGTTATTCTTTTCCAAGACACAAACGCGGTACCCCTCTTTGGCCAAAATTACGGCAGCAACCAAGCCACCTAACCCCGAGCCAACAACCACGATATCATAGCTATCCTGCGCCATACTATTTCTCGAAAATGGATATTCCGCCATCGTTAACAATTAGTCGATAACCCTTGTCCGTTAAAAATGCTAAATTATTTTTTGAATTGATATTCATAATTATCGTAAACATATCCAAGGGCAAATTATCCAGTTCCGACTGCATTAAATGTTTCGATAGCAGCAACATATCAGCAGCCTTCAAACCATCATAAAAACGAACATCCCGATGCTGCTGCCAATATATGCTCTGTGCAACCATCCGTGCGTCTACATTTTCGATAAAGCCCATAATCTTTCTTTTTCCCTGCTGCAGCGACAAAAGATAATCCAGCTCGCCATGCGTATCACTCCAATGCATTAAGGTAGCATCAGCTGGAATATAGGTATTTAGCCTATAAAAAAGAGCCTTCCATCGCTCTAAATTCTGATACACCTCGGCACACACTTCTTCATCTTTAAATAGGTAAGCCAGCTGAAGCTTTTTGATAAAATACTGCTCATCCTCAAGCTGCAAGCGCCAATCTTGAAACTCCGCTTTAAAACTAGCAGCGATATTTTTGCAGCGCACCGAATAGCTGCTACCAAAACTGCTATCCTCCATAGCTATACGTTTTCCAATAACGGCAGTAAGCTTTCCGGGATAAATAATAACATCCCCTTTAGGAAGTACATCGCCATTACCATGTAAAAATATAGGCACAACATCCAACTGCAGCTGCGCTGCCAGGTAAAATGCGCCCTTATGAAAACGCTTTAATGCATTATCCTGGGACCGTGTTCCTTCCGGAAAAACAACAATAGAATAGCCACTTTTAACTTTCTCTTGTAAGAAAGCAATGCTCTCTTCTACCCCTGCACTAACCGGATAAAAGCCTAACGACTGTATAGCACGACCAAAAATAGGTGATTTCCATACCCAATCGTTCACCAAAAAAATCATTTTAGGAACCAACATCCCCATGCTCAACGTGTCCAAGAAAGAGCTGTGGTTGGCAATAATAATGGCAGGTTTTTCAAAAGTTTCGCCGAATGGATTTAAGGTTTTATTTTTTACCAATGGATAACCATACAACACCGATCGCATAAACTTGGCAACGATAAAACGTATTACACGATCCTTCCTGTCCTTTGATAGGGGCAGCAGTGGAAAAATAAAACGAGCGATCGCCGAAAGTAATAAACAGCCTACACCATAATAAAAAAACAACAATATAGACCAAAAGAGGATAAATACCGTAAAGGGAGATTTCCCTTTCGCCGCCCTATCTGTAATAAAAAAGCGAAATATTAAGGGGTAGAAAACAAAGGTAATAATAACAGCCGCAAAGACGCCAATTAGGGATACCGAGGAGATGGAAATAAGCGCAGGATGCTTCGCAAATACCAGCGCTCCAATAGCCAACACGGTCGTTAATACCGCCAGCAAAATCGAAGTACGATAGACCTGCAATTCATCCTCACCGGTAGTATACTGCCTCTGCAGCGCTGCAGTCATAAATATACTAAAGTCTACACCATGGCCAAAAACCAAAGTACACACAATAGCACTAAAAATATTAAACTCCAAACCAAAAACCGCCATCAAACCGGCCGTAACCAAGCCCGTAAGCCCTATGGGTATCGCTGCCAGCAATACCAGCTCTATACGACTAAAAAACAACCACAGAATCAACAATATTGCGACAGAAGAATAGCCCAACAAGGCATTGAAATCGTCACGCAGTTTACCGAGGTACGTTTCGTTCAACTGCTTCCTGTCGACCACCACAACCCCAGGTATCTTTTCGAAAACCTGAACAATGGTCTGCCGATGTTTCTCCTCCAGTTTAACGAAAGAAGAAACCGTATAAAAGTTGTTGCGCTGAACCACAAAATCGTAGACCCCCGAATTGGGCAGTTTCTGGAGGTCATGTAACCCTATAGGCTGAAAAGATTTATTCAGCAGATCATAAAATTCATCGTGCGCATCGGCTGTAAAACCATATTTTTCGCCTGCATACTGTATATTACGAATCAGCTGTTGCGGATTATGAAAATGCCAGAAGGAATTCCATTGCGCAATTTTAGCCTGTTGCAGCTGCCAAGGATTTAACAAATCTCCAATAGAAGAAAAACTAACAATCAAATTTTTGTCCTTAACAATAGCCAACCAATCGGCAACCTCCTCATTCCGCTGTAGCGCCGTATCCAAGGTATTTCCGGTAGCCACGATATACAAAGATTTCGCCGATGTATTGGTCAATTTATCCAATTCCTGCTCGGTATGTTTTAAATCCTCAGGCATATAATTTAAACCCGACAAGTCATTATTAAACGTCACGCGGTTACTGGTAAATACACCAATAACAATAAGCACCACACAAGTCCAGATTAAAAGCCGGCTACGTTCAAAAGAGAAGGCCGCAATTTTATCCAACCAGGTATGGTGTTTCAACTCCTCCTTTGCGGTATATAGATGCGGGATAATCAGTAAAGTAAAAACCGCCGAGGCAACTAAAGTTATCGAGGCAAAGATACCCAAGTCAATTAAAGCCGTTGAATGCACAAACAACAAGCATAAAAAAGCAACGGCATTTGTCGTACCACTCATCAATAAAGGTTTAGTAAGCTCCTTATACAACAACTTTACATCCGAGTTTTTCTTGAAATGTGTTAAAATATGGAGGGTATAGTCTATGGTAATACCGATAAGCACAGCACCAATACTCAAGGAAATTGCCGATATTAATGGTTTATACAGGTATAAACAACCCAACGCAAAAACAGCAGCAAAAATTGTGGGCACAAAAACTAATATCGGAATATAAATTTTGCGGTAGAATAAGATCAGCAAAACCATCAGCACCGACATAGAAATACATACCGTCTTTAAAATATCCGCTTTAATCTGGTCTGCATTTGCCACGGCCACCAATGCAGAGCCAAAATAACTGAGTTTCGCTTTCCCCAAAAATTCAGCATTCAACCGCTCCTGAATGCTATATAGCTCCTGCGCAAGGGCTTTATTTTTTTCCGTTTCAGTACCCGCATATTTGGGTGTTAAGAACAGCAACAGCTGTGTACTATCTTTACTACCTATAAAGCCATCAATTAAGGTGAAATTATCGCCGACACCCAATTTTTGTAACTTCTGTAAACCTATAAGACCTAAACCAAGGGGGTCTTTCTGAATAAAGTCAGCCGCCACAAACCCTGTCGGGGTACTTAAAACCTCTAAATTGGCGGCCATCTTTTTTACGATGGCATTTCTATCCATTTTATAGGCTAAAGTATCGTAATCCGCAGGCTCTAGAAACAGTGGAATATTCTGGTATACAAAATCATACACCTCCGCAATCGACTCCTGATCCACCTGCCCTGATATTTCTTTCAAATACAAAGTATCGCGCTGCAGTGTATCCGAAAGGCTATTTGCTAAAGCAATTAAGTCGTCGACACTGCCCTGAGGATCCTTTTGCAACAACACCGTAATTTTATCGGCAAAATTTACCTGTCGTATAGCCCGCGTAGTAAGGTCTGATTTTTCACTTTTAGGTATAATCTGGGTAATATCCTCTTCAAAACGAATCTTAGAAGCCAGGAAACCGAAAAGCAGTAGAAACAAGACCGCAAAAACCACCGACATGGTTTTATGGCGTTGCACCCAGCAATATATATGATAAAACAAAAGATGCATTATTGCGTAGTTACGGTTTTAATCTTTCTGGAACGAATAAATAGATAACTAAGAAAACCTACGCAAACAGCCATGGTAATACCAAGGGCTACGCTCCCAATTATATACTGCACGAAATGGGCCTTAATGCTGTCAAAAGAAATCGTATGCACAAGCAAGGTGCTGGTAGATGCAGAGGAAGGCATCAACCATTCGCCAACACGTAAGGATGCATAAATTATCAGCGGTATAAAGGGGGGTAAGCTTATATTGGAAAAGGTAAATGCCAATACCTTATTTAAGCGAAAGAACACCGATAAGGTAATCACTAATGCCGTTTGGAAACCCCATAATGGCGCTATCCCCATAAAAACACCTAAACCTATGGATGCTGCCATCTTAGCCGCCGAATCTTCACTTCCAAAAATATTTTCTTTTACAAAGTCGGCCAGACTTTTTTTTTTAAAGGAGCGGAAGAAATTACGGGGTATAATATAAAAGAATGTTAAAAAAACCAATACCGTATTTAAGATACTGATGCGGGTAAAATCTTTAAAAGGCCTAAAATGCGAAACCCGCTCTGTGGGGTCGTACAACACCTGTATAGGCACATTTTTTACCTGAACACCATTCCAGGCTGCACGTACGATAATTTCAATCTCAAACTCAAATTTCCGGGTATAAAACTGCTTCGGAATCACCCTCAATGGGTAGGCCCGATAGCCCGATTGCGTATCGTTGAGTTTAATTCCCGTCTCAAACCAAAACCAAAAATTAGAAAACTTATTACCAAAAGAAGATTTCTTGGGTACCGTATCCTGCGCCATATTACGACCACCAATTAGCAATACCGGATCTTGGGCACGTTCAATTTCCCGAACAAAAACCTCCAAATCGCTCGGGTAATGCTGCCCGTCGGAATCTATAGTAATAGCGTAAGTATAGCCCTGTTCACGAGCTCGCGCCAGTCCTGCACGCAAGGCCATCCCCTTCCCTCGGTTATGTGGAAAATCTATCTGTGTAATCGTTGTATACCGATCTAATATCGCAGCTGTGGTATCCGTAGCACCATCATTTATGACGATAACCTGCGAGGTGTAGGTCAAAACCCCATCCAAAACACGCGCCAGGGTATGCTGATTGTTGTACGTCGGCACAAGAACCACAATTCCTAAACGTTGCATTAAAGTATCAAGTTTCTCCTCCATAAATAACCGTGGACTATAATTTACTTAATTCACTAGCCGTAAAAACTTTCGATCGTTTTACCGCATAGCGTCGTACGGTCTCTTGAACCGCTTTGGTTTGTTTAGCAAAATTAGCTAAAATCATTTGCTTATCCTCGTGAATATTTGCCTTATATTTCAATACATTGGGCGTATTTTCCTGGATAACCAATCTTATAAAGCGAATTTCCACATTCTCAGATGCCGCCGCTACGGCAGCTTCAATATCCTTAGCACCCGATATAAAAAGATCTTTTTTTGTCTTCCTATCTTCCACATAACGTGCTTTTAAACCATATGCGGCCCCCTTGTAAGCCAATAAAACGGGGTCAGATTTGCTGTACGATTTTAAAGATTGGTATAAGGTTTCTGTATCCTCCTTAGAGTCAGCAGACTTTTCAAAATTTGCCCTTACTGTTCCCACATCAATCTGAAACCATAAACTTAGGGTGAATAATATACTTGATAATACCTGCATATCTTATTTTATCGTATAGTTGTTTACCAATTTCAGCGCCACCGTATCTTGCATATAGGTTATATTTTTAACCTTATACACCGACTCTTCCGTAGTTGATATCTCAAGGTCAAGCTTTAAATCGGCATTAATTTCCGGGTTTATCAGCGCCATAAATTTTACATTCGACGACCGCAGCAGCTGTAGATTTATACCTAATATCTGCTCTGTAAGCTCTTTGACAATCTGCATCATACAGACCCCAGGGGTAACTGGATTATCTGGAAAATGACCCTTAAAAATAGCATGGCCACTATTTAAACGTATATGCGCACAATAATTCTGTTCTCCAACTTGACTTAGAGAAATAATTTTGTAGAAATCTTTTAATAACATATTCTGCCTTTATTTGCCAAATATAGGGAATCGTACGTAGAGTTCTAAAGACCTTCCTTACATTCTATTGCCGGCTGGCACTTATCGCCCCTCCTTCAAACAGCTCCTACGGCAGACGCATCAAACTATTTTTCAAGGAATTGAATAAAATATTTTGTATTTACGAAAACATTCGTAGATTTGATTACGAAAATATTCGTAGATAAAATAAAAGCGATGAAACCAACAGAAAGCGAAATGGAAATATTGCAGGTGCTCTGGGAAAAAGAGCATTGCAGTGTACGGGAAGTTTTTGAAGCCCTCAACAAAAAAGATGTCGGTTACACCACCATATTAAAGCTGATGCAGATTATGCATGATAAAGGTATGGTCGTGCGCGACACCAGCGCCAAGACTCATATCTATACCGCTATTCTGGAGAAAGAAAATACCCAACACCAGTTTTTGGATAAAATGATCGAAACGGTGTACAACGGTTCCACGGCGCGCCTGGTTATGCAGGCCCTAGGAAACCATAAAGCCAGTAAAGAAGAAATTGATTTAATAAAACAATATTTAGATAACTTAGAGCAATAGCAGTATGGAACCACAATTTGAGACCTTCAGAGATGCCATAGGCTGGAGTATTTTGCACTCCTTATGGCAGGGGATTGCGATTTACTTAATTTTATATGGCTTATATATTTCACTACCCCACATAAAGGCAAAGGTGCGGTATGCGCTAGCCTTCGTAGCGCAGTTTGCTATCCTGATATGTTTTATTGGAACATTTTTTCATCTGTACAGCAACGGCAGATCAACGACTGCCGCCCTCCCCTTTTCAGATGCAGAACTAGCACATTACGTCACTCAGTTTCAAGAAACAACATCCGGATTAGAAGGCTACTTCAAATACATAGTGCCTTTATATTTACTTGGCGTGTTTATACAGAGCAGCCTGTTGGGGCTTAGTTTTCTAAAATTAAATCAGTTTAAAAAACAGTGCAACCTACTGATACCAGCAATATGGGAGGATAGGTTTAATCAAGCCCTAAAAACCCTAAATCTGCGTAAAAAAGTGCAGTTTATGGTATCCGATAAAGTTTCCGTACCGATGACCTTAGGTTTTATAAAACCTATCGTTATCTTTCCAATTGCATATATTAATCAGGTAAGCTTAGCCGAAGTTGAGACCCTACTGCTGCACGAGTTAGCCCATATCAAACGTCACGATTACCTTTTTAACATGGTGAAAGTAAGCATTGAGACCCTGTTATTTTTTAATCCATTTATTTGGCTATTATCTAAACATATGGAGTTGGAAAGGGAGCAAGCATGCGATGATAGTGTGGTAGACTGCTATCCAAACAGGGCCGTGTACGCCAAAGCTTTATTATCGGTAGAAACACTTAAAGAGCAAACAATGCCGGCATTGGCGATGGCAGCATCTGGCCGTAGATTTAGCCTCTTAAACCGCATAAAACGCATTACACATAAAAATTTAGAACCTGGATATAACCATAACAAACACCAGCTTACGGCACTGATACTGGTTGCGCTATCCTTTATGGGCATTGCGTGGACAAAACCTGCGGGTAAAGAAAAAGAGCATCTATCCGCTCAGGAAAGTATAACGATGGAATTAGTAAAGCAGACAGAAAAAACTATCCAGCATACCTCTGGCCATCTTACATTTACGGATAGTATGGTTATCGATCACGAGCAGACGCATAAATTGGAGACAACAAACCTGTCGTTGGATACCCTAAGAGGTGCTAAAAAAGAGGCTCCACCGAAGGAGAATTGGGAGCTCAAAGCGCAAAAGGAAGATAGTGGCGAAAGATTCCTAAAAGGTGACCCGATGGATAGCGATCGCAAAGAAACCAATACGCTTTACAGCAGGGCTAACTCCCCTGAGGAGTGGCTTACAATAGAAAGTAAGCTCCAAAAAAGTGCCCAGATGATTGAAATAAGCATGAAAAATTTGGAAGCTTACTACAACTCACCGAAATGGAAAGCGCAGGTAGAACGCATAGAGAAACGAGCAAAAGAACTGGCTGCATACTACAATTCGCCGGCATTTAACGAAAAAATAAAACGTATAGAGGAGCGTGCAAAAGAGCAGGAAAAACGGGGTAGAGAAATTGAAAGCCTCTATAATTCGCCCGCGTGGAAATTAAAGCAAGCCCAGATTGAACAAAGAGCAAAGGAGATACACCTCCGTAATTTAGAAGTCCTGCAGCAGTCTTTAGATATGCAAATTCATCTTAAGGAAAAATTAGGGGAATAAAGTGCGGCTAAATCTTAAATCTTAACGGATTTTAGGCTAATTGCGGGCGCTTTATACAGCCTTATTTTAGGACCTACTTTTTTGTTTCGTATGTATTGGAAGGAGGATATAAACCTATTTATACTCCTTCCTTTTTTTGTTCTTTACAGCACAAAAATACGATCCTCTATTGGCACGTTGACCTTTTGGTTGCTTAATACAAAACGTGTATAACCATCGTTAGCATCGATAATCTTAATCTCGGCTACCTGATGGTTCACTTTATCAAGACATAAAACCAACTGTTTCATGGTTTTTTTTGAGGCTTTATCCTGCGGATCTAATTTAAGTATGTATTGCCTATCCGTTTGGAAATAGGTGGTTTTAAAGCTATTATTATCCGAAACCGCACCCGCTATATTTCCCTGTATCGCCAGGCTGATATTTTCAAATTGCTTACTACGGCTTACATCCATAGTCTTTGTTTTTCCCTTTTCCTGAATAGACATTTTTTTTGCATTAAAGACCATGCTGTACGTTACAGGACTCTCATAATACCAAGCCAACTTATCTGGGTTTTTTACATAGAATGTTCCAGTAGAAACGAGTTCATTTTTCACATAGCCTACTTTTTTATATTGGGTAAAATCAGCCGTCAGCGTTTTAACTTTTACCGCATTGTTTAAGGCTTTTTGAAAGAGGCTAACCTCGCTCGCCGACATCACTTTTTCTTGTGCTTGAACCTGAAGAAAAACAAATAATAATACGTAGAAACTTATAATTTTTTTATTCATATGCATTTAAATTTAGAAGATCATCTACCGTAACAGATATCAACCCTTTACTTTCCATCAAATCTAAGATACGTTTCAAAACCCGTAAAGTACGTTCGGAGGTGTCATGAAAAAGAACAATTTCACCGGCTCCCAAACGAGGTGCAACACGATCATATATTTTTTGCTCATCCTTAAGTATAGTATCCAAAGAACGGATACTCCAGCCGATTACCTGATGCTTGGTGTGTTTCACAGCCTTCGCAACAGAAGGATTTGTTACGCCAAAAGGCGGACGAAATAAACGCGGAATTAGGGGCGCCAAATCATGGATCTCGGCATCGCAGCTACTCAGCTCCTGAATAACCTGATTCTCGTTTAAAAAACCAAATGTTTTAGTATGGTTCATGGTATGGTTACCAATGGTATGTCCTTCTGCCAGAATCCGCTTAAATATATCCGGGTACTTATCAATTTGCTTGCCAATACAGAAAAAAGTAGCCTTGGCATTATACGTTTTCAACAGATCTAAAAAATCGTTGGTAATAGGCGTCGGTCCGTCATCGAATGTCAGGGCAAGGCTAATGCCATCGTGATACTTTCGCTTATAAAACACCTGCACGAAATAACTCTTACGAATATCAAAGGATCCCCAAGTTGTTAACGCTATCCATATAAAAACCAACAGAAAGCACCACCACCAAGAAATAACGCCGAAGATGGCCAGTATTGCGCCCAAAATACCGAGCGACAATAATACAGGAATAACATACTTGTGTTTAAACATGGATGTAAAATTTTAAGGTTTAAATCAAATGGAAAACAACAGGCTAGCCTAGTAATAGTTTACAGCAAAATGAAGCAAATGCACCCCACTAAATCCTATAAGCTTTTTAAAAGTGTTAAACTATGTGCCTTTCCCTTATATTGATTATAACATAAAATATACCGTAATGTTTTATACGGTGCCTCATTCCACCTTACTGCAGCAGGGATTTGCTGTGTTTTTAGGCAATGTGCCGCGAGTGCAAGGCCAAATGCTGATGCTACATCGCTATGCCCGACAAGATGTTTGTAGTACAACAGCGGAATGTTGTCGTTAAAAAGCTCGGCACAGGTTGTATAATAGGAATCCGCTTGAATATCGCCGTTAATCCCTACAATTAAGGCAGAAACATCCGTTAACGCCACATTATTTTGAACTAAAAAATCGACCACAAAGTCGGCAACCTCACGTAAGGCCAAGGTATTGATCAGCTTCACATCCACGAGCGCAGCATAACTACGGTCATTTTGGTCACTACTCAAGCCGAAGAAGGTGCCACCCTCACCGAAGTTTACAGCAGTTGTGGTATTCTCTTTTACCGATTTAAACGTTTCCTTATCATTAATTTCACCGACGAGCTGTTTGAATTCAAAAGTCTGCCCTGATATTTCATCCATACCACCCACCAAAACTGTCTTCGCTTCAGCGGCCTGAATTTGCATTAAACCATCTATCAAGGCCGACTCAAAAGATGTAGCGCCATTGACATAGGTAAAATTATAGGCTTTACAACCTAAACGAAGTGCAATTTGTGCCGCAACCGTATTATGGGTCGATTGTATAAAAGATGTAGGCGTGAGAAATTCCTCATTATTATCGAGTACATTTTTCAAAAACTTCTCAGAGTCTTCCAAACAGCCCAGGCCCGTACCCATCAAAATAGCATCGGGTTCCACGATGTCGGCATCCGCCAACGCTTGCTGGGATGCGAATATCCCCATTTTTATACCTTTGGACATCCGGCGCAACATCGCCGGTGGAATACCTGTTTTATAGGCCGGCTGAACTGCATAATTCAAAGCTTCCCGTAATTCCACTGCCGCGTCGAAAATAGCATCCGACCACACGCCCTGTGCCGTGACCGCGCCTATCCCATTAATATAAACTGTCTTTTCCATTAGTCTTTACCAAAAATTAAAGTTGAACAATTTCCGCCAAAACCAAAGGAGTTGGATAGTACATACCGCAAGGGCTGATGCAGCAAAGACGTCTGCGGACAAAATCCAAATTCAGGCATAGCCGTTTTAAAATTAAGATTCGGAAACACCAACCCCTCCTGCAGTGCCAAAATGCTGTATACCGCTTCTACAGCGGCGGCAGCGGCTAAGGTGTGCCCTGTAAACGCTTTTGTAGAGCTAAAAACAGGCAGTTTGTCGCCAAAGACACGTACTATGGCACGCCCTTCAGAAAGATCATTATTCGGTGTTGCCGTTCCGTGGACGTTGATATAATCAATGTGTTGCGGCCGAATTCCAGCCACCTGGAATGCCTTTTCCATGGCCAGAAAAGCACCATCTCCATTTTCGGAAGAGGCCGTTTGATGAAAAGCATCGTTGGCATTGCCATAGCCCACTAAAAAAGCCAAGGCTTTTTTCTTTTCCTTTGCGATAAGCGCCTCCGACTCCAGCACCAAATAAGCTGCTGCTTCTCCTAGATTTAAGCCATCACGGTCTTTATCAAAAGGTGTACAAGGCTCCTCCGATAAGATCATCAAGGTTTTAAAACCATTCAATGTAAATTTACACAGCGCATCGGTGCCGCCAACAATTACACGATCCAGTTTGCCTTGTTTTATCAGCCTAGCACCCAACATAATAGCGTTTGCTGCCGAGGAGCAAGCCGTACTTATTGTGCTTACAAAACCTTGTAGGCCTAAGTCGTCCGCAATATGCTGGGTAGAAACACCAGCATCATGACTTTGGATATAATGCTGCAGCTCAGGTTCCGATGCATAACGGTAGAAGTATTTTTCGGTGATATCCATACCCCCAACGCTGGTAGACGAGATAAGCCCGGTACGAACAGCTGTATCCCTAAGGTCCAATTCAGCCTGTGCAACAGCCTGTCGCGCGGCTAGTATACCCAACATACCCGTACGTGTAATGGCATGCCCGTCTTGGAGCCCTATACTTTTTTCAAGATCGACATTGCTCCATTTAATTTCACCCACCAACACCGCATCGCGATGGCGTGTTTCAAAATTATCCAGTCTAGAAATTCCAGATTTTCCGAGTTTTAATGCGTTTAAATTTTCGGCAACAGACATACCTAATGCCGAGACAATGCCCATTCCAGTAATAGCGACTCCTTTAGTCATCATTTATTTAGTACGGTTTTTAGCGATAAAATCAGCCATGGTATTAATGGATTCAAAGATTGCTTTCCCCTGTTTAGGATCGCTTAATTTAATACCATACTCCTTATCCAATAAAACAATAAGCTCCAAAGCATCAATAGAGTCTAGACCTAAACCATCACCAAACAAAGCATCATCATTGTTAATATCAGAGATAGCAATATCTTCCAAGTTTAATACTTCGATTATTTTTCCTTTTAATTCTTCTTTTAATTGTTCCATTTTAATCTTTAAATAATTGATTGATATGTTCTATGCTATGTACTAATTGTCCTTCTTTTTCAACCAGGTAAAACACCGCCTTATACTGCTCCTCAAAAAGCTCCACCCATCCGCACAATACCTTATCGGCTTTACCAGACTGCAGTAAATACTGCGTATAATTCCAGGTTGTTACTGCGTCAAAGGTGGCACTTACAAAAAAGATATTCTCGGATTGTAATCCATGCCGGATACTCACCTCCCCTGTACATATATTCGCCAAGGTATAAACAAATATAGCCGGACTGGGGTAAAAATTTGCTGGATCCTGAATAGACTGCTGGTGCTTTACATCCGTATCCAAACTGCCCGAACGGTTACTGAAAACTAAAGCCACAGCCTCCTGATGTGGCTGCTGCGGTAAAATATATTCAGCACCTAAAAATGCAAGCTTACTCAGGTTATCCATCTTATAAAATTTAGAATAGCTAATACCTAAACTCTTAAATGCCCCTTTCAGGAATTCCGATAAAGGCTCGTTATTGCCCCCATAACACATGGAACCATTTAACAGCAGCATACTTTGCTGAATACTGCAGGTTGAAGTTATGTAAAATATAGGCTCCATTATATTTTTTTTACGACCATAGCGGCATTACTGCCCCCAAAACCAGATGCTGTTTTAAGCACATACTGCAATGCCTTTGGCCTTAACGTTTGCAAAATATTCAAGGGTACTGAAGTACCTTGGGTATTAAAACCTGCGCTAGGAATAAGCATATTTTCACGCATACTTTGTATAGCCAACACAAGCTCTAGCAGGCCCGATGCCCCCAATGTATGCCCGTAATACCCTTTAAAACTATTTACAGGGCAATGTTGTAGGGATAAACGATTGAAGGCGATAGCCTCCATTTCGTCGTTAAATATGGTCGCAGTACCATGCGCTGAAATATAATCAATAGCTGTAGAATTGAGCTGCGCTTCTGCCAATGCCGACTGTATAGAACGCAGCAGCCCCTCGCCGGTACGAGAAGGCCCGGAGATATGGTTTGCATCATTGATAGCACCGTCGCCAACAATTTCAGCTATAGCATTACCAGGATCTGCCGTAACCCAGGCTGCAGCTACCGCCTCCCCTAGCGTAACGCCATCCCGCCGTTCATCAAAGGGCCTGCAGGCTGCGGCACTCATAGCCTGAAAAGCATTAAACCCTGACGCAACAAATTCACTGACCATATCGCCTGCCAGTACCAGCACCGCATCATACTGCTGCATTTGTATCAACCGTTTCGCCGTGGTTACAGCCAACAGCCCCGACACACAAGCATGCGACACCAAAATAGGTTTTTGAATAAAACCTAAGGCTTTAGCAACCGTTGCTGCCAGTGTATACAACCCCGCTTGCCCCGTATCTCCATGATGGAGGGACTCAATATTTCCTTTGGTGGTACTGATAATAATGCCCACACGATCGGAAAGTACCTCCCCTTGAATTAGCGGACGAGCGACCTGCAGCAATAAACTTTCCAACAAGGTAAACCCAGATGCTATAAGGCCCGGTGAATCCTTAAATTTGGCGGTATAAAATGCCGGTATCCTGCCCACCTGATGCAAGGAGATTGCCGTTTTACCGGCTACCAAAGCCTTCCAATTGGATGTTAAACTATCGCCAATAGGGGTAATACAGTTTATCTTTGATATATAGGTTGATCTAAACACTACAATAGTCCTTTAGCCTTTTTCCAGTTTAATACAAACGCCGGGGTATTTAATACCAACTGATTTTCAGCATCCAAGAACACCTGTACCGTTTCGCCGCTACATACCAGCCTGTTGTCTTCGTTGAACAGCTTATAACGGAATATTAATTTCGCTGCCGGCGTATTCACAAAACTCGTTTCAATACGAAACGACTCACCATAACGTAAAGGCAACTTATGCGCGCAGCTGCTGCTTACAATAGGTGTTGTATACCCCGCAGCCTTCACCGTAAGGTAATCCAGACCATGCTCGCGACCGAATGCCTCCCTGCCATCTTCAAAGAAAACAATATAATGGCCATGCCATACAATACCTAACGAATCGACTTCGTTAAAACGCACCTCGGCATATTTAGATACAGTAAGCTGATCCACAGAATTATACAGTTCTTTTCTTGTTGTCATAAATAATTGCAACGGCTAAAGTTAGTGTGAAAAACAAAAATAATAAAATAATATTGGGAAGGATAGCCGTCCAATTTCCTTGGCGTAGTAAAATGTCATAGAATCCATTTAAACCCCAATTCATTGGCGATAACCGGGCAATTTGCTGCATCACTGGTGGCATCACAAACACGGGCACCCATACGCCACCCACAGCGGCGAGAATAACGACGAATGTGGCACCAAAAGGAGCAGATTGCTCCTGTGTAGACGCCAGCGTACCCAATAAGATGCCTACACCAATAGCCGCCAGTCCGGAAAACAATGCCATACACGACAGTTGTATAAAATAACTGCCCACCTCGAAAGCAGGCAACTGCAGGAGCGGAAATACATACACCCCAACCAACAACATAAGATAAAACTGCAGCAAGCTTATGATCAAATACGCACAGGTCTTCCCTAGTAAGAAAATAGCATAAGGCACTGGATTGGTAATCAAACGTACCATGGTACCCTGAGATTTCTCTTTTACAATATTTATAGAAAGCGGAACGACGATAAAAAATATAGCAAATAAGGACCAGGCGGGAACGTTATGTTGAACGGCAGATGGTTTTTCCTGCACATGTTGAGGACCAATCTCCTGGTATTTCAACAGCTGCCGCTGGTCGAAAATTGCAGAATCACTTACGCCAAGTTCCTCCTGAAAGACCTTATACACCTTATCCTTTTCCACGGTTGCTATTAGCTTATCGATAGCACTCTTAATGGCCGTCTTGAAGGATGTTTGCGTAGCCGGATCGAAGTATAAATTAACATCCTTCTCTTGAAGAACCTTGATTTTTTTTGTTTTCACCTCGCCAGCATCGTAGCTAAATTCCTGCATAATAAGATCTACATTCTGCTGAATCTGCAGATTGAGATCTACGGAAAGCTGCGGCGGCAGGACCACAGCAAGCTGATAGTCGCCACGAAAGACGGCGGCCTTAGCTTCCTGCTCATCAAACGATTTATGATCTATCTGCTCCACAACAACAAAGTTTCCCGTTCGGCCAAGCTCCTGACGAACCATCTCTGCAATCTCCCCTTTATCGTTATCGACCAATAAAATAGGAATACGCGTGCCAGTAATTGAGTCGAACGACCCTTTTTGCACCATCGTAATGGTAACCAATAACACCATTGGCATAACAAAAAGAATAATTAAACCACCAATATCACGAATTTGTAGGAGATACTCTTTTTTTATCGCCATCCATAGTTTATACAACATCGCGCAGCCCCCTTCCAGTTAATGTTATAAATACATCCTCTAAATTTCTTGCTTCTAGCGTTTTGTCGATCAGCTCCTGCGGTGTGCCATGCGCAATAACTTGCCCGCTCTCAAGAATAGCTATCCTATCACATAGCTCCTGCGCTTCAATTAAATGATGCGATGTATACACAATGCTCGTTCCTGCGGCGTTTTGTTCTTTCAAAAAACTCAGGATAGCATTCTTGGACTGCACATCCACCCCTACCGTAGGTTCATCGAGAAATAATACCTTAGGGCCATGCAGAATGCCCGCTAAAAGATTTACTCTACGCTTCATGCCACCAGAAAAATTGCCTACCCGTTTATGGGCAAATTTCAGCAAGCCCATTTTATCCAAATACTGCTGCACCAATCTTTCCAGCTGTTTCCCCTTCAAGCCATACATTGCACCAAAGTACATTAAGTTTTCGGTAGCCGTTAAGGAAGGATACAGCGCATATTCCTGCGGAACAACGCCGATAAGCTGCCTTATGGCCATGCCCTGCTGGGCATAGTTTTTACCCCTGATGGTAAAACCACCAGACGAAGGTTTTATCAGTCCGCACAGCATAGAAATCAAAGTTGTTTTTCCGGCACCATTAGGTCCCAAAAGTCCAAAGATCTCTCCCTCAAAAACCGAAAGATTTAAATTCTTTACCGAGTAATAATCACTATCCTTATATTTCTTTGAAAGCCCCTCTATCCGAATTACCTCGTCGTTCATGCTTTAAACTGCTTTTTTTAGTTTCTTGAAAAATGCTTCCTCCAGGTCAGCAAGCTGCAACAACGCTGCCGACAGGCTGTTGTAAACATCCGACTGCTGGCTTCGTTTTTTATATACCCGCGAAGCATTAACGGCAAAGTCACGCCATAAATCACCGATTTTTGTCATCTCCTCCGACAACTCCAGCAAAATCGGGTTATTAATTTTACGCCCCGCCTCCTGTAAGAATGCGGAATAGATATAGCGAAAACCTCCCCCTCCAGTACCGATCTCCTCCTGCATACGCACCATCTGCGCCAGGTAGTAATTCGCCTTAGGCACCCCCACCTTCTGGGGCCACTTCGCAATAGCACGTGCCACCATGCGCATACCCCGAACACCTACAATAGGCACCGGCGCCAACATATCGTTACAGGTTTTCAGGATTGCCTTCCGTATAGCCTTAGGCCAGTCAATATCCGCTTCGCGCGGCAAAAATACCGGATAGTATAAGTGCCCCTTTGGTGCGAGTACACCTTTGGCAAAGCGCACCTTTTCCAATTCCTTTTCACTAAGACGATGTACCCCCTCCATCGTAGGATCAGATACCAGATAGCTACCCGCATCCTTACCATAGATAACCAGATTATGGGCATTAAAATGAAACCTATAATCGTCGGGAAAATAAGGCAAATGATACACCCCCACCTGTAATCCCGTAGGAATACCATTTTTTAAGTTTTCGTCAAGCTGCCGTTGCGCCCGCTCGGGGCTAGCGAATTTCAACCTTTTAATTTTAATACCTAAGCGTTTTGCCATACGGCTAAAAATCCATCCCGGCATAGGTCTATAACTCAATCCCGGAGCATTGCTAACCTTTAAAAAGGGCAAATACACATAAAACACACCCGAGCCAAGGCCAAATACCATAGGCTCAGATAAGTTTAACCCTTTATCTTTTAAGAGATTAGAGGCAACACCACTTTCACAGTGTGCCGATTGATGATGAGTAAAATTTAACTGCATTAATCTCCTTTAAAGTTTTTCAATTCTAGCACAGTAATATCGAAAGCATCCGCATACTTCTGCAACAGCCTATCACTAAGCCGCTGAAAAACAGCCGATTTAAAATGCCGTTTTATACGCCATTGCCAAATCCCCGTATAGCCCGATAAAACGCCAACATCCATACGATTTAGCAGCATAAAATAATAAACAGGACTGATCCGCTGTGCCGCAACATCTGCGCGAGCCTGATCAATCTCCTGCTGCAATACCTCCATGGTATGATCCTGAACAATATTTTTTGCCTCCCATCCACTACTCAATGCTGTCGTATATTCCCCATTTTCATCGATAGCGTAATACAGCTCACGCGATCCTTTCTGTACGATTCTTCCGTTGTCTTGTGGTACCTCTGACTTTTTCATTTATCTACCTTCCTGTAAAAATAAATTTATTTCTGCCACTGCTATTGTCATATCCGCAACCGTTGCGCGGACCAACATGGTGCATATACTGTAATTGTCTCCCTGAAATTGGGAGCTCAAATCAGCATGTGTACGTATATAATTTCCTACAGACGGCAAGGTTTGTATTTCAATTTTTTTTATTCCCGAGATAAAGCCTATTATGCGCTGATCTACCTCTGGATTATAATCCGGGCTGTAAAAATTCTGTCCTACAATAGAAGAACAAGTTTGCGCCATATGTTCAATCAAGCCCAGCTCCTGAAGTACGCCATCGGCCACGAAAATGCAGTCGTCCGTAATGTCAAAATGACATACCACATGCTTCTGCGATATTTCTGCAATATAGTCTACCATTAACATGGGAGCCCTATGAGGCAAAAAATCATGAATAGGAATTTTTATTTCTTCCATACTATTATATATTGGCCGCCGCAATAACGGTTTTCATCTGCGCTGTGGCGATACATTCATCCGCAACCCTACTTTCGATATGCACCAAGGTAACCCCCATAAACTCCTGAATAATACGAACATGAGTCTGTATCTCCTCGCCAATAAGCGGTAGGCGGAATAATTCAGCCTGCTGAATAGCGCCGATATACCCCGTTGGAGCCTGCTCCTTACGGATAAAAAAGCTATATCCCGTATGCAAGGCAACCGATTGCGCCATATGCTCCAGCAGCCCCGCCTCTTGCAACACGCCGTGTTGAAGAAAAATATTTCCCGCAAGCAGCACAAGGCCTGTATCCACCGTATCCGCCGTATAAGCGCGCAAACAATCGACCATCACCATGGGCATACGCTGCGGTATAAGTGCATGAATTGCAGTTCCAGTTATAGGCAATTTATGCATTAGCAAACGGTTAAGTACGCATACGAATACGTAAATCTAGCACTCTCGGGTACGCAAAGCATAATATGTTGTCCTTTTTGTAATGTTCCCGATTGCAGCAATTCCGCTAACATCAAATATACCGAGCCCGCACCCACATTACCAACGTCACGTAGGTTCATAAACCATTTACTACGGCTAATTTCAATACCCGCATCAGCAAATCCCTGGTATAAGCCATCCACAAAATAATGCGATGATACATGCGGTAATAAGAAATCAATATCCTCCGGTCCTACAGCATGTTTCTCCATAGCATGTTTCATACTTTCAACACCCTTAACCAAGATATACTTATCCAAGAGCTTGGTATCTTGCTTTACAGAGAAGATCGACTGCGTTAGCCACTCCTCGGTGGTATAATCGCTAAAAGACTTTAAACTACCATCCTGCTGCTTATCAGCTCCGGCATACATACACACATCAAGCTCATGAGCATAGGAATATCCTTCCACCCACTCCACACGCAAAGGAAAATCTCCTTTAGGCTGATTTTCCAGTAACATAGCCCCAGCCCCATCCGACAGCATCCAGCGTAAAAAGTCCTTATTAAAAGCAATAATAGGCTGCTCCTCCAATTCCTTGAGGTTTTCTACCTCCTTATTGAAATGGTCGGCCAGCATCCAGGAAGACATCCGCTCAGAGCCGGTGCATACCGCGTTATGGGTATTACCCGCTTTTACCGAAAGGTATCCAAACTTAAAAGCATTCATTCCGGCGCAGCAATTTCCTGCCGCCGAGTTTACCTCCGAAGGTCCGTTTTTCAATTCGCCATGCACCATAACAGCATGCGAAGGCATCAAAAAATCCGGCGATGATGTTCCACATGAAATCAGTTGAATATCCTCGGCCTTAAAATCATCGTCCAAAAGATTACGTATTGCCGCAGCCGTAAGCTGCGCATTCGTATGCGTAGGCAGACCATCTTTTGTTAAAGCATAGTACCGGGTTTGGATGCCATTATTGCGCAAAACAATACGCCGCGCTTTAGACGCTTGATTATTTATCTTTCCTAAATACGACTCCATCTCGTCATTAGACACAGGGTCGTTAGGTAAAAATTTACTCACACGGTTTATATAAACTTCATTCATCTCTTTACACACCTTGGTAATGGGTTTTCTCTTTTCTAATTTTTATAAAATACAATAGTGGATATAATACCAACTCAATTAAAAAAACAATTGGCGACACAATATACAAGGCAAATAGGACATAGTATTGAAAGCAGGTAATCAAAAATTTACGCTTTTCAGGATTTTTTAAAATCAGCGTTGACCAGATCTGAAACATGCGATTCCCTTTCTTATCCATAGAAACCAAAAAGAACTTAAAATCTACGGCACCGGCAGCCACTAATGCTGCCTGCAGATATTCAAAATTACCATTTTTTAAGGAATGATTAATAATTTCTCCATACCTGCTCGCCCCGCTAATATCTGCATCAGACACCCCTGGCAGCGGAAAAAAACCAAATGCCCGACGTTTTATGCCCGAGAACAACCAATCTACAATTGTTACCACCGACACCAGGTTATAATGACGATCTGTAAGCGCAATATTGCCCACCAATGTCGCGCCATTTGCCAACAATAGCGCCTTCACCTTATCCTGTGCTTTAGCCCACATATTCCGCGACCCGCTAATCGTAACAACAGGGCGGTCCTTTAAAATAGCGGTAGCATAAGGGCTTTTTAAGAAAGAATTAATCGGTATTGAAGGGCTCAGGTACCAAACCTGGTAGTGAAATAGTATAAGGTCATATTGTTTCTCCAAAATATACGATGGCGGTGGATGAACCGCTTGCGGTATCTGCTGAAAAGTTTCCGGAAAGACATTAAAAAACACATCACCCGTCCACGGAAAAGGGAAAGCATCCAGCATCTTAATTTCGTAATAATCTACCTGAACCTGCTCATCCTCCAGCATAGGTTTCGATATCGAACGTGCGATATCTTCTAATTGCCCAGACTGGCTGTAATAAATTACCAATACATCTTTCATAACATTAAGAGGCTTGCTTATTTCTATTCCAGAAATCAAAAAAATTAAACCATTGTAAGGGATAGCGCTTCAGTATTCTTTCTACACTACCAACATAAGCCTCCAGCACCGACTGTGCGTCGCGGTGTTTTATTTCAGTAGCCCTACGTGCATACAAATGATAGTGCTGATTAGGCTCCTTCATAACATACACAAAAATTATGGGTACCCCCAAGCGAGATGCTAAGTGAAAAGGACCTGCCGGAAAAATAGCCTCCTTACCCAATAAATTGGCTTTCAAAACCTTGGATCCCTCAAAATAACGATCTCCAGTAAAACAAATAAGCTCCTTATTTGCCAAAGCCTCATTTATTGCAAAGACATGCGACATATCTTCCTGGATAAAAATATGCTTTATTTCAGATTTGTCGGCCATTTTTTCCAGGTACGCCTTGATTATAGAAACCTCTTGATCTACGGTAACCTGATTAATCTGGAAACTTAAATCCAGATCGGAGAAAAAGCGCTCCGATATTTCAAAATTACCCACATGTGCAGATATTAATATCCCCCCTTTATTTTCAGACAATACAGCCTGAAGATGTTCAATACCATCAAAGTTGTAGGTAAAACGGTTACGTAAGCCCGCAGATATGGCAACCTTATCGATAATCGTCTGCCCGAAGACAAAGTATGTCTGATACACCTTAACTATAGCGCGCAAGAACGAGAAGCCCTGTCGCTTATGCAGGTAATAAAAAAGATCGCGAAAATTTTTGGGATAAAAGAGAAAATAATAAAAGGCAACAAAAATAAGAAGTCCGTATGCAGTACGGACGCCTAACTTCTTTATAAAAAATACAAATATTTTATAGCCAAGGAGTGTTCCTTTCGACCTTCCATCCCATTGGCTCATGCTAATACATTTTTATTTTAGGGCAATTTTATGCGCTACAACATTATAGAAATCTGCAAAGGTAAGCATACCCGAGAAATCAGCCTCACCCAATTTAACACCAAAATTCGATTCGATTAAAACCACCAAGTCCACATAGTCTAAGCTATCCAAATCCAGCGATTCCTTAAGTGGTGCTTCGGGTTGAATTACAGCAGCATCAACCTCAAATTCCTCCACTAATATATCGTTTAACTTTTGTTTAATTTCTGTGTTATTCATTATTTAAATCGCTTTACAACAACGGCAGAGTTAGTACCACCGAACCCAAAAGAGTTAGACAAATATATATCAAATTCTTGTCTTATTGTTGATGAAATTAAATTTAATTCTGCTAATTCAGGATCTACTTCCTGTAAATTAATATTTGGCGCTATAAAACCATGTTGCAACATTAACGTCGAATAGATAACCTCTGAAGCACCAGCCATCCAACATTCATGCCCAGTCATCGACTTCGTAGAACTCACATAAGGTTTACCGCCAAACACTTCCAGTATAGCCTTCCCCTCATTCGCATCTCCAATTGGTGTAGATGTAGCATGTGCATTTATATAATCCACCTCATCAGGCGTTACCCCCGCCTGCTCCAAGGCTCTTTTCATCGCCTTGGCAGGCCCCTCAATATTCGGGGTAGAGATATGCCCCCCATTGGAAGAAAAGCCATAACCAACCACCTCAGCGATAATAGGAGCGCCACGTTGCAAAGCCGAGTCTAAACTCTCCAGGATTACCGTTGCTCCACCGCCACTAGGCACCAGCCCGGTACGTTTCACATCAAAAGGGCGCGACGCCGTTTCCGGAGCATCCGTATCCTCAGCAAAAACCCCGAGGCCATCGAAGCTCGCCATTGCATAAGGGTTAATTTCCTGCGCACCACCACAGATAATTAAGTCCTGTAACCCCTGCTTAATAAACATATAGCCCAAGCCGATAGCATGCGATCCCGACGCACAAGCAGCGGAAATGGTCATGTTCACACCTTTAAGCCCTAAGATAGTAGCCAAGTTCATGGTAACTGTAGAATTCATAGACTTAAAAATTGCCCCAGACCCTATCAATTGCGTATCCTGCTTTTCGCGTACAATATCTGTGGCCTCAATAACAGCCTTAGAAACACTGTCATTACCATAGAGAATACCAATTTCACGCTCCTGCAACATAGAGGCACCAATACCTGCATTCGTCAGAGCCTCTTTTGTAGCCATATAAGCATACTCCGACTCCTCCCCCATGCTGATGCGCTGCCGGCGACTCAATTCTTTTTTTAAATCCGGCACAGGTACCATACCCGTTAATGGCGACTTAAAGCCAAAAGGTTTACGTTCAGGATCGATCTTAATACCCGACCGTCCTTCCATTAAGGACGCCGTTACCTCCTCTAAATTTGTTCCAATACAAGAATAAATACCCATTCCTGTAATCACCACCCGCGTACTCATATCCTATTTAAGAATAAATACCACCATTAATATTAATAATTTCACCTGTAATATAAGAAGATTTTTTGGATGCTAAAAAGGATACCAAATCAGCCACCTCTTCCGTTTTTCCAAACCGGTTTGCCGGAATTAACTTCGTCAACTCCTGCTCGTCCATATCCGCGGTCATGTCCGTTTGTATAAAACCCGGCGCAACAGCATTCACGGTAATATTACGTTTCGCAACCTCCTGTGCCAATGCCTTTGTCGCACCAATAACGCCCGCCTTTGCCGCCGAATAGTTCGTTTGCCCCGCGGTACCCTTCACGCCCGATACGGAAACAACATTGATAATACGTCCAAAACGTTTACGCAGCATTTTCTGAATAAAGAAATTGGTGACATTAAAAAACCCATTTAATGAAGTATCCAATACCGACTGCCAATCGGTATTGCTCATCCACATAAAAAGGCCATCCTTAGCAATACCCGCATTATTGACAATAACTTCGACTACAGCATCAGGATTTCGAGCGCTCCAATCCGTAAGCGCTGTCGATACCGCATCGGCATCCGCCACATCAAACTGAATAATTTCACCCTTTCCGCCCGCAGCTTCTATCAACTGAAGTGTTTCCAGTGCCGCCTGCATATTGCCTTGGTAGTTAATCAAAATATAATAGCCCAAATCGGCTGCCAATTTCTGGCAAATAGCACGTCCAATACCTCTAGACCCACCCGTAACTAAAGCACAGTTCATATGGTAACTCAATTAACTTAAACGCATTAAAAAATCTTTTACATCCTGTATGGCAGTATACAAGGGTTTATCATCCGAAAATGCCGGTACAAGCTTCCGCAAATCGGTATATAGTTGCTTACTGCGCGAAGATAAGGCATCCTGACAGTTCAAAATATCAATAGCCTGGGCCAAAGAAATATATTGAATAGCCAACACCTCGTAAGCATTAACAATAACCTTATGCGTAATCATGGCCGCGTTGGTGCCCATACTTACAATATCCTGGTTATCGTTGTTGTTGGGGATACTATGTACATACATAGAATTTGATAAGGTCTGATTTTCCGCCGTTGTCGACGTCGCCGTAAACTGCGCACCCTGCATACCAAAGTTAAAGCCTAGTTTACCCATATTAACAAATGGGGGCAATATTTCATTAATCTTGGTATTCATTAAGTAATTCAGCTGGCGTTCAGAAAGCATGGTTAAACGGGTAATGGCCAACTTCAATTTATCCATCTCCAATGAAATATAGTCGCCATGGAAATTCCCGCCATGGTAAACATTTTCATCTTCGACCGAAATAATAGGGTTGTCACTCACCGAGTTTACTTCATTTTCCAGAACCTTGCCCACCTGTTCAATTGTTTCAAGAATAGGACCTAAAATCTGCGGCACACAACGTAAGGAGTAGTACTCCTGAACTTTATCTTTAAAAATATCTTCCAAATTAGTGCCAGAATACAGATCCTCTTCCCTTTTACGTATTAAGTTGGAGTCTGCCAGATGTGCGCGCATCATCTGTGCAATCTCCTGCTGACCGTTATGTTTTTTAACTTCATTCAGGGTTGCCGAGTAATGATCATCGTGCGCCTTGGCAAGCTCATTCATTAAAGAGGAAAACGCAACTGAACATCTCAACAACTTATGCGCGTGATAGTAGTTAACAATACCTGCACCTGTCATTACCGAGGTGCCATTTATTAAAGATATCCCTTCACGCACGACAACATCGATGGGCTTTAACCCTAGCTCCTGGAATACCGCTGCCGTCGGTCTCCTCAGCCCCTGGTAAATAACCTCCCCCTCACCAATAAGCGTCAAGGCCAAATGAGCGAGCTGCACCAGGTCTCCACTAGCACCGACACCACCATGAGCAAAAATAACGGGTGTGATATCCTTATTTATAAAGGCCTCTAACAGCGACAATACAGAAATATGTACACCAGATTTCCCTTTAGAAAGGTTGCATAAGCGCGTTAACATAGCCGCTTTAACTACATCTGCGGGTAGCAGGTCGCCAGTTCCAGAGGCATGGCTACGGATTAAGTTATATTGCAACTGTATACGATCCGCATCTTGAATACGGTATTGCGCCATCGGACCAAAGCCTGTATTTATGCCGTAAATAACTTTATTTTCAATAAAAGATTTCAAAAAGTTATGGCTCTTTTCTACAATTTCTTTGGTATAATCGGATAAACCTACAGGGTTATGTTTTAATAAAACATGGGCAAATTGATCTAATGATAGATCGCTATGTATAGAAACCATTAATAATGTGTGTTTGCTTTTCAAATTTTAGATAATCTTCTTTTCCCAGTAGGATAAATAAGTACCTTTGTGTACAATTGTTTGCAAAAATAATATATTTATATTGAATTCCTTTAAGAATGGAAATTAGTGAAGTTGATATCTTGATTATCGGAGCAGGGCCATCGGGTGCCGTTGCAGCGGGATATCTAGAAAAACAGGGAGCAAAGATTAAGGTCGTGGAGCGCAGTAAATTCCCTAGATTAGTGGTTGGCGAAAGCCTGATTCCCCGTGTTATGGACCATCTTGATGAGGCTGGATTACTAGAGGATTTAAATAAACAGCATTTCCAAATTAAACCTGGCGCTAGATTTATTCGTGGCGAGGTCATCAGTATCTTCGATTTCAGCCAAAAGTTTGGCGCAGGTTGGGATTGGACCTGGCAGATTCCCAGAGCCGATTTTGACGATGTGATGGCGCAAAGTTTAGTGAAAAGAGGGGTAGATATCAGCTTTGAGACAACTGTTACTGAAATTTCCTTTACAGGCAGCACATCGCTAACTACAGTAGTGGATAAAGAGGGTAACATATCGAAAATCAAAGCCAAATTTGTAATCGACTGCAGTGGTTACGGCCGGGTATTACCACGGCTGTTACATCTTGATAAACCATCGAAACTGAACCCCCACTCGGCCATCTTTTCCCATGTCGTGGATATCAACAGACCTGAAGGTATTGAAGGAACCCAAATCTCCTTCGATGTCCTGGATACCGAAGTATGGTTATGGGTAATTCCATTTTCCAATGGCCATACCAGTTTAGGCATTGTCGCCAACACCGAGTTTATAGATCAACTCGCTACAGATGGCGATACCGCCGACGCCTTACGAAAGGCAATACAGTTATCCGACTTTTATGTAAAACGATTTGCCGGAACCGAATTTTTATTCGAGCCTGTACATCTTAAAAATTATTCCGCCGCTGTAACAAAAATGTATGGCGATGGCTTTGCTTTAACGGGAAATAGTTCCGAATTTTTAGACCCTGTATTTTCGTCGGGTGTATGTTTCGCCACAGAGTCGGGGATATTGGCAGCCAAGTTAGCCTGGCGACAGCTGAATGGGGAGGAGATAGATTGGGAGAAAGATTTTACCCAGTATATGGAGCGGGGTATTGCTGTATTTACAACGTACGTTAAAGAATGGTATACCGGAAACTTACAGACCTTATTTTTTCATAGACCCGAAAATCTAGACGTTAAAGAAAAGGTGTGCGCCGTTTTAGCAGGATATGTATGGAATGAAGAAAATCCTTTTGTAAAAAAACATAATCGCGTAATACGTAGTATAGCCTATATGCTACAAAATAATAAAACCCTATCGGATAATATAGAGCGAAACTATTAAAAAATAAAAGCCTTCAGATTGTGAAGGCTTTTATTTTTTACATGTAAGGCTTATTTTTTTAACAACTGTGCACGAAAGTTTGCAGCACTTTGCGCCACATCAGCCTGATTGTTTTCCCAGTTGTACTCATACTCTGCGGAAAGCATACCTTTAAATTTCTGACGTTTCAACTCGTCAATAATGCCTTGTAAAGGCAGTTTACCTGTTCCCCAATGTACATCATGCGCATCCTGTACACCAAACTTATTTAAGTCCTTAAAGTGTAAATGATAAACACGGCCATTTAATTTCTGTAAACATGCTACAGGATCCAAACCCGAACGCATCCAGTGACCAACATCAGCACCTGCACCCATTAATTTACTGCGCCCCTCAATAGCCTTTAATACCGTCTCGGGTTTCCAGTAATGCGAAGGATCTGGATGGTTATGAATAGCTATCTTAATTTGATATTTATCACACAATTTGGAAAGAATATCCAGCTGATCTTCATTAGGCTCTGTAGTAATAACCTGCACCCCCATATCCTTGGCAAAAGAAAAAACCTTTTCCCATTCTGCTTCATCACTTGCACCAACCACACCGAAGGCATACAAAGTTACCCCTTTATCCTTTAGTATTTTTTTCACCAATGTACGTCCCTCAGCCGATAATCCGTAACCCATTTTTTCGGTACTGCCCGAGCCAATGTCCTGACCGGGAAAGGCTTCTACAAAACGCATATTACTAGCAGCAATTTTATCTACAGCCTCAGCAAAACTAAATAACCTAAATGTATAAGCCTGAGCACCTAATTTCCAGCCTAACTTCTCCTCCGGATAATTTTTCTTGTTACCCAGTTTTGTAGGCGTAAAAGCCATAGTAAGCACAGCAAAAAGAACCGTTAAGGTCCAAACGTTGATTTTTTTCATGTTAATGATAGGTTTATAATAAAAATACCGGGGGTGCAAACAACACCTCCGGCTTATGGAAGACTTAAATAAATAGCGGTAATGCTTTTTGAATACGAGCAATAACGGCCTCTTTTCCTAACAACTCTGCAATCCGGAAAACATCAGGGCCGAATTTGCCGCCCACCAGCATAACACGGAAAGGCATCATCAACTCCCCAACTTTCATTCCCGAAGCCGCAACTTTATCTTTAAAAAACAATTCTAATGCGCCAGCATTCCAGTCTTGTGTA
Organism: Sphingobacterium sp. Mn56C; assembly: GCF_049319645.1. Lineage (NCBI taxonomy): Bacteria > Pseudomonadati > Bacteroidota > Sphingobacteriia > Sphingobacteriales > Sphingobacteriaceae > Sphingobacterium > Sphingobacterium sp. Mn56C. Next base: position 248,117 of record NZ_JBMOUC010000002.1, read on the forward strand.
GCAAGCCCTTGAATAATATCCTCAAAGAATGCAGTTTTCTGTGCCGTCCACTTGGGTTTTACAGCATCCACATCATAAACATCCGGGGAAACAAAAAAGAACGATGCCTGTGTCCAAAAATCAGAAACATAGGTTAATCTCTCTTTTACTGCCGTCAAAACGTTAGACACAAAAGTAGCGTCTACATTCTGTACGCCATTATTCCCGATTATCTGGTTTATCTGTGGCATTAACACCTCGTTGTCCGCATTTTTAATCCACTCATGGTTAAACCATTTTGCTTTTTCAAAATCGAATTTCGCACCACTTTTGCTAACCCTATCTACGGTAAACTTTTCAACAAGCTCTTCCAAGGTAAAGATCTCCTGCGCTGTACCATCGTTCCAGCCCAATAAAGCCAACATATTCACAAAGGCCTCGGGTAAAAAGCCCAATTCCCGGAAACCTTTAGTAAGATCACCAGATTTAGGGTCTATCCAGTTCATGGCATACACCGGAAAACCTAAACGGTCGCCATCACGTTTGCTTAATTTACCGTTTCCTTCGGGTTTTAAAATCAATGGCAAGTGCGCCCATTGTGGCATATCACTTTTCCAACCCAAGTACTCCCAAAGCAGCAGATGCACAGGCGCCGATGGCAGCCACTCCTCACCCCGGAAAATATGCGATATTTGCATCGCTTTATCGTCAACAACAACAGCTAAATGGTAAGTCGGCATGCCGTCTGCCTTTAATAACACCTTATCGTCTACAAGACTGGTTTCAAAAGACACTTTCCCACGGATCATATCCTCAAAAGATACGACTTCATTTTCGGGAACTTTTATCCGGATGGTATGCGCCGTTCCTGCCGCTAGCAATTGTTGCGTTTCTGCAGCCGATAAACTTAATGAGTTGCGCAACGACAATCTGTTCTCCTGCGAATACCTAAAATTGGGAAACAGCTTGCGCTGCTCCTCCAGCTCTTCGGCGGTATCAAATGCATAATATGCATATCCCTTTTCTACCAGTTGCTCGGCATACTGTCTATACGAAGGTTTACGTTCACTTTGGCGGTAGGGACCAAAAGCGCCAGGTTTTTCCGGGCTCTCATCAGGAATAATGCCACACCAAGACAAACATTCGTTAATATAAGCTTCTGCACCAGGCACAAAACGTGTCTGATCGGTATCTTCTATACGTAAGATAAATTCACCCTGATGTTGTTTCGCAAATAAATAATTGAAAAGAGCAGTTCTAACCCCTCCTAAATGCAGCCCTCCAGTAGGACTTGGTGCAAAGCGCACCCTTACGTTATTTTGTGAACTCATAACACAAAATTATGTAATTCTATTCGAATAAAACTAAATACTTAACATAGAAGGGTTATATTTTTAATAAGTATTCTAGAAAATCAGTATTTTGCAGACTGTAAAATGTAGCGATGAATCCGTATAAATACAACAAACAAGCTTGGAAGATTATTCTATTATTCTTTGCCATCGTGATTGGTGTGGCTTCGCTGTTGTACACAAACTACCTGGTAAAAAGTCTTTCTAAATCGGAACGTACCAAGGCCGAGGTTTGGGCTATGACAACACGTAGCATCATGACATTCCCCGATGTCGACGACGAGTTTATAAGCTTTATTTATGCCGTACGCGACAGCCTTTCACTGCCAGCAATTATTACCGATCAAAAGAAAAACATTATTTTTTGGCGCGATCTGGATCCTAAAAAAACAAATATACAGCTGGAAGCTGAACGCGATAGTACCCTGCATTATGCACCCGAATATTTCGAGAAGCAGCTCTACAATATGCAGAAACGCCATGAGCCTATTGTGCTCCACTTGGATTCAGGCGATAAATGGTATGTCTATTACCAAGACTCCGCGGCATTGCGGCAGTTGCGTATTTTCCCCTATATTCAACTATCGCTCATTGCCATATTTATCGTTATTGCCTATTCGGTATTCAACGCCATACAAAAATCAGAACAAAACCTCGTCTGGGTAGGTATGGCCAAAGAGGCTGCCCACCAGCTGGGCACCCCCATATCATCGCTCATGGGCTGGGTAGAGCTTATACGGATGAAATATGATGCCGAAGATGATACTGTGCTCCATGAAATGGAGAGAGATGTAAAACGGTTGGAAACGGTGGCAGATAGGTTCTCAAAAATCGGCTCTACACCTTCACTCCATAACCAGAATGTCTATAAAGTGGTACAAGATTTTATGAATTACTTTAAAATCCGTACCAGCGAAAAAATAAATTTCACTTTGGAAGGAGACCCTATGGTTGAAGCCATGTTAAACGTGCCTTTATTCGATTGGATTATAGAGAATTTATTGAAAAATGCTGTTAATGCCATTGATAAAGAAGGAGATATTAAGGTTGTAATATCAGAAAACATTGCAAAAGAAGAAATTTTTATAGACATTAGTGATACCGGAAAAGGAATACCCAGGTCAAACTTCGAAAGAATTTTTCAGCCTGGCTTTACCACACGAAAACGAGGCTGGGGATTGGGGTTAAGTCTTACAAAACGTATGGTAAGCTATCATAAAGGCCAAGTTTTTGTAAAGGACTCTGAAATCGGTAAAGGAACAACCTTCAGAATAATACTAAAGAGCAATTTAAAATATGAACCTACTCAAGTCTGACGAATACCCTGCTATATACCAAGATTATATAGAAACCATTGTGGGGGATGTAAAAGAGGAACTGATACAGCAGGTGGAAAGCTTTCCTGAATTTATTAAAACAATTCCTGAGGAGTTGGGGGATTTTGCGTATGCCGAAGGAAAATGGTCGGTAAAGGAAATCCTGTGTCATATTTTAGATACGGAAAGGGTAATGGCATACCGTGCCCTACGTTTTGCACGCAATGATATGACCGCCTTAGCCTCGTTTGAACAGGATGAATTTGTGGCCAATGGTAGACATAACGAACGTAGTTTTGCGAGTATTATTGAGGAGTTTATACACCTACGAAAATCGAATTTAATTCTATTCGAATCCTTTAACCAACATGAGCTCGCTAGAAAAGGTATGGCTTCGGATAGGTTGATTAGTGTACGCGCGTTTATATATGTTATTGCAGGTCATTTAAACCATCACCGCATTATATTACAAGAACGCTATTTAAAACCCCAAGAACAATAACAGCATGATTTGGTTTAAGACATACCCACTGGCCGACGTAAATCGGATTTTCGATAGCTACATGACCAAACTACTGGAAATAAAGGCTGTAGAGATTCAAGATAATTTAATTAAAGCGACGATGCCTATCACCAATAATGTACGTCAGCCATTTGGTATCTTACACGGCGGCGCATCTGTAGTGCTGGCCGAATCTATCGGCTCCGTAGCATCTAATCTTATTGTCGACCCGGATAAATATTATGGTGTAGGTTTAGATATTAATGCCAATCATGTGAAGTCAGCAACAGAAGGGCTCTTAACAGCCACATGCCTGCCCCTACATATTGGAAAAACCACCCACGTTTGGGATATTAAAATACACGACGATAAGCAACAGCTCATCTGTATATCAAGACTCACCGTAGCCATTGTAGAAAAAAAATAAAATATTTAAAACATTTAACCGCTTTCTATTGTAGTTAGCAGTATATACCATTTATTGGTTATTGATACGGTTTAAGTTTTAAGGAGATTCCATAATCTGGGGTCTCCTTTATTATGCAATGGTTTAATCTGCCTATATATTTTCAAGATGCATTTCAATTCACCACGATGGCAGAGTAGGCAAACATCCTCTACTTTGCGCGGATAGGCCATAACATAAGGCAAGAACCTAAAAAAGGTGGCATCCTGAACGGCAAAATCAGGTACTTCTTAATATCCGCAAATGCTAAAAATTATACGTTCTAAATGGGGTAATAAGATGCTGTAATGCCCTATCCCATGCATCGACATCACTAATGGTTTCTACAGGTTCAAAATAACTGAGGCCAAGGGTGCGCACATCCTTACGACAACGCGACAAGAACCTGTCGTAAAAGCCTTTCCCATAACCGACACGATTGCCAGCAACATCCGTAACCAACAGCGGCACCAACACCAGATCTATTAACGACTCGTCTACCAGCGTTCCATCTTCGGGTTCGGGTATGCCCCAGGCATTTTCCTTAATTACCGTATCCGCATTCCAAAGGTAATTTAACATCTCCCCCGTCGCAAAATCAGACCTTGAAATAACCAATTTTACCTGCGGATAAAACGCTTTAAGCCACTGTATAAGAGCGGAGGTATCCGGCTCATTAAACTTCCTTAGCGTAAGGTAAATATGTACATAATGGTAAGCATTCCAATCCAACTGCTTAAGCTGTTCAAACAACATGGCATCATATTCCGCACGCTGCTGCCGGCTCAGATCAATCCGTTTTTGCTTAAATATCTTACGCAACTTTTCTTTTGTCATATGGCCATATCCTATCAAAAAAAACGGCCTTGAAGCAAAGCTGCTAACAAGACCGAATAATCAACCTAAACCTAATATTTTATTACTTCACACGTTCGATATAATCTCCTGTGCGTGTATCTACTTTAACTTTATCACCTTGATTAATAAACAAAGGAACGCGAATTTCAACGCCAGTTTCTACGGTAGCCAATTTAAGGGCATTTGTAGAAGTGTCGCCTTTTACTGCAGGCTCAGAATACGTAATCTCCAATTCCACACTCGCAGGTGCCTGAGCCATAATAGGTTCGTCACTTTCAAAGGCTACGATAACGTTCATTCCTTCCTTCAAAAATCGTGCCGAACCACCGAATAAAACCTTCGGGATATTAAACTGTTCGTACGACTCATTATCCATCACAACAAAAAATTCACCATCATCATATAGATACTGATAATCATTAGTTTCTACACGAGCAATCTCCACTTCTTCGTCGGTACGGAAACGGTATTCCACCAATTTTCCAGATTTTACATTGCGCATTCTCGCTTGGTAAAATGCACGTAAGTTACCAGGTGTACGGTGAATAAATTCTTCAACCGTCACTAAATCACCGTTGAAACGCAACACATTTCCTGTTTTTACATCTGAAGCTTTTGCCATTTGAATAGTATCTTTTTAATTTTCGTTGCACAAAAATAGAAAAAAGTATGCTTTAATAAAAATAACGAGACAAATTACTTGAAGTCTGTAATTAAGAGTGTTTCGTCGCAAAAGTCATATTCCTTTTCTTGGTTGGAGCCGATAATAAGTAAACGCCCATTTGCAGTAGTCAACTCTACCAAACGACGATACCAGGCCTCGCCCACAGCATCTAAATTGCTGCAAGGTTCGTCTAGGAATAAAATGTCACTATGGCTACAGCAGGCCAAAGCAAGCTTGACACGCTGCTTCATTCCCGAAGAATAAAACCGTATAGGCTTGTCGAGTGCTTTTTTCAATCCTAAAAGATCGACAACCTTCGCTTTATCGAAGGTAGGGAGGTAGCCTTTAAATTTAAAATGGAAATCAATAAGCTCACGAAGGGTAAATTCTTCGATAAGTTCTACATAAGGTGCCGCAATAGCAACATGAGTATACATATTGTCGACAGGGATAGAGATGTCGCCAAGGGTATAATCAATTTGGCCATCACTAGGAGTAAGCTGTCCGCTCAACACCTTGATAAGTGTCGACTTACCAGAACCATTGGGACCTAAGATGGCGTATTTTTTTGACGAGAAGAAGGTATAATCCAATTTCCGGAAAATCCATTCTTGGTTAAACCTTCTTCCTAAGTTTTGTAAAGTTATCTTCAATAATCCGTTGTTTTATTATTAAACACTTACTTTCCCTTGGTTAAAACCGCGTACTACCCCCCTATTAGAGTTCCGTACAAAGGTTAAAATTTCATCTCTGATTTCTGTGGCTTCAAACTCGGCCTCCACCAAATCCAATGCTTTAGAAAGATTGCGGTTTTGAACAAACAGCACCCGGTAAATACTTTGGATCTCGGCAATTTGCTCAGAAGTGTAACCACGACGGCGCAAACCCACCGAGTTTATACCCGCATAGGCAATAGGCTCACGCGCAGCTTTGATAAACGGAGGGACATCTTTACGCACTAAGGTTCCGCCTGTTACAAAAGCATGAGATCCTATATTCGTAAATTGATGTACAGCCACCAAGCCCGCCAGCACCACATAATCACCTACGGTGATATGCCCTGCCAACGTACTAGAGTTGGAGAAAATACAGTTGTCGCCAATAAAACAGTCGTGTGCAATATGGCTATACGCCTGTATAAGGCAGTTTTTACCAATCACAGTTTTATAACGATCTTTTGTTCCACGGTTTACTGTAACACATTCACGGATGGTGGTATTATCACCAATTTCCGCTGTCGTGATCTCTCCTTCAAACTTCAAATCCTGCGGCTCACCAGCGATCACCGCACCGGGGTATATCTTTACATTTTTACCTATCCGTGCCCCATCCATAATGGTGACATTCGAACCTATCCAAGTACCCTCGCCAATCACCACATCCCTGTGGATGGTACTGAATGGTTCGATTACTACATTCGGTGCTAACTTAGCATCCGGATGAATATATGATAACGGTTGTATCATTTTATATTTATATTGACTTATTTCACTTTTACAATTTGAGCCATTAGCTCAGCCTCACACACAATCTTCTCGCCCACCATCGCTATACCTTTCATACGTGCTATACCACGACGAATTGGCTCCAACAGCTCACAATTATAAATTATGGTGTCGCCAGGTACCACTTGATTCTTAAAACGAGCGTTTTCGATTTTTAGGAACAGTGTTAACCAATTTTCTGGATCAGGCACCGTATTTAACACCAAAATCCCGCCTGTCTGTGCCATACCTTCAATACGTAAGACCCCTGGAAAAATTGGTGCTCCAGGAAAATGCCCCATAAAGAAATCTTCATTCATGGTCACATTTTTAAGGCCTACAACATGCGATTCTGACAGCTCCAACACCTTATCAATCATTAAAAAAGGCTGGCGGTGGGGTAAGATATTCATAATCTGAACCGTATCGTAAACAGGTTTTGCATGAATATCATATGTATTTATCTTCTTTTTAGCCTTATCACGTTTTGCCTGAATTTTAATACGTTTTGCAAACGCTACATTCGCAGCATGGCCAGGTCTTGCCGCCATAATATGGCCTTTCAATGGGCGTCCAACCAGCGCTAAGTCGCCAATCATGTCCAGCAGTTTATGCCTAGCAGGCTCATTCTGATGTCTAAGCTGTATATTATCTAAAATACCCTCATCGGCAACAGTAACCTTTTTGTTGAACAGTTTCTGTAATTTATCCAATTCCGACTGCTCCACTTCCTTATCGACAATAACAATAGCATTCGACAAATCTCCCCCTTTAATCAAGTTGTGGCTCAACAAAGCCTCCAACTCATGTAAAAAGCAAAATGTACGGGAAGAGGAAATTTCTTTTTCAAACTCAGTAATCTCACTGATTGACGCATGTTGACTTCCTAAAACTGGCGAATTAAAATCGATCATACAGGTTAATCTGTAGCCATCCAAAGGCATACCTACAATTTCGATTTTTTTTTCTGCATCCGCATAGTGGATATTTTCTTTTATCTCGTAGAAGTCTCTATCCGCATCTTGCTCGACAAAACCAGCCTTTTTAAGCTCTTGGATAAAGATTGTCGAACTACCATCCAATATAGGTACCTCAGGGCCATCAATATCAATTAAAACATTATCAACCTGAAGACCAATCAAAGCAGCCATAAGATGTTCGATTGTACTAACGGAAGCTCCATTTTCAGAAATAGTCGTTCCTCTAGAAGTATCCGTAACATTATCTGCATCGACAGCAACAATTGGCTGCCCCTCTATATCTACCCTTCTAAACTTAAACCAATGATTTTCTGGCGCAGGTTTTAATGTCAAAGTAACTGACTTCCCAGTATGTAGACCAATTCCAGAAATTGTTATTTCAGACCCAATAGTCCTTTGCTTTGCGTTCATTTCCTCCATTTTTATGGCTAATTTTTTCGTACTATTTATTCGATTTTATTAATTTTTCCAATTCAGCAATGCGCTTCTCTAAGTTAGGCAATTTACCATACAACACCCGCGAGCGTAATTCGCTGGTATAGGGCGCAAATGGAGACCCACCCCACTTTAAATTCCCTTCCTTCACAGACCTATTAACGCCAGATTGTGCTTGCACCTGGGTACCATCAGCAATACTGATATGACCTACCACACCAACCTGCCCGCCTAACACAACCTGCTTACCCACTTTTGTGCTTCCAGAAATACCCGTTTGTGCAGCAATAACCGTATTATCACCAATCTCCACATTATGGGCAATCTGTATAAGATTATCTAACTTAACCCCTTTACGCAAAATCGTAGAACCCATAGTAGCTCTATCGATTACGGTATTGGCACCAATCTCTACATCATCCTCGATAATCACATTACCGATCTGCGGTATTTTATCGTATGCACCATCAGGCTGTGGGGCAAACCCAAAACCATCACTGCCAATAACTACACCCGCATGCACAATTACATTGGCACCAAGTACACAATCGGTATAAATCGTTACTCCAGGGAAAAGGGTACAATTATCACCAATAATGACATTATCACCAATATAAACCCGTGGATAAATCTTTACATTATTTCCTATTTTGGCATGCTTACTGATGTAGGCAAAAGCACCAATATAACCACCCTCACCAATCTGTGCCGATTCGTGTATTACAATATTTTCTTCCCGGCCAGAGCGCTCATTTCTAAAGGAATCCACCATCTTCAACAACTCGGTAAATGCGGAGTACGCATCTTTAACACGAATTAATGTTGCGGATACAGCACCTTGTAAAGTTAAATTTTCATTAACAATAACAATACTAGATTTTGTAGTATATAAATAGTGTTCATACTTAAGGTTCGACAAAAATGACAAAGCACCTTCATTTCCCTCCTCAATTTTTGCCAAGGTCGAAACACTAATCTCCGGATTTCCTTCTACTCTACCGTTTAAAACGGTTGCTATTTGTTCTGCTGTAAATTGCATTTAACTACAAATGTATCTTTTTCTACTTAATTATTTTATCGGCAATCTTAGAATACTCTATAAATTGTACCTCCTTAGGGAAAGTTAATGCGTATTTAACGACCTTTTTAGATAGCGACTCCAAGTTGGAAAGATCCGAGGCCTCCGCAATATCTAATAACTCTCCTTTACTATTCACAATACTGATGGTATCTTCCGAAGGATTATATGCCGAGTTGGCAACAACCTGATAGTAGACAAAATAATCTACCTCAGCCGCAGCAATACCGAATGTCGTTTGCACCAACTCCTTAAGACGCGCTATGTCCTGCGGATGAAAATCGGTAGAACGCATCTCCGTACGGAATAATGAACGGTTTAATAACCTGCTACAGAGGGTCCGCAATATATAATCAGGATGTTGGCTCCAAACCTTTAATGCCGACATGATATCCGTATCATCCAGCAGCGCAAACCACTTTAAATGTGCTGGCTCGCTAATAAAATTGGAAGCATTAACCGTTTGCGTCAAAAAATGCTGCAAGGCCGGAGTAGCAAACAGCGCCACACCTTCTGCGCTTAATTTCTTTGCTCTTGCCAATGCTTTTATCAACATCTGCTCGGCTCCGATTACAGTTTTATGTAAATACACCTGCCAATACATCAGCCGCCGTGCGATCAAAAAGTTTTCAACCGAATAAATCCCTTTGGAATCTACGACCAACCTATTGTCTATAACATCCAGCATCTTAATAATGCGGTCGTACGATATCACACCTTCAGATACACCGGTAAAAAAACTATCCCTATTTAGATAATCCATCCTATCGGTATCCAACTGCCCAGAAACTAACTGATGGAAAAATTTTCGGTTATATTTATTATTAAAAATAATAATAGCCAAATCCAGGCGTCCGTTAAACTCTTGGTTTAACCTATCCATCATTAATGCGGAAATAACCTCATGAGAAACCCCCTCAATAATAGTATGTTCCAGCGAATGGCTAAAAGGGCCGTGCCCAATATCGTGCAAAAGAATCGCTACTAATGCGGCCTCTTCCTCTACCTCACTTATCGCTACCCCCTTCCCCTTTAAAGTATCTAAAGCTAATTGCATAAGATGCATGGCGCCAATTACATGCTGAAACCGGGTATGTAAAGCCCCGGGATATACAAGATGCGTCATGCTCACCTGTTTCACATACCGTAATCGCTGTAAATAAGGATGCTGTAATAAATCGAATACCAAACCCGACGGGATTGACACAAAACCGTAAACAGGATCATTAATGATTTTTTTCTTATTCAAAAAACTATACTTAACAGAGTTTTTACTAGATTTATGCTTGGAATGACTGTCTAACAAACACTTTATCTAAGATAATCGCAAAGATACATAGAAAGGCGTTAAATTGTGTTAAAAAACAGGCTTTTATTTGCTTAAGGCAACTGTTATTTGCTTCTTGACAGCCACAACATTATATTATTTAAAATATATGGATTATAAACATCCAATATTCCCATCATAACACAACAATTTTACATGGCAAAAACATATATACTTTGGGCAGACGATGAGATTGAGTTTTTTAAACCGCATATCTTATTACTAGAGGAAAGAGGGTACAAAGTAAAAACTGTAAATAATGGCAACGATGCCGTTGATGCCTTTAGAAATGAACCCTTTGATCTTGTTTTTCTGGATGAAAATATGCCCGGAAAAACAGGCCTGGAAACGCTAAGTATACTGAAATCTATCAATCCTACCGTTCCAAATATCTTAGTTACTAAAAATGAAGAAGAGCATCTCATGGAAGATGCTATTGGCGCAAAGATTGACGACTACCTCATAAAGCCGGTTAACCCGAAACAAATACTGCTAACGATAAAAAAATTTACCGAAAATAAAAGAATTATTAGCGAGAAAACATCGATGGCATATCAGCAGGAATTTAGAAATCTTGCAGAAAACCTCAACAACAACCTGAACTATCAGGAATGGGTGGAAGCCTACAAACAGATTATCTATTGGGAGCTATCGCTGGAAAAACTGGAAGACGAGAGTATGCACGAAATTCTAACGATGCAAAAATCGGAAGCTAACAGCATCTTCTCGAAGTTTATAGAGAAAAATTACTTGCAGTGGATAAATAACCCTGAAACGGCTCCCATTCTTTCGCACCAACTCTTTAAAAAGAAGGTCTTTCCCGCATTGTCGACAGAAAAACCAACGTTTTTCTTTTTAATAGATAACTTACGCTACGATCAATGGCGGCAGATTAATAACGTTATTACAGATTATTTCAGACTGGAGGAGGAAGCGAGTTATTATAGCATCTTACCCACGGCAACACAATATGCGCGAAATGCTATATTCAGCGGCTTAACGCCACTGGAAATGGAAAAACGATTCCCCTCTTTGTGGCAGAACGATGAGGATGAAGGCGGCAAAAATATGCATGAAGATAAATTCCTTGCCGATCAGATTAAACGCTTGTATAGACCCGAAATTAAACACAGCTACAACAAGGTGCTTACGTTAGAACAAGGACGCGATGTGTTTGATAATGTCGCTAATCTCATGAAAAACGACTTGAACGTACTGGTATACAATTTTGTAGATATGCTGTCACATGCGCGTACCGATATGGCTATGATTCGAGAACTGGCAAACGACGAGGCCGCATACCGCTCTTTAACCTTATCCTGGTTTGAGCATTCGCCCTTATTGGATGTGCTAAAATGGCTGTCGCAGAAGAATGTAAAGGTTATTATTACCACCGACCATGGCACAATACGGGTAAAAAAACCAAGCAAAATTGTTGGGTACCGGGAAACGAATACCAATTTACGGTATAAACAAGGGCGGAATTTAAATTATAACGAGAAAGAGGTCTTTACCATCAAAAACCCGCACGAAGCGCAGTTACCGAAATTACATGTAAGCTCCACATTTGTTTTTGCTAAAGATGACCTTTACTTTGTGTACCCCAATAATTACAATCAGTTCGTAAATTATTATAATGGCACCTTTCAACATGGCGGCATATCATTAGAAGAAATGATTATTCCGTATGCAACATATAGCCCGAAATAAATATTTTTGCTGTTATGACTATTGAGATTAAAGACCTTTCTGCACTAAATGAGGCTGCGCGCCAGCTTTTAGCTACCTATCCTGAACAGCGGGTATTCCTATTCTATGGCCATATGGGAGCGGGGAAAACGACTTTTATAAATGCTATTTGCCAAGTGCTGTCTGTATCCGACAGCACAAGTAGCCCGACCTTTTCCCTGGTAAATGAATACCAATCGCCAAATGGATCGGTTTATCACTTTGACTTCTACAGGTTAAAAAACGAAGAAGAAGCTTTTGACATGGGCTACGAAGAATATTTCTACTCGGGCGACTATTGCTTTGTAGAATGGCCAGAAAAAATCCCTAACCTCCTACCGCCAGACCATGTAACTGTAGAAATTAAAACTACTGACAATCAACAACGTACCCTACATACCTCAAAAAGTTAATTTTTTTTCCACTTTTCCAGGCAACCCTTTTTGCGGTTGCCACGTCTTCCTATTAACAACCTGAAGCAATTGAAAAATTTTAACTTAACTGATGTATGGAACGCGTGTAAAGTGCAAAATAGAAAAGCACAGTCTGAGCTATACAACTATTTTTCAAAAAGGATGTTTGTCGTATGTATGCGTTATGCGCAAACTACCCTTGAAGCTGAGGATATTTTGCAAAATGGATTTATCAAGGTTTTCACAAAACACCATCTTTATGATGGTACCGGTTCTTTAGAAGGGTGGATAAAACGTATTATGGTAAATACGGCAATCGAAACTTTTAGAAAGAATAAGGGCAAGTTTACCGAATCTATAGAAACGACCGAAAGTTTACAGCTGGCAAGTCATGTTGGCACCGATCAAACGGGCTACAAAGATTTAATGGCGTTGGTACAACGGTTGCCATTGGGGTATAGAACTGTTTTTAATTTATATGCCATAGAAGGATATAGCCATCATGAAATTGCCAAAATGTTAGGCATTTCGGAAGGTGGATCCAAATCGCAGCTTTTTAAAGCGCGCCAATGGCTACAGGAAAAGTTGGCAACAGCTAATAATTAACACAAACATGGAAGATCAAGACGTCGACAAATTGTTCCAAAAAGCCTTTGCAGAGGCCGAAGAAACACCGAGCGATCGGGTATGGGAAAATATTGAATCTGCACTACCTACAGAACAAAAAACGGTGGTCTTACCCAAACGTAACTACCGTTGGTTATATTATGCTGCTCTGTTGGCGGTATGTATTGCGGCATCGCTATTTATCTATAGGGTGCAAGAGACGGTGCCTGTGGGTAAGGATACTACAGTTGCAAATCGCAACCTGGATAGCAGCATCCATACGGAAAGCGATAAAGAAATCTCCTTGGAAATCGCTGCCAAGCCCACACAACATGCATCGCCCGTAGCAGATGTTCCATCGGCTATAGTGCAGCATGCACAACATACCGATGCCGACACAGATATGGCGCAAACGGGGGGCGCTGTTGCGCGGAATAACACCAGCCTAGCGGCTGTAAAGCTGACAGAAGGAAAGCGTATAGAGCTGCATAACCTAACAGCAGATATGCCCAGTTCTCCCATTATTGAGGTTACTGAAATTGCGGATATTAAACCGCTCATAGAATCGGATGAAGATATGGACACGATGCTTGCACAAGTGAATTCTAGTACGGAAAGCAACCGTAATGTGGTAACGTCTTTATTAAATGTATTAGCAGAAAATATTGGTACAGAAATCAGCAACAAGAAAGAAATTCGTTTTCGCGCGGACGAAGAAGGTTCTTTCCGAATTGATATCGTTAATTCTTTAGTCAAAAACCGTAACAAAAAAAGAAAATAGTATGAAAAACATCCTTACCAAATATACCCTAGCTACTTTTTTTATCGCTAGCGGTTATTATGCACATGCCAATAATGATTTCGGTAACGAAACTACACAGGCTGCGCTAGACTCTACCGTAACGGAGGTAGCTACGAAGATAACAGGATTAAGTATAGGGGTATCTGATGAAAAAAAGGTCATTAAGTATCCTCGCTTTTATGGCGGCATTACTTTTACACGTATAGATTGGGGGTTTTCGAGATTAATCGACGATGGAAGCTTTAACCTTTCGGACAACAATAAATTCTTGAGCTATAGCAAGGCCTCTAATTTTGGCTTCGACATCTTACAGGTAGGCATGCGGCTGAATGATAACTTTAAAACCTACCTTTCTGCAGGATTTGAATGGAATTATTTACGCTTAAAGCAAAATATTCTGTTAAAAGAGGGTAGCAGCCCGATAGATTTCGAGGAGATTGACCCTTCGGATGTATATTTCAAAAAGAATGTATTAACGACAACAAATTTACGCTTACCTTTATCTTTCGAATGGCGTAGTAACAAAAATAACCGCGGCGAAAGGGTGAAAATTGCCTTCGGTGCCATGACAGGCATCCTACTTAAAGGTTCACAACGCTTAAAAAGCGATAAAAACGGGAAGCAAAGATTTCGTGATAATTACAGCCTATCGAGCTTTCAGTATGGCCCATTTGTGCGCGTAGGTTATGGTAGCTTTGGCGTATTTGGCAAGTATTATGTAAACGATATGTTTGAAAAAAGCCCGGAACAAAAAGGGTTAAATAATTTTACTTTCGGACTTACCCTAGGCTTTTAAATGTGTATATATAATATTTAATGTATTTTTGTGTCGGAATATTAATTTCGGCACTTTTTTATTTATGAGCAACCCATCTACTTCCTGTCAATATATACCTTCAGACTCTCAAAAAGAAGGTCTTCCTTTAATTTATGGTGAAAATATAAGTAGTATTTTTGAAGGTAAACAGCGCGTTACTGCTGTTGGAAATGTGAATTTTGGCATTGAAGCTGGAAAAATAACAGCCTTAATCGGTGAGTCAGGATCGGGAAAAAGTACACTTTTAAAGCTTATTTACGGCCTGTTGGAGCCCAACAGCGGTGAAGTAAGATATAGGGGTTGGCTGGTGCCTACGCGAAAAGACAAACTTATACCGGGACACGACGCCATGAAATTGGTGTCCCAGGGCTTCGACGATCTTAACCACTATGCTAAAGTTTGGGACAATATTGCCTCGCAATTGCCCAACACAAACCTGGCCTATAAACAATCGCGAACCGAGGAAACTTTAAAGAAATTAAAAATTGACCACCTTGCACAGCAACGTGTTGCAGACTTATCTGGTGGCGAAAGGCAACGTGTAGCCATTGCGCGTGCCTTAATTAATGACCCGGAGGTTTTGCTGATGGACGAGCCCTTTAACCAGGTTGATGCCGCTTTTAGGGATGCGCTACAGCAGGATATACGCCATATCGTACAAGAAACCGGCCTTACAGTAATACTTGTGTCGCATGACCCTGCCGAGGTATTGGCCATGGCAGATGAACTGATTGTAATGCGCCAAGGCAAAATTGTCGACCAAGGGTCGCCAAAGACCTTGTATTATACCCCAAACCACCCCTATACCGCACAGCTACTGGCTAAGAGTAATATCCTGCAGCCGGCTGAAGCTGCCGAAATTGGCGTGGTAACAACCGCAACGGTAGGCATTCACCAGGAATGGATACAGGTTACAGCAGATAGTTCTGGGAACTATTGGATTAAAGACGTTCGTTTCAGAGGCTTTTATTGGGAATATATCCTAGGTAATGAAAGGCTCTCGTTACATGCTATTGTAAATGGTAGCCCCCTACCCTTACAAACAAAAATTCGTGTAACAATTGTGCAGCATATTAAATTTTAACCCACGCAGAAACGGAAAAACGTTTGAATACTAGCCGGGTATATATTTTTTAACGCGCACAGCACTTCGTTCATAAAAAACATGCAAGCTTTTTTCCGCATTCTGTTGCTATGCATGTTTTTTGTTTTGGAAGCTGCAACTATTGATTGACAACAATCATTAAGCTCAAGTCTTTATACGGTATAGTAAACTTATCGGCGATATCCTTATTGGTTAAACTTCCCTGATACAAATACACAGCATTGCGCAGCCCGGGATTATTCCATATCAAGTTATTGACCCCTCCATAGTCAGCTGCCTGCAATAATATCGGTGTAAAAATATTGGTTAATGCATAGGTGGCCGTGCGCGCAACACGCGATGCAATATTGGGTACACAGTAATGGATAACATCGTATTTTCGGAAGGTAGGTTTGTCGTGCGAGGTAACCTCTGAAGTTTCAAAACAGCCTCCCTGATCTATAGAAACATCGATAACAACAGAATTGGGTTTCATCTTTGCGACCGTTTCTTCGGAAATAATACAGGACGAACGTCCATTTTTGGCACGTAAAGCGCCGATTACAACGTCAGAAGAGCGCACTGCTTTATTCAGGATTATAGGTTGAATGACCGAAGTAAAAACTCTGGAGCCTATATTGTTTTGCAGTCGCCGTAACCGGAATACGGAGCTATCGAAGACTTTAACCTGCGCCCCTAACGCAATGGCTGTACGGGCTGCAAACTCGCCTACCGTTCCAGCACCGATAATGACAATCTCTGTGGGCGGAACCCCCGTTACACCGCCTAGCAACAGCCCTTTGCCCTCAAAAACGTTGGAAAGATATTCGGCAGCAATTAGTATAGACGTAGCTCCGACAATCTCGCTCATCGCGCGCACAACCGACAGATGCCCCCCTTCATCTTGAAGATACTCGTAAGATAAAGCGGTGATTTGCTTATTCATTAAAGCTTTTAGCACATTAAACTCGAGCAGTGATGGCTGCTGAGAGGATAATAAAACCTGCCGCGGACGCATCATTTCGACCTCCTCCATAGTCGGGCTTGCAATTTTTATAATAATATCTGCACTAAAGACCCGCGTTCTTTCGTATACAATTTCTGCACCCTGCTCACTATAATGGTGATCCATAAAATTTGAAGCCACACCGGCACCACTTTCAATAAGAACACGGTGTCCATTTTCGATTAACAGCGCTACGGATAAAGGGGTTAAGGGTATTCTATTTTCCTGAAAAACAATCTCTTTAGGGATACCAATAACTAAACTGCACTTTGATTTTCCTAGGGTTTTAAACTCCTCTTTGGTTTGCCCATAGACATCGGCAGTCATTTGACTTATATTGCTCATATTTCTATTTTCCTTAGTAAATATAATTATTATCAAAAAGAAAACCCGATTTTTATTATCAAAGCCTTAAAAAATTCATTAGTTTACGTTAGATTTGCAATCAACTATACTATATCAATTTAAATGAAACTACTTCGGGTAATTAACCATATAAAAATTGTTCCAAGATGGATAATTTTTATGTTAGATTTTGCTGTTTCTATCGTAATGTTTGGGATCGCTTTTTGTCTATTCAACAATTTTAGTTTAACCAATATATCTCCAGAGGCATTTGCACTACAATTTATACTTTGCTTAGGCACCACAGCATTATCCTTTATACTTTTCAAGTTACATTCTGGCATTATTCGTTATACCAGTGCTGCCGACTCGATACGTATATTATCCTCGATATTACTTACCGTAATTATATTATTTATCTTTAAGCTGTTTGGTTTAGCACTACATATACCGAAATTCATTGATACACGACTGATAATTATCTATGCTTTATTTTTATTCACAGGATTAGTCGTTTACAGAACATCAATAAAAATATTCTTTCAGTATTCGCGAACAGCGAAAAAGCTGAAAAAGAATGTTTTAATTTTTGGTGCTGGCGAGTTGGGTATAGCCGTAAAGCGTACATTTGACCACGATCTTACCACAAACAAGGTAATAGTAGGCTATTTGGACGAAAGCACTTCCAAAATTGGTAAGTCTATTGATGGCATAAAAATATATTCGTCCGAAGATTTAGATAAAACCATATTTAAATTTGCCATAGACGAACTTATTATTGCTACACCATCTTTAGCACCCGACAAAAAAACTGCCCTTATCGACACCTGTCTGGAGAATAATGTATCGGTACTAACCTTGCCTTCGGTCAACAAAATATTTAAAGGTGATGTCTCCGTTAATCAAATCAAAAGTGTAAAAATTGAAGATTTATTAGAGCGGGCACCAATAAAAATTGACAATGAGTCTATTCTGCATCAGCTGCAAGGAAAACGTGTTTTAGTAACCGGTGCAGCCGGATCTATCGGTAGTGAAATTGCGAAACAATTGGGGCAGTATAACCCACAGATGATTATTCTTTGTGACCAGGCTGAATCGCCATTACATAACCTTCAACTGGATTTACAGGATAACTTTAAAAATCAGGTCTACCATAGTTTTATCGCCGATGTAAAAAATGAAGACCGTATGCGCCATTTATTCGAAACCTTCAAGCCTCATATTATCTATCATGCTGCCGCATATAAACATGTGCCAATGATGGAAAACCACCCTATTGAAGGGGTACGCACGAATGTATATGGCACGTTCAACCTGGCCAACCTGGCGGTAGAATTTAAGGTGCAGAAATTTGTTTTTGTATCTACGGATAAGGCGGTAAACCCAACTAACGTGATGGGGGCATCAAAACGTATTGCCGAAATCTATGTACAGTCGTTGAACAATAAACTTGCTAACATCGGACAAGAGAGCTACACGCGTTTTATTACAACCCGTTTTGGGAATGTGTTAGGCTCCAACGGATCTGTAATTCCACGCTTTAAAGAGCAAATTGAAAAAGGCGGACCTGTTACCGTTACGCACCCCGAGATTACGCGTTATTTTATGACCATCCCGGAGGCCTGTCAGTTGGTTATCGAGGCTGGTAATATGGGCGAAGGAGGAGAAATCTTTGTTTTCGACATGGGTAAATCAGTGAAAATTGTCGACCTGGCGAGTAAAATGATTAAACTTTCAGGCTATACGCCAAACAAGGATATAGAAATTAAGTTTACCGGATTAAGACCGGGTGAAAAGCTATACGAAGAGCTCCTGAACGATTTGGAAAACACCTTGCCAACGCATCACGAGAAGATTATGATTGCTAAGGTTAGGGATAATAATTTTGACGAAATACTAGACAAATTCCAACGGTTATTTACCCTAGTAAAAACACAACATGACACCAATATTGTACGTCAGATGAAGATAATTGTTCCAGAATTTAAAAGTCAGAATTCACAATACGAACAATTGGATAAAGAACTTCAAAATGATATGCCTAATAAACATTAAATTAGCTTTTTATAGTAAATATATCTTGCAAGTATTTTAGAAAAGTGTATTTTTGCGTTCCATAACATTTTAAATCAAACGAATGTCAGTAAATAATTCCATAGAAAAAAAGGGAGCCTTTTTTCAAGACAACCAAAAAAGCCTGATTTTTATTATCGGCGGTATTATTTTATTAATTGTTTTATATTTTGGCTATCAAAAATTGTATTTAGCACCTAGAGCTGAAAAAGCTGCTGATGATATTTACAAAGCTGAGGAATATGCATTAATAGATTCTTTGCAGCAGGTTGCCATTGATGGTGACGGTTCATTTATTGGCTTTAAACAAATTGCTGATGAGTATTCGAATACACCAACAGCAAATATTGCAAATGCCTACTTAGGAAGCTTATACCTGCGTCAGCAAAATTTCCAAGAAGCAATTAAATACCTGAAAAAGTATTCAGAAACGGGTAGCTTAATATTAGACCCCTTGGTAATTGGCCTTATCGGCGATGCTTATTCTGATAGCCATGATTACAAAAATGCAGCAGATTACTATAAAAAAGCAGCAGATAAATCCAAAAACTCGTATACTACGCCTTTATTCCTAAAAAAATTAGGCTTGGTAAACGAACAATTAAATGAGTTTAAAAATGCTGAAGAGGCTTATTCAAAAATTAAATCGGAATACCCTGAAAGCGTTGAAGCGAGTACTATCGACGGCCCATTGGCTAGAGTACAAGCAAAACAATAAGAATACGACACGTAATTTTATACATCTATAAGGCTGCTCTACCAAGCGGCCTTTTTACTTAAATAAGAAAAAATTATGGCAAGCAGTTTAAAAAACCTTTCCGACTTCTCGCATTTAGCGGTAAAAAATGCGCAGGATATTAAATTTGGTATCGTTGTAGCACAGTGGAATGCTGAAATTACAGGCGCCCTACTCTCGGGGGCTGTAGATGGCTTATTGAAATATGGCGCCACAGCGGAAAATATTAAGGTAGTAGAGGTTCCTGGCAGCTATGAGCTTATTGCTGGAGCCGATATTATATTACAAAAGAACGACATCGACGCTATTATTTGTTTAGGCTGCGTAATTCAAGGCGAAACGCGCCATTTCGATTTTATTTGTAATGCCGTAGCAAATGGTATTGCCAACGTAGGCATAAAACACAATAAACCTGTTGTCTTTGGCGTTTTAACAACAGACAATGTTGAGCAGGCAAAAGACCGTGCTGGCGGAAAACATGGAAACAAAGGGGAAGAAGCGGCCATAACTGCCATACAGATGGCGCATATTGGTGCTTCACGCTAATATTAAGGTCCTTTTTGTTTTCGTATAGGTACCTAAGTACCTCCAACATCCCGGATGGAAACAAAAAGGCACCCTCTTTTTATATAGCGTATATCCGTAACAAAAAAGGAACCCGCTACTCCTGCTCATAAGAAATCATACAACATGGTACAAGCAAAAATCGCCCTTATAACACAACTGGCATTTTTTACATTGGGCATACATGCAGTAAAAGCACAAGCACCAGTTGCCAATAGCAAACAAATAAAAGAACAAGTGACAAACTCCTTTGGAGGATGGAACAATTGGAATGAGGCTAGGTATATCTTTTATAGTGCTGTAGGCAACAATAACCCTGCGCTAAGCAATAGCGAGCGTACCTTCCTGCTGGATAAGGAATCGGGTAAATGTAGGTTTGAAGGTGTCCTTAACACGAAGGAAGCCGTGGTGTACTTATTTAATTTTAAACGTACCGAGGGGGGCAAACTGTTTATCAATAATAAAGAGGAACATGCTATCCATAGCGATATAGAGGCAGCCATAGTAAACCAACTCGTCAAAGACTGTAAATTACTTTTTATTCCTGTTGCCGCAGCAGCCAAGCATACGCAGATTACGGAGTCTTCCTCCAAGATTATCAATTCGGAAAAAGTAAATATTATTCAGGTGAACAACCTGTTGACGTTGGATAACAAGACCTGGCAAGCAAGCCTAACGTTAAACAACAAAGGGCAGGTGCAGCAAGTGGCGAACCCTACCAATCAATATAATTTAAGCCATGGTAGTGATATCGGCGGAGGTGTTTTTTTATTTAAGAGCTACACCAATATTAACGACCCCAAACAGAGTTTACGCTTTAATAGTATTGCCGCATTAACAAGTGTGGATACGGCAAAGTTCAGCACACTCTGATTGGTAAACCAACCTTACCATATAAAGAACAAACAGCATGAACTGGACAACCATAACACAAGAAGAAGAATTACAAGCAATATATAACGCCACTGACACCGTTGCTGTGCTGTTTAAACATAGCACACGTTGCCCGGTAAGTAGCATGGCAAAAAGAAGTTTGGAGTTTGATGCAGATCAAATTCCAGAAACACTGACTTTCTACTACCTAGATCTGATACGTTATAGACCCCTATCGAATAAAATTGCCGAATTATGGGGCGTACAGCATGAATCGCCTCAAATTATAGTGGTAAAAGGAAATACCAGTATATACCATGCCTCGCACTCCGATATTGAAATGCGAGACATTATTGCGGCGGCTACTTCGTAAAATATGTTATAGGCCCTACTCTTCCTTTGCTGTCAATTACGGCAAAGGAAATGCGCCTTCCTTCCACGACAGGAATAGGCTTACCCGACTGATACCGCTGACTTGCTGCCGTTGGATTACCCTCCAGGCTATAATAAATATGAAAACCTGGATATTCTATATTCGCATATAGCTGTCCATCGATTTCTTTGACACCAACAGCCGGAAGTCTGAAATTAAAATTCCGAGCAAGATGCGGCAAATCAATATGCCCTAATCTATTTATAAAACGAGCATAGTCCGTGTTGAAAGCCTCAACCGTAAAGTCGGCTTCACTTTCATAGCCCCTCTTTGGAGACCAGGCTCTTTCGGCAAGTGTGAAAAAACGCGGTAGCACCATATAATCCATATCCGCCTCGGCATGTATTGTTTCCGACCATATACCCCCTTTTATACCGATGAAATTATCCTTCCCGACAGGATCTAAACGTTTATGTTTATCAAAATGAGCCTTACCTAAAGTTTTACCCCGATAATAGGTCGTAATATTAGCGAAATAGTCTTCCGGCAGTAAAGAATAAGCATGGTACAAATCAGCATAAGTCGCCCATTTTAATCCCGGTTCATCAAAATTAGTATTCCACATCATATCGAAATACATATTTGAAGCACTGATCAATACCGTTTTATAGCCCGCATTCGCCAGCCTATAAGCCAAGTCCTCCTGTCCGCCACCAATAACATTATTCCAAACATCAACCTGCATGTTAGCCCGGTTTGGCAGCTCCGTATTCACAACCATTCCCTTTCCTTTATTGACCATACCGACCTCCTCCCATCCGGCCATAGCAATCCCTTTAGCACGACAGATAGCATTGACTTTATCGATATAATAAGGCCATATCTCCAAAGCGGAGGTAAAACCTTTTTCGGCCATCAACTGCTGCGCCTGGGGCGACTTTTCCCAAACACCATTAGGCACCTCATCACCGCCCAAAGAGATACGTTCCAGCGTAAGACCAGCATCCTGATACATACCTTGAAATTCCGTTATAACCTGGTCGATAAATGCATAGGTCGATGGCAATGCCGGATTCATAACATTATCCCCAAAATTCTGTGCCGAATTGTATACCGAAGCATCAGAAAGATCACTCAGTAAATAACGCTCGGCCTCCGATTTATTTCCTGCTTTCAGGAGACGGTGGTAACGGTATTCCATTGCTTTAATTGCAGCCCTACCATGACCAGGAGTTTCAATCTCCGGCACAACGGTGATAAAACGATCTTTAGCATACCTTAAAATATCAATAAAATCCGCTCGTGTGAGGTACTGAGGGCCTACATGAAGCGCCCCCGACCCATATGCAGGCTGTATAGCCGAGCCACTTTTAAACAAAGGCGACCGCTGTGCGCCCACCTCCGTAAGTTCGGGCAAAGAGGGTATCTCGATGCGCCAACCCTCATCGTCGCTAAAATGGAAATGAAAAACATTTAGTTTATACGCAGCCATAAGATCTAAGTACTTCAAAATTGTTTCCTTGGATCTAAAATTCCGCGACACATCCATCATAAAACCACGGTAGGCAAATCGAGGTTCATCAACAATATCCACAAAAGGTAGATGCTTCCCTTTAGTAGTAAGCAGTAGAGATTTAAAGGTCTGTACCGCATAAAATACCCCAGCCAAGCTACTGGCCTTAATATGCACCCCCCTATCGGTTATAGAAAGGCTATACCCCTCATTCGCCATGCCCGTTACCTGCTCCACCCTAAACGTGGCCGGTTGGTCCTTCGCTTCCTCTATTTTCAGGCTGTTTAAAACAGGGTCGCTACCTACGGCAGCAAAAGCACCCTCAAATGCTGCAGGAATCGAAACCTTCCACACAAGTGGCAAAGCAAATACACCATCGCCAAGCTGCAACGCCCTGGGTGTAGGAAATACAAGATTAGGTTCACCGGCCATATTTCGCTCCGCATTGTTATCGTATAATGAAGCAGCAAACTGCCGCTGCTCCTCCTTACTAGCATATACAGGCTGATACGTTACATCCCTAAGGTGCTGGTAATTTTTGGGGTTACTTTTCGATTGAAAGTAAAAGCCTGTTGGTGCAGTAGAAATATTAGATATGGCAAATTGGCTTGTGTAATCCACGACGAGTGAATCTTTAGCGCGGATTTTCTGTTTCTTAAAGTCTACACGAAACAGGTTTCCTCGCAGGTTGCTAATGCTATACTTATCGGTTTGTGCTTCAATAACCTGAAACATGGAGTTAAACCACAGTTCCTGATCGTCTAAGACGATATCCTGAGTAGATTTATTAATCAGTACCAATTGAAGGCCAAGATTTTTGTTTCCATCATATCCAGTCGCAGGGCGCCACTTTAACTGTACCGCCTTATCCAAAGGCTGCTGTCCGTATAAGGTCGTGCTGCCTATTACCGCCAGCATAGTACTAACAAAAACACATTTAAACTTTGTTTGAATCCTAATTTTTATACGCATGTATGGGTTTATATTGATTATAACATGAAGATAATAAAAAAATCACAAAATTATTTGGTGTTATTCAATATAAAATCTATATTTGCACACCGAAACACAAAAAGGCCCGTTCGTCTAGGGGTTAGGACGCAAGATTTTCATTCTTGAAACAGGGGTTCGATTCCCCTACGGGCTACTAAACAAACCGCTAAGTCGACTAAAAATCAATGACTTAGCGGTTTTTCTTTTTTGTTTAAGAATTAAAGATTCCTTGAAAATACGTAAACATTTAGCCATAACCGCTGTTATTTTAAATATAATATTCCCGTCAGCCGAGAAACAGCTAAAACTTCGCCTCAAACTACCCGGCAAGCGAACGCCAATCCCTTTTGACATAGCTGGCAGATATTAACCAAGTAAATCTTGCATTTTATTGTACATCTATATAATACCCACAAAACATCCGGTTTATCCTGCTTTAAGCCTATCCCGGATGAATTAGGGATAAAATAGAGCGAATGGAAATATCCACATCAGCACAAGCACATATACATAAATCCGGAACC
Organism: Sphingobacterium sp. Mn56C; assembly: GCF_049319645.1. Taxonomy (NCBI): domain Bacteria; kingdom Pseudomonadati; phylum Bacteroidota; class Sphingobacteriia; order Sphingobacteriales; family Sphingobacteriaceae; genus Sphingobacterium; species Sphingobacterium sp. Mn56C. The sequence goes on from NZ_JBMOUC010000002.1 coordinate 272,987, forward strand.
CCTATGATAACACCAAGAAAAAGCATAACATTCCATAATTTAAAGTTTCCTACAAAGGTAACACCTACCACATCCGCTATTTAACAAATATGCCAAACGATACATGCCCTGTGTTATAGGTATGTATCTTGTATAGTCCAGAATTAAAAGCTTCAATAATAGGATCATAAAAATAAATATGCAAGCGTCCCAAATCATCCGCATTTTCACTACGTTTTATGGTTACCCTTCTGTTTTGTTTTACAGTATTTGAAGCATTAACATCTACCCCTCCATTTACAGCACCGTTAACTGTACCCCCTAAACCAGCAGCCAGCTTTATATTTCCATTAAACTTCGAACTATGCAGGTTAATAGACTCATAACTGAATGTTTCCTCCTTTTCAATCCCCTCATCGTCTTCATAAATCTGAACTAACCGATATACCGACTCGGTGGATAAATCCCATTTACCAAAGGAAACCATGTTATTATCCAGATACACACGTTTAGATGTAAAATTATTAGGGTCTATGGTATACGTATGTTTAGAATGCCGGAACCAGGTTTTATGCCTTCTTGTGTATTTAAGATTAAAATTCCAAATATCATTCGGCTTTAAAGGAATAAAAACAATTTGCGGCCTCTCGGCCGTTGATCTTATAATTTCAAATCTAAAGTCATAGGCCCCCTTTGTCCACAACCTATCCAACAACTCACTTTCGGATAAGGGCCTTCGTTCTTGCGTTGTACTCGTTATCTTGATATAAGGGTCGTCATTTGTAGATCCCGTGTTAATCTGATCTGCAATTTTAAAATAGGAACGCGGATTAATCTCAATAAAACCAATATATTCGGAAACACTATGATTCAGAGAGCCGCTCTTCATTTCGGGCGTGATGCCATAATAAATAAAATCCCTTTGTAAGCCCCTTTGATAAAGGCCACCATCATCCTTATTAAAGTAAGAATAAGCGCGAATAGCCTTTAATCCTACAAGACTAGAATTTTCCATCCGTTTCCATATGGAAGATACCGCATTCGATTTCGTTCCATCGAAATTCGATGATTTAAAAATAATAGACCGCTTCGGGGAAGTTTTTGTAAGTCCGGTAGATGCAGGAACAATTACGCGACTATTTTCATTGACGACGAACACATGAAAATCGGGAATTTCACCTTTTCTAAGGTCAACTTCGGCTTTTCCATTTAAAAATAATGTAGTCGTCGTTTTTTTTGATACAGCAATAGGAATCTCCCGATCAGTAACATCAAGATCTTTTGGATATAAGTCAAACAGGGCAATTTCTGGAACCAAAATATTTAATAACGGTAAATTGGCCTCAATCTCCTCCATTTCCGCTTCGGATGATTTGGCAATTAATATATCTCTAAAAGACATATCCTCTATAAACTCATCTTTAACCAGATAATAAAGTACATCGTAATTTTTGTCAAACTGCTTTAGCGATTCCTTTTTTATAAAAGCACGTACCAGCTCGTTTTCGTAAGACACTTTGGATAGGATGCGTGCGAATTTTGATAACAAGCGCTCAGCACTATCTGAACGTATTGTTTGCTGTGTACACACCATGCAATCCACGTTTACACTATCCATCAAATCCGAATCAAAACCTGTAGTTTTATTGCAAGATGATAAAATTAACCCACCTGCAATCCCTAATATTAGAAATTTGTTTTTCATAACTTTTTTATATTAAAAACTTGATTAAAAGCCATTTAGCACATATTAAAATTATCCCCTACAGCGGTATCCGTCACAACTATTTAAACACAGCGTATTAAAGGCCTGATTTAAATTTTAATATTTATATATATAATCCTCAAAAATGTAATACAAAAAATGACTCCAGGTTAATAGGTTCGCTAGGGGTTTTAGCGATACATCGCAGGATTCAAAATGGTATGTACTGACAACCAACAAATTGAATCACTGTACTAAAGTAACCCATATTTTTAAAAAGAAAGATATTTACGAAATCTCACGACTTGCAAAAACCTAAAATGGAAGACATTTATTAATAGCGATTTAAACAATGAAAGTGCAATCGTTGTTGTCCACATAAAGTCCTAGCGGAAAGTATAACATCTCTACAGAAGTATTACTGCAGCATTTAAGCCTAAAAAATCCCCTTTCTATTAATTGATGAAAATAGGATAAACTAGAACTCCAATAAAACATACATTTTTTCAGCACCATGTGAACTTTGTAACGCGGATATTTACGTCTATCTCGGATTACCATTGTGGGAATGTTTTAGAGTCACACCATACAGTTTACATCGATATTGTGGCATGTAGCATAGCCAGCATACTTAGGTTACGCAATACAACATTTTACCTACAGGGTATATTAAAATTGTAGCATATTTAATACTACATAAACAAATTTTAACCTATACCTTTTGTTAGTTTAACGGGTTGCATAGCCTAACGACAAGACTATTTCAATTGATATAATTTATGACCTGCAACGCTTTTTATACGCTTTTTAAACCAGCATTTTTTATCCACATAATAGATTTACATGTAAAACTATACAAATGGTCAGTATGCTAGCCAAAAAAGAGCGAGTAAATTTCGAAAAAAAGCATCCAACAAAGATTGCTGCAACATGAAGTTGCTGTTACCATTTGGAATAAAAGAGTGAATAAACTTATTAGTTATGCTATTATTTAAATACATAGATAGAATTAATCTTATGGATAAACTTATCCAACAGCGTAGAACAGGAACCCAAAAAGAATTAGCAGCACGACTGCAGCTCTCTGTATCGCGCTTAGCTTGTATTATAGAATACTTAAAAACAGTTGGGGCACCTATAGCCTTTAACCGATCCACAAAAACGTATTATTATAGGAGTGAATATTCCATACAAATAAAAGTTAAGATTCACCGCTCTAGTAATGCACCTGTAAATAGTGCGCGAATAGGTAATTTACCTGCAGATCCTATCTTTAGATTAAGTAACTGCTACAGTAATATTTTTTAATTTCTCCAGCATACTGCCTGGAATGGGATATAGTTTATCGTTGTACAAAACAGCCTTCACAACTTGTAAAGGCTGTTTTTAGGCAGAAAACTAAAAATTAATAAAATAATTTTGTTTTAGCATATACTATTCCTATATTTGCACACCGAAACACAAATAGGCCCGTTCGTCTAGGGGTTAGGACGCAAGATTTTCATTCTTGAAACAGGGGTTCGATTCCCCTACGGGCTACTAAGAATCTTATCAAAAAGATACCAAAAGCTGCAAATCAATAATTTGCAGCTTTTTTGTTTTTTACAAATTTTATCATTTTTTTGAAAATTCGCATAAAAAAGTGGGGAATTCAGTGAGTATTTTTATAGTGTCTAGAAACTCACTAAAGAATATATAAAAAACTGAATACAAACACGTTGAAAAAACACACATCTTGATTGCGTTTGACTGCATGTAGCTGATCTAGTGCAAATCTTACTTTTTGTACGAGCTCTTCTTTCTTTGGCGTAGAGCTATGCCAGCCTAAGGCTTCTCGATTACTGATATAATGCGCTAAGATTTTCCGAAACTCTTTTTTGAGCTGTTGTTTGCTCGATAATCCAATGACAAGCTGCTCTAGTAGCTTTGTTTGATCTATAAGTTTATTCTTGTGTTCATTAGATATTGCTCCTAAATTGTACTGATTCTCTAGTATCTTATTCGTTAAAGTTACATCTAACTTTAAAAGGTTTGAAACTTCATCTGATAATCTAAACATAGGAGCAAGCAAATCACTTTCTTGTTTTCGAATAAAATCTAGAATACGACTCACTCCACTAGATAGTTCTTTTTTTAACAATTCATCGTTTAAATCAGCTGGATCTTTCTTGCTTTTATAGAAGTAATCTATCATCTGTGTAAATAGTCAGCAAAAAGTGGACAGTTAAAGTTATAATCTTAAGGAGGGTTTTCATTAAAAACATTAAATTTAATTATGGAAACTCCAAAGAAAAAGAGAACAAGTGAAAATCAATTCAATTAACCTGAGAAGGCAATTGTATAATCAACAAAAATTACTAAATTTATAACAACAACCTCTCCATAAGGAGATAGACCTAAGTGTCCAAATTAGTTTGATGACGTACAAGTTTTTAGTGGTCCTACTAACATGATTTTTTAAAGGATAAAACTTCAAATAATTTATTCGGTGAAGTGGAAAAAAGTAAAGATTAAATTAGAATTTTAATGGTTGACACTGTATTTCTGCAAACTTCATCCTATTAAATTCCGTATTCACCGAAAATTTAAGGAAACGAAGAAAATCATCAGTAATATTACAGACGTTACACAAGCCAAATCAACGAGCGAAATTTGAATTTGACCAATTCTCATTTAAACTTTAAACTATGGTATCCTTGAATCATGAAAATGTAGCAATGGAGTTTGCTCTTGAAATGGGAGACGGAACAGTAACCGAAAATCACCTTCCATGAGAGGTGATTGAGTCGTAACAAAAAAGCGGTGTAGCTTACTTTTTTACTAGTAAAGGCTCGTATTATTTAACAATCGTTATTGATCATATAACTCAGAAGTCGATGAAACCTAAAAATCCCGTTGTACTTGAATTGAAAAAAGCCAATGTTACTAAAGTCAATTTGGCTTTTACTGATAAGGTTACCATTTATATGCCGTATGCTAAAGGTATTAATATGGCCATTCCTGAAGGCAATATAATTACACAGCATTATAACAATTACCTTTTCTTTATGGAAAGCGTAGAGCTCGTTTTGGAACAGGAAGTTATTATTCGCTTTAGGATTCGGCATCATAGCTTACTTCTATTTTTTATGCTTCAAGGAAAAGCTTTGTTCACAAACGGCAATGACGATATTCTCGGTATCGCCTTAGGAAAAAATTGTTACGGTACTATGATCGAAGAGGGAGACTATACCATGAAATTTACTTCAGGCAAACATCGTTTTTTTTATGCCTCTTTAAATACTGACTGGATCCGCAGTGAAGAACCTAGCTTTTCACGTCTACAAGATTTTATCTTATTGCATCAGAATTTAAAGTTCAGTGTGTCTTTTATGAAAAAAATTTATTTAAGCGATGCTATGAATGAAGTGCTGAAATGTCTTTTGCAAAAACCCAACAATAGAAGGGACTCACTTGACGAGACTTTAACATTCCATCTAAAGCAACTTATAAAAGATTATAGTCATGCCCAGGACTATAAAAATTATCTGCTTGGGCTTTCAAAAAAAGAAAAAATACATGAAATCAAGAAGTATCTTAAAAAGCATTTCTACAAAAAGGATATTACAAAAATATCTTTTTTATGTGAAAAATTCAATATCACCGAAAGAACTCTCAGAAGGGCTTTCAGTGCTGAGTCTGAGTCTCCGATATCTTATATTCTCAGACTGCGACTCGCCCATAGTAGGGATCTCCTGTTAAAAACAGACTGTAATGTATCTCACATAGCAATGAAATGTGGATTTAATAGCTCAAATTATTTTAGTAGACTCTTTCGAAAAAACTTTGATTATAGCCCTGAAGAATACAGATCGCAATTTGCCAATAGCATTCGGTTTCTAGATGTGCAAAAGCAAAGCAACAGTAGCTTGTATCCTTAAAGAATATCTTATCGGCAGGACAAAAAGATTTTCCGGAAATTCCAATGAACTGCTTGGTAGATCATCCGGTCATCATCATTTATTTTTTTTGTCCGTTTCGTGCTATGATTTTACTCCATAGTTGAAATCCTAATATCAGGTATAAATGATTTACCGTGATAAATAGTTTATAATAATTATGATAAAAGCTGGAACAAATGTATTCGTCTCAATTTTAGTTGCATGAGACATTAAACACACTAAAAAAGCGTCGAATAAATACTATAATACTCATCCAAATAAATATTCGTTGTTAGGAGTATCAGAAATGCTTTCACACTACGGTGTTGAGAACGGTGCTATTAATATAGAGAATAAAATCAATGTTATTCACGACATCCAAACTACTTTTATTGCAAAGATTGGCGATGACTTTGGTGTCGTATATGAGATAGAAGGGGAAAATGTTTCCATTAGGGTCGGATCCTTAAATACAAAGGTCAATATCAAGCAATTCTGTGATGACTAGTCTGGGGTTGCACTGCTTGTAGAGAAAACAAGTGTCTCAATCGAACCCAACTATCTTAAAAATAAAAGAAAAGCGTTACTTGAAAAGAGTGTTAGTGTATCGTTCTTGCTTGCGTTGACAATTCTCATGATTGCATCGATTGTTAATATAGATTCTTATGACAGAAAGGAAATCATAGTTTCGCTATTGCTAAATGCAATAGCTTTATTTGTTGGATTGCTCTCCTTATAAAGAAGCAATTGAACTTGAGCAATACATTTTCCGATAAGCTGTGCGCTCTCTTCAAAAAGACAAACTGTAATGATGTTCTGACTTCAAATGGCTCTAAACTATTCAATATATTTACTTGGAGTGATATTGGCACAGGCTATTTTTAGCAAACATTTTCATATTAGTTTTTGTTCCAAACTTTCTCCCCTATTACGCATGGATTAATTTGTTATCTATCCCATACATAATCTGGAGCATATGGTATCAGAAGATTAGGGCAAAAACTTGGTGTCCCTTGTGTTTATTCACGATCAGTATTCTATTGGTCATTATGGTGATTAATGTATTATTTGATAAATACGTATGTTAGTATTTAATATCATGTCCCTAGGGGTAGTTTCCATGGTGTATCTATTCTTTACTACCTTAACGCACAGAATTACGTCGATGATTGTCGGAGAAGCTATAGGAGAAAATGTTCAGCAGGAACTAAACAATCTAAAGGCTAATGGTGAAATTTATTCATTGGTATTAAAACAACAATCTCGTTATTTGGTTGATAAATCTATTTCATCTACTCTCTTTGGCAATCCTGAAGGAACAGTGTTGGTTACGGTTGTCACTAATCCTCATTGTGGACCATGCGCAGAGTTGCATAGCCGGATAGAAAAATTATTGAAAAATCGTGAGAGGATATGTGTTCAATATATCTTTACTTATTTCAAATACTAGGAAGATTCATGTAAATTCTTGATCGCGTCTTACTTTAACGACCGTGTAGATTCCTTACGACGCTACAATAGATGGTTCACTGATCAAAATAAGTCAACTGAATTCCGTCATCAATTTCAAACTATAGATATTCACCACGAAAAAGTAGAAGAAGAGTTTAGCAGGCACGAACGATGGATTAATGAGAAAGGGATTGACCGAACACCAACTGTTTTGATAAACGGCTACAAGTTACCCTCTACATGGTCGATAGAAGACATTGCTTATGCGCCGAGTTGGGAAAGCATGGAGAGTTACCAAGCAAAATAGCACAAAACGGACAGTTTTCATGGATTTATTTTATTTTGTCCACATCATGCTAGGATAATAGTTGAAATTAGCATAGAAACTTAAAGAAATGATAAAGGGTATCAGGATAATGTAATGCATAGATAGGCACTATTGTAATTTACTGAATAATAAATAAAAATTATGAAAAAGATCAATTTGAGTAGCATTGCTGCAGTTCTTTCTGAAAAAGAAATGAAAAATATTACAGGTGGTAGCACTGGCCAAGCACAAGCATGTGGGACAGGTGGTCGAGGGCTAGGCGACCCGTGTGTTACAAGAGATGGTAGACGAGGCATATGTGGTTACTACATGGGAATCTACGGTTGAAGTTAAAATTATTATCTTAAACCAAGGTTGCTAAAGTTTATTGCGGGTTAGACTCTCAATAAACTTTATGTTTCAATACCCATGCTCTATTAAGTAAGGTTCAGCATACACATTCTATTCATTTATGGCAAAATTTTTCATCTCTATAATTATAGGGTTCATTTGGGCTTCGACAGCTTTCTCTCAAGACGCCCGCTTTACACGAAGTGGCTATGCTACTTTGGTTATTGAGTTGTCTGGAGCATACCCAAAAGAAATTGAGTTGACTTCCGCACGGATGTTAAGCGCTCTATCTTCGGAAAAACCCATCCCGTTCGAAACAGTTAACGATTCAACCTTTCTTGTAAACTTTTATATTTTTGGGCCGTCAACAGTTTACTTCCAGTTTAATAACCAATATTTCTATACTGTGATACTACCAAACGAATCGGATAAGATAGAGATAGAGTATCAAACACCAAAGGAATATAAAGTTGAATATACCGGTATTTTTAAAGAAATTTTTGAACAATCAGAACAAATTCCGAAACTAATTATGGGGTGCTTTGATTACTCCATAGACGACACGATTCTAAATCTCGCGCAAAGTACAGCTTCAACAAATGAGTTGCGAACCACGAATCTATCATTCATACAGAAGGCCGTTCAACAGATAAACGATAAACCTTCCCAATCTGCGTTTGGAGTATTTTCGAAAAAACTGGTAGGCAATTTTATGAGAGACCTGTTGGTTAATAAAATAAGAGAGAAAGCGACGGAGAAAAGTATTTTGAACACCGTCGTTACCCAAGAAGATGCTGACACGAGTTCACTTATAACAGCGTCTTATAATTTGCTATTAGATAGACTAGTAAAAGATCCAAATCTCAAGCAGCCCAACTTGCTAAAAAGTAATCCGTCATTATACTTAAAATTCCTTCGCTCGAATTTCGGCGAATCTATAGGGAATACTGAAAATCTTTTCTATGATATGGCAATCGCTTATAAATATATTAATCAAATTGAAGAGGAACAGACTTTGACTAATTACCAAGTTAGGGATATAGAACAATATTTCTCTAATAGGGATTTGGTTAATTATATTTTACGCCAAAATGAGATCGCCACAGCGCGAAAAAGCATGCAAAATAGTAATCGTCATTTTCTCCCGTTTGAGAAGGAGGTCAACGTAAGATTGGATGATATTGTTTCATTATATAAAGGTAAAATCGTGCTGGTTGACTTTTGGGCCACTTGGTGTGGTCCATGTCTTGAAGCACATGATCGCATGCGCAAATTGAAACTTCAATTTGCGGACAAAGAAGTAGTGTTTTTGTACATTACTAACGAATCATCTAAGATTGAGCAATGGAACAATTATGTGAATACTCTGGGAGGGGAACACTACTATCTGGCGAATATTCATTATGATGCAATTGCTGAAAAATATGAAATAAATTCGGTTCCAAGATATCTAGCTTTCGATAGGACAGGTAAACAGTATGAAGTAAGCAAGGGGTTTCCAGGGGCTGATATTATAGCGGGATGGATTCATAAGGGGCTTGCAATGTAGATAATTTCTGCCTCGTAACGCTGAGAATATCTGCAATAAAAAACAAGTATTAATCCCAAATTTAATGACAGTAAATAAAATATACTTGGGGGTATTGTGATATCGATATTATATGGGGAAATATAAGGACATTTATGGATAACCAGTTACTGTCAGGATATGATGTAATTAGCGCCCGACATGATTATCTAACAGGATGCTTTTCTCTTTATAGAAATGATAAAAAGTGCCGGAATCTGTTCAAGAATAGCAAGGATCATATACGTGTTTTTACATCAGATGAAAGTTTCTTTTTTGACGAAACCAATTTTGCTTTTGAAGAATTTGAGAAGGGATTGCATTATAGCCTGATTGAAACCGAGGTTGAGAGTATGACACATGTGGTTAAGAGGCTGGATGAAGAGAGATGCATAAGAGCTTATTTCGAGTTTCAGATTATTGAAAGGGTAACTGGTGATATTGTTTGGGACAATGGGCTTCTGACATTTCGAAATGAATTCCAGGCGCTCCTTTTTCATCTAGTACGCTTCAAAAAGAGGTATTCGGAAGCCATCGACTACAGAAAAGAAATTAAATCCAGATTTTCAGTCGGAACGAATGCAATTTACTAGTATTCAATTTAGGTTCGACTGTTACAGAGCCTGATTAATAAACATTTTTTTGATGGGTATAACAACCAACGAAGCACAAATGAAAATCTCATTTTGTACGACATGTATGAACCGTCTTTATCATCTGAAAGAGACTCTCCAAACGAACATAAAGAATAATTACCTTCCAGGTCATGTTGAATTTGTTTTATTGGACTATAGTTCTTCCGATGAGTTGGATGAGTGGATCAAAAACAAAATGGCTTCTTTTTTAGAAAAAAAAATTTTGGTGTACTATAGAGCTTCGGGTTCCAGTGCATAATTGATCGTATCCTTGCGCTTATAGATTGGTAAATTACCTACCTTTACTTCTTCTATTTCACGAGCTTGATGCCTGGGTTGATAAGAATAATTAGCTGTTCTATTAGCCACTACTACCGATTTTTTCGCATAGTTCATATGTTGAAAATCAAGCTGAACACTATCTACATCGGTAATTTTAATCAAAAAACTGTATAATCCATTATTATCCGAACGCCCGAATCCCAGCATTGCTGCTCCACCAACCTTTTTATAAGAAACCGAAACATTAGGTATAGGTTTATGATCATCATCGACTACCTTCCCAGAAATCGTAGTTTGAGAATAAACCTCTTGAAATAAGAAAGTACTGAAGAATAAAATAAGTAACTGATTTCTCATAGATAATTAAAGTTCAATCGCATTATTTCGTTTTAACACATATCAGACTAGAGAGCAAGCTTACTTATTTGTATTTGAATATATAGAAGGGCTTTACAACACCAACAGAAGTTCATATTAAAAAAAAGCTTGCTAGCCAAACCAATTCATTAATAATGCATTAAACCAACTTCTATATCATTATTCTCTTTTTTTATTCGCTCTAAGTTTAGTTTTATAAAATTGAGTCTTTCATTCGGTTCATATTTAATCATGCCAGTGGCTTCTACTCGTTCTATGCGATTATATTTCCAAGAATCACTTTCCTTTAAAAGCTCTTGGTAAGAAACTTGTTTTGACTTTTCCAAAAAAGACAAATTCAAAAATCGGTTTTTTTCTATACTAATACTTGATAAATCAAAACTCCAATTTCCCTTGAGATTCTCCATTTTTATAATTAATCCAGGCAAACCACAAAACTTATAAGGACCATCTGCAATCGGTAAATCAAGTGCAAACCAAGCCCACCAAGTATTACCTCTGTATTCTAAAGATGCCTTTTGACATTTATAGTTATAAATAGTCATCGTATCAGTCAAAATATTCCAATTCAAACTATCCATTTCCTCAGTTGTATTAAACATTGGACCAGGAAGAAATTGAACATAATGAAAAATACTTCTATTATCATGATTTTTAACAACGCGTAATACCTTAGATTTTATATTAGCATGATAATCAATTGGCCTATTGTTAAAATGAAAAATAGAGTCCCTTTGGTCCGCTGTCTTTGTTAAAAAATAAGACTTATTTTTTTCAACGAAAAGTACACCTTGTTCATTTAATACCTCAGATTTGTTTGTATCGACTAGATATTTTATATCATATAATATTTTATACAAATTTTGGCTAGTTTGTGAATGTACAAAATTTATACATAAAAATAACTGTAGTGAAAATATAAAATATCTCATAGTGTAATAATTATATTATGATCAAATTAATACATATGTATCAAGAAATTAAACTTGTATATAAATAATTTATATAAAATTTAGTCTTATTGTCATTAAACTAGTACAACTGTGGAACCGTAGTACTAGTTTAACAATATAGTCCTAGTCCGGTATGTACGTCATCAAACTAATTTGGACACTTAGGTCTATCTCATTAAGGAGAGATTGTTGTTATAAATTTAGTAATTTTTGTTGATTATACAATTGCCTTCTCAGGTTAATTGAATTGATTTTCACTTGTTCTCTTTTTCTTGGGAGTTTCCATAATTAAATTTAATATTTTTAATTAAAAACCCTCCTTAAGATTTATAGATTAGCTGTCCACTTTTTGCTGACGATTTACACCTTTATTGGTAGAAAGGTACAAAATCGTGTCCCATCCCTAAAAATAAGCAATCCTTATACGTTCAACCTTAACACACAGGTTGCCACGAATTAAGTCGTATTATACTTTTCTTAAAAAATAATCTATTAAATAGATAGATATTGTATTTAATAACTATATTTGCTTCATCATTTCATAAATGACTTGATGGAAAACGAAAACTTAGTCAACTGATAAACAGTAAGTTTTCATTATTTAGCAAACCATAATATATTATCTAGAATGGAACAAAATCTACCAAAACCACTACACGCAGAATGCCTATCCCTTGAATTCTTTGGTTTCACACAAACCCACCTTTGCTTCGCATCCATGCGAATGTGTTACTAGTCGCTACTGTAGTGTATCAAACTACAGAACATCCATTTTTTAATGTACTTACAAGTAATCAATTGGCGTTGGCACTTGTTGTTTAATTTTTAACTATTAATACATTCTTTATGAAAAATACTAGAGTACATGTGTATTCTATCAGCTTGCTATTGCTTTATTTTTTGGTCTTAACGACAGCAACTTTTGCACAGGTAAAACCCATTGTTAATGCTTCTTTAGCAGGAAAAATAATAGATGCAATCACGAAAGAACCTATTGAAGACGTAACGATTCAGCTGGATGCAGTTACCCATAGTGTGAAAACAGATGGTGAAGGACGATTCCAGTTTGTTACCGGACAAAAACTACCTTTTAAAGTTCGTATAAGCCACCTAAGCTACCAATCACTGGCTTTAGTTGTTGAAACCAGCCCCATCACCATCGAATTAACGCCTCTTTCCAAGGAGCTCGACCAAGTTGTCGTGACGGGTGTTGCACAAGGAACAAGCCGCAAGAAGCTATCTTTTGCTTTAACAAAAATAGACAATGAGCTTATTGGTACGGTGCCCTCTTTGGACGCTTCGACCAGCTTACGTGGCAAAGTAGCGGGCTTGCGCGTTAATCAGGCCGGCGGAAATGCTGGAGCCTCCGTTTACCTACGCGGTTCAAAATCTGTAACTGGCGAAATTGAACCCCTTATTGTTATCGATGGTTTTGTAACCTCCCTTCGTCTTTCGGATCTTAACCCTAATGACATCGAAACCATTGAGGTCGTAAAAGGGGCTGCTGCGTCGGCTCTTTACGGAACACGCGGAGAAGGTGGTGTTATCCAAGTGCTAACAAAAAATGGAAAGAAAGATGGTAAACTGAATATTAATGTAGACAATGAACTGGGCTATTCCAGTTTGCTATTGTTGCCGCCATTATCTTATAATCACCACTTTAAAGTAAATCCCGACGGATCATTCTTATTGGTTAATGGTGCGCGCGTTATTGATTACAAAGAGAATGGCTACTCTGTCAATCTACATCCCTACAAAGACTATGTCGATAATACCAAAAACTTGCTAGGTAGAACAAGCTACTATACCAATTCGGTCGCTGTAGGTGCGAGTGGCGAAAAGTATAACATTTACCTCTCGGCCCAAAATCAAAATAAAGGGGGTGTTTCACCAGTCGTTGCGGCCGACAAAAGGCAAAATATACTCTTTAATTTGGGGTATAAAGTAACACCAAAGATTACCGTCGACATCAACACACAATACGGCTATTTTAATACCCCTTCAAAAGCGGTATCAAGCCGTTCCGAGGGATTATTGTACTCTACCCTCCTCGTAGAACCCTTTATTGATTTGAGCGAGAAAGATGCGTCGGGTAAATACAGCTATCTTCCAAAAGGAAGTAACTTATCGGGACAGCAGTGGACCAATCCGTTTTATCGTTTAAGTAATGAAGAGTATGCCTACCAAACAGAGAACCTATTATTGGGTGGTAAACTTAAATATGTCATCACCGACCACTTAAGTGCTGAAGGATCCTTATCCCTACAGACAAAACAATATAACACCGAAGAATACTACCCCAAAGGTTACCAGACAATTGTTCCAGATATAGAGCTCAACAACGGCAACTACGCCTTGACGACCTTAAAATCAAATAGTAAAAATGGTCAATTCCAGGTGAACTACAACCGCAAAACTGGAAAGGTAGACTGGGGCTTGACGGCGAAATATGTCTATGAATTTTCGTCGGCAAACGGCTTTAACGCTTCGGGAAGAAACCTAACGGCACCTGTAAAAAACCTAAGCGTAACCGAGCCTAGCACCCGTAATATCTCATCATCATGGGAAAAAACCGTTAACCATGGCTATTTCTTAAATGCGAAGATAGCATGGGCCGATAAGGTGTTTATCGACGCCTTGGGACGCTTGGATCAAAGTTCGCGCTTTGGGCGCGATGTAGGAACGGCTTTCTTTCCGCGTATATCAGCAGCCTACCGCCTGACAGAAGACCTCAACCTAAACCCAGTTACGGAATTTAAGCTACGTGTAGCTTATGGTAAGGCAGGAAGTCTTCCGCCATTCGGCGCAAAAGATAGCCGCGTGCGTATCTCCAATACCGGAGGCGTGAGCTATACGCAAAACGACAACACCAACCTGAAAAGAGCCATAACGGCAGAAACGGAGCTTGGTTTTGATGCGGTACTTTTCAAACGATTGAACGTGCAATTTAACTATGCGTTTTCGAATAGTACCAACGATTTTATATCCGTTCCTGCCTTCACTCCTATTTCAGGGTCTGCAAATATTTATGACAACCTAGGTGCCGTGAAGTCGAACTCCTTAGAGCTGGAAGTAAATGGAAAAATAATCGAGCAGCAGAAATTCTCCTGGACGTCAGGCCTTACCTTCAGTAGAGTGCGCAGCCGCATAACCTCCTTGGGCGATGTTCCTGAATTTACATCCAACGGCTATAGAAAGGCTGTGGGCGCAAGCACCACTGCAATCTATGGCTATAGCATACACTCCGACCTTGGCCAACTGCAAACCAATGCACAGGGTTTTGTGACGAATGCTGGCGATGGTACGAAACGTATCGACGACTATGTGGTTAACGAATTTGGTGTGGTTGTAGAGAAAGCAGCTTTAGGAAAAGCCAACGAAGCGCCTGTATTTTATGTAAACGCGGCAACGGGTAATGCTAAAATCTTAGGCGATGCAAATCCGGATTTCCTTGTCGGCTTTAGCAACACCATCAGCTACGGACCTTTCTCTTTATATACGGTGTTAGACTGGCAACAAGGGGGACAGAAATTTAATGAAACCGCACAGTACTTAACTTATGTATACCGCTCGGCTTTCTCCGATGCTACGGCAGCAGCCGGAAAACCACTAAACTTCACGACCCAAGTATTCAACGCCTCGCAAGTGACAGATTACTGGATTGAGAAAACGACCTATCTAGCACTTCGCGAATTGTCGTTATCCTACAAGCTACCGACACAAAAGCTAGGCTTAGGCAAAATTTTGAAAAACGCGAATCTATCCCTTATCGGCCGCAACCTGTTTATCTGGACAAAGTTTGAAGGCACAAACGTCGATGGCATCGGACAGGACGGTTTTAACTACCCTACCTACAGAATTATTTCGGGTAAATTAACCTTTAATTTTTAACGTAAAGCGTTTAAGCACATGACTATGAAAAAGATATTTTTGAGTATAGCAATTGCGGCATCACTTACGAGTTGTGAGTCTATAGGTTTTGACGACCCGTCGACCTTAACCAATGAAGCTGCCATAGATAAAATAAAAAGCTTAGGCTATGTTCTCACGACGAGTAGCATACAAACGGCTTTCAACACCACGACCAGCAATGCCGGAGGTTCGCACTTCAGCCTATGGGCAGATCAATCGACAAACACCAATGGTAGTCAATCGTGGTGGGATTTTGCCAATGAACCACGTATTCGCCTAAACAACAATGCGGCCTACCGGGGGTATGCTGCCGTGCGGGAGATCTACGCAAACTTCTATCAATCAAACTTAGATGCGACCAAGGTGATTGATATGATTGAAAATCAAAAAATAACCATCTACGATGATAAAGGAGCCGACCGTACGCAGGACTGTTTAATAGGCGCTTACTACGCGAAAGGCGTCTCCCAGGGTTATCTAGGCGTTATCTTTGACCGCGGCATTATTGTCGATGATGCCAACCTGAAATTGCGGGAGTTTCCACATTCCTACAAGGACCTGATCGCAAACGGGATCAAACATCTGGACAAAACTTTACAGCTCATCGAGGCGTCGCCGAATCTGAATTTTGACTTTCTGAAAGGGGTTACCATTTCAAAAGCCGACTTTGTCCTAATAATCAATTCATTATCGGCGCGCATCCTGTCGTCGGTAGCGCGCGAGCAAGCAGAAGCAGCAGCTTTAGGCGAGCAGCATTGGATAAAAGTACTCGACTATGCCAACAAGGGATTCACCAAAGACTACACCATCACCACCACCGTGGGTGGCTACTACAATGCCTTGGTGGATGTTTTAGAAAGACCCTATGGTACAGCATCCTATGTGCCGGTAGATATAAAAATTGCGTATCTGGCCGACAAAACAAAAAAAACGCCGAACATCTATCCGCTGGACAACTCGGTGATCTTAGCGCCGATTGCATCGGATGATAAACGTTTTTACGAGTATTTTACCTATACCAGCAACTTCGGAATTTTACTTGAGGCCCGCGGCAGAGGTCTGTTTAGCAACTACCTACGCTCTCGCTGGATGTATCCGAAGCAATCGACACTGAACGTCGCTGGAGCTATAAATCCGTATTTCTTAGCCGAGGAGACACGTTTACTACGTGCCGAGGCGAAATACTGGCTGAAAGACTATCAGGGTGCCGCAGCTGAACTAAACAACCCTACCGCAGCACGTAAACTTAAAGGGGGCTTGCCGGATATCGCGGCCTCTGCTGCTGTGCTGCGCGATGCGCTTCACTATGAGTATGCGATCGAGATTGATGGCGCTGGTGGTACTTTTGTTCCTTTCACCTTTATGCGTCGTAATGACTTACTACAGGGAGGCACCCCAACGCAGTTTCCAATTCCACAAGTTCAACTAGAGCTTATCGGCGAACCGGCTTACAGCTTCGGTGGTAAGGAGGCAGCAGGTGAAAAAGGAAAATATGGTGAGCTGGGCACCGCTAGAGATAACGGTTGGAAACCGTCTTTATAGCATAGACTTCACCAAAAAACAAGACTAACCCTCCATTATATAGTGGCCTTTTGTTTTCTTTGCAAAGATTACGTGCACGCCTTAATCGACGCTGGAAAACAAAGGCCCTTTTTTATTAAACCTATTTCTTCCTACTCTGCTTATTGGATATACTTCGTATGTAATTTGCTTGGGTAACGCCATCAAAAAGGGCATCCTGTGCAACAAAGAGTAATAAACGTACCTAATAATATGCAAGAAAAGTCAATGTTAGCACAGCTTTAGTACTTCTAGCTAGTAAAAAAATATTATGCCGTAAACATACGCACAACAAATTCAAAACCAATTTTTGTCGATTTTTCAGCGCTCAAAAAAGCATAACAAAGTAGATCACCACCAGTAGCAAAGAGCTAACTTCTTTTTTATGCGTTTATAAAAATGCACCTTCTTACGTATTTAATTTTAAACAGTAAAATTACTGCATATAAATAACCAAGTATATCTTTTGCTTGTGGCTTAGGTAAAAATGACGTTAGCCTGCCTCATAAACCATTACATCACGACAGGTATTGATGCATTTTAAAAGAATAATTATGAAAGAGATGAAATTTATTTTCATTGTTTAGGCCTGGTTTTTTCTTGCGCACTCAGCTGTTGCCCAGTTTCGCACAGGCGCAGAGCAGACTGCTGCTTATGTGGGTTACCTGCAAGGGAAGCGTGTCGGGATGCTGGTCAACAATTCTTCCAAAATTGGGAAAGTATGCACAGTGGACAGCCTTATTTCGCTAGGCGTTAATATTGTCAAAGTGTTTGGCCCAGAGCACGGCTTTCGTGCTGATGTAGGTGCTGGCGTTTAGGTTTCCCATGATACAGATCCAAAGACAGGCGTAAAAATCGTTTCATTATATGGAAAGACCAAAAAGCCGACCAAAGAGATGCTCGTAGATGTAGACCTACTCATCTACGACATACAAGATATTGGCGTTCGATATTTTACCTATATCGCGACGATGCACCGTGTCATGGAAGCCTGTGCCGAACAAGACAAAGAACTCCTCATTCTAGACCGACCAAATCCTAACGGCTAGTTTGTTGACGGTCCCATCTTGGATACGAATTACCAAGCAGACATCGGCATGCATCCTGTTCCCATCACCCGTGGTATGACGGTAGGTGAATATGCACAAATGATTAATGGTGAAGGTTGGCTAGCAAATGGCGTTCAGTGTAAAAAAAAGGTGATTAAGATGCTATATTACACCCATGAAATGCCTTACTTACCCCCCGTAAAGATGTCGCCAAATATCAATAACCAACAGGCCATTTTGTTATATCCTTCCACCTGTCTATTTGAAGGAACTATTTTAAATGAAGGCCGAGGTACGCAATATCCATTTACGGTCATCGGCAGCCCTGCACTGAAAGGTATGTACAGCTTCTCCTTCACGCCATTCAGCATTAAAGAGATGAGTGGAAAACCGATTTACAAAGATCAAGTTTGCTATGGGCTTGACCTTAGAAAGGTGGATTTGCAAAAGCTAAGAGCGGAGAAAAAAGTCGACCTCTCTTGGCTTATCGAAACATACAACACGTATCCTAAAAAGGAAATTTTCTTTGACAAGAAGCGGAGTAAAGAGATTGTCGCTTTTGAGAAATTGGCTGGAGGCACCACGTTAGAGGCGCAAATTGTAGCTGGCTTAACGGCGGAAGATATTCGTAAAAGTTGGCAACCAGGTTTAAAGAAGTACAAAGAGATGCGTCAGCAATACGTATTATATCCTTAAAAAGATAGCCGCCATACCCTTCCGGATACAACGGCATAAACAAAAAACGATAAATAGTTCTTCCGCGGTCAGGAGAACTACTATACCTTTTTAGAGGTTAGGATTGTTATTCAGTTCGTTTAGGGGAATAGGGAATAAAAAATATTTACTATTCGGAGTTATGTTTGTTCCATCAGGAAACTTCAAAATATAATGCCCCATCACCGATACCGTTTTTCCGGCATCATCGACAAACGTTTCATTTGTTTCACGACGAACAGGCGCTGTTTGTGTACGTAAGATATCATACAAACGGAAACCTTCACCCCATAGTTCTTTACGGCGTTCCAACAAGATTTCTTGTACTGCTTTCAATTTATCGAAGTCTGTAGCTACTAAATCAGGCACATTACGTTTACGTCTTAACTCATTCAACAAGTCAATAGCGCCCTTCACATCGTCCAAGCGCGCTTTACTTTCTGCTTCAATAAGCAATTGCTCGGAGGCACGCATCAACACGATATGGCCATCGCGATTGGGGTGTTTATTTCTAAACTTACGGTAACGGTAGGATCTATAAATCGCTTCTGCAGGTTGCTTAGCGATATCAAACAAAGACTTACGCACATCCCCGTTGGCGAACAACGTGATAAAGTTAGGATCAGGAATTATGCTGTTGTATCCGAAGTATAAATTGACACCCTTAGCATCTGTCGCGTAGGGCGTAGTCTCGATATAAGCCAAGAAAGAAGCGCCACCTAGGTTTTGTGTTTGTGTCTGCGGATGTCCCCAAATCCATTCCGGATTGCCGACATCATTAAAGCCTTCGGTATATTGCGTAGCCGACATCAAGGGGTACCCCACGCGCGCTTTGTTCGCATAGTCACGCGCTTGCTCCCAATTTTCCTGCGTTAAGTAGGTTCTAGCCAATAAACCATACACCACGTTGAGATCTAATCTATTTTTCACTTTACGTTTAAAGCCTGGCAATAGCCTTTCGGCCTCCTTAAGGTCGGCAATAATCTGGTCATATACCTGTTTCACGGTAGAAAGAGGCTTAGGCTCCGTCGTAGGCGTAGTCGGATCGGTATAAATTGGCAGCGCCTTTGCATTCGGGTCTTTCACATAGGTAAACTGATATTGACGTACTAAGTTGAGATAGTTCACCCCACGCAAGGCATAAGCTTGCCCTTTGAGATGCTTTAAACTCTCCTTGCTGCTATCATCAATTTTAATATTGGCAATAAGGTTGTTTGCATGGTCGATAGACTTGTACTGCAAGGTCCAAAAGAAGAGGGCACGGCGCGTACCATTGTCAAAGGGATCTTTATAGGGATAGGAGTCCCTAAAGCCGTAACGACCGTCGCGTGCAATAGCATCCTCTCCCATCACTTCATGTGTCAAAAAGATGGTCGGCAGTCCAGGGTTATCTTGCGAGGTGCTGTTCTCCATCAGGAAGCGTATTGACCCGTTGATAAAAGCATCGATATTACTCTCTGAAGAGAACACCTCAGGTGTAGTAATCTGCGTCGCTGGCGCGGTATCAAAGAAGCTATCTTTACACGACGAAAACGCCAGTAGGGGTAAGAAAGCTGCTATATATTTAAATTTTAATTTCATGATTGAAACACATTAACAGGATTAGAAAGAAACATTAAGAACCAAGGCATAGGATTTCTGTGCTGGATAGCGGTAGTAAGTAACACCACTCACCGTCTGCTCTGGATCCAAACCCTGTGTACCATAGAAAGTCAGCAAATTTTCGCCCACGAAGCGGATGCGCACATCCGACAAAGACCATTTAGACACCAAATTGCGTGGAATGGTGTAGCTGACACTGAGGTTCTTCAAACGTCCATAGCTTGCACTACGCAAGAAACGTGTCGACGGTATCGTATTCCAAGAGTCTGTCACATAAGACAGGCGCGGAAAATCGGTATCTCTATTTTCGGGAGTCCATCGATTTAAAGCTTCCTTCGACCAGCTTCTACCTGGTGCCGACCCCACATGCATAATCATAGGCTGGTCGCCATCAAATATTTTACCGCCTAGGCTATACGAGAACAAGAAAGAAAGATCAAAGCCTTTGTAGCTAAAGTTGTTGCTGATCCCGCCATATAAATCAGGTAGTGAACTCCCTTCAAAATACAACGAAGCGTCATTCTGATTACTGGTGGTGGTACGCCCGGTGACATTACCTTGTGCATCACGCACATCTTTAAACCAGGTTGCTTTTCCCGATTCTGGATCTACACCTGCCCATTCTTTGATAAAGAAGTCGTAGATAGAACCTCCTTCTACCATCTTTTTGGTATTACCATACTGCCCAATAGACCCTGTCAGGATCTCTTTCTGCGGGAGCTTGGTTATTTTATTTCTGTAATGGCCAAAGTTTGCCGTTAATGACCATCTAAAGTCTTTGTTACGAATCGGCACAGCCGTTATCTGCCCATCAATACCGCGGTTACTCAAGGATCCAATATTAGCGTCAATACCACTATATCCCGTTGAGGGAGAAAGGGGCTTTTGGAAAAGTAAATCTTTAGACTGACGGTCATACACATCAATCTGCGCAATCAATCGGTTATTAAACAAGGCGATATCTGCTCCAATATTTAAGTTTAAGTTGGTTTCCCATTTTAGTTCTGGTGTTGGCAAATCCGACGGCAGTAGCCCTAGCTGGTCTAAACTGTTGTAGATCGAATAGAATCCGCCGTAGGCGTAATTCCCTACTCTATCATTTCCTTGTGCTCCATAACTGGCGCGTAGGTTCAAGTTGTTAATGGTGCTCATATCACGCAAGAAAGACTCTTTCTTAATATTCCAGGCAGCACCTACCGACCAAAAGTTACCCCAACGCGACTGCTTACTGAAACGTGAGGAACCATCCCTACGGTAACTTGTAGAAAAGTGATAACGATCGAGATAATCGTAGTTCACCTGTCCCAACCAGCTGGAAAGCTTATAGTCGGACGACGTACCATTGAAGACACCGCTAACCGTTCCTGCCGAAGGTTCAGTTTTGCCTAACACCTGAAATCCAGTGCGGCTCCCCGAAAGGGATGAACCTCCTTGAACATACACCTCTGGTCCTGCTAACGCAGAAATATGATGCTGACTGCCAAAAGTAGCGTCATAGTTTAAAAAACTGTTTACGGTATAGTTCAATGCACGACTGGAGCTACGGCTGGCAGATCCAGCACCTTCGGTCAAGACCCCTGTACTGTAGTAAGAGTGCGAATAGCTATGTCCGCTTGTCGTCCGGTAATCTACATTAGCCGTTGTTCGTAATGATAACTTATCGGAGAATGAAATTTTGATATTTGTTCCCAACAGGACAGATTCATTGTTGGTGCCCGAGATCGCATTCTCGGCACTTCCCAAAATATTGGAACCGCTAGCCGCTGTCGTTGGGCGCCATAATCCGTAGTCCCATATTTTATTGCCTTGCTCATCTAAGATTAATGTTCCATCGGGGTTGCGCTGGTAAACAGGATATAAATCGGATACTAAACGCTGGAAGTTGGCAAAGTTGCCTGTATTGCTATCGCTTTGCGTAGGCGAACGCTGGAAGCCCGATGATAAAGCGATGTTTCCACCGGCTTCAAACCACGAATTCACCTTTGACTGCACATTGGTACGGAAGTTATAGCGATTGAAATCAGCCGTACGTATCCAACCTTGCTCATTGAGGTAGCCGCCAGAGATAAAGTAACGCGTATTGGCGCTACCGCCACTTAAACTTAGGTCGTATTGCTGACGCACGCCAGTACGAGAAATTGCTTTCCCCCAGTCGTCATTCCATAGTGGTGTTGCGCCAGCCACCAACTTTCCATCTAAACCGACAGGCTTCGGGAAGTTTGGACCAAAAACATTTACTTTCAGCGCACCATCCACGAGGTAATCTGTTGCATACTGTGCCGCCACCGCGGCCGATTTACCTTGGTCGACCTGGGTATTACGGATAGCCTCCCATTGCAACTCATAGTATTCTTGCTGAGAGAGGTACGCATAATCCTTCACGGCGCGGCCCGTAAAGCCATAATTGGCCGAGAAGTTCACGGAAGTTTTACTATTAAGCTCTCCCGATTTGGTGGTCACGACAATAACGCCGTTGGCACCACGCGAGCCATATAATGCACTTGCCGTCGCATCTTTTAAAACCGAAATGGAAAGGATATCCTTCGGATTCAAATTATTCGGATTAGCCCCCGGAATACCATCGACCACATACAATGGCGCTGTGGAAGCATTCACAGAGCCCACTCCACGCACAAAAAGATCTGCATCGCTGCCGGGCTGTCCTGCCGAGGCAATAGACTGTAAACCGGGCACCGTTCCTTGTAAGGCTTTGCCAAGAGTGGTTATCTGCAAATTATCGAGTTCTTTACCACTTACGGTAGATACCGAACCGGTATAGCTGGATTTTTTAGCCGTGGTATAGCCTACGACCACGGTCTCTTCGAGTGCATTTTCTATCGGCTCCAGTTGAATCACAACGGGCGAATTATTAATGGCTAAGGTCTTACTTTCATAGCCTACGTAGGAAATGGTCACCGTGAAAGGTAACTTTTGTCCGGTTACAAATTGAAATTTACCGAACTTATCGGTGGTCACCTGATGGGTTACATCTTTCAAGTTTAAGGTTGCTCCCGAAATAGGACGCCCTGTTGCGGCGTCCTGCACCACCCCACTGAGCACCGCATTTATGATAGGCTTCGTTTGCTCTTGCGCATAGGTTGGTGTAATCACTACGCCTCCCGAGAGCAGCAGCAGAAAGTAAAACAAACTTGTTTTTTTCATCGTCTTTACTATTTTTGATGTATGTAAGGCATAAGCAGTACTAGAAGCACGCTTATTCGCCATATATTTCTTTTAGTTTCTCTTGTAGCTCCTCTCCTTTAATATTGCGAGCCACAATAACGCCATCCTCATCAATCAACAAGTTGCTCGGAATAAAACGGACACCATAAAGTGCAGCTGCTTCCGTATCCCAGAAAGCTAAGTCAGACACTTGCGCCCAATCTAGGCCATCATCTTTAATCGCTTTCACCCAGCTTGCTTTATCTTTATCTAAGGAGACACCAAACACGGTAAAACCTTTGTTTTTATACTTATGAAAAGCTGCTACGACATTCGGGTTTTCTCGGCGACATGGTCCACACCAAGCGGCCCAGAAATCCAATAACACATAGCCTTTGCCTAAATGTTCACTGAAACGAACGGTATTTCCATTCGGGTCTTTAGACACGAAGTCCAACGCCTTCTTACCAGGCAATACAGCTCTTTGCTTTTGAATCAAATCTTTCAAAATGTTCACATACTGTGTTTGTTGTAAGGAAGGATCTAACAACTTGATGTGTGCTTCCAACTCATCTGGGGATAAGTTGTACGAATAATTACGGAACAAGGTGTAAGCAGCCACGATAGATTTAGGATCTGTCTCGATAAACTCTTTCGCCGTTTGTTTACGCTGCTCCTTGCTAGCGCTTTCAAAGTAGGCTTGTGCCTTTGACCCTTTAACTTCTGCGCGTCCAGCTTTTTCACCCCATTGGATAGCCACTTCTATCGGCGCATCCTCTAAGAATACTTGTACCGGGTAGCTATCACCAGGCAATTTAAGTCCATACAGCTCAGGCAGCTGCACCTTTGTCGCAAAGCTAAAGTGACCATTTTTCACGACCGTGGAGTCTACGGTTTTGAATATTTTATTATCATATTGTTGCAGGTAAATTGTACCATCTTTCACGCCAGTTACCGTTCCTTTTAAGCGTAAAGGAGCTACATTTTGTGCCGATACCTGTACCACCAATAGTAGCATCAAGGCAGCGAATAAAGCTTGTTTGTTTTTCATATTATACTTACTTATAACTGTTTACAACTAAATTTTAATTTATCGTCTTCCGCCGGATTGAATCGTTTGACCTAAAAAAACCGCATTAAAGAAACTGCGCGCATTACCGAAGGAAATACCTCGGAATAAAGGATCTTCAACGAAGTAGACAATGCTACCCCCACCATTACTTTCCACCAAAATACTAGCCGTACCTTCTAATTTTTTTTGATTTTCTGTCGACGCATAGCCGTTTAACAAAGGGGCTTTGGTATAGACCGCTACATTATTGTAGGGTTGGTCGCCGAGCTCTACAAAGAGGTTGTGACTGCGGTAAACGGGTTTATTTTTTTGTGTGAAACCATATCCTATGGGGTGCGTACGGTCAATTTCGGTATTGAAATAGGTGCCTCCGATACGTTTGGTACCTTCCCTTCCTTGCGCAGAAGCATATTCGTAACGAGCTTTCAACTTCGTTTCTTTACCTTCTTTTGCATCCTTTGCTTCACCACGATCTGCGCGTGTACTTTGGAACTTGAATGACGCTATCTTTTGATCGGCAAGCCACTCTCCTGTACGCCCTACAGCGATTAAAGTTCCTCCTTTGCGCACCCATGCTTGAATACGATCTACAGCAGGCTTCGCCAAAGCTGAATATTCGCCACTCACCAATACCAACACCTGATAATCATCAAGATTGACACGATTAAACTGATCGACATTGACACGTAGCAACGATTGCTCCAGCTGACGCTCGAATGCATACCACACCTCACCTGCTTCATAGGCACTCACACCACTTCCTGTCAACAACAACGCATTTTGTGGTTTTAATGCTTTAAAGCCACTGCTACCAAGGTCTATACCTTTGCTGCTATAACCCGTCGTCGCCGATGTGATGGCGATAGCACCACGCTTGTTAAGGTCTTGCAAAACGGCGAATAGAGCATCCGCAGAAATTGACTGTCCACTCACCGGAATCAGCAGCGTTCCATAATCAAAGGCTACAGGTTTCCCCTGATCAATAACCTCAAACGGACTGCTGGATGATTTAACGATAATGCCTTTTTGAAGCAATTGCGACAAAAACCAAGGAGCTCCCTCTTGACGCCAGTCCACGAGATAAGCATAGTTACTTTTACTTACCACAGGAACGATAGCATGAGCCGCCGACGGCTGATTGCTTTCTCCTTTATCCAAGTCTTGCTTAATACCAGCATAAGGAAAACCATAGAGGTACGCGATAGAGTTACCAGAGCCATCGTAAAAAACGCTGTCTACATATTCTTTCGTTTCGTCAAAGATCACCTTCACCAAGCGGTAGTTGGCTTGCGCTGTCGGGATAATAATGGATGACCCTTTCTCAAAATCTTTCCCATCTACCTTACGGTCACGTGTATTTTCGGCATACTGAATTTGATGCTGATTAAGTAACTCTTTAAAATGCACTGCGGTGCGATCTCTATACTTTAAGTCGACGACATATCCTTTTACCGGATCTTTAGCCGCTAAGTCAAAAGCCGAGCGGAAGAACTTCAACTGATTTTCTTGCAATTTTTCACGGTGATCTACCGAAGCGGTGATGCTGGCTAAGGCAATTCTAAAATGGTTACGAATAGCTAAAGGATAGGTTAAATCGCCATTGCTGGTGGTTTGAAATAAGCCACGCGGGCTTGCTTGTTCAAAGAGAATGCCCAAGCTTCCCACATGGTCAGGGTAGGTTGATCCGTATGTTGGGTTAATGTTATCGAACTGTTCTTTGGTGAAATAAAAGGAACCAATATCATTCAACGCTTGCGCATAGTATGTCGCGAAAAGCTCATTAAGTTGAAAGGTACTCTTCGGCACCAAAGGCGACTCTTGTGCTCCAGGCTTCGTCGGCTCAAAGAAGAAGGAAGAGGCAGCGCCCATCTCGTGAAAATCACCTTGGAAGTGAGGAAGCCAGGACTGAAAATAGCGCACGCGAGCTTTACTTTCTGGATGTACTTGATTGACCCAGTCACGGTTCAAATCAAACCAATAATGGTTTGTTCGTCCACCGGGCCAGACCTCATTATGCTCGCGGTCTAGCGCACTACCATTGGGCGGAAAAGCGCTATTAGCATTTACCCATGTGATGTAGCGATCATAACCGTCGGGATTACGCACAGGATCAACGAAGAAAATCGCCTTATCCAGCTCTTCTTTCACCTTAGGATCTTCCGAGGCCGCCAAATAGTAAGCGGTTAAGATAGAGGCTTCAGCAGCCGAGCTTTCATTACCATGTACACTAAAGCCTAGAAATACCAAGGCCTGCTGATCGCTAGCAGCTGCCGACTGGTTATTTTTAGCCCTATTTATCGTTTCAATATGTTTCTGGCGAATTTGCTCTGCTTTGCTGATATTCTCTGGGGAGGACACCTTCAACACAATCAATGGTCTACCTTCCCAAGTATACCCCAAGCTGTCCAGCTTTACCCGGTTAGAGCTCTTTTCGAGGGCTTTAAAATAGTTTAATATTTGATCATAGCGCGTGTGGCTATGTCCTATTTGACGGTTGAAAAATTGACTAGGCGTAGGAACCGCAGCCGAAAAACGGCTGTTTGCCGGAAAGTAATAGTCTCGCTCTAGGTTTAAGGCAGCGGCCCCTGTCTGCAATTCTGCGGGCGTTGCATTTACTTGAGCTTGGGCAATAAGGGTGCTGCTCCATAGAAAAACAGGCAACACCAAGTATTGTAAAAATACCGTGTATTTTTTCATGCGGATGATTTTTAAATAAATGAATACGGGCAAGTACTTGACTTGCTTCATGATTGGCAATGCAGCATGCTAAGCGATTGCTGATTGCTCCTTAAGCATGGAGGATAGACTTAAGCGCAGCAGCGCATTCGACACGACATGGAGATAGGTCGTATTCCTTGTGTTAAAAATGGTGCGGTTAGGGTTGATCTTACTGATTTCATAGTAGCTGTATTTTGTTAGATTAATTCGTTGCCAACGCCAATGGATAAACGATTCGAATGCAAATATAAAACATATCACTACAATTACTACAGAATTAGTAGTCTTTTTATGATTTTTTTAAACTACCCTTCTTATTGGGGCATTAACGGCGTCTACATCCTATTTATTAGTCAAGAAAATAGCCTACTCCCATGACTTAATTGTCGCTAACAGACTCGTTTTGTGCCCTATGTAAAATAATTCATTGCGCATTTCGTTTCAAAAATTGACACGACATCCTCTAGTTCTCAACAGGTGACAACGAAGAAAAGACCACACAATAGCCATCATTTTGTAAGACCTCCCGTATGTTTGCGCTCATCTTTTTTTGACATGAAATTATTAAAAGACTGTATCTTAAAGGGTGGCAAAAGCTTTGCAGGTGAATTATCAAACGTCGATAGCTTTATCAACCACCAGATGGATCCGATTTTAATGAAATCCATAGGTGTTAAGTTTGTACGTTGTTTTGGTCATTTACCAATTAATAAAATCGTAACGGTGGAGGTTAGCAGTATGGCTCCAGCTATTATGTTGGGTTATTTATTGGAGCTGCCGGTTGTTTTTGTAAAAAAGCAGTGCCAAAGACGAAGGAGAATATGCTGACCTCGTGGGTATATTCTTAATACGGGCTATAAAGAAAAAGTTTACATTTTATGTAATAAAGCATATGATTTAGCCTCTAAACCTAAAATGGAAAAAAAGATACTATAACGGGGTTAATAAACGATTTTAAAAATCGGATTTACGCGACCTGTTTAAACTATGTAGGAAATCATGATGATGCGAAAGACATCTTTCAGGAAATATGCATTATATTAATAAACAGATTAAATCAAAAAAGCTAGTTCTTTTATTTACCTCATTGTTTTTTTGCATATTCCTATCATCAGGAATTCACATTATGGTTTTTAAATTTTTTCATGATAAGTTAATTATAGGAATATTGGGACTCGGTGTGTTCGAAAAAACAATACTTACAACCAACTGATAAGAAGACTAAAACCTCAAAGGAGATATTCCCCAATGCGGCTACGATGAATCTTATCAGAAACATAGATAAGCTACAAATCAATGATTCGCAGCTTTTGTATGTTTAGAAATTTTAAAGATGCTGCAAAAATTCGTAAGAACTATTTACTAATAAGAAAGTTGTTATTTACTCAATTATCCATTAACACTGCTCCAGTAACTTTGTTTGTGGATTCCTATATTTTATCCTTGTGGCCATGAGATAATGTTCCAAACTTAGATAATTCTCTATTAACATATTCGTTAATTCTTCAGATTCCCAATGACCTCTACATGACCATATGCAGCAACACTTATCCATGCTGTTGTATATTAATTCGCAACGCTAGTGCCATATAAACCCTGTTAAACCTCCCCTACATTCTAGTTAAAATAACAACAAAAAATAATTACTACTAATTCTATAGATTTTATTTGCATTTAAAAAATAATGTTCTACATTTGTTTACGGTTCTGGAAAAAAGGAATTAAAAAGGCATCAAACCATGCTTTAACCAATCTTCTACAAAAGAAAAGTTTAAATACTACATAAAAATGTGGGGGTGAATACGCTTGTCCTGATCCAAAATAAAAAGAAACTAACACAACTAAACAACTTATATGAAACACAAACTACTCACCTTTCTCGTGGGCAGTGCCATTGTTACATCAGTGGCCTTTGCACAAGAAAAAAAAATCACAGGACGTATTATCTCTGCAACAGGAGAAGCTGTAGCGAATGCTACGGTAATCGTACAGGGTTCAAAAACAGCCACAATAAGCGATAAAAATGGCTACTATTCCATTTCAGCGCCCTCGGAAGGAAAATTAATTATCCGATCTATTGGCTTTGAAGAAAAAATATTGACAATAGGTGAAAATTTATCCTATAACATTACACTGAATACGTTAAACTCAAACGTAGACGAAGTGGTCATTATTGGATACGGAACAGGAAGTACATTGGGTACAACGGTAGGTTCGGCAGTGCGTGTAGGCAGTGAGGATATTAAGGGTAAACCTACGGCCAATGCATTGGAAGCTTTATCCGGAAAAGTACCCGGTTTACAGGTGTTCACCTCTTCCGGGGAACCTTCTGCAACGCAATCTATACGTTTAGATGGCGTGGGTTCCTTGGGGGCTAGCTCTACACCCTTATTGGTGTTAGATGGTATTCCTGTAGGTATTGGCTCTATAGTATCGATGAATCCGGAAGATTTTGAAAATATCACTGTATTAAAAGATGCTTCCTCTACTTCTATTTATGGATCCCGCGCTGCAAATGGCGTTATTTATTTTACCACAAAAAAAGGTCGTATAGGTGAACGTGCTATTATCACCACAAGGGTGCAGTATGGTTGGAACGATTTAGCATCTCGAAAACCTGCACGTAGTTTTATGAATAGTTCGGAGCTATTAAACTTTTGGGTCGAAACTGGTTACAGAACCCAAGCGCAGGCAGATTCAATCCGTCAACGGTTTCCTCATGACACAAAATGGGATGAATTCTACTACCGTAAGAATGTGCCTATGAAACAGGCTGATTTAAATATCTCGGGTGGATCAGAAAAAACACAGTATTATCTTTCTGTGGGTTACCTGGACCAAGAGGGCGTCATGTTTCGATCAGGCTTCGACCGTATAACCTTACGCGCCAATATTAACTCTAAACTTAATAAATGGATATCCGTAGGCTTAAATTTAGGTGGCGGCTACGATCGCAGGGAGACGAATGGATGGGGGTCTAATAATAGTAACGGCGGACTGTCTTTGTTTGCTCCTCCGTTTTATAGCCCTTATAATGAGGATGGCGAAGAATATTACGACGAGACCATTCCTGGTTTAGGGCGCTATAACCCTAGGTACCTTGCCGACAAACAGCCTTCAAAGGGGAAAAACCAACAATTTAACCCGAATGCCTTTATTCAGGTGCAGCCATTCCAAGGCTTAACTTTAAGGTCGCAAGCGGGTATGGATTATTTTAACTATAATATAACCAGCAACCGGCTTCCTTCTTTTATTCCTAACTTAGGCAAAGGTACGACCTCAGAAACCTACCAGCTCGGTGTTTCAAGGACTATTACAAACACCATTGAGTACAAGTGGGATATTCAAAATTTACATAATTTTGTCGCCTTAGCCGGTCATGAGTATAGCGATTATAACTACAAAGACTTTGGCGCATCTGGAGGTGGCCTTACGGTTGATAAATTAATACTTTTATCGTCTACTACCTTAGATCGAAATGTCTCGCAAAGCAAATATGCATATGCTTATAACTCTTTCTTTGGGCGCGCTACGTACAACTACGACACACGCTATTTCTTCGATGCAACACTGCGTCAGGATGAATCTTCACGTTTCGGAAAAAATAATAAGAAAGCAAACTTCTGGTCAATAGGTGGAAAATGGAATGTAACTAAAGAGAATTTTTTTAAAGACGTCAC
This sequence comes from Sphingobacterium sp. Mn56C, assembly GCF_049319645.1. NCBI lineage: Bacteria > Pseudomonadati > Bacteroidota > Sphingobacteriia > Sphingobacteriales > Sphingobacteriaceae > Sphingobacterium > Sphingobacterium sp. Mn56C. Next base: position 303,985 of record NZ_JBMOUC010000002.1, read on the forward strand.
CTGGATCAATGACCTTAATTTAAGAGCCAGCACGGGTACACAAGGAAACTCGGCAATTGATAATTATGAATCCTTATCTACCGTTAGTCCGTCGATATATGATAACGCTTCAGCTTGGGCCATATCAAGCCCTGGAAACCCCTATTTAGCTTGGGAAAAGCAGTATAAAACTACTGTAGGTTTATCGACAACCCTTTTTAAACGCATAAACTTGGATGTAGAATATTTCTATCGCGTTACTAAAAACATGCTGTTGTCGGTTCCATACCCCTATTCAACTGGTTACAACCAGATTACAGAAAACATTGGCGGCTTAACAAACAGGGGGGTGAACATTGATTTTAGCGTGGATGTATTAAAAGGTAAGGATTATTATTTTACGCCTTACGTTAAATTAGGTGTCGTAAACCAAAAGGTAACGGAACTTTTCGATAATAAAAATTATTGGGTTGTACCCAACACGAGTGTAAGTTATGTGGTTGGTCGTCCTGTAGAATTTTTCGCACCGATTCAAGCGGGTGTTAACCCTGAAAATGGCTTGATGCAATGGTACGTGCCGGGGTCGGATATTTCAAAAACAAATAAGGATCCTAATAATGTGACGTCGGAATTTAGCTCTACAGCTTTACAACAGAGTACGGGCATAAAAAGATACCCTCCTTTTAATGGTGGTTTTGGATTCTCTTCGGGTTATAAAGGCTTTTTCGTCAATGCTGATTTTACATTCTCTAATGGAAAATACTTAATAAATAATGACAAATATTTCTTTGCTAACCCTTACCAATTTGCGGGCAACAACCAGATGAGAGAGATTTTGGATTATTGGAAAAAACCAGGTGATGTTACTAAATATCCTAAGTATGGGCAGGTGAACCAATTTGACACAGGTATTCTTGAAAATGCATCGTTCTTAAGACTGAAGGGCTTAAGTGTGGGATATAACCTGCCTAAATATTTACTCGCCAAACAGAAGTTTTTTACGGGTGCCAAGGTGTACTACACAGGAAGGAATTTGTTTACAGCAACAAAATATACAGGCCCAGATCCGGAGGTGGATTCTAACCTTACTTATGGACGTAACCCTAATACCAAGCAATCGGTATTTGGCATAGAACTATTATTTTAATACTTTTTAATGTATAACAATGAATAAACTAAAATATATATTAGGTGCACTATTTTTAGGAACACTAATACAGGCTTGTACTATTGATAAATTTCCGGAGGATAGTATTGAACTGTCGCATAGCTTTGAATCGATTAATGATGCTAGATCGTGGGACAACGGCTTTTACGCTTACTTTAGAGGGCGGGTATATGGTATTTACACGTTTGTAACCGATATCCAAGCTGATCAATTAAATGCCACGATAGATTATGGTAACAGCCTTGGTGCAGAACATCGCTGGACAGATTTCTTGTCGGGTAATTACGAATTAAGGGATATTTATAGAGGGTATTACGCTGGTATTAACAATATCAATACAGCGCTAGAGGGCTTTGCCAAAGTTCCTATTAAAAATGAAGCCGAGCAGAAACAATTGAACCAATTTATTGGTGACGCTCACTTTGCAAGGGCTTACTATTATTTGAACTTAGCCTTGCGCTTTTCTAAGGCTTATAACCCTGGTACAGCTGCTAGCGACTTAGCCGTGCCTCTGATTTTAATCCCAGACTTTAGGGCAAAACCACCGCGCGCAACATTAGAAGCTGTTTATAAACAAATACTTGCTGACCTTGCCATTGCCAAGACCAATCTAGCTGCTGTTCCGGGCAAATTAGCGTCTACAAGGTTTACAATAGATGCGGTTTCGGCATTGGAAGCGCGGGTAAAATTTTATAGTGGCGACTGGAACGGTGCATTAGCAGCTGCTGAGGGTGTAATCAGCAAAGGTTTGTACCCTTTAGTAAATTCTCAGGAAGCACTACGCAAGCTTTGGATTGAAGATAGCGGCCAGGAGGTGATCTTTCAACCTAAAGTCTCGAGACCTTCAGAATTACCAAATACCATTTCACCGACTTATGGCTATAGCGCCGCAAATAGAGATTATAGACCCAATTACTTACCTTCAAAATGGGTCATTAACAAATATCAGGATAACGACTTTAGAAAGTCTGTATTCTTTCTAGAAACGACAATTACCATGCTTGGCAAGCGAACAACTGGATTTGTTGTCAATAAGTTTGCAGGTTCTACCGTGACTGGACTGAATAATGATAAATCCTCTAATTATGTTACACCTAAGGTATTTCGTATTGCCGAGTTATATCTTATTGCTGCAGAATCGGCTTATAAGAAAGGTGATGCCGCTACGGCACAAAAATACCTTAATCTGTTACGAGTGTCTAGAGGTTTAACGGAGCTGTCTGTAACAGGACCTGCATTATTTGACGAAATTAAGGACGAACGCTTTCGGGAGCTCGCCTTTGAGGGCTTCCGTTTAGACGATTTAAAACGCTGGAATGAGGGGTTTGAAAGACGTGAACCACAATCTTTTGATCTTGTTAGAGACGGTAGCGAATTTTCATCTAAGAAAGTTGAAGCGAACAACCCTAAGTTCGTTTGGGGCTTACCTGAAAATGATATCACCATTAACCCTAACCTAGTTCAAAACCAGGGATGGTAAGTCGTTCTTAATCCATACAACCCTAAAAACGCACCTTTTCCCTCAAAGACCATAAATAGTCTTTGAGGGTTTTTTATCTTATAAACCGGTACCTGTTACAGCTGCAAAACCTTATCCAACCAGCGGTTACCGATCCACTTCTGTGCTGCCTGTTGTTTCTAATATCAGGTAATCAAATAAACTTACAGCAGAAGGTACCTGTAACTTCTTACGTAGTCTATAACGGCTTACTTCGACAGCGCGGATGGTAATATTTAAGAGCTGCGCCATCTCCTTCGACGATAGATTCATTTTGAGGTAAGCGCATATTTTCAAGTCGTTAGCACTAAGACTGGGGTGTTTATCTTTCAGACGACCGAGAAAATCGGAGTGTATCTGATCAAAATGTATCGCAAACTGCTCCCAGTCGGACTCCCCGTTTTCGGCCTCCTGGAGTAGCCGCATTACTTTCTTCATCTCCATGGTCTGTTCGGATGTTAACCCTTGCTTTAACAGGGGCGATAAGCGTTCTTTGATCTTTACCAACAGTTTATTTTTCTGTACCAGATACATAGATGTTGTTGCCAGCTCCTTATTTTTAAAATCGACCTCATTTGCCAGCTTCTCTTTCTCGAGCTGCACAATTTTCTTCTCATTATGCTCGATCTCCAGCTGGTGCTGGTACCGTAGGTAACGCTGCTCTTTAGTATATTTTTTACGCTGATAGCGAACAAGTAGCAGTATCGCACCCAGAGCAGTACATAGGTAGAGGATATAAATCCAAAATGTTTCGTACCATGCTGGCTTTATGCTGAAGGTATAGGTTACCTCCTGACTTTCATTGCCCAAATTATTACGCGCCTTTACGCGAAAAACATAATTCCCTGCCGGCAGGTTGGTATATTCCTTCGTACTGAAAGCCGACCATTTTGACCAATCGTCTTCAAAACCACTGAGCTGATAACTAAATTCCACATTGTTCTGCTGCTCAAATAAATTGGATGAAAATTCAAAACGTAAGGAGTTCCAATGTCTATCTAGCACCACCTTATTTGTTGCATCTTGATGATCGATAATATGTGCGTCTTTCACAAAGTAACCGCCAAAAAGGGTGGTATCTTCTTTTCCAAATACCCGTATGGAGGATAGGGACACGCGCAAGGCTCGTATATTTTCCAAGTATTTTTTAAAGTTAATATGAATTAAACCTGTGTTGGAGCCTATAAAAATATTCTCTGCATCGTAGGGGTAAATATGTTCAAATCCGGCAACCACCTTGCCGTTTAATTCCGGAAAATAAACTACAGAGTTTTCTTTTCCTCCGGCAGCATGGTTAAAATCTATCATGCCGATATGTTTATTACTAACGAACCATATATTCCCTTGTCGATCTTCTTTTAGATAATGGTATACTGCAGCATTTAAGGTTGGCGACAACAAGGCGGAGGGCACAAAACGAGCAGCAGATTTATCAAACTCATACATTCCATTTTTTGCGGCAACTACGATACGGCCTTTTATTTTGGTAATGTAATTGCCCAAGGCAGAAGGCAAACCTTCCTGCTCGGTGAACAATTTTATGTCTACGATATGCTGTTTATCCGCCGACAGGCGAAATCTATAAATACCTCTATAGGGATGGGAAGCCCAAATATCACCTTGGTCATAGGTTATAAACCGCAGCGACTCACGCAAGCTCATCATGACCTGCGGTGCTGCAAATGTTCCCTGCTCAAATTGCAGCGATTGTAGGCCTGTATACGTTCCTGCGACAACATTCTTGGCAGGACGCTGCTGGTCCACGGCCTCAAACAACCAGGTTCCCACATTGTTTATACGATGGGCATGTCCATTTTTTAGGATATACCCTCCATACTCATGGCCCATAAGGACCTGCTGATTTAACTCCTGCAAACTCCACACCTGTCCGCTGCTGTTTGGAACCTCCCGAAAGGCCTCTTTCGAAAAGCTAAAATCCTTTATTTGCCCCTTTATGTCGGCAACAAATAAGCCGTTGGAGGTGCCTACATAAAGCCTATTTTGCGCAAACAGTGCAGCATAGGTGCTCAACTGTTTTTCTTTATCTGGAAATACATATTTTATAGCACTATCGTACCCTATAAAATTTATACCCTCATCCAACCCTAGCCAGATACCTTTATTATGATCCATAAAAATGCTTCGCAGATTATTCTTAAACAACCCCTCGCGCATAGAAAATTGCTGGATGATATTTCCCTGCTTGTCGATAACAAAACAACCCGCGGATGTGGTTGCCAATGCAAAAGTACTATCGCTCAACGCTATAGCCTTATATATCCGACTATTTACAAATAGCTGTTCATTTACTGTCGTTAATTTGTTAAGCTCCTGCTTGTGGGGATCCCATAGATACAGCCCTGCTTTTAAGGTGGTTATAAGCTGCCTCTTTCCATCATAGGCACATATTGAGGTAATCACCTCTCGTTTAAATACAGCATCGTCGGCAACGACCTCCCATTTACCTTGTGCAAATTGTAATAACCCTAAGCCAAAATCTTGCGCATATAAAACACCATCGGATGTCCCCATATATTCCCATAGACTCCCCGCTGCATAGACCCTGAAATGCTGTCCATTATAATGCAACACCTTCACACTGGAGCGAAAATAAACGTCGTCCTTGTCAATCACAATATCCCAGATATCCGAAAAATTTTGCGCTGTTTTGGCAATCAAGTGCTTTAAAGAATGGAACTGTAGGTTGCCATGGCTGTCGGGGAAAAAATAACCTATTTCATCCTGCCCACCGACATAAATTTTACCATCGTGACTCAACTTTACTGACCGCACAACGGTTTTATTGGGCAATTGATATAGCTTCCAATGCTTGCCATCAAACACCAGGAGACCTTCATTATTAGCAAAATAAAGCCGCCCACTTTGGTCCTGATCAATATCCCAATTTTGGGTGCCGCCATTATAATCTACGGGTGTAAAGGTATTGATCTGCGATATACCAATACTATACTGACCAAAGGCACGGCTAAAAAAAAGAACTATAAATACTAAAATAATGTAATTGTGATTCATCAAAAATTTGGTCTATTAGGTTAGGTTTTTAAAATAAAACTCCGAAAGATTTACTTTAAGGTATTAGGCATAAAGAAAGGTATTTTTCTTAAGTCTACCAAGTTAAATATAGCGAGATTTTATGATTTATCTGCCTACAGCATAGCTGCAAATTCGAAGCTTCAATTTATAATTCTACATGCTACAGGAGCAGAAAAACAAATTTATCTACCATAAAGCAGGTGCTGTAAGGCATTTAAAAAACACGCTTTTTAACCGTTAAACATTTAACAATAAGCTACTTAAAAAATTAATGTTGTGGTTTTGAAGTAGCCTAAATATATACCTGTTGTGGTTTTGTGCAGGCCATAAATTAGGACATATCAGCCTTCCTAAAATACATTTGTACACAATCGATTGCCTGATATAGTATTCAGGCATTCCTAAATTCTTCGTGGCCATAGGATACTTGATGTACAGTATCCGGACCTCGGAATTTGCAACCAACTATAGATCATATTAACAATTGTAACCACTATTCAGATTTAATGAAAAAATCAGTTTTACTCGTATGTGCATTATTGGCATTTGCCTGTCAATTAAGCTTTGCACAAAGCTTTCAAATTTCAGGTCATGTATATGCAGCCGGACAAGGGGAAGCGCTATCAGGCGTTAGTGTTACGGTAAAAGGGAAATCTGCTACGCACAGTACAACCGACAGCCAGGGGCAGTTTAAAATTAGTATTCAAAAGGGGGACATTCTTCTTTTCTCGTATGTGGGCTACCATGCCCAGGAAAAGTTGTTTGCTACCGCAGGAACGTATAGCGTCGAGCTGGAGCCTATAAACAAGGTGCTAGACGAGGTGGTTTTAATAGGTTATGGTAGTGTAAAGAAATCTGACCTCACCGGCGCTGTCGCAACAGTAAAGGCCGAGGACTTACAAAAAACACCTGCTTCAGGTGTCGATCAAGCCCTTCAGGGGCGTGCCGCCGGGGTCACCGTGAATACAAACTCAGGGCAACCGGGAGCCCCGGCTATTGTTCGTATCCGCGGTATTGGTACCGTAAACGATAGCTCCCCGATATATGTGGTAGACGGCGTTATTTTAAGTGATATCTCGTTTTTAAGTCCGAATGATGTTACGGCCATGGAGATATTAAAAGATGCCTCGGCAACTGCAATCTACGGATCTCGGGGTGCCAATGGGGTTATTTTAATAACCACCAGAAAGGGTCTTGCCGGCGAGGCATCGATATCTGCGAATGTTTATACAGGTATTCAAAACCGCTGGCGTAAACTGGATCTTATGCAACGCGATGAGTTTGCAAAAACAATAATCGACTTAAATAATGTTTCCTCCGAGAAGAAATATTTTGCAGACTATGGTTTAAACCGCTGGTTATATGCCTATCGTTTGGGCCGATCGCCCTACTACCCTACTGTACAGTCGGCCTCCAACCCGCAGGGCCTAGACTATGCTGCGATAGAAACGGATTGGCAGGATGCCGTTTTTAATAAAAATGCGTTAATCCAAAACTACCATTTAGCTGTAGATGGCGGTGGCGAAAAAAGCACGTATGCCTTTAGTGGTAGTTACTTTAATCAGGATGGTACAATAATAGGTTCCAATTTTAAAAGGCTATCGTTACGTTTTAATTCCGCACATCAGGTGAAACCTTGGCTTAAATTGGGACAGAATTTATCCTTTGTAAATGCGCAGGGCCGTAATGCGATGAACAACAGCGATAGTCCGGGAGCATCGGTATTATCGGCAGCACTGGCCATGGCGCCATGGGATCCGACACATTATCCGCAAGGGGCTACAAACCTTGATGGGGAGGATTTAAGTGGTCGAATCGCGGCTTCATCAAACTTCAGAAATGTTACTAACCCATTTTCTATGGTAGAGCACGCTCACCCTTCGGATATCAACGAACGTTGGATTGGGGATATTTACGCCGAGGTAAGTCTGCTGAGAGGTCTATCATTACGCTCCAACGTTAGCCTGGACTTAAATAATAACAGAAACAAACTCTTTAAAGATGCTTATGCCTATTCAGACTACGATAAATCCTTAAAAAACTTCCTGTCGAGCAGCATGGCAAGAAATTCTACTGTACGTTTTGAAAATATCCTTAACTATCATACGCAAATCAAGGAGCATAGCCTCTCGCTAATGGCAGGGCAAACCTACGAGGAGGCCAACTATTATGGTATCAGCGGGTCGGGAGCATCGATCTTAAACCCCTCAAAAACAAACTGGTACTTATCACAGACCACTGAGGACCGCACTTTTGCGGGCGACAATGTGGGTAGAGGCCGTATGTTTTCCTTGTTAGGAAGAGCAAATTATAGTTATAAAAACCGCTATCTAGCGACCTTTAACTTTAGAGCCGATGGTTCTAGTAAATTCCAGGAAAACCTTTGGGGTTACTTTCCTTCAACTTCACTAGCCTGGAAAATATCCGAAGAGAAATGGTTTCAGAACCTATCAACGGCCATAGATTTTGTAAAAATTCGCGCCGGCTGGGGCCAGATCGGGAACGATAAAATCAGTGCCGATAATTTCATATTAAAAATGTTTAATACAGGGCCAACCTTTGTGGATTATGTATTTGGCGAAACACCGCAGCTGGCAAATGGCGCTACCATCCTAACCTACGTAAATAACGGTGGAAAGTGGGAACGCACGGAACAATGGAACGCGGGTATCGACTTTGGCTTCTTCAACAATCGCTTTACGGGAACTGTAGATCTTTTTCAACGCGATACAAAAGATATGTTGCTGGGCGTAAAAGCACCAGCACATGTTGGCAACCGCTACGATGCGATTGCCAATGTGGGTACCGTACAGAATAAAGGTGTAGAGCTTACGCTGACCTATCAGTCTGCTGGCCAGCAAAGCCGGAATGCCTTCAGTTATGCCATTACAGGGAATATCTCGGCAATAAAAAATAAACTAACGGCTTTAAATGGTGGAGAGAAGGTTTTTGGTACCTATACATTGAGTGATGTTGGGCTTCCTCTATTTGCGCTTTGGGGCTACCAGTATGAGGGGATTTACCAAACGGACCAGGAGGCGCTGGATCATTTGAAGTATTACAATGCTTCTAGCAGCCCTTTTCATGCTGGAGATGCTAAATACAAAGACTTGAACGGGGATGGCAGAATTGATGATGCGGATAAAACAAAAATTGGAAACCCTTTTCCTTGGCTTACTTATGGGCTAAACTTCTCGGCCGACTTCAAGGGTTTTGATATGCAGCTTTTCTTTCAGGGGGTACATGGAAATCAAATCTTCAATGCGGTGCGCATGCGCACCGAAGGTACCGGAACCGAGTCTTCGTTAAGTACAACCATGCGTAATGTATGGTCGGCATCGAACCCTGCGGGTGATATCCCCAATCCGTATAGCACGGTAAATAGATTTGCTTCCAGTCGCTTTGTGGAAAGTGGCGCTTATTTACGCTTAAAAAATATACAGTTGGGTTATACCTTACCACAGTCCATCAAAGGGATTAGTAAATGCCGCATTTATGTAAGTGGAAACAATGTTTTTACATTAACCAACTACACGGGATATGACCCGGAGATTGGATCGGGTGTAGATTTTGGAAATTACCCGCAATCGCGCACGTTTATGGTTGGCGCTAACATCACTTTTTAATTGATTTACTATGAAAAAGAAACTATATATCGTACTTACAGCATGCTCCATGGTGCTGGTTACCTCTTGTCAGAAATGGCTTACCGAGCCTTCTCCGGGAGTAACGAAGTTAGACGACTTCTTCAGCTCCGGAAAAACAGCAATTCAGGCTATTAACGCAAGTTATGTGCCCCTGGCTTGGGAGTATAATAAAACGTATTTTAATGAATGGTTTATTGGTGATGTGGTGTCCGATGATGCTTTAAAGGGTGGACAGGGGATTTCGGATATGTCGGATGTGTATGATCTGGAAAACTTTAAAACACAGCCGAATAATGGCTTACTGCTGGATTATTACAGGGCTCAATATCAGGGTGTGGCACGGGCTAACTTGGCTATTGCCAAAATACCAGCCGTGAAAACCGATGAAACGATGAATCAGCGCCTCAAAGATAGGCTCTTAGGGGAAGCGCATTTCTTGCGTGCTTATTATTACTACCGTCTGGTTCGTGTGTTTGGCGATATTCCTAAGGTTGACTTTATTATTGAGAGTGCAAACCAATGGAAGCAGCAAAAAACAAAGGCTGCAGACATTTACGCTTTTATTATCGACGACTTAAAGCAGGCGGAAGAAAAACTATGGAACAAAAGTGAATACCCTGGTACAGACTTAGGGCGTGCCACAAAAGGTGCCGCACAGGCTATGTTGATGAAGGCTTACCTCAGCATACATAATTATGTTGAAGCCGAAAAATGGGGTGAAAAGCTTATGCATCAAGCACAGGATGGCCAGTATCAGTTAGTGCCGCAGTACAGGGATAACTTTAAGTTATCTGGAAAAAATAATGCCGAATCTATCTTCGAAGTTCAGTATATGGAAGATTCGTACAGCGATTATGGCCAGGGCTTTGGTTTTACTCGCGGTACGTTTACCGTAATCATGACGCGCTCCAGGTCTTCTAAGCTTGGTGGCGGTTGGGGCTTCAATAAACCTACACAGAACTTGTTTAATGCTTTCGAGTTGGGCGACCCACGCCGGGATGCTACCATCTTAAACCCTACAAATGCAGAGATGGAAAGTACTGAGCAGGAGATTTATCTAGGTTCTAGATACTTAAACCGTAAATATGCGCTTTTGGAGGATGGCCCTAACCAGACGATATATCCTTTAACGCATGAAACACGCGGGCCTATGAATTATAAAATAATACGTTTCGCTGATGCACTGTTGTTGTATGCAGAGGCGGCATGTGAAAATAATAACCTTACTCGTGCAAAATGGGCTCTCGAGGAGGTTAGAAAACGTGCGAGAAACGGCAACAACAGCATTCTTCCATCTTTTCCAAACTATAATGGATATAGCGATACAAAAGAAGATCTGCGGAGAGCTATACGCCATGAACGCCGTGTTGAGCTTGCAATGGAAGGACACCGTTGGTTTGATATCTGCCGCTGGGGTGTTGCGAAGGAGATTATGGACGCCTACAAAGCATCTGAAAGCCCAGAGGCACGCCAACATATGGCCGAATTTATTAAAGGTAAACATGAATTGTTTCCTATCCCTGAAGAGGAGGTTAACCTTAGCTCTTTAGGCAACTAAGTATACCATTTATAAGATAAATATTCATTTTAAAACTAACTTTTATGAAAAAACAATCATTACTGCTATTATGTTTAGGTCTTCTATTTGCTGGACCGTCGTTCACTTCTTGTTCAAAGGATGATGCCCCAAAAACGGAAGAACCTGGTAAAGAAGAGCCTGGAAAAGAAGAGCCTGGAAATCAAAATATTTCCCCGTATCTAAAAGGTAGCGATTATTACTTATTGACGTTGGACGAACAGAGTGAGAAGCATATCAAAACCAAAATTAAAAAGGATTACCGTGTAGATGACATCAAATATTTCCTTTATGTCTGGGATGGCACTTATACGGAAGGCACTTCCAGCGGACCGAATGCCTTTGGCGAAGTCGAAGGTTGGGCGAGTCTTAAGGTTGGTACTGCAGGCTGGTCTGGATGTGGTTTTGCACCCTTTAAGGATGCAAGTACCGGCCAGGAGGAGCTGATTGATTTCTCGGGTATCAACAATGATTTTACCTTCCATATTGCGATGAAGAGTAAAGACAAAGCTTCCCATACACTGCTATTCAATGATGGAAAACGTGATGTTAAAGTGGTAATTGGGGATACCGACATGGAGGGTGAAAAACCTTACAAAAACTTTACCCGTGATGGCGAATGGCATCATATTGAAATCCCATATGCTTACTTGGCAGAAAAAGGATTGAAGTATGAGGAACCTTTCAATGCTAATATTGTTGCTATCTTAAGCGGTGGCGTAGTAGGTACGGAGCTTAACATCGACGGCTTATTCTTCTTCAAAAAATAGTTGCATGGATCTACATGGCAGAAGTATTTATTACTTCTGCTCATGTTGCAAAATTCAACAGTAATTTTTAAATCGATATACCACAAACCTTTAAATGAATGATAAACTTTAAACAAACCTTAGGTCTTCTTTTTTCAGTATCCTTATTTTTTAGCTGTAGCAATAAGAATAATTCAGACCTAAATATAGATCATAACAATGGCTCGGGTGAGAACAATGAGTATAAGTTAGTTTGGGAGGATACTTTCTCTGGAACAGCTTTAAACCGCCAGGATTGGAATATCGAAATAGATGGCAATGGAGGGGGCAACAATGAACTGCAATATTACCGTGAGGAGAATATATCACTCGGCAAAGAGCCTGTATCGGGTAAAAACTGTTTGATTATTACAGCCAAGAAAGAGAAGTTCGGTAATAAAGAGGCTACCTCGGGTAGGTTAACAACTCAGGGTAAAAAGTTTTTTAAATATGGTAAGATTGAGGCGAGCATTAAACTGCCGAAAACTGCCGATGGACTGTGGCCGGCATTTTGGATGTTGGGTAATGACTATAAGAATGTTGGATGGCCTAAATCGGGTGAAATTGATATCCTTGAAATGGGACATGCTAATGGCATCAAAAATAATACACAAGATCGTTACTTTAACGGTGCCTTACATTGGGGACAGAGCTGGAATGGTGGCGCCTACCCTAATTATGCCAATGCCGTGACGGTAGAAAATGGTATTCAGGATGATTTTCACCTTTTTACTTGTATCTGGGATGATAGTACTATTAAGATGTATCTAGATTTAGATAAAAACCCGGAGGCAGCGCCTTACTTTCAGATGAGCATCACCAATAAAAATGACCTGAATTCGCCTGGCCATTATTTTCATAAGGAGTTTTTTATTCTTTTAAATTTAGCGGTGGGTGGCAACTTCCCGAATATCCATAATATTAATAATGTAACAGCATTAAAGGATGGTCCTGCGCATATGTATATTGATTTTGTAAAAGTGTATCAACGTAAATAAAACGGATCAGCCCTTTCGAATTTAAATCATCAGGTATGAAAAAAATATGCATAGCCCCCTTATTGGTTATCCTATGTTTAACTTTCGGCGCATGCAGTAAGTCTAACAATGAGTCGAATATCGAAGTAGATAAGGATGCGGATATTGTTCTTAATAACCTTCAAAAGCGAAGTTTAAAACGCGGTGTGTCTTACAATTTCCAGATGCCCGAGGATGTGGATCTTTTAGCTCCTGCTGTTTCTTGGTTTTACAACTGGGCAAATGATATATCTCCTGAACTGGACCAAGCTATTACAGCCAAAGGAATGGACTATTATCCTATGACTTGGAATGGTAATTTTAATAAGGATAAAATCCGTGCGTATAAACAGAAACATCCAAACTGCGCGTACTTACTGGCATATAATGAGCCTAACTTAACCGATCAGGCGAATATGACTCCTGCCGAGGCGGCATCTATATGGCCCGAAGTGCGGGCTTTAGCGCAGGAGTTAAATATGAAAATTATATCGCCTGCCATGAACTATGGAACATTAAACGGTTATGAAGATCCGATAAAATGGTTGGATGAATTTTTTGCTTTAGTACCCTTGGACGAATTTGATGGAATTGCTATCCATTGTTATATGGCGGTACCTTCAGCTTTTAAAAGCTATGTACAAATGTTTAAAAAGTATAATAAGCCTATTTGGATGACAGAATTCTGTGCTTGGGAGCCGAGCATTAAAAATGTTTCACAGCAGATGAAATATATGGTCGATGTGGTAAATTATATGGAAAGTAGCCCTGATGTTTTCCGTTACGCTTGGTTTATTCCTCGTACCGCAGGGGCGATAGAGAACTATCCTTTTATGCAACTGCTTACAAAAAATAAACCTTATGCATTATCGGATCTCGGTAAGGTGTATGTGCATATGTCTACGCAAGACCGATCGGTTTACCATAAACTGAATGCAGGCATACCTGCAGCGCATTACAGCAGCTTAAATATGGCTGAAACCGCCAATACTGCCAGTTGGACAAATAGTATCAATATACGTCCAACATCCGATAATGTCGGTGTATTGGAGGTTTTTAATTTCACCAAGGATTTGTGGCTTGAGTATCAGGTGGAGATGCCAAACGATGGCGAATACACCTTAGATTTACGCTACACAACTTATATCGACGCGGCTATCGCGATTTATAGTGATGGCGATCTTACAGGTAGTATAGATCTTCCGGATACGGGATCTGAAAAAAATTGGAATATAGTAAGCAAAAAAATAAAATTGAAGAAGGGACAACAAACGATACGTTTGAAAGTTACTAAGGGTTTTACAAGCCTCTCTTGGCTTAGATTTCGTTAGTGGCCAGCATTCTTATAAACAGACAAGCTGAATAGTGACGATTCAGCTTGTTTGTTACTTAAATTTTTGGCGTTCGGATTGCCTTCACTTCAAAACCAATATGACGTAATTTGTTAGGCATAAAAAAATACAAAGGTGTAGGAACCTTAATGCCGAGCTTATTATGCTATATTATTGCGCTATACAGCGTATATTAAATCCCCTACATCGAAATTCCTTGCGGGAGTCATTCTTAGAAATCCAAGATACTTTATCCTTTAATAGTGCTAATGAGCTTATCGGGTTTGTATCGGAATATGAGCTTGTCCATAAATAAGAAAGATTGCCTCTATTGGTGACTTTTGTGGCCATACTGCGTGGCGTTATGCCATCGCTATATGGAAAATAGCTGTAATCTCCTTGTATAGGGAAATATACCTTAACATTAATGTTGCGTTTACTGACCAGTACTTTGGATGCGCTATAGTTTCCTGTACTATTGGAAAATTCTCCTGTATTTGATGCTATTATGGTATTATCAAGTAGATGCTGAAGTTCAGTTTTTGTTGGAACCCGGTATCCATTCGGACAAGGGTCTTCACTACTTTTTAATGGTTTTTCTTCGGTTCCAGTATTCCAGCTATTGGAGGCACGATTGAAGTTAGCACTCCAATTTGATTCGGTGAGGTCGGACTTGCCGTTACTAAAGGCTACATTTCTTCCCCACTGATAAAAGCTGCCATGCACCGCAGACGTTTGTGGGCTCTGCGGTAAAGCGACCTTAGAATCGGCACCTAAATTATGTTGCATCCATATTTTGCCATTAATGCGCACAGCAGGATACCCTTGGTGTGTAAGAAACATATCACTAGGGTCTAGTTCAATTTTCAATAGATATTTTACTCCATTTTTAATTTTAAACTTTTCAAATGCCACTGTATTGTTTATAGGAAGACCTCCAATCGTAATATTGGTCAGTTTTAAAACGGCACTTCCATTTTTGTCGGTGTTAATAACTAAAGGAGCACTCGTTATTTCATTCTTATTTATTAATGGAAAGTTGACGTCTACAGCACTTACCGCAGGTTTACGAACAATATCACCAGTTGCCAGGCGTACCAATGCCGTTTTGCAATAGGAGTTGAACATACATTTTATAGCCGTAATAGGGTATCCCGTTTTAGCGGAATTTATGGTCGCTATTATCTGACTAAATATATGATTGAACTTAATTGTTAACTTTTGAGTAGCATCCTCAGTTAAGTCGACATCCTTTCTGAAATACAAGACATCTGTTGCTGTCCCTTCAATAGCATCGAGCTGGGCGGTTTCAATAGTTTTGTTGCTATAATCCGAAAACTGCAACGCTGGAAGAGCATCTGCCCTGTTAACGCTAAAGGCAATAAATGTATATTTTGAATTGGATTCAAGGGATATGGAATCTCCTTCATTTTCTTTTCCTTTGACATAGTCGCGCTGGAGTAAGTATTTTCCAGACTCGTCAAATACTGCAACTTTATATTTAATATTATTTGCGTGATTGTCATTACCTTTAATCATAGTAGCTTTTGTAGGCTGTACCAAGCTGTTGAAATTAGCGTAAACAGCCTCCCCATTTATCGCTTGATCGGATGCATGTAATGGAGCTAGCTCTGCATTTATAGAAAGTTGGTCACTTAAGGTTATCCTCTCTTTTTGTATACCAGAGCCTGCATTGGATTGGCGGGTAAGCGTTGTTACCTTATCATGACTATTTTCAGACTTATCAAAAACATCTCCTGATACACTCGTATATACCAGCACCATTTTTTTAGGCTCCGGATCATTAGGCTCCGGATTCTCTTCTTCCGTAGGCGGAGTTTCGATGTCTTGCTCTTCTACATTTTTTTTACAAGCAAAAAGGAGCGCAATCAGCACAATAACAAATATACTTTTACTGTAGATATGTAACATCAATGTTTTTTGTTTAGTTGTATGCATAATGTATTTAGATTAATATAGTTTACTTAATTTACAGGCCTTGAAGACAGCAGCTATATAGTTTAGGTATCCTTTAATTTTTTCGCAGGTAAACGGAAAAAAGATACCTCTTTGCCTTGTGCTTAAAATGTCAAACAAATACGCACGCTGGTTCGTAGCGCTAATTTACATCAAAGAAAAAGTTAACAGCCTGACTAAAAGAACGGAATTTATTATTTACGCTTTTGAATAGTGAACTATCCTATTAAGGAGATGTAAAAACTGTTGCATAACCCACAGCGCTAATTTTTACAGTAACCCGCATCTAACGATGTAAAAAATGCTATCAAAAACTATCCTAAAGTAGGGGCACCGTAGGGCGGCTCTATCTATAATTAGCACTCTAACATCCAGCTTTTGCGGTAGGCTTAATCGTCAATATTCAGAATATGCCTAATCAAAACCCTTGCAGATGAATAAACACCAAACCGGCCTACTAAGAAACTTTTTAAGGAGTTACTCCGCGATACAGCGAATATTAAAGCCCATGCATTTAAACGGTGCACGCGAGGTATTATCTGAGCTCCAGTAGGCGTTATTCTCTTCAAATTCAAAATCAGATACGGGTCTTTCTTTTGTTGAGGTGCTCGTCCATAGAAAGGTCATTTCACCACGTTTCGTAACGCCGTCGGCCCTATATAAAGGCTCTATATTTGTGTTGGCAGCGTAATAGCTAAAATTGCCTTGAACGGGGAAATAAATTTTAACTTTACTATTTCTTTTGCTCGTCAATACTTTGGCGGCACTATAATTTTTTATTTTATCTTCAAATTTCCCTATATTGGAGATAACGGTATTTTCTACTAAATGCTTCACTTCAGTTTCCGTTGGAACCCGGTATCCTGCAGGACAGGGATCATGCTTAGCGGATTTCTCGGGTCTCTCTTCCGTACCGATATTCCAGCAATTTGGCTGTCGATTGTAGCTAATTAACCATTTAGAATCGTCGACAATCGAGCCTCCATTACAAAAGGGTACGTTTCTTCCCCACTGGTAATAATCACCATGAACGGCTAAGCGCTGTATTTCAGGATCTGCATTATAATCTGCGCCGAGATTATGCTGCATCCATATTTTGCCGTTAATCTGTACAGCTGGATAATTTTTATATTTTAAAATAACATCATCCGGATTATCAATATTTACCTGTAGCGTATATTTGGTACCGGGCTTAAACGTCAGGTTTTTAAATATGGATATGTTACGAAAAGAATAGGGACCGATTGAAATTCTAGTTATGTTTAAATTACTTTTCCCTTCCTTATCTGGATTTATAAAAATTGGAAGGCTGGTTAGTGTCGATGCCTGGGAGCCATTAAATTTTACATCTATGCCCGCTTGAGCAGAACCGGCAACAAGTTTACCCGTGGCGAGTTGTACCGATGCAACATTACAATTTGAAGCAACCATGGAAGGGACATCTTTAATCATATACCCCGTTCGCGCTGTGTTTATAATAAATGTAAGCTGGCTGAATTTGTGCTTAAAGTTAATTTTTAACTTTTGAATAGAATCTTTTGACAGGATAATTTCCTTTTTAAAATATAAAAAGTCAGCAGTCCCTGTAAGGTTATTTAGCTGCGCATTTTCTAGGGTTTCCATCGTCCTGTCGGAAAAGTCTAAACTGGGAAGTTCGTCGGGGCTATTAACACTGAAAGCAATAAAGGTATATTTTGTAGCAGATTTCAGTCCTATCCCTCCTCCCTTATTTTCCGTAGCATAGACGTAATCTTTTTGGGTTACAAATTTTCCAAATGCGTCAAAAACAACAACTTTATATTTAATTTTTTTGTGTAGATCTCCGGTATTTACAACTGCTTTGGTAAATGCTGACTCTTCTGCATGAGCAGCAAAACTAGCATTCCGTACGGGGAAATTATTAGCTACTGGATTTAGCTGCGTATGCAGCGTGAAAATCCCATCCAAATTTACAGCTTCGTTTTGTATGTCCGGCTTATTATGAGCTTGGCGCGTAGGAAAAAAAACATCCTCATTATTCACTTTATCTTCTTCAAAAGAAACGCCGCCAACGTGCATAAAAACCCTTATAGGATGCGCCGCGGGGACTTCTTTTTCCGGGGGATTTTCCTCTTCTGTCGGTAGATTTTCGTTTAGCTGGAGTGCTGCATTTTTTTTACATCCATACGCGAATATTAGCAGGCCCAAAATTATGCATTGAGCAGAAAAAAGAATCTTCATAACATTTAGCTTAATATTGTTTATAATTTCATATAATTTACACCTCTGGGCAATAATACCCACACTGTAAATACTTGTATTAGGTGCTTTTTCAGTACTGAAAAGAAATACATTAAAGAGTACTATTAGGTTAATTACGAGGTCAAAAGTAAGCGCAAATTATTTTGGTTTTTACTATTGCAAATGTAATTCAAAGGGAAATTAGAATACACTGACTAAAAGAACGGTTTGCAATTTAAACTGCCGATTTCTGTTTAGAAATAAGCTACATCGGAAGGAGAGTTGGGGCTTTTTATGTTTCCATATGGGGTTTTATCGTGCAGAAATCTTCTGCATGAAATGCAGTAGCACAGTATTTATAAACTACCTAAAGGTACGGGACCATACGGTGCTTCCTGTTTCTTCGTATTTGGGGTTAAAAATTTTCATATCTAAGACTAGACCTTCTTATTTCCGTATCATGGATTAGTCGTTTTCTAACAGAAAGAATACCGATAGCCTTTGTATTAGGTATTAATTACATTCAGCAGGAGCAGAAGGCCGTGTAAAAATTATGTGATTTAAAAAATAAACCAACCTACTAATAGGTAGGTTGGTTATATTTGTGGCGTTATGTCAACAACAAAAGATCAAATCATTATAATTGCCGACGCTTTAATCCGCGATAAAGGGTACAATGCCTTTAGCTTTTTTGATATTTCTACAGCCGTAGGAATTAAAAAAGCCTCTATACATTATCACTTTCCACAGAAAATTGATGTATGTCTTGCTGTATTGGATTACCACACATCAGAGATCTTACGCATAATAGCTGAACATAAAGACAAAACAGCACTAGAAAAATTGGATCGTTTTTTAGCCATCTACAGCAAGCTTAGGGACGAGCATAAAATATGTATTGTAGGCTCCTTATCCACTGATTACAATACATTGGATATAAAAATTAAGGATAGCTTAAAGGCCTTTTCCGACAAAATGATAGCCTGGGTTAGTGCATTCTTGGAGGAAGGAAGGACGTCACAACAGTTTGCATTCTCGGGCGATGCTAGAACGAAGGCTATGCTTATCATTACCAATATGGTAGCGAGCTTACAGCTCTCGCGACTGACGGAGGAAGACGACTTTAAACGGATACAACAGGCTATTCGGGAGGAACTTTTAAAAGAAAATTAGACATGAAAAGAGTAGTGATAACAGGTATTGGGGCAATTACGCCTCTAGGAAATACCGTAAATGATTTTTGGTCGGCTTTGGTTAGCGGGAAAAGTGGTGCCAAGCCTATAACAAAATTTGATGCGACAAACTTTAAAACAAAGTTCGCTTGCGAGGTAACTGGCTTTGAGCCTTCACCGTATTTTGAGAAAGCAGAATTACGCAAATATGACCTCTTTACCCAGTATGCCATTGCTAGTGTACAGGAAGCTGTAACACAGGCACAATTGGATTTCGACAGCTTAAACAGGGACCGCATCGGGGTAATATGGGCTTCTGGAGATGGCGGTGTTTCGACATTTGAAGAACAAATTGGTGCGTTTAATGCGGGCAATGGTATCCCGCGGTTCAATCCTTTTTTTATTTCTAAACGCATTAGCAATATCGCTTCTGGTGTTATCTCTATAAAGTATGGCTTACGCGGTGTAAACTATACTACATCCGCAGCTTGCTCGGCGAGTAATACAGCTATTATCGACGCTTTTAACTACATCCGTTGGGGTAAAGCGGATATCATTATTGCCGGAGGCTCTGAGGCGTCCATTACCGAAAGCTCAATCGGCGGATTTAATGCTTCTAAGGCACTGTCGACCAGTAATGATAATTACCTTAGCGCCTCCAAACCTTTTGATGTAAACCGTAATGGTTTTGTATTGGGCGAGGGTGCTGGGGCTTTGATTCTGGAAAGTTACGATAGTGCGATACAACGAAAGGCTAACATATTAGCCGAAATTGTAGGCGGCGGATTAGCAGCCGATGCTTACCACCTTACAGGTACCCATCCTGAGGGTGATGGTGCTTACCTTGGTATGCGCCTTGCTTTAGAGGAGGCTGAAATTAGCCCGTCGGAAATTGATTATGTGAATGCACATGCCACCTCTACGCCAATGGGTGATCGGAGCGAGTTAAAGGCTGTGGAAAGGATGTTTGCTTCAAATCCACAACTTTCCGTAAGTGCTACAAAATCCATGACCGGGCATTTATTGGGAGCTGCCGGTGCAATTGAAGCTATAGCTTGTATAAAGGCTGTACAGGAGGATATCGTTCCCCCAACAATAAATACCACCGAAATTGACCCTGAATTTAAAGGTAAATTCGATTTTGTGCTTGGCACTGCAAAATCTAAAAAAATAAAGTATGCCATGAGTAATACTTTTGGGTTTGGCGGACATGTTGCTTGTTCTATTTTTAAAAAATTTACGGATTAACAGGGGTCGCTCCTGCTATGAATAAGAATCGGTTCGGTTATACATCTTACCGATTCTTATCAGGAATATTTTCCAGAAAAAGAATTTCTATTGCTTTGATCTATGCCCATATCCCTCCTCCTCTACTACAGCCACAACTAGTAATTAAATATTTGGCTATATAAGCCTGATACAACGTGTTAGCATTATAAAATGTAACGCTAGGCTCGCCCACTTGAAAAATGTGCCTGAACAAAACATAGCGTCAGCATTAAATTAGCATAGTGCATAGCAGCCCCAATTTCTATACAAAAAATAACCGGTTGCCGCTTGGAAAAAAAGAAATCTGCATAAAAGACTTTTTATGCAGATAATTAAGCGAATTATAAGGGAAGGAATGAGATCGATTTTGTTTGAATGAAATATCAAGTATAGTATGCTAAAAAGAGTAGGTAAGATTCGGTAGTCCTTGGCATATTTGCGTTAACAATCCAATCCAGATACCCTATAAATTTCAACTGTATGTTTCTTCAGGTTCTTCTCCGGTAAAATAGCCTAAATCCTAACCCTAAACCTAAACCTAACCCTAAACCTAAACCTAATGACTGGGTTTAACCAACTGAACCATTAACCCTGGTCATAATTGGCGATGTTGCTAGTTGATATCCTAAAATTGCTAAATATTCCTGTGCTTCCTATAAACAAAAAATTAAGTTTTTGTTAAAAGCCGCTAAAAAGAAACTATACCTATATCCTGTATGCGGCTTAAAATATGGACTTGTATACGAAGTTATTAGGAGATACCCTATTTTAAAAAAAAATCATTAAATTCGTGATAACCAATTACTAAAACCTTTAACCTAGCTCTGTCAAACTATGGCCCTAGATAAAACAGCGTTCGCTTTGTATACGTCTCTGTTCAAAGATTATTACGTAATACTTTGTGCAAATGCCAACTTCTATTTGAAGGATGAAGAAGAAGCCAAAGAACTTGTCCAAAGTTTTTATGTAGAAATATGGGAAAACCGAAGTTTTTTAAGTTGGCAAGGCGATCGCAAAGCATATCTATTCAAATCCGTTCGCAATAGGTGTTTAAATGAATTAAAACGCAAAGAAGTTTACCTCAACAAAATTTCAGATTATACGGAAGATCAGTCCAACGAAATATTAAGGGAAAGTGAAGATAGTGGCGACCTCGAAGACGTAATGGTCGCCATGGAGATTGCATTAAAGGGGCTTACCCACCAACGTAAGGAAGCATTAACCTATGTATACTTAAATAAAATGCCTTACAAAACTGCCGCAGCAAAAATGGGTATAAGTGTAAACTCCTTAAAAACCCATTTGAAACTGGCCTTAAAAAATTTACGCCAACTCGCACTAAAGGTTGCGGCTAAAAAAGATTATTAGTTCATTATTTTATCTATGGAATTATGCTAAGTAAAAACGAAATACAACAACTTTTCCTCGAGTACCATTACAGTAATCTGTCGGATTCTGAAAAACAGAAGATATGGGATAGGATTACTGCTGATGAGCAAACTCAAAAGATATGGCATCAAATTCAAGAGGAAGCCAACAGCTTAAACATGGACAAATATATACGCAGTATTGATCCCGTAGTTGACTTCAAGCTTATACAACAACGCATATCACCCAATCGTAAAGAAAAAAAACGCCCCATTAAGATGATCTATGGTATAGCTGCCTTAGCTGCACTAATCCTAGCCCTATCTTGCTGGTTTATACAGTACCGGCACTCCATGCAAAAACAACTGGTGCAAACGCAAGAAGAAATGCCCACATCCATAGAAAATTGGTCCAGGAGTACCGAAGAATCTTTAAAAAAAGAAATCGCCGAAAAGAATTCCATTCAGATTAAAATCGGAAATGAAAAAATATATCACCTTGGCAATCTAGAATCAAAAAAAGATGGAAATTTAAGTGATCTCCCATTTGAACTAACGGATAATAGTTTGTCTTTACTGCCACATTCATATGCTCTAAAAGATGAATTGAGCATAATTGTTCCTGCCCAAAAAGAATATAAAGTTGTTTTATCTGACGGTAGTATAATAAGGTTAAATGCATCCTCTAAATTGGTAATTGCACCCGACTATGGTAAAATAACCAGACAGGTACGTTTATTTGGTGAGGCGTATTTTGATATCCATAAAGATGTTGAACATCCGTTTATTGTGGAGGTACAAGGACACCGTATAAAAGTCTTGGGGACTCAATTTAACGTTAATGCCTATAGCAATAGTTCCTTTAAAACCACCTTAATTGAGGGTTCTGTGGCGATGGAAAACGAAACCTTTAGAACAGTTTTAGTGCCCGGACAAGCGGTAAGCTTCCATAATCGTAAGGGCTATTTCCACGAAAAGGTTTTACTGGATGAAGAAATCGCTTGGTTAAAAGGGATATATTATTTTAATGGCCTACCGATAAAGAATCTTGAAGAAGCGGTAATGCGTTGGTATGGTTTGCAGTTATCTTACGACGATCCTACTGTTGCCGAAATACGAATATCTGGCTTCATGAAAAAAGGTAACCTTCAGAATTTCCTCAGCGACCTACGAGAGTCTGTAAATGTAGTTGCAGAGCAAAAATACAACACCTTAGTCTTGAGGAGTTTGAAAAATTAAATAGAAAAACTTAAAAAACAATTCACCCAAAAGTAGTATGCACTTGTGTTTACACTGATCTACAATTATAAACACTAAAATACACTTTCATGGTTAAAAAAATTAAACGGCTCCTATTGAGTCTCTTTTCCATTAGCTTGGCATTGACATCGTTTGCAGTGCCCCTGCTGCATGGGCAATCTATTGCGGAAAAAAAAATTACAATTGTTGGAAAATCAATTTCCTTAAAACAAGTATTTCTAAAAATACGTCAAGAAACAGGGTTGACAGTTTTTTATGATAATGCAATATTAAATGAAAATGCACTAATATCCTTAGATGCTAAAGAAAAAATGCTATCTACTATTTTAGAAGAGATCCTGGATAAACAAAGCGGCCTAACGTATGAAATAAAAAGAAATGAGGTCATTATCATCAAAAAAGTGATGCAAAATAATCCATCACAGAAACAACAACAAAAAAAGATTTCAGGGAAGGTGACACATACAGATCAACGACCTATGCCCGGAGTGACCGTCAGCATAAAAGGAACTGAAAAAAGTAATATTACCGATGCCGATGGTAATTTTAATATTTCTACGGACCTTAATAATGGAACTTTAATATTCTCGGCATTAGGTTTTGAAAAGCAGGAGGTCCCTTTTCTTGGTCCTGCTGTTATCAATATACAGCTACAGGAGAGCATGAACGATTTAGACGAAATCGTAGTTGTGGGGTATGGCACGCAGAAAAAATCAGACTTAACAGGTGCTGTAGGTTCTATTAAAGGCGAGGCTTTGCAGGAAAGATCGGCATCTTCATTAAATCAGGGCCTCTCCGGCCGAGTATCAGGGGTTAATGTCGCAATTAATTCAGGGCGACCTGGTGGTAGGGCAAGCATCTCTATTCGGGGAAACACGTCTGTTAGTGTTGCCAATGACCCCCTTTATGTTATCGACGGCGTAATATTAAATACCGCAGCCTTAGAAAATGGAAGTACGCCTATTGATTATATTAACCCCAACGACATTGAATCTATAGAAATACTGAAGGACGCCTCTGCAACAGCAATTTATGGCGCACGAGGTGCTAACGGTGTTATATTGGTAAGTACAAAACGTGGTAAATCTGGCGCGGGTGCTATAAGTTATAATGGGGAGCTCAGCATCGGTGTATTGCCCAAAAAACTTGATATGTTGAACGCAAAGGAGTTTCTTGAGATTGAAGAAATTGCTTATCGAAATGCCGAGAAATTCGATCCTATTGGATGGAATGCGGGTCGATATACCAACCCGAAAACAAAACGAACAAACCCTTTGTTGTTTGATGCGAATGGAAATCCTCTTTACGACACGGATTGGCAAAATGAACTGTTCCGTACGGCACCAAGCCATAATCACCAACTTGGTTTTACACAAGGAAATACAGATTTGAGTTACGGCATTTTTCTTAATCATAGAGACGAACAAGGAATTGCACTTAATTCTTCCTTAAAAAGGTATGCTGCAAGATTTGTATTCGATGGAAAATTAAAAAATTGGTTGGATGTTGGGGGTACGTTAAGTTATAATGACCAAAAGGAAAATCAGGTGGATCTGTTATTTGATGGTTGGCAGGCTATGCGAACAGTACTGGAATCTGTACCTATAATTCCTGTTAAATATCCATCCGGTGCATGGGCAAGTAATGAACACTATCAAGGGATGGAGGGCTTCCCAAATCCGGTACAGTTGGTTACCGACAGAACATATCTGATAAAGACACAGACGCTTTTAGGCAATGTTTTTTCTAACATTAAATTTTCTAAGTTTCTAAACCTACGTACGACGTTAGGTAGCAATATTATAAACCAAAACCCAAACTATTACAGCAGTAAAAACCTTATCACTTCAAAAAATCAAGGCGGTGTTGCCTGGATTAATAATGCGCGTTACAACTCATGGCAGTTTGAAAACTACCTAACCTATAACCGTACCATTTCCAATATACACGCTATAAATGCAATGGCTGGCTTGGCGTGGCAACATATAGACCAATTTAATATCCGTGCTGAAAACAGAAACTTTAATGACGATTATTTTTCTTATAATAATATTGGCGCAGGATCTAACCCACAGCTCCCTACTTCTGCGACGAGCGCATATGGTTTGAATTCTTACTTCGGACGTCTAAATTATGGCTTAAAGAATAAATACTTAGCCACCTTTACCGGACGTTACGATGGCTCATCAAAATTTGGAGCCGCCAATAAATTTGCATTCTTTCCCTCGGCAGCATTGGCATGGAAAATCTCTGAAGAAGACTTTTTACGTAACCATACTAAACTAACCAACCTTAAAGTAAGAACAAGTTATGGCGTTACAGGGAACTCTGAAATACCTGTTTATCAACCCTTGGCGGGAATGGCGAATTACAGCGTAATTTTTAATGATGCGCTTGCCTCCGGAACCGGGATCAATAGATTGGCAAACCCTAACCTTAAATGGGAAAAAACGGCACAGTTGGATGCCGGCTTGGAAATAGGGCTATTTCAAAATACCGTGTTATTAGAGTTTGATGTGTACCACAAAAAAACTACCGATATGTTACTAAGTGCTCCAGTGCCGGGGAGCAGTGGATATACTACAGTAACGAAAAATATTGGCAGTATGGAGAATAAAGGTATTGAGCTTGGTATAGAAACGACCAACATTAAAAACGAACATTTTTTATGGTCTACTACATTTAATATTTCTCGTAACAAGAATAAAGTTTTAGCCCTAACAGGTGGAAGTGATATTTTTCAAGGATCTACTATAATTCGTGAAGGAAAACCTGTTGGCTCTTTTTTCGGATATAAACACCTGGGCACATGGGGAGAGCATGAGCAAGCTGAAGCAGCAAAATACTTCAAAAAACCTGGCGATGTTAAGTATGCCGATGTGAATAAAGATGGTACTATTAATGATTTGGATAGGGTAATAATTGGAAAAGGTATTCCGGATGGTTTTGGTACGTTCTTAAACAAATTTCAATATAAAAATATCAGTCTTACTGTAGATTTAGAATTCGTATACGGCAAGGATATAAATTATCGTAATGAAGGGACGTTACAAGATCGTCAAGGTATAGCCAATAGTTTTAAAACTGTATTAGAGGCCTGGACACCCCAAAACCAAAACAGTAATATTGCCCAACTAAGGCCTATTGCAGCGGGCTACAATACCAATGAAGACTCGCAACGAATTAAGGACGGCTCCTTTGTTCGAGGACGTAACCTTTTGTTAGCCTATAACGTGCCGAATAACATCAGTAAAAAACTACACCTCGAGCGCATAAAAATGTATGCTTCCATTCAAAATTGGTTTTTGTTAACGAAGTATCCAGGATACGATCCCGGATCATCAACATCAGCAAACCCTTTACAACAGGGAGTAGTAGCATATGATTACCCTAGACCACGGGTATTTATGTTTGGTTTAAACATAACTCTTTAATAAACCCATTTTATTACTTAAAACAACAAGCAATGTTAAGCACGTTATATAGATTATTTTTTTGCCTCCTGTTAACACTCTCCTTGGGTAGCTGCACGAATTTTTTAGATGAATCGGATAGATCAAACTTTACGGTAGAAAACTATTTTACAAAACCTGAACATGCATTAGGTATTACCAATGCAACATATGATGCCTTAAAAACCACTACCGGCGGCGGCTTTGGTGGTGCCCCATGGATGATGCTGGAATTTGCTACCGGATTGGCAGACACTGAACTTGGCCAAGCAATGAACAGTATCTTCGTAAAGGATCTTATTAATAATTCAGATAATAGTTATGGCAACAGTTATTGGGTAAGCAGTTATCGGGGTATTGCTAATGCAAACCTCGCCATACAGAAAATCCCCGAAATTGAAATGGATGAGCTTTTAAAAGCCCGATACCTTGGAGAGGTTCATTTTTTGCGTGCATATTATTACTTCAACCTAGTGCGCATTTTTGGGAAAGTACCTTTATTAACAAAGTCTATTGATCTGAATTCATCGGAAATGTATCCACAACAAGCGGAGTTAAAAGATATTTATACCCGCATTGAACAGGACTTATTATTCGCAGAAAACGCCGGCTTGCCCATAACAGATCTTACGGGAAGAGTAAGCCTGCTTGCAACAAAAACATTATTAGCAAATGTTTACCTTACCATGGCAGGATATCCGCTACAGGGAGGGAAAGAATATTATGAGAAAGCATTCCACAAATCTAAGGAAGTCATAGAATCTAAAAAATCAAAACTCTTCTCAAGCTACATGGATCTACACAATCCAGCTAAAAAAAACATAGACGAGCATATTTTTATGGTACAGTTTTCAGCCAACCATCAACCCGCAGGCTGGCAAACTTCTATTATACCCTATAATGGTGGAATTTCTGTGTACGCAGATCAAACAGGAGCCATTTTTGCTAACCGTGATTTTGTAGAATCTTATGCAAAAAATGACCTCCGCAGAGCAGAAAAACAATTTTACTACAAAGAGTATACCTTAGCGTCTAATAGAAATAATAGCAAAGATTTAGGCAATTATTACATTTATAAACTCTTTGATGTAGAGGCACAAGAACGTACTGCACGAAGCCATATGAATTGGCCTCTCCTACGTTATGCCGATGTATTGTTAACATTTGCCGAAGCAGGAAATGAAGTTTTCGGTCCTACGACTGACATATATGATGCGGTTAATCTGCTGCGTAAAAGAGCCGAACTGCCGGATCTTCAAGGGCTATCAAAAGAGGAATTACGCATAGCGATTTTACAAGAAAGATGGTATGAACTTAGTTTTGAAAACAAAACATGGTTCGACATGGCTCGACTACGCTTAGCCTTTAATGTGAAAACTAAAAAATTCGAAAACTTTGTTGGACATACGTTTAGCTATGGTCCCCGCTTAACCGAAAGAGAGCTGCTATTCCCCATTCCAACTGCCGAAATTAGAAATAACACCAATTTAAAACAAAACAATGGATATTAAAACAATCAACATCAGAACCTTGCTATGGCGTGTTAGAACACTCCTAGTAGTAGGTCTACTCTGTAGCCTATGTCTTTCAAATGCGTACAGCCAGCAACCCCCTAAAAAAAAGAAAATCATCTTTCTATCAGGGCCAAAGGATCATGGGCGTCCGGGCCGACATGAATATGAGAAAGATTTACGTGTGCTGGCCTATGGATTAGAAAATGCGACAAATCTTAAAGGTATTACCACCGAGGTGTATGTTGGCAAAGCACCACGCGACATTAATATCTATAAAGATGCCGCTGCCCTAATTATTTTAAGCAGCTCCGACCGTAGTCCAAATGAAACGCACCCTTTATTTCCTCAAGCACCCACTACGGATGGTAAAACCTATGATGCTGAAACATTAAAGTTTTTGCAGCAGCTGGACAGCCTTACCCAGCAAGGGTTAGGTGTGGCTGTATTCCATTTCGCTAGCCATGTAGAAAACTGGACTGCAAGGGGTTATTATGTGAAATGGGTCGGTGGCTTATGGGTGGAAGGGGTCTCTACCAACCCAACGGACAACTGGAAGGTTAGTCTACCGCAGTCTCCAACAGCACAAAAACACCCTATATTGAATGGGGTAAAACCTTGGGAGTATAAAGATGAAATATTTTGTAAGTATATGGTATTAGCTGGTGATCCACAGCGTACAGATTTGCTTTATGCCAAAGCCGAGAAGACCGTACTGCCACAGCAGGTGGCATCTTGGGCTTACCAGCGTGATGTGGGGCGGGGTTTAATGATGGGTGGCATTGATTTTCATTCGAATATGGCTATTGAGGACTATAGAAAGTATCTCCTAAATGGTATTGCGTGGATTGCAGGCTTGGATATTCCAAAAGAAGGAATCGTGGCTCCATTGCCAGCTAATTTTTCTGTAAACGAATAAACGGCAACATACTAATGTTTAAACGGAATATTTGGCTACTGCAAGCTATGCTGGCAGTAGCCATGGCTTTTGTGGCATGCCATTCCTCGGATAAAGATTACCGAAGGAAAAATCAATGGTGGGAATATGGTGGCATGCCTGACCAGTCCAAATATGTCGAAACACAGGAGCTTACCTTAGATAATATCCATAACTTATCCGTAGAATGGGCTTACGAACTTACAGACAATGCATCTTACCAATTTAACCCTATTGTCGTGGATAGTATCATGTATGTGTTGGCACATAATAATTCTTTGGTTGCTTTACATGTAGATACCGGCAGGGAATTGTGGATACATGGCAACCTTAATGGCATCACCAGAAGGGGATTAAATTATTGGGAAAGTGCGGATGGCAAAGACAAAAGGCTACTCTTTACTATTCGCAATACCCTACAGGCTATCGATGCCACTACTGGAAAATCTATTTTAGATTTTGGCGATAAGGGGATTGTATCCTTAAATATAGGCTTGGGTATCGATACCACTAAAGTGGGCCGAACACAGCCCTCAACACCGGGGAGGATTTATAAAAATCTTATCCTTTTGGGGTCCTCACCTGGGGAGGGCCTTTTTTCTACTCCGGGACATTTACGTGCTTTTAATGTCGTTACCGGAAAACTGGCATGGACCTTCCATACCATTCCACAGCCAGGAGAAAAAGGGTATGATAGCTGGCCTAAGGGGGCTTACCAGTATGCCGGTGGTGTCAATGTCTGGGGCGAGATTACTGTAGATGAGAAAAGAGGAATCGCCTATTTTCCGCTGGGCGCCCCTACCTACGATTATTACGGTGCCGACCGCCCGGGCAATAACCTATACGGCAACTCGTTATTAGCATTGGATGCCGAGACGGGGGCTTACCGGTGGCATTTCCAAACCGTGCACCACGATATATGGGATTATGACCTTGCGGCAGCACCCCAGCTTATTCAGGTAAAACATGAAGGCAAAACAATCGATGCTGTGGCACAGGCCTCCAAACAGGGTTTTCTATTTGTTTTCGACCGCGTAACGGGAAAACCGCTATGGCCTATAGAGGAGAGAAGTGTGCCAGCGAGCAAAGTACCTGGAGAGAAGGCGGCGCCTACACAGCCTTTTCCTACTGTTGTACCCCCCTTTAACCGCCAGTATGTCGATGAAAATGCTATTTCGGATATCCTGCTGAGCAAATCTGAATATGACTCGGTACTGTTACGCGTAGCGGCAGCAGCAAATGGGTTTTATACACCGCTGGAATTAGATCGTGAAACAATTAGCTCGCCGGGTGCTGTTGGCGGAGCAAGCTTTGGAAATACGGCCTCCAATCCCGAAAAAGGTATTGTATATGTGATGTCGCAGGATTTTGCATCTTTCTATAAATTGCAAAAAGCTATACCTCATATACCCAGGCAGGCCAACCCAGCAGCAGCACAACAGGATGCCACCCTAAAACAAGGACTATCGGTTTATAATTTGTATTGTAAATCTTGCCATGCTGCAGGTGGTAGCGGACAAATTGGCCCCGCCTTGGTTCAAATAGGAAAAAAAATGTCCTTCCAGAAGTTTAAGGGTTTAGTAGAAACAGGCCAGGGACAGATGCCTGCATTTCAACACCTCGATGAAAATGCTGTGAAAACCATGTACGCTTACTTAAATACCTTGGAACAGGCTGGCGCTACAGCTAAAACGGTGGAAAATGCTCCTAGCAAAAACCCGTTGCTGGTGGCAGAAAATGCGGCCTTCGACCAACATCCAGGACGCGAATTTGTAAACCGAAATCGTAGCGTTTATTACCCCTCTCATATAACCGATACTCCCATAAATAGGTATGTTACGGGCTATGGCTTGGAATTACCTCATGTATTAACGCCTCCATGGTCGTATATCGTAGCGTACGATTTGAATAAGGGTAGTATCTTATGGAAAACACCCTTAGGAACAGATCCTAATGCGGCACGGAAGGGTTTTAAAAACACCGGTGTACCCAATGGTGCTCAGCGTAAGGGCATGTTAGTCACATCGTCCGGGATATTATTTGCTACGGCCAATGATGGATTTATTTATGCCTATAATAGCGCAGATGGTAAGGAAATATGGAAACATGAGCTCCCTTTAACTTCAGAGGCTCTTCCTTCCTTTTACAGCCGCAATGGTAAAGATTATATTGTTGTCAACGCCACGACTACGCAGCCTCTAAGTTATAAATCATCGCAAAACACGACAAAACCTAAAACAACAAAAGGAGCCTATATCGTGTTTTCCTTAAAAAAGAGTTAATTATGAATAGAAAACAATTTCTACTTTCCTCCGGCTTACTACTTACTGTAGGATTTTCGAGCAGTATGATACGTTTTAATCCTCGAAAAATGGATAGAATTGGTCTCGGCACTGTAATTTTCCGGGATAGGTTTATACAAACAAAACCTAAAACCATTACGCCCGTAAACGGACCTTTAACCTTATTGGAAATTCCTACATATTATAAAGACCGTTTCGGAATAAACCAAATTGAATTCTGGAGCGAGCATTTTGAATCGTTACAGCCGAATTACTTAAACCAACTAAAAGCTCAAATTAAAAAGCAGGGAAGTACGTTAATTAACGTGCAGGTAGATGTAGACTATGACCTGGCTTCGACAGATGAAACACGCCGAAAAAGCAGCTTATCATTGGTAAAAAACTGGGTCGATGCAGCAGCATTTTTGGGCTCCAGGGCGGTACGCGTTAACCCGGGTCGTGCAAATGGGCACATCGACCAAAGTATAAAGTCTATGCAGGAAATTAGTGCTTATGCCCGTTCCAAAAAGTTGATATTGCTGTCAGAGAACCATTTTGGTATCGAAATGGATCCGGATAAACATATAGAGATCTTAAAAAAATCGGGGCCAAATCATTATACGCTACCCGACTTTGGCAATTATCCGGTAGAGGGGATGTACGAATCGTTAGCGAAAATAATACCTTATGCGTATATGATATCGGCCAAAATTAAGGATGTCGATAGCACCTTCCAGAGCCTAAGTTATGACTATAAAAGATGCATCGAGCTAGCCGAAAGTTTGGGCTTCAAGGGTATCTACTGCCTGGAGCAATGGAGCCCTAATGAACAACTGATAGACTTTGAAAAACTTACCGATACGTTGATTGCAGATAGCTTACAAGCTATCTACCCATCCAGCCCCCATCGACGGTAAGTATGGTACCCTGTACATAGGCTGCAGCATCGGAGGCAAGAAATACAGCAGGGCCTTTAAAGTCCTGCGGTTCGCCCCAGCGTCCGGCAGGGATACGGTCGAGGATAGCCGTTGCTCGGCTAGTGTCCTTGCGCAGGGCTTCGGTATTGTCGGTAGCAATATATCCGGGTGCTATAGCATTTACATTAATACCTTGGCATGCCCACTCGTTGGCAAAAGCTTTGGTAAGCGATGCGATAGCACCCTTGGATGCAGCATAGCCGGGTACGTTTATACCGCCTTGGAATGATAATAAGGAAGCCGTAAATATAATTTTTCCATACCCACGCGCCAGCATATCCTTACCAATTTCTCGGGTAAGGATAAACTGCGCATTTTGATTGATTTCAATAATCTCATCCCAATAAGCATCGGGATGTTCTGCTGCAGGCTTCCGCAGTATATTACCGGCATTATTAAAAAGTATATCGATTTGCGGATGTTCCTCCCTTACTTGTTTAATAAAGGAATATAAATTGTCGCGCTTCGAAAAGTCACACTGGTAGGCATAGAAGTTCCTACCCAAAGCGTTTACGGCTTCGGCTACATCGGAACCCTGCACAGGCAATGTTGCCGACACGCCAATAATATCTGCCCCAGCTTCCGCCAACCCTTCGGCAATAGCTTTTCCAATACCCCGTTTACAGCCCGTAACGAGGGCTACTTTTCCGGTAAGATCAAATGATTGATGTAATGACATGATACTTTTTCTTTATTATTCTTTATTATTTAAGGTGAACAGTAAGTGGGCTTTTTACGCGGTGTTTAAAAGCTTCTACAGCGTCGTTCCATTGCTGTGCAGTGGTTATTTTTCCGGCTCTATCCCAGGCAGCGCCATTGTAATAAATAAATGGGGTGCCATTGTCTATATGCGTAGCCAATAATGCCTGTTCTTTACGGTCAGGATGATACTTCGCCCCTTTAAATGGCAAAATTAAAGCGACACCCGTACGACCGTGCCCATCCATATCGGGCTCCCAATAGGCCAATGTAGATCCATCGGCTGCTACCGTAAGGGCCGGATTATCTTCCTTCCGCTTTGCGACACCGACCACAATGGGCGTGCGCTGCCGATCTTTATTGTTCAAGTCTATTTGTATTTTATTGAAGTTAGATCCCGCATCCAATGAAATAGTTTTTTGAAATGCCACCCTCTGGCCTTTTATGACCTGAGGTTCATAGTCTAACCTAAATGTTGTACGCAGCGGACCATTATCCAAAACCTGATGTCCGCGGTAATGCCAAGTATACTGCACCTCCTTATCCAAGAACAGCGCCATATCGCCTGCACCTAACGTTTGCCCTACCGAATAATAATCTAGGCCCTCGCCATGATCTTTATGGTAATCATTCGTTTTGTACCAATGATCAATAATTAAACGATCCGTTCTCTTCGCCCAGTAATCCATCCCTTGGGCATCATCTTTATGGCCTTCCAATGCTTTCCCATACAAACGAAACGCTACCACATCATTCTCCCAGGCAAAGTCGTCTAAACGTTCGGGCACATAACGTGCATACGTCTTTGATGCAACTGCGGGTGCTGCTTCAGGAGCGACATGGAGTACCTGCTGCTGGCCTGCAGGTACAGCAACCTGTAGCAATACATGCTGCGGTTTCTGCTGCCCCAATTTTTCCAATTGATGCACTATAACCTGACCCTTGGTATCCCGCACTGTAAAAATGGAATCCACCTGAAAGTGCTGCACAAAATTTTCGTAGGGTATAACCACTATTTCCTTTCGATCATACGTATCTGAATTAGACACAATAATCTGACGCTGCTGCTGCGACCATCCCTGACCGCTCAGGCATACGCCCAACATAAAAGTTAAAAACAATCTTCTCATATTAACGTAGTGCTGATATATTGCATTTATCCATATCATCATAATCCATATTCTCGCCCGCCATGCCCCAAATAAAAGTATAATTGCTTGTCCCTGCTCCTGCATGTATAGACCATGGTGGTGAAATAACCGCCTGTTCGTTTTGTAGCCAAATATGGCGTGTCTCATTTACAGGCCCCATAAAGTGGGATACAGCCTGCCCTTCGGGCACATCGAAATAAAAATAAACCTCCATTCTACGGTCATGTGTATGCGCCGGCATAGTATTCCATACCGATCCCGTCTGTAGGGCTGTCATCCCCATCTGCAACTGACAGGTTTCAATGACTGTATGTAGCAACATTTGGTTTATAACCCGATGATTTGCTGTCTCATAAGAGCCGAGTTCAATTTTATGTGCCTCAGCATTTGTCACTTTTTTTGTCGGGTAATGGTGGTGTGCTGGCGTAGAGTTAAGGTAAAATTTGGCAGGTTTATAGGGGTCATTACTCTTAAAAAATACCTCCACCGCACCCTTACCAATATAAAGGGCTTCTTTATGGTCTAAGGTATAGGCCTCGCCATCCACAATAACCTGACCTGCGCCACCCACATTAATAATTCCCAGTTCGCGACGTGCTAAAAAATAAGGCTCTTTCAATAAAGGCGCTATCGTTTCTAATTTAACCTCCTCATCTACAGGCATGGCTCCACCAACCATATACCGATCGTAATGGCTGTAGACAAAGTGCAGGCGGTTTTTCCAAAATAATTGATCAATCAGAAAATTTTCCCGAAGGCCGGCAGTATCCAGGTGCTTACATTCATTCGGTCCGATTGCATACCTACTTTCAAAAGTTAATTCCATAGTAATAATTTATGTTACAATATGCTTAAAATAGGAAACAAAGCAACAGTAACTCGGTTTTAACTACGAAATCGATTTCGAAAACGCCAATACCTTTTACGATACAGTGGATTTCCGAGGTACCAACGTTGATTCCAATACAATGGTATCAAAATCTGCATGTAGACGTTTTCTATGGTGTATAAGCTCGACAAGCTTCTCCACCGCCTGATAACCCATTTGTTTCGCCGGCTGTACCACTGTAGATAATGCCGGATTCATCGAATCGGCAGCCTCAGTATTCGCAAAACCCACCACCGCAACCTGCTCTGGCACGGCCACCCCCAAATTGGATAGTATACCTAAGGAGCCCACGGTTAGGGTATCTGTTGTGCCCAACAGCCCTATAGGATGGTTAAATTCGTTTAGCTTTTTGGCTAATAGATGGGTCAGATTCGTTATAAGATTGTCCTTAGCTTGCTCATACTCTACGGATATAATATACTCTTCTTTAAAATCCAGGTAGTTGGCCAATAAGGCTTTTTTGTATCCGACAATACGTTTATTCGTGACGCCGATATTTTGAACACTTAAAAGTAATATATCCTTTCGCCCCATATCAATAAGATGCTGCGTGGCTAAATACGCTCCCTTCTCATTATCAACACCTATTTTATGTGTATCCAAATCATAATCTATACGATCTACCAAAACAAGAGGTACCTGCAGGGAAATTTGTTTGAGGTATTTTACACAGCTGTTGGCGCAGGGTGAAATAATAATACCATCAATGT
Organism: Sphingobacterium sp. Mn56C; assembly: GCF_049319645.1. Taxonomy (NCBI): domain Bacteria; kingdom Pseudomonadati; phylum Bacteroidota; class Sphingobacteriia; order Sphingobacteriales; family Sphingobacteriaceae; genus Sphingobacterium; species Sphingobacterium sp. Mn56C. The sequence continues at coordinate 339,915 of NZ_JBMOUC010000002.1, forward strand.
TTTGCATACATAAAGCCTGTAGCGAGTCTTGCTCGAGCTCGATATTTTCGCGGCTCTGCATAAATATCAGCTTATAGTTACTGTCGTATGCCGCTTGATGTGCTCCCTCTAAAATCTGCGATTGAAAGGGGTTGGATAGATAGGGAATGATAACACCAATGGTATTGCTACGCCCAGTTTTTAGACTTTTGGCCAGAATATTGGGTTTGTACTTATACATATCTGCCAAATCACGGACACGCTGTTTGGTATCGTTGCTAATTTCGTAGCTATCGTTAAGAGCTTTAGATACAGTAGAAGCAGATAATCCCAGTTTTTGGGCTAGTTCTTTCAGTGTCATTGGAGCGGAATATAAATATAAAAATAAAGTGGTTATTAGTTGCGATTGTTCGTTAAGTTATAGGCTTATACTCTTATAAAGATAATAATTTCATAGTTATAAACTCAATGTTTTAACGATATACTATTTGCACCGTATTATTTATCCCCTTTTTGTCCATTCAATAAATAATATAATCTATCCATCAGCGACTTAATAGCCTTTATATTTATCCTTTCAAAAAACTAACCAAAAATTAAACCATCTAATCATGAAACGTTATCGTATTTTTCGTAAAATACGCCCTCTTCAGGCGTTTTTTTATGCGCTGCTATTCATTCTACTGCATGGCCATGCATGGGGCCAGCAAACCTTAAAGGGCGTAGTAACCGATAGCCTGCATAAACCTATCAGCAATGTGACTATTACTATTTCTGGCACGAAGAAATCAACATCAACAGACCAAAAAGGCCGATTTAACCTGGATAGACCGGCCAATGCAACGCTACTTGTTAGTAGTATAGGTTATCAATCGCAACGTATTACCCTGCAAGGGCAAACGGAGCTAACCTTGGTATTAAAAGCCGAGAATAAGACCATGGAGGAGGTTATTGTTGTCGGGGCATCCCTGAAGAAGAGCGACTTAACTGGTGCTGTCGTTAATGTTAATGAGGCGACCCTAAATGAAAGACCTGTTACCAATATCAACGATGCTTTACAGGGTAAAGCTGCGGGTGTGTTTATAAAAACTAACCCACAACCCGGCGGCGACGCAACGATAAAAATACGGGGAAATAACTCCATGCAATATGGGGGTAATCCTATTTATGTAGTCGATGGAATTGTGATGGAAGAAGATTTTAATATGTTAAATCTTAGTGATATTACCTCGGTAAATATTTTGAAAGATGCCTCCTCCACCGCCTTGTATGGCTCTCGTGGCGCCCAAGGGGTGGTATTAATTACAACGAAAAAAGGAAGTGCTGGTGAGGGGAAAATTAGCTATGATGCTTGGGTAGGGGTACATAAATTTACCAATACGGATCTTACCTTAGGTGCAAAGGATAGCTATGAATTGCGGATTGATGCACTTGAGAATTCCAATTCTGTGGGTAAGAAATTTTACGATGCAAACCCTGGTTCAACGCGCCAGGACTTTATTGACAAAGAGTTATTTGGCCCCGGAAAATTATGGTTTGCCGACTATGAAAGGGAAAGCTATAAAAATGGAGAATCGTATAATTGGCTGGATGCCGTAACGCGAACGGCAGTAGAACAAAATCATGCTTTAGCATTTTCTGGTGGTAGTGACAAGGGGAGTTTTTTTATGAGCTTTGGTTACAATAACAGAGAGGGATTGGTAAAAAAATCAAACTATAAACGTTACTCTGGTCGCTTAAATGCAGAGCGTGAAATTAAACCTTGGTTAAAAGTTGGTACGAATACATCTTATGTCTCGACGGTTGATAACTATACCGACGGGAAGGTATTTGGTGTCGCTCAAAACGCTAACCCTTTACTGCCTTTATCTACAGACTCGCTACGGCTGGCCTGGGGAAATAATTGGGATGTAAACATGGAAAACCCTTTTAACACCCTGAAAATAGATAAGGATAGGTTCCGTAATAAACTATTATCTTCTAACTATATTAATATAAACCCTATTCCTGGCTTAAATTTTCGCTCTACTTTCTCTGTAGACCTTACCCAGTCAAAGTATTACGAATATATTCCTAGCGACATCCAACAGGCGAAACGCGAGTCGTATAAAGGCAAGGCTACCCATAACTTTGACCATAGTAATAACTTCCAGTGGGATAATACCATTACGTATGCAACAACCTTAAACAAGCATAGTTTTGATGGTTTACTTGCTACAAATTATAGCAGGATGAAAAGGGATTATACGAATGTGGCAGCGCGTGATTTTCCTATTGACGATTTTGGATATTATAACTTAGGTGCTGCATACGATAAACCGAACTTCGTGTTAGGCTCCGACTTTTATAATGCAACGATTATGTCGTATGTCGCGCGTGCAAACTACAATTATGATAATAGGTACTTCGCTACCGTAACCGGACGATACGATGGATCTTCAAAATTTGCTAGGGGCCACCGTTGGGGTTTGTTTCCTTCCCTAGCGCTGGCTTGGAACCTTAGAAATGAGGCGTTTTTAAAGGATGCTGATTTTTTAAGTTTGTTGAAACTTAGAGCTGGATATGGACAGGTGGGTAATCAGCGTATTCCCGACTTTGCTTTCTATAGCCTTTATTCTCCTGCTTATACAAATGGCAGTGTTAACTTTAATTCAACCAATGTCAGAGGGACACCAAATATTAGTTGGGAAAGACAGAAACAACTTAATATAGGCTTGGATGTTGCACTATGGAGCAATAGATTGTCTTTTACAGCCGAGTATTTTGATATTGTAAATTCTGACTTGCTGATGAGGCGTACCTTAAGCACACTTACCGGTTATGGAGCGGCAATTGTAAATATTGGGGAGATGACTAATAAAGGCATGGAATTTACAATTGAAGGGAAAATTGTGAACAAGCAAGACTTCAAATGGAGTTTAGCAACCAACCTGTCGTTCGACAAAAATAAGGTGACCAAATTATTCGGTAATGTAGATGCCATTTATAATTTGGGTGGGTATACGCGTACAGAGATCCAACGCGAAGGCAATTTTTTTATCGGACAGTCGATAAATAATATTTATATGTGGGAATTCGACAGAATTATGCAGGTGTCGGATTTGGACTATGTTAAAGGGATGAACTGGTCGGGTAAAACGCCGGAGCCTGGAGATATTCTTCCCAAAGACCAACAGGCACCTGGACAACCGGGGCATGGTATTATTGACCAAAATGACCGTGTAATCGTTGGTAAAAAAGACCCTAAATTTTACGGTGGTTTTTCTACTAATGTAAGTTATAAAGCGCTTAGTTTAAATGCTGTATTGGTGTATAGTTATGGTGCTAAGGCTATCAGTGGCTTTTATGAGGGCTTAATGAATGGTACAGGGTATGGCCCTGCACATAAGGATATGCTGAAAAGATGGACCCCGGAAAACCAAAGCTCCAACATTCCGCGTGCTACCTACGATAATGCGGCACGTTTCTCTGCCGGCGACACGTCTTGGGGTTTACAGGATGCCAGCTTCCTGCGTTTAGCGACTTTATCGCTAGCTTACGATATTCCAAAAGCGGCTTTAAAGCAAATTGGTCTGAATGGTTTACGTATTAACCTATCGGGCAATAATTTATTCAATGTGACCAAGTACAAAGGATATGACCCTGAAAATGGGGATTGGTACCCTACGGCAAGAACGTTTGTGTTTGGCTTAAATGTAAACTTATAAAATTTTAATTTTTTAAATCTGACTGACATGATTCCTAAAATATTTAAATCTTTAACCGGACTATGCTTGCTGGTTCTTGTACATAGTTGTTCGTTGGAAGAAATGCCTAAAACAATGTTGACTGAGGAACAGGTTTATGGCGATGATAATAATATTAAATTGTTGATATCTGGCCTTTATACGCAATGGAGAAATACCAAACAGGATCGCGGGGGCTTTATGTTTTCCTTAGGTAGTGATGAGGCGAAACAGGGTAGCCTGCAGGTGCTGGAAAGTAGCGTTCAGGGTGCATTGGATAGCTACAACAGTGGCTTTAACGCGGCAAACACTTCCTTGTCGGAACAATGGAGCAAAAGGTGGCCTGTTATTACCGCTGCTGCTAAAGCAGTAAAGTATGCCAAAACTCCGGCCTTGCAAGCACAGGCTCGCTTTATTCGGGCAACCTTAACTTTTGAACTGGCCATGTTATGGGGCCCTATACCAATTATCGATATGGATAATATGCGCGAATCCAGACAACCTGAAAAGGATGTTTTCCAGTTTGTGATTCAAGATCTGGAATATGCGAGCATGCATTTACAAGACCAGGAAAGCGATAAAAAGATACCTACAAAAGGCGCGGCTTTAGCGTTATTGGGAAAGGTGTACCTGTATGCACCGCAGGCAACAGAAATACGTAATTATGAAAAAGCTATCAGTTACTTTGATCAGGTAATACCGAAGTACGCCTTGTTAGACAACTATGCAGATTTGTTTAATACCTCCTTGAATCAAAATTCTTCGGAATCGATTTACGCCTTTCAATTTGTAAATATCTATCCGGATAATAATATGGCGCAACATCATGCGGGCTCCAGGGCGGTGGCCGACTTGGATGGAAACTGCTCCTTCGGTGGCTATGACCTTATTTTGCCGACGGCTTATTACCATAATGATATTGCCAATGGTGGTGTTTGGGAACCTGGTGATTCGCGTAAGCTGGCGAGTATACGTTACGATTTTACGCTACCCGACGGGCGCATACCGAAGATTACCTGGACCGGGCAGCAGGATGAATTGGAGCCGCATACCCGTAAATTTGAAGATGGCAGAACGCAAGGAAAACAAAACTTCTGGAACTCTGGAGGACTGATTTACTACTTGCGCCTTTCGGATATTATTCTCGCCAAAGTGGAGTGTTTAAATGAGCTTGGCAAGACTAATGAAGCCATACAGTTGCTAAATAGTACGGTACGTAAAAGGGCTTTTAAAAATAATATCCCTGCAGCATACAGCCTTGCGGGGTACAGCCAAAGTCAGTTGAGGGATTATATTATGGACGAACGTATGCGGGAACTGGGCTTTGAAGGCTGGCGAAGAATGGACCTTATACGTACAGGCAACCTGGTGAAATATGTCTCCCAGCGTAACCCATGGGCTAAGGCCTCGGGAATGCTGAAGGAGTTTCATAACCGTTATCCTATACCAGATTCTGAAATTAAACAGAACGATATGATTACAGAAGCTGATCAAAACCCTGGGTATTAACAAATAGCAAATAAAGGAGTAAACTACGCAAAAGTGGGTGGTTTACTCTTTTTTTTTCTGCGCTTTCCATTTAGGAGTGCCTCAGCATATTGTAGGTACGGCAAAGTTTAGGTGTAGGTTTAGGTGTAGGTTTAGGTGTAGGTTAAGGTTTAGGTATGTATTGATGCTGACACCTGAGATTATCCTTAGGCTTTGGCATCGGTATTTGTATATATTTCGTCTAATAAAGCATATAACTTCGGGTGATCTTCTTTTAGAAGCTGCGGCTTTTCAAAGAAATACTCGGATATAACGGCTAAAAATTCGGCTGGATTAGTTGCCGCATAATCGCGGATATCGGAATCTGTCGTGCGTATTTCGCGTATGGTTTTATTCATTTCATGTAACCAGGGTTGGATAAGCTCTTTGGGAATAAGGTATTCAGGAATACCATCGATAGCTCCATCGGCTTTATCTATAAGGTGTACAAATTCGTGAATAGCGGTATTCCCGTCTGCATTCTTCTTAAATCCGGCACGCAAGGCGGGCTGAGAAAGGATCATCTTATGGTTTAACGCCCCAGTGCCAACCATGCCTGCAACATTTCTATGCCCCTCCTGCGTATCAAACTTCTCCGTAAAAAAATCTGGATAAATCAATACCTCATCCAAATTTTCGTACGCCCAATTTTTAAAATGAAACAAGGGTATAGTAGCACTTGCGGCTACAAGGACCTTATCGGTAACGGTAACCACAGCCCCTTTTTCCGCAGAAATTTTTGTTCGACGTAAAAAATATAACACCCGTTTTCGAAATATATCTTTGTCTGCCGTAGCTAGTTTTTTATAAAATAAAACTTCTAAATCTAGTATTGCGCCAATTTCTTCCTCCGAAAAATTAATTTGCGGAATTTCTGCTTTTCCCTTCCGTAAAACCAGATAAATAAGAAATAATCCTATAATAAAAATTATCCCTGTTATTAAATAAGGATTGTACATTGTTAATTTTCTATATTTATAACTTTAAGTTAATAAAAAGTTTTGAAAATGAAACAATATCACTATTCAGATGGACAACGATCCTTTGGCCCAACATCTTTAGAAGATTTAAGAACATTGGCCATAAAACCAGATACATTAATATGGACAGCCGAATTAGTGAACTGGACACAGGCACAGCACGTTCCAGAATTAGCAGATTTATTTGCTAACACAGAAGCCAGCACTGCTGACTCCAATGTGCCACCCTTGTCGGGCTCCTATGTTCCTCCGGCACAACCAACACATTACCAGCAGTCTGCAATAAATAAGGAACGCCCTAAAACATATTTAGTGGCGAGTATTCTAACGACCATATTTTTCTTTTGGCCTTTGGGCATACCGTCTATTGTTTACGCGTCACGCGTAGAGCGTAAATTTAATATGGGCGATATTCAAGGCGCGTACAGCGACTCGGCAAATGCGAAGAAATGGATTCTTATTAACGTTATTGTAACGTTATTATTTTACCTCGTGATATTTAGTATCTTCGGTTTAACAATCTTTAGCGCCATACAACAAAACAGTAATTTTGCTCTCTAATTGGCACGATAAAAAAGCCCCGGTTCAAAATTGAACCGGGGCTTTTACGTATATATGAAATGAACAATTTATTACATCATTCCGCCCATACCACCGCCCATTGCAGGAGCAGGAGCAGCGCCACCTTCTTCAGGCTCGTCGGCTAATACACACTCTGTAGTCAATAACATCGACGCTACAGAAGCCGCATTTTCTAAGGCCACACGCGAAACTTTAGTCGGGTCAATAACACCAGCACCGATTAAGTTTTCAAACTTATCTGTACGTGCATTATAACCAAAGTCTGCAGTACCTTCTTTTACTTTTTGCACAATCACTGCACCTTCAATACCTGCGTTGAAACAGATTTGACGTAAAGGCTCTTCGATAGCACGTTTGATAATATCAATACCAATTTGCTCATCTTCATTTTCACCTTTAAGACCTGTTAAAGCCTCTGTAGCACGGATGAAAGCAACACCACCACCAGCAACAATACCTTCTTCAACGGCTGCACGTGTAGCATGTAAAGCATCGTCAACACGGTCTTTCTTCTCTTTCATTTCTACTTCAGTAGTAGCACCTACATAAAGAACAGCAACACCACCAGACAACTTAGCCAAACGCTCTTGTAATTTCTCACGGTCGTAATCTGAAGTTGTTGTTTCAATCTGAGAACGAATCTGTGCAACGCGCGCTTTAATATCATCAGCATTACCCGATCCATTGATCACAGTTGTGTTATCTTTATCGATAACCACTTTCTCTGCCTGTCCTAAGTAAGACAATTCTGCATTTTCTAATTTATAACCTCTTTCTTCCGAGATTACAGTACCGCCAGTAAGGATAGCGATATCTTCTAACATAGCTTTACGACGGTCGCCGAAACCTGGAGCTTTAACAGCTGCCACTTTCAAGGAACCACGGATTTTATTTACGACCAAAGTAGCTAAAGCTTCTCCATCTAAATCCTCTGCAATAATCAACAAAGGTTTACCTGTTTGCACTTGTTTTTCTAAAATTGGCAACAATTCTTTCATGTTGCTGATTTTCTTGTCGTAGATTAAAATGTACGGGCTGTCTAATTCAGCTTCCATTTTATCCGAATTGGTAACAAAGTATGGAGATAAGTAACCGCGATCGAATTGCATACCTTCCACAGTTTTCACCTCTGTTTCGGTACCTTTAGCCTCTTCAACCGTAATTACACCATCATTACCTACTTTTTGCATTGCTTCAGCAATCAAAGAACCGATAATCTCGTCGTTGTTTGCAGAGATTGCAGCAACTTGTTTAATTTTATTGTTGTCTTGACCTACAGTTTGCGACTGTGTTTTCAAGTTCGCCACAACAGCAGCAACAGCTTTATCAATACCGCGTTTAAGGTCCATTGGGTTAGCACCTGCAGCAACAGATTTAATACCTGGAGCAACAATAGCCTGTGCTAATACCGTAGCAGTTGTCGTACCATCACCTGCCTGATCAGCCGTTTTCGAAGCTACTTCTTTCACCATTTGAGCTCCCATGTTTTCCAACGCATCTTTCAATTCGATTTCTTTAGCAACAGAAACACCATCTTTGGTGATTGATGGAGAACCGAATTTTTTCTCGATAATAACGTTACGACCTTTTGGACCTAAGGTTACTTTTACCGCATTAGCTAAGGTGTCAACCCCTTTTTTAAGGGCTTCACGCGCTTCAACATTATATTTTACTTGTTTTGCCATTGTTTATTTTCTTTAGATTCTTAGAACAGTATGCCGCTTAAGGGCGTGCCCCTAACCGCATACGCGTTTATCTGTCTTAATAAATTAAAAATTAAATTACTTATAGAACAGCGTAGATATCTGACTCACGCATAATTAAGTATTCTTTTCCTTCGTAGGTAATCTCTGTACCTGCATATTTACCATACAACACTTTATCGCCAACTTTTACCGTAAGAGGTTCTTCAGGTTTACCTGTACCTACCGCAACAATAGTTCCTTGCGAAGGTTTCTCTTTTGCGGTATCAGGAATGTAGATACCAGATGCGGTTTTTTCTTCTGCAGGAGCAGCTTCAACTACTACTCTATCACCAATAGGTTTAATGCTTAATGCCATAGTTATATAATTTTTATTATCAGTTTTTATAATCAAAAATTCATAATAGTCCTAACAGCAATTATGCCAAACACAAAATACAATCGGGCCTTGCCATAATTGCACACTTATGCAGTTTCCATGTCACGTATTTGAAAATTCGTCGTGTCAGGATGACAGTTGAGCTCCTAAATTCAGGCTGACAGCATACGAAATTGGAAGTTATACAATCCAGATAGTGCATAGCCAGGATTATGGAGGTGTTTAACACAAAAAAAGCCCTCCAGATGGAGAGCTTCGTGTATTGTCTTAAAATAATCTATTTTTATTATTTTGTAGAATCTGCTGGCGTTTGCGCTGCAGGAGCTGTATTTCCTGCTGCCGGAGCCGTATTATTCAGATTTAAGGAAGGCGCCTGTGCAGGTGCTTCAATTTTGTCGGATAAACCGCCCGACTTACCGCCTGCTGAAGGCCCTACAATGTTTATACCCAAACATAAAACCATAAGCGCAATAACCAAGGTCCAAGTACCTTTTTCTAAAAAGTCTCCGGTACGTTGCACGCCCATTAAGTTACTGCCACCAGCAAATCCTGATGATAAACCACCTCCTTTAGGGTTCTGTATTAACACGAAAAATGCCAATACCGCACTAACAAGGATAATCAGGATAATAAATAACGTTGTCATTTCTTTAGTTTAATATATTATAATTTTTTTTCTACTTCTCTAATTCGGGTCGCAAAATACGATTTTTTTTCTGGATATTTCAAAATTAATTTTTTGAATACCTCAATAGCTTTTAAGAACATGGCTTGATCCACATAAATGTTTGCTAATGTTTCGGTTACCAGATCAAAATTGTACTCCGCACTCTGACGCGCCATATTTTCATTATTCAGGTTATCCGGAGCCGGAGGTTGTATTACCGGTTCTTCGCGGATAAAACGCTCAATAATATCATCGCTTCTTTTGGGTTCAATGGGTTGAAGGGGTTTACGTTTTACCGCATCGCTAAGTTTCATTTCCGGATCTTGAAAATGAATTATGCTTTCTTTAATTTGCTGATCAAGAATATTCTCTTCAATAATCTTGGTATCAAAGCCTTGGTTATGTTTTTCTGTCGGAATATTTACGGTTGCAAAGGGCTTATACGATTCTGCATATTCAAGTCTAGTTTTATGCAACCACCACCGAAAACTATACGGCATAAGATCATCGTTATACAAACTGATATTCTCATTTTCCTCTTTATCCGCAGTTTCTGCCGATGGTTTTACAGTCTCTACCCCTTGTACATCCTTTTTTTCATTTGTATTAAAGAAAAAATAATCCGCACCGACACCCGCAGCAAGCACAAGCTTCGCCAGGTCATCGTCTTCTTTCGAATGCTGCAGCGTAGGCACCTCATCGATTTCCTCCGGTATAGACTCGGCCTCCGCATCATCCGCAATTGTTACGGCTTCTTGTTCGGGTTCCTGCACAGTTTCGGATTCGGGTTGAATTTCAGGTTCAGCATCTAACGCCGTAAAATCATCTACAACCTGCTGCTTCTCCCATTCCTCAAAAGAGATATAATCTTCCTCCTCGGGTTGAATCTCTTCCACATAGGGAACCGGGCGGTTTACATAATTCCACAGCCAGCTCGCATTTGGGGAGTATAAAAGGGCTAATTCTTTATTATCAGACTCCTGGTTAATCAGCTTTTTCCGTCTTTCATAGGCCAAAATAAGGGGCTGTGAGTACGGGTATCGAACCATAAGTTCGAGCAAATCTTCTTCCGTAAGCTTTGATGGATCTACAATAGCTTGCCGGTATAAAACATGATAAGAGTAATTAAGATTTCTCATAGTAAAGCTCCTAACGGCTACCAATTGGCAAAAGCACGGTTATAAATATCTTCCGTCAACATCTTAATAATATCCTGATTTAACTGTGCCTCAACGGCCGAGATATTCGAGCCGGCAAACTCTTTAAACTGAGTGAAAGACTCTTCAAAATTGCTTTCGCCAGTTTGATCCAGACGGTTCGTATATTTCACTTTTACCGTAATGGTTAAACGGCTATTCTCTGCGCGTTGCAAGGCCCCAGCGCCAGCCGCCGCCGCCGTTATGGCATATGAAGTAATGGTACCTTCGAATATAGCATCTCCATCGTTGTTTACCTGACTAAGGCTAGATTGCGTGCGCACACGTTCCTTTAACCCTTCCGTAAGGTTCTGACTTAAGGTCGGATATACCATAGGCGATAAATTCTCAAAATATAAAACGGAGTACGTTTTCATATCCTTCGGAATAGAGCCCCCGGTGAAACTATACTTTACCCCACAACTTTGAATTAGCAGCGTCATAAAGAGTAGAAGGCAAGATATTTTAACAAGAGTTGACCTGTTATACATAAACTGTTAGTATTAATCTAAATTTAAATCCTTTATCTTTCTATATAAAGTACGTTCCGAAATCCCCAACTCATTTGCGGCAGCTTTACGCTTACCTTTATGTTTTTTTAGCGCTTTTTTTATGAGGTCAGACTCCTTATCGATTAAGGATAAAGACTCTTCCACCTCTTCGGCATCTTGTGTATCATCGATCGTAACATAACCTACATTCGTGTTACCTACATTTAGCGGGTTATGAATGGTAAGGGTTGCTGCTGCTGCCTCTTCCTTATACAACTGCGGTGTAGAAGGCTGCACCTCTTGGTAAAGTTGATTAATATACGATGAATTCTGGTCAAATGACGCTGGGTTAGCGCCACTTTGTAGCAATTCAACTACTAATTTTTTTAAATCAACCATATCCTTTTTCATATCAAAAAGAACCTTATACAGAATATCACGCTCCGAAAAATCATTCTCCTTAGCCTGCTCCTTCACAAAAACGGGAAGACTGCTCGATGCAGTTCCTTCTACCGGGAGGTAACGACTTAAAATGACAGCATCTACAAGTCTTTCTTTCTCCAGCACAGCAATCTGCTCGGCGATATTTTTTAACTGTCGGATATTTCCGGGCCAATTATAGTTGGTTAAAAGCTCCTGAGCATCTGTGGTCAGTTGCACACCTGGAGATCTATATTTATCCGAAAAATCAACAACAAATTTCCGAAATAACAAATAGACATCTTCCTTACGTTCCCGTAACGGCGGTATACGTAAAGGTACAGTATTCAAACGGTAATATAAATCCTCCCGAAACTTGCCCTTTTTTACCGCCTCATACACATCAACATTAGTTGCCGCTACAACGCGAACATTTGTTTTCTGTACCTTTGAAGAGCCCACACGGATATATTCTCCAGACTCCAGTACACGCAACAAACGTGCCTGTGTATTCAAAGGCAGCTCGCCCACCTCATCTAAAAAAATCGTTCCACCATCTACAACTTCAAAGTATCCTTTACGCGCTTCATGTGCTCCTGTGAAAGACCCTTTCTCATGGCCAAACAACTCCGAATCTATAGTACCTTCAGGAATAGCGCCACAGTTTACAGCAATAAAAGGCCCGTGTTTGCGTGTACTTAACTGATGAATAATATGCGAGAACACTTCCTTTCCAGAGCCACTTTCTCCTTGAATTAACACAGATATATCTGTAGGAGCCACCTGCTTAGCAACATCGATTGCTCGGTTCAGCAAAGGAGAGTTGCCAATAATGCCAAATCTATTTTTTATATCTTGAATATCCACTGTTACACGATGTATTAAAATTGTTAACGTGATAAATTAGTCTACAATACGACCAATTAAGGTTGCCGATGTACAGCTTTCACCTATAACATTTACGTAATCGCCCACTTTATAACGAGCATCTACAGGAAAAACAACCATTGTATTCTGGTCATTTCTACCGCAGAAATCCTGATCAGATCGTTTAGAAAGGCCCTCGATTAATACGCGGTGTACCTTTCCGACAAACTTCTCTACCCGGTATAAGCTATGCGCACGCTGAAGGTCTACGACCTCGGTAAGTCTACGTTTTTTAATTTCCTCCGGAATATCATCGGCATAGCGTTTTGCTGCCAATGTACCTGGTCTTTCTGAATAGGCAAACATATAGGCAAAATCATACTTCACATATTCCATCATCGACAAGGTTTCTTTATGCTCCTCCTCCGTTTCGGTACAGAAACCTGTAATAACATCGGTAGAAATGCCACATTCCGGAATGATACGGCGTATAGCATCCACACGTTCCATGTACCATTCCCTATCGTAGGTACGGTTCATAAGATCTAATACGCGTGAATTTCCAGATTGTACAGGCAAATGGATGTATTTACAGATATTATCGTACCGTGCCATGGTATGCAATACCTCGTCGGTAATATCTTTAGGATGTGAAGTAGAAAAACGAATACGCAACTCCGGACTAACCTCTGCTACCAAGGCCAGTAAGTGCGCGAAGTTTATGGTAGGTTTTGGAAGTTCACTTTCAGCTACAGGACTTGTATATTTATACGAATCGACATTCTGCCCTAAAAGGGTAACCTCTTTGTAACCAGCGTTGAAAAGCTCTTTCGCCTCTTTAACAATAGAATCTGCATCACGGCTACGCTCACGACCACGCGTAAACGGCACCACACAAAACGAACACATATTATCGCAACCCCGCATAATGGAGATAAATGCCGAAACACCATTGGTATTTAAGCGCACCGGACTGATATCGGCATAGGTTTCCTCGCGGGATAACAAAACATTAACGGCTTTATTGCCATCGTCTACCTTATCAATCAGGTTTGGTAAGTCACGGTATGCATCAGGGCCTACCACCACATCTACCAATTTCTCCTCTTCTAAAAATTTTGCTTTTAGGCGCTCTGCCATACAACCTAAAACACCGACAATCATGCCTGGGTTTTTCGATTTTGCAGCCTCAAATTCCTTTAAACGCTTACGAACGCGCTGTTCAGCATTTTCACGAATGGAGCATGTATTTATAAAAACTACATCTGCTTCTTTATAGTCTTTTGTTGTTTCAAAACCTTTATCGATTAAAATTGAAGCAACAATCTCACTGTCAGAGAAGTTCATCTGACAGCCATAACTTTCAATATATAATTTTCTACCATCCGATTTCCCGGTCGGCACCAATTCCAGTGCTTCGCCTTGGCGGGATTCATCGTGCGTTTTTGTAGTATGAGATAATTCTAACATAGCTTATTCTAAAAGAACACAAAGTTAAGAATAAAAACTTGTTTTCAATGACAGTTTGTCAGCACATGACTAAAATTTAACAATCGCTAACCGACAAAAAAAATAAGGTGCTCTATTGGAGCACCTTATTTCACAAACACTATCGTTTACGGCTTAATTGCCTACAGATCTTTTAGCTTCATCCTGCATTTTTTTACTCGCCACAATTACAATCTCTACACGGCGATTTTCAGCTCTTCCTGCTTCAGTATCGTTCGAAGAAAGTGGCTCCGAATAGTTTTTACCTTCGGTTTTAATTCGGCCTGAAGCTAAACCTTTTGACACAGCAAAGGTTTTAACCGCATTCGCACGAAGCTCAGATACCTTTTGGTTGGCAGCTAAAGTTCCCACATTATCTGTATGTCCTAAAACCAAGATTTCCGTATCTGGCTCTTTATTTAAAGTTTCAACCAACTTGGCAATATTAACTTTAGCATCCGCTTTTAAATCAGCTTTGTTGAAGTCGAAAAGAATTCCAGAGTCAAATTTCACTAAGATCCCCTCGCCCACCTGCTCAACTTGCGCGCCTGCAACGGTATTTTCGATTTCTCTAGCCTGCTTGTCCATTTTCTTTCCGATTAATGTACCGGCAGCACCACCAATAACCGCACCTGCCAACGCACCAATAGCCGTGTTACCCGCTTTTCCACCTATCAAAGCCCCTAATCCGGCACCTGCTGCTGTACCTATAGTTGCACCTTTAGTCGTGTTACTAGCATTCTGAATGGTAGTACAGCTTCCCAACAACATCGCAGATGTTGCTAAAGACAAACCATAAACGGCAAGTTTTCTATTCATTTTCATATCTTAATTCTTAGTAATAATAACTTTTAATTTGTTTCCTGTTAAGTAAAAACAAAGGTTATGCCAAAATGTTTAATCAAATTAATGGCTGTAGACCTTTATTTACATAATTAAAGCCTGCAGGTTAATTTTGTTCTGGAATTTCCAATTTCGGCAATTCTACAGGAGCAGGTCGCCCCTGTTTATCCCACGCTCGAAATGAACGGTTAATGTAATTCAAGACATCATATCGCCCCCAATTTCTTGCCACCGCATAGGATGGTCTATACATTAGCATAAAATTCTGCAGCTCTTGCCCCTCGAGGCCTGTACTTTCTGCAACCACCTGTCGAGTAAAAATTTTATCTACGGCAATTTCATCTACCTCACGATCCATATACTTTTCGAAGCGCTTCATATTTTTAGCTTCTTTGCCGAATAAGTTGTATAAGGCTGTGGCCGGACTGGCAATATAGGTTGTCACCTTGTTATGGCCACCATTATAAACCCCTTTCTTGCTGTAATCGCGTAATATATCATCCATCTCTTGCTGACGTGTTCTACGGGCAACAACAACGGTTTCGATTTGCAATCCTGGCTGCATTTCTAAGAGAATATCATCCATGGAATACAATACCGTTTTTAATGGGCCATATCCTATCTTCGACAAGGACAAACTATCTCCTGGAGTTGCCTCAATATAAAATACACCATATATATTAGAAGTAACCTTTCTGTTTGTACGAAGGTTTACAATATTAACATCGCCCAATCGTATGCCTGTTGATTTTTCCAAAACCAAGCCCGACACCTTTGGCGCTTCAGAAACCTGCGCCTTTCCCGTAGAAAACACAAAAAATAAAGGCAGGACTAAAAACGCCGTTTTAAATAATAATCGAATCATCGAGTCTAAATTAAAAAAATATTGGACTGCAGAATGTTAAAAAGTTTTAAACCCTATTTAATTATTTATTTAAAAGGATAAAAAACAAAATTCGCCCCTTCTGGAACTATAACAAACAAACACATATACTCGTTTGCCTTTTTAAAATTCTTTTCAAAGCGTGCCTTCTTTGCCTCTTCAATAACGCCCCGATCCACAAATTCTTCTAAGGAGGATGCATTAACAGACCAATTCGTACCCAATTCACTGCGATCTAAAATCACCTCACCTAAACTAACCTCATGTTGATGGGCTACAAATATGGGAAACAAGGTATACCCCTCGGCAACCATTTCTGTGGATATTTCCTTAATAGACTCGCTATAAAAATCCAGGTCCAATTTCAAGCTTTGCAATGGACTAGGCTTTTCATTGGCCTTTCCATCATCCTGCGAAGGGTTTTGTAATAATTCAGATAAATCCATACGTTTTCCTATTATTTCAATTGTAGTAATACCACGTTTTCTACGTGCTGTGTCTGCGGAAACATATCCACAGGTTTTATACGCACAACTTTATATTTCGAGGATAACAGCTCCAAATCTCTCGCCTGTGTAGCGGCATTACAGCTTACATAAACCACTTTTGGTGCTTCCATCTCCAATATTCTATGAATTACATCGCCATGCATTCCAGCACGTGGAGGGTCAGTAATTACAACATCAGGCTTCCCATGTTGGGCTACAAATTCTGCTGTCAATACATCTTTCATGTCGCCGGCGTAAAATGTAGTGTTATGGATGTCATTAATCTGTGAGTTTATTTTAGCATCCTCAATTGCCGATGGCACGTACTCCACACCAATCACTTGTTTCGAACTACGGGCCACAAAATTAGCTATGGTACCTGCACCGGTATACAAATCGTATACCAATTCATCCCCCTGAAGGTCTGCAAAATCCCGGGTTACCTTATACAGTTCATAGGCTTGACGGGAATTGGTTTGATAAAAGGATTTTGGCCCTACCTTAAACTTTAAACCCTCCATCTCTTCGTAAATAAAATCACGCCCTTTAAAAACATGAATATCTTGATCGAAGATGGTATCGTTACGTTTTTGATTAATGATATATAACAAGGATGTCAGCTCTGGGTACTGCTGTGCGATGAAATCCATCAACAGCGTAACCTGCCCCTCTTGTGGATAGGCAAAAACAACGATAACCATAGTTTCGCCCGTAGAAGAGGTGCGGATAATTAAATTACGCAATGCCCCTTCATGCTCCCGTAAATCATAAAATGAAATCCCCTGCTGTATTGCGAAATCACGTATTGCATTACGCAGGTTATTCGAAGGATCCTGCTGCAAAAAGCAGTGGTCAATATCTAAAATCTTATCAAATCTGCCCGGAACATGAAAACCTAGTGCATCCATAGTACCGACATTATTACCATCATCCAAGTTTGTTAACCAGCGTTTATTGGAGAACGTATATTCCAGCTTATTGCGATAATACTGCACCTCTGCAGAAGGCAGGATATCTTCCATCGCCGAAACATCCACCTTACCTATTCGGGTCAACACATTATCTACATACTGTTGTTTAAATTTCAATTGCGCATCATACTGCATATGTTGCCATTTACACCCACCACAAACACCAAAATGTGCACAGAAAGGCTCAATACGGTACGGAGATGGGGTATGTATTGCCGTAACACGCCCCTCAGCAAAATTCTTCTTTTTGCGCTGAAGTTCAACGTCTACAACATCACCAGGTACGGCTCTCTCGACAAAAAGAACTAAATCTTCATGTCGGCCAACACCTTTACCTTCTTCCGCAATATCAACAATCTCAATATTACTAAGGCTTTTTTTATCTTGAGGTATTCTTCTTCCCATAGTGCTGCAAAAATACACTTTTCGCAACAAATAAATATAATACCCAAAAAATGGGAAATAAAGCTCGTAAAGCCTAGCTCGCCTGCGCAGCTTAGGATAAGGTCGCCTGAACTAGAAAAGGAAGGATTTCTTTTTGGAAGGAAATAAAATTCTTGCGCACATCAGCCTCTGTTACAGCCGTAAAGGCGAAAGAAAACACAATATTTTTGCTGGTTTTAATCAGAAATGTAAGTTTATCTTCGGATATGGTCGTGCCTATATACTTATTCTTTATAAAGGAGCTCAGCAGCAGAAACTCTAAATCGTCGGATAATATTTTTAAGTATTCTTGCGCATTGGTAGATTCGCGAATAAACTCCCAGCCTACAAATTCATTACAAACGGTATAGGTAACGCGGCTGACACGAAGGATGGTGGTGGCCAAAAAATTACTTAAATCTTTCTGCCATAGACCACTACCCAAAATATCATCTACGTTCTCCCGTATATAATCCATCAGCACCTCATGCAAAATCAGCTCTTTAGAGGTAAAATGTTTGTAAAATGTAGCTTTGGAGATATTGGCTTGTTTGGCAAGTTGGTTTACCGACGTTTTATTATAACCATATTTTCGGAAAAGTTCTCGCGCTGATTTTTTTATCGCTAAACTGACCTGATCCTGCTGCATAGTTATATATCTTATAAGGGTAAAAATTGCGCTAATTAAAAAAAAAGGCAGACTCTACTGAAACGGTTTAACGCATAACGTAATCAACAGATTAAGCATACACCATAAAAGCCTGCCTTATTGTTATATTTTACAATAATTCTGTTTCAAATTGCGATAAGAAACGAGTATCATTCTCCGAGAAAAGACGTAAATCTTTTATCACATACTTTAAGTTTGTAATGCGTTCTACACCCATACCAAACGCAAAGCCTGAATATTTCTTACTATCGATACCACAGTTTTCCAACACATTAGGGTCTACCATACCGCAGCCTAAAATTTCAACCCAACCGGAGTATTTACATAAGTTACATCCCGCTCCTTTACATATGGTACATGAAATATCCATTTCAGCAGATGGCTCCGTAAAAGGGAAATACGACGGCCGGAAACGTACTTTCGTGCCTTCGCCATATAACTCCTGCACAAAGTGAAACAACGTTTGTTTTAGGTCTGCAAAAGAAACATTCTCATCCACATAAAGACCTTCAACCTGGTGGAAGAAACAATGTGCACGCGCAGAAATAGCTTCATTACGGTATACCCTTCCAGGCATTAAGGCGCGGAATGGTGGCTTCCCGGCTTCCATCAGTCTTACCTGTACAGAAGAAGTATGGGTACGCAAGGCAATATCATTACCCTCTTGTTTTTTAATGAAAAAGGTGTCTTGCATATCCCTTGCCGGATGCTCAGGCGCAAAATTCAATGCCGAGAAATTATGCCAATCATCCTCGATTTCGGGCCCTTCGGCCACAACAAAGCCGAGCTTCTTGAAGATCTCAACAATCTCTTTACGAACTAAAGATATAGGGTGGCGTGATCCTAGCTGGAAACCCTCCCCAGGCAAGGTAAGGTCACCCTCGCTGCGCTGGTTTTCTTTTACCTCTATAGAAAAAGAAGTTTGAGCTTCTTCAAACTTGCGTTCCGCCAACTGCTTAAATTCGTTCAAAACCTTACCTAACACGCGCTTTTCGTCGCTAGAGACGGTCTTAAATTCTTCAAACAAGGCTTTTACAATACCTTTAGAAACTAAAAATTTCAATCTGAAAGCTTCCACATCAGCGGCTGATGTAGGAGCAAATTGCTGTATCTCTTGGCTATACTGCTCTATTTTATCTTGCAACATAATTTCAAAGATACAGCAAAAAATAGTATTTTAAGGATAGCTGACTTAAAAATATTAGGATTAAAACGGTAAACCGTCGTCATCGTTATCATTTTCTGTAAAGTCTACGGTTGCTTCTGTAGGCTGCGTTGTAGTGGCATTGGTTGATGTTGTTTGCTGTGGGCTTTCAAAATCAGAACGGCGCCCCAAAATATTAAAGCTTTCGGCAACAATCTCTGTAGTATACCTACGGATGCCTTCCTTATCTTCATAGGAACGGGTACGGAGTTTACCCTCTATATACACAAGCCTCCCTTTATTTAAATATTTAGCTGCCACATCTGCCAAACCGCGCCACATCACAATATTGTGCCATTCGGTCTGTTCTACTTTTTTACCATCCTTATTGAAGGTCTCTGAAGTAGCTAATGGGAAACTGGCAACACTGACATTGCCCTCAAGATAACGCAACTCAGGATCTTTGCCTAGGTGCCCTACTAAAATAACTTTGTTAACGCTCGACATAAAAAATTAGGTTTTGATTAGTTGTTCACAATATTTATCTAAAAAAGAGAAAATTAGTTTGTGTTTAGCTAATTTATCCAAATTTTCTAATAAAAAATAATTCCAGCCCTCTTTTTTTTCACCATCCTTTAATTGTCCGTTCCATTTGTAAAAACGTGCATATATATTTTGGTGGCTTAAAACATGCTTTACACGCCCTCCAATAGGCTCAAGATATCCCGACGACAGAAATTTTTGATAATCAGCCGTATCCAATAATTTTTCGATATCTACATCACTAGACGTCTCGATAAGCGGAAATTCATACAAACTAGCCCATACATCGCCCTCCATCCGCTGATGCATCAGTATAGCACCATCTTGCTCTATGATAAAGTAATGGAAAAACCGATCCCTACTACCTTTTCCTTTTAGTTTTACAGGCAGCCTGTCCACACGTTTATCCTGTAAAGCAACACAACTGTCCGCAAAGATGCATTCCATACATAAGGGAGCTTTGGGCTTACATACCGTGGCACCAAAATCCATAATAGCATGGTTGTAGGTCCCTGGGCTATGCGTTGAAATTAACTCTTGAGCAAGCTGTTTAAAAATTTTCTTCCCCACCGTACTGTTTATGGGCTCGTCGATTCCGAAGTAGCGGGATAACACCCGGAAGACATTTCCATCCAATACGGCATGTACCGCATTACTGGAGAAAGACGCTATTGCTGCAGCGGTGTATTCACCCACCCCAGGCAAGCTTAGCAGATCGGAATACGCTGTCGGAAAGCGGCCATCAAAGCGCTCCTGCACCTCTTTGGCAGCCTTATGCATATTGCGGGCGCGTGAGTAATAGCCGAGGCCCTGCCACAGTCGCAAAACCTCCGCCTGGTCGGCGTCAGCAAAATCCTGAACGGTAGGAAATGCATCCAAAAATGCATAAAAATAGGGCATCCCCTGCTGCACTCTGGTCTGCTGTAAAATAATCTCCGACAGCCATATGACATACGGATCCTGCGTTTTCCTCCAGGGCAAATCGCGCCCATAGGAATGATACCATCCAATCAACTTTTCCGAAAAAGACATAACACAAAGATGATTAATTTTAACATACTTTAACAACAACTTATTGAAAATCAACAACAACAAATTGATTATTAAACACATAATCCCTACTTTTGCTTTACCTATTAGAAGTAAGAGTAAAGGAAAACATGTTAAAAAATAAATCAAAAGTATCCATAAGCATAGAAGGATTTACCGACAAGAGTCTCAAAGTACCCACCTTTTTATTGCAATATTGGAAACAGGTAACTGTTTCTGCCCTAGCCTTAATAGCGATGTTGTTAAGCAGTATTTTCTATTTAGCGGCAAAGCAAAAAACAGATAGTATATCCTTACAGTATGAGGCCTCCTTGAACAAAGAAAAAGAGAAGCTACGCGCCATTAACCAGGATCGTATGGAAAGGAAAAAAGATATGTCGCTCGCTAAGGAGTCACTGAATAAAATTGATTCTACCATAGAAATTATAAACGCTAAGATGAAACGCCGTGGTCTTAAAGCGCTTCCCTTGGCTAATGTTGGTGGCCCTGTAGAGACGGATGAGGGTAGTATAGAGCTTCTGGGTGAATATTACGAAAATGTCCTTAAAGAGTTAGACAAAAAATTAAGTAGTTTTCCTTTGGGAACTCCACACCCTGGACCGATTACATCGAAGTTCAGCTATAGAGCAAACCCATTCACCAACCGTGGTCGTGAATTGCATGCCGGCGTAGACCTTAAAGGTAAAACTGGTGATGCCATAAAGGTGACAGCAGCTGGAACAGTAATTTTCGCAGGTTATGAAGGGGGCTATGGAAAAGTAGTAAAAGTGAAACATGCTAATGGCTATGAAACACGCTATGCACATCTTTCCAAAACCATTGCCAAGGTAGGGCAAAAAGTGGATGTCGGCACAACGATAGGCCTCTTAGGTAGCACAGGGCGTAGCACGGGCCCTCATGTGCACTACGAAATCCTGAAAGACAATAAAAAAATTAACCCGGAAAGTCATTTTAAATTATAGCAGCCTTGCTGCGTTAGGGTTTCACTTGCATTTTGTACTTTTGACGGCATGACACAGACTTTCACCATCAATACCCTGCATAGAGGCAAATATATGTGTTGTTTCTTTGGTCTTTTGTTTGCCGTTGGGGGCTTGAGCGCATTGGTACCTTTCCAGGAAATTATAAAAATAATTTTAGTGTTGGCCGCAATTCCAGGGATATTATACCTTTCCGTAAAAATTAGCAAATCGCCATCGTACTGGACATTAACAGCAGACAGCCTACAGGTTACGATACGTACTAAAACCAGCACTTATGATTTTAACGACATCGACCATATCCGAAGTCTAACACGCTCTGGTGGCAACCTGTATGTAATTTATCGTCGAAAAAAATCCCCTAGCCGCTATTGGCGCAACAAACTATTCCAAAGCGACGACGACAACAGCTTATTGCATGAAGCGCTGTTGCAATGCCCCGTAGAATACTATAAGTTTTAAGTTACAAAAACTTTCCTTTTATTAAATTTTGTATGTTTGACCTATGAAGTTAAAATTAGGTGTATTGGCGCTAGCCAGTCTTTTATTTATCAATAGCTCATTTGCACAACGGAAGGGCTTTTGGCAACAAAAAGTGGATTATAAAATGGACATCAATGTGGATGAAAAAAATTATCAGTACGCTGGTAAAATGACATTGAAGTACACGAACAATTCTGGTCAATCGTTGTCTAAGGTATATTTCCACTTATATTTTAATGCTTTTCAGCCGGGCAGTATGATGGACTACCGATTAACGAATATCGAAGATCCTGACAAACGTATGGCTACCAACAAAGGAACGAAAGAAAAGCCTCAGTGGGAAAGCCGTATTTCAGTATTACAGCAGAACCAAATCGGTTACCAAAAGATACAGTCGGTATATATGGATGGTGCTGCGGCAGATTTTAAAACCGATGGCACAATTCTGGAAGTGACTTTGCCTGCGGCCATAAAAGACGGTAGCACCGCTGTTTTTGACCTGCAATGGCAGGCGCAGCTGCCGGAGCAAATCCGCCGCAATGGACGCAATTCAAACGAGGGTGTAGCCTTATCTATGGCACAATGGTACCCTAAAATGGCGCATTTTGATGAGTTTGGCTGGCACCTGGATGAGTATGTGGCACGTGAATTTATTGCTCCCTTTGGAGACTTTGATGTAACCATTCATATCGACAAAAACTATGTCCTTGGCGCTTCTGGTGTATTGCAAAATCCAAATGAGGTTAAAGGATATCATAAAAAAGCGAAAGTAAAAGCTAAAGAAAATAAGGCTTCATGGCACTATAAAGCACATAATATCCATGACTTTGTATGGGCTGCAGATCCTAAATTTGTTGTCGACTCGGCAAAAACTAAAGGCGATGTTACTATTTATACTGTTTTTATCCCAAAAACGGATTCTATTACCAACAATTGGAAACAGGCTTTAGGGTTAACCACGGAGTTTTTTGACCTTACCAGCAAAAATTTCGGTGCTTATCCTTGGCCTACGTATACCATTATCCAGGGTGGCGATGGTGGTATGGAATATGGTACCGCAACGCTAATTACAGGGTTCCGAAATATTAAAAGTTTAGTGGGTGTGATATTTCATGAGGCTGCACACTCGTGGTACCAGCATTTATTTGGTATTAATGAGACTGTAGATGAGTGGTTCGACGAGGGCTTTACGAGTTATGTCGAGGAGCTGGGTATGCAGCAGCTATTCTATAAAAAAGGGGCGGTAGAAAGCAACCCGATGATCGATGCTTACCGTGCCTATTATAAGCTTGCTTTATCTGGCAAAGAGGAACCTATGAGCTTATTGGCCGACTACTACAAAAGTAATTATGCTTATAGCAATGAAGCCTACAATAAAGGGGCTGTATTGGCGGAGCAGCTGGGTTATATTATTGGTAAACAGAACTTGGAAAAAACGTTCTTAACATTTTATGACCAGTGGAAGTTTAAACATCCTACACCTAATGATTTTAAGCGTGTTGCTGAAGAGGTTTCTGGAATTAATTTAAAATGGTACTTTAATTTATTTGTCAATACCACAAGGCAAATCGACTATGCCATAGAAAATGTAACCGACAGCGGCATTACCTTGCGCAATAAGGGTGATATCGCTATGCCTATAGACTTGTTGGTTGAATACCAGGACGGAAGCAAGGAGCTGTTTTATATTCCACTTCGTGAAATGCGGGGCGAAAAACCACAGGAAAATTTTACCCTTTATACGGATGTAAAAAGAACTGTTGTGGAGGATTGGTTTTGGACAAAACCTACTTTTAACTTACCGCTTGGCAAAAAGCCTGCTAAGGTATGGATTGATCCGACCTTACGTCTGGCTGATGTAGATGCGGGCAACAATTACTGCGAGCATTTGTAATCGTATTTTAAATAAATAAAACGGCTATCTTTAATTTGATAGCCGTTTTTTTATGTAATAGATGTGCTGGACTTTCGCATTTTTACCGTCGGACATTGAGTTTTACCGCTTGTTTTTACCTTGAATTTTGTATAGTAAATTTGTCTATTTGAGGCTTTTTGTATGTCAGAAAAAGGGGCGTATCGAAGATTTATATAATCCAATAATTCAAGACTTGGCCTATTTGGCTTTTCATACCCATGCTTTGAAAAATTAAGATCAGTTTCACGTTTATTTCTAATTGCTTGTACTAATTTCATATTCTCTGATTTTTTTCCATTATCCGAACCCGCGAGCTTGAATAAGCTTTATGAACATGAATACCTAAAAATTCATAACTTCGCTTAGATTTATTATCTGAAGTCTTGTAATAAATATCAAGATACGTACTGAACATACCTGATTTCAGTAGTTTAAAACGTACTTTAATCATGTATTACTTTTTGTATTTTTTGCAATATAGAAGTAACAAGGTGAGTAACAAAACTTCAATAAAGCCTCACATAAAATTATAAAAAAACACAGCACACATAGCACTATTCAATTGATAATAAGAGGTTTAATTTTAAAATCTATTAATTTCTATCATAATTTATCTATCCTTATATTTGCACCCATGATATACTTTCATATTCCATTCTGCAAGCAGGCATGTCACTACTGTGATTTTCATTTCAGCACATCCTTAAACTACAAAGCTGACATGCTTACCGCCATGCAAAGGGAATTGAAGATGCGTGCTCCCTATTTAAACGACAACAGCATACATTCCATTTACTTTGGTGGAGGTACGCCATCTATTATGGAGGCCGACGACATCGCACGTTTAATTGCGGAGGTAGCGAAGCACTATGACATTGCAGCAGATGCCGAAATTACACTCGAGGCAAATCCGGATGATCTGACGGCGACGAAGGTTACAGCGTTACGACAGACGCCAATAAACCGCTTTAGCATTGGCATACAATCTTTTTTTGAGGAAGATCTGCGTTGGATGAATCGCGCACATAATGCTACCGAGGCCGACGCTTCGATAAAGCGTGTCCAAGATGCCGGTTTTGAAAATATTACTTGCGACCTGATCTATGGTTATCCCCTGCTGACGGATATAAAATGGAAGGAAAATATGCAGAAACTAATCGCCTTAGATGTACCTCATATTTCATCCTATGCCATGACTGTAGAGAAAAAAACAGCATTAAACCATCAAATAAAACAGGGTAAGACGGCACCAATCAGCGATGCCCAGAGTGCCGAGCAGATGTTAATGTTAATAGAGTGCATGACGGGAAATGGTTATGAGCATTATGAGATATCAAATTTTGCGAAACCTGGCAGGTATGCTAAACATAATACCAACTACTGGAAAGGCAAATCGTACTTAGGGATAGGTCCGTCGGCGCATTCTTTTAATGGGCACTCCCGCGCTTGGAATGTCGCCAATAATGCCCATTATATCAAAGGCATTTTTAATAATGATCTACCGCTAGAAACGGAAGACCTCAGTGTTTACGACCGCTATAACGAATATATTATGACTTCCCTACGCACCAAATGGGGCGTAGATATAAATTTTGTAGACAATAACTTTGGTGCTGACTACAGCAAACAGCTTAAAAAAGACGCTGCGCTGTACCTGGAGGATAAGGATATCTGCATGGAAAAAGAGCGTTTTTTGGTATTAACGCCAAAAGGTAAACTTATTGCCGACCAAATTGCTGCAGCGTTATTTTTAGTAGACTAGTTATATTGTTTGAAAAACAACAAAATTTAAGGTATTAAATTACGTTTTTATTAAAAAACAATACGTAAATTGGATTATTTTTATAATAATTACAAATGTATCGCCAGTTTTTAAGATTAATGGCTATGTTTGTAAAATAACCCATTATAAAAATAATCATGATAAATACAGTAGCTTTTGAAGCAGAGATCAAGAGTTATAAAAGCAAGCAAAATGCTAGCGTACAGCTTATTGAAATCGTTAGCAACCTATGGTTTAACAGATCTATAGAGCTTGTATTATTCCGCGACCAGCTTATTGACAGAAGGGTAAGCTTTATCCTAAACTTACATGTTGAAAGTAAGGTATTTGCCGATCCGGCACTTTCCATTTTCGAAACCCTCAAGGTTGCCGAGATTATTCAAGAACTGGAGCTTGCTCCATCGCGTATTGATATTGGAAAACTAGCCTTAAAAATCCGACAACAGGCCATAGCGGAAGATGAGGTTTATCATTTTATAAAACATGAACTTCATGGTGCTATGCAACAGGAGGGTTTTACACCTAAAGATGTTGTACTCTACGGTTTTGGTCGTATAGGCCGCCTGTTAGCACGCGAGCTGATTGGCAAAGCTGGGGCGGGTATGCAGTTGCGTTTAAGGGCTATTGTTACACGTGATCAGGTTAATGCGGACACCCTTTCCAAACGTGCCAACCTTTTACGCCACGATTCTATTCACGGCGATTTTGAAGGTGAGGTAGAGGTTGATGTACAAAATAATGCACTCCTTATCAATGGCACTACGGTCTATATTATATCAGCAAAACAGCCTGAAGATATCGATTATAGCGCCTACGGCATCCAAAATGCTTTGGTGCTGGATAATACAGGGGCATTTAGAAATCAACAGGAGCTTAGCAGGCATCTTAGCGCCAAAGGTACAGCACAGGTATTGTTAACCGCACCTGGCAAAAGTGTACCCAATATTGTATACGGTGTAAACAATACGGCTATCGATAAGCATACTGGCCAGGTGTTTTCTGCTGCCTCTTGTACCACCAATGCCATTGCACCAGTGTTGAAGGTGTTGCAAGATAATTTAGGGATAGTAAAAGGTCATATCGAAACTATACATTCCTATACCAACGACCAGAACCTAGTCGATAATATGCATGCCAAGGCACGCCGTGGCCGTGCTGCTGCCCTCAATATGGTTATTACCGAAACCGGCGCCGGCAGTGCCGTTGCCAAGGTGCTCCCCGAACTGTCCGGGAAACTAACGTCTAATGCCATCCGTGTTCCTGTACCGAATGGATCGTTGGCCATATTACAGTTAGAACTTCAGACAACAACAACAGTAGAAGCTTTAAATGCGCTCCTCCGCAGCAGTGCTTTAGATGGGCAACTGGTGGAGCAAATTAAGTATTCGACAAATGCGGAATTGGTTTCTTCGGATATTATCGGTACTACTGCAGCTGCTATTGTGGATGGCCCCGCCAGCATAGTTTCTAACGACAATAAAACGGTGGTGCTGTATGTATGGTACGACAATGAGTATGGTTATACTCATCAGGTAATGCGTTTAGCCCGGCATATTGCAGGGGTACGACGTTATACTTACTATTAATAGCAATAGAACTTAAATTTGTCCAATTTTCACGCTTAATTTTATAGGAAGGTGTCTCACATTGTAGACACCTTTTTTAGTAAATAGCGCCTGTGCGATTATTCCGCTACCAGTAACCTCTCGGAGGTTAAATACTTCATTATTATCTGTGTGGCTCCAGCACGCTGCTGCACATAAGTGCCAGCCGCCGAGGCAACAATGTGTCGACGCTCATCGTTTATAAGGGCTTCAAAAACAGCATATAAATCTGCCTGGCTGTCAATGGAAAAACCGGCTCCTAAGACCACAAGGTCCACTGCTTCCTGATACTTCTCGTACTTCGGACCAAAGATTACGGGAATACCATATGCTGCAGCCTCTAAGGTATTATGTATACCCACGCCGAAACCGCCACCAACATAGGCAATATCAGCATAGTAATATAAGGCGGAGAGCATACCAATATTATCGATTACCAATACCTGTGCACGCTGTATTTGCTCGTCTGTCAAGCGTTCCATTTCGGAATAAAGAATTGCTCCCGGAAATAAGTGGGTAAGCTGGGTAATATTATCCTTATGTACCTCGTGAGGGGCAATAATAAACTTCCAATCGCTATAGCGCTGTGCCAAAAGCTGGAGCTTTTCGTCATCAGGGCGCCAGGTACTACCAGCAACCAGGGTTTTGGCCCCACCGAGAAACTGCTGTATCCCGGGAATGTGGGTATGTGTCTTCGGCAATTCAATAACCCGGTCAAAACGGGTATCGCCAGCAAGTCCGGCTTGGGTAATACCGATTGCTTTAAGCATTTGCACCGACGCAATATTCTGCGCAAAGAAAAAGGATACATTTTTTAATATCTGCTTAAAAAAGCTTCCGTAGGGCTTGAAGAAAATCTGTTCCTCCCGAAAGATGGCAGAGATCATTAGCAAACGGATATCCTGCTTTTTAAGCTCCTTAAAATAATGATACCAGTATTCATATTTTGTAAATACAACAAACTTGGGCTTTACCAGTGAAATAAACCGCTTAGCATGGCTCGCCGTGTCGGTAGGAAGATAAAAGACATAATCAGCAAGATTGGTATGCTTACGAATCTCATATCCCGAAGGTGAAAAAAAGGTAATGACAATTTTTTCATGGGGAAATCTTTTACGGATTTGCTCCAAAATTGCCCTTCCCTGTTCAAACTCACCCAAGGAGGCAAAATGAAACCAGATGTGCTCCTGCCCCTGTTCAAGTTGCTGACTGATATGTGTTAACAAACCTTTACGGCCGTCGACCCACAGTTTCGCCTTGGGATGAAATGGAGCTATAATACGCAGTAAAATGCTATAAATCCAAATTCCAAAATCGTATAGTAATCGCATATTATGAAATAATACTTATATTCGTCAAAGATAAAGAACCTTTTCTAATTCAGGACTACGTGCAGACGACAGATCGAAAAAGAATATTAATTACCGGAGCCGCCGGTTTCTTAGGGTCACACCTTTGCGATCGTTTTATTCAAGAGGATTTCCATGTTATTGCCATGGACAACTTGATTACTGGTAGCCTTTCCAATATTGAACATCTCTTCCATCTTGCCAACTTTGAATTCCACCACCATGATGTCAGCAAATTTGTCCATGTCCCCGGAAAGCTGGACTATATCTTACATTTCGCCTCGCCAGCAAGCCCTATAGACTACTTGCGTATTCCTATACAAACGCTGAAGGTGGGCTCCTTGGGTACGCACAATTTATTGGGCCTTGCCAAAGACAAAAAAGCACGTATCTTGGTGGCGTCGACGTCTGAAGTATATGGCGACCCTTTGGTGTCTCCACAGGCGGAAACGTATTGGGGTAATGTTAACCCGGTAGGTCCGCGTGGGGTTTACGACGAAGCTAAGCGCTTTCAGGAAGCCATGACCATGGCCTACCATAATTTCCATGGCTTGGATACTCGTATTGTTCGTATCTTTAACTCCTTTGGTGCTCGTATGCGCCCTGAGGATGGAAGAGCGATACCGACATTTATCGAGCAGGCATTACACGGAAAAGCAATTACCGTATTTGGTGACGGCACTCAAACGCGGTCTTTCTGTTATATTTCGGATCAAATTGAAGGAATTTTCCGTCTTTTATTTGCCGATTACAATGCTCCGGTAAACATCGGTAACCCAGAAGAAATGACCCTTTTAAGTCTTGCGCAGACCATTATACGGTTAACCAACAGCTCCTCACCGATTGTTTTCGAACAGCTTCCTATGGACGACCCTAAACAAAGAAGGCCGGATATTTCATTAGCCCAGAAGCTTTTGGATTGGAGACCACAAGTCGATACGGAGACTGGATTAACAAAAACTATAGCATATTTTAAAACATTATATTCAACCGCTTAATACATAACAACATGAGTAAAATATTAGTAACCGGAGGAACGGGATATATCGGCTCGCATACTGTAGTAGAATTGCACAAAGCCGGGTATACACCTGTTATCGTCGACAACCTTTCTAATTCTAACATCCAGATTCTCGATCAGATTGAAAAAATTATCGGCGTAAAGCCTCAATTTCAAGAATTTGATCTTTGTGATGTAGAAAAAACAGCACAGTTTATAAGTGAAAACCCTGATATCACTGGTATTATTCATTTTGCAGCTTCTAAGGCCGTTGGTGAATCGGTAGTAGATCCGTTAAAATATTACCACAACAATTTCTTCTCTTTAATCAATTTATTGAACCAGTACCGCGAGAAGCCTATTAATTTTGTGTTTTCTTCGAGTTGTACTGTGTATGGGGAGCCGGATAATTTGCCTGTAACAGAATCGGCACCGGTTAAAAAATCAACATCGCCATATGGTAATACCAAACAGATTGCCGAAGAAATACTGGAGGAAACAGCTAAAGCATATGGCAACTATAATGTTGTTGCCTTACGTTATTTCAACCCAGTTGGAGCACACGAATCGGCTTTGATTGGCGAGTTGCCTAATGGCGTGCCTCAGAACTTGCTGCCGTTTATTACACAAACAGCAATTGGTAAACGCGAGAAGTTAACAGTCTATGGAAACGACTACGATACGCCTGATGGCTCTTGTATCAGAGATTATATCCATGTTGTAGATTTAGCTAAAGCGCATGTTGCTGCGATACAGTTGCTGGAAAAAGGCAACCCGAACGGTAAATATGATGTGTTTAATATCGGTACAGGTAATGGCTACTCCGTTTTAGAAGCTATCGCCGCATTTGAAAATGCATCAGGACAGAAACTTAATTATGTGGTAGGCCCACGTCGTGATGGTGATGTCGTGCAGGTTTGGGGTGATGTTAGCAAAGCACAGAAAGAACTGGGATGGGATGCCAAGCTGGGGATCGATGAGATGATGTCGTCGGCATGGAAATGGGAAAAATACTTACAGGAAAACCCTATAGCATAGTATAATCCGAGGTAGTCTTCTATGGGTTGCCTCGGATTTATTATTTCTGATGCTTTTAATGGAGCTCTTATAGCGTTATTCCCTAAAATAGATGCTTTAGATGATTTAGATGATTTAGAAACTATAGTCGGAAGAAAAAAATGCAAAATGAAAATTCCTGTATTGTAGTATAGGAATTTTCATTTTGCATAATTCATCCATTACCAGGAGAATACAGCGCAGCTGTTAGTGTTTTAAAAAATACTCCTCTTTAAATTTAAACTGCGGTGTCATCCAATATAAAAGCACAACACGGGAGTACCTGTAATTGAAGGGCGCCATAATAATTGAGGCTGCTACAGCAACAAACATATATAACCATGGGCTCTCCAGCTCGCCTGTAAAAATATAAGCCGCCACACATGCCGTAATTAGCTCGGCAACGACAAAGGCATAACTCACGTACATCGCCACATAGAAATATCCTGGCTCTTTTTCAAATTTCAAATCACAATGCGGACAGTGGGTACGCATTTTTTTCGATTTAAAACTTAATAGAGGTGCCATAAACATATCCCCTTTTCGACAGCGCGGACATTTACCTTCAACAGCGCTCTTAAATTCTCCAGGTATTGTATATTGTGTCGCCATTTTATTATTATTTTCCATATCTATAATGTTTCTTTCTAAACTCTTCCGGTGTTACACCTTCAATTTTTTTGAAAAACTTCGTAAAATACGAATTATCGTTAAAGTTGAGCATATAAGCAATTTGCGAAATAGAGTAATCGTTTAATACCAATAGTCGTTTAGCCTCTAATATAACCCTATTTCGAATAAGCTCTCCTGATGCCTGCCCCAACAGCTCTTTACATAACGCATTTAAATGGTTGGGCGTAATATATAGTAAAGCGGCATAATCTTTTGGCAGGTGTAAATCTTTATAGTTTGCTTCTATAAGACCCAAATAATTACGCAATAGCGTATGATTATAGGCATTCCCATCGACCACCTTACTACGGCCGTGCTGTTGTTCCAACAGGTGAAATACATACAATAAAGATACCGCCACAAAATCCCTGTCGCTAAGCTTTTCTTGCACACGCTCCAAAATATCTACCAAAAGCTTTTGCTTATCCGCCTGCACCACAAAAACCTCATCGCGTACCATTCCCGAGAAGAACGAAAAACCTGTTAAGTAATCTGGCTTTAACAGCATGGTTTTAAAAAAATCGGGATCAAAATTTACAACATACCCTTCGATATCGCCTGCAAACTGCCAGGTATGAATCTGCCCCGGTGTCATAAAGTATATCTGCCAGGGCTCAATTTCAAAAGTTTCAAAATCTATGCTATGCGAACCTGCTCCCTTGGTAAACAATACAAAATGGTAAAAGTTATGCCTATGCGGAAAAACTAGGTTTTTGTTCCGATTCAAATAGGCGGCCATATCCTCTACCATAACTTCGCCATTAAAGCTGTTGGATACAGTACATTGCTCGATAACAGGAACTTTCGTAATCATACACAAAGATAGCCCTATATTACCACAAACAATGGTAATAAAAGCTGTGATAATGGTACTTTTTACCTATTAAACACAAAAAACATCAAATCGATAGGTAGTAAAAATATTAAAAAGGCAGTTCCTTAATCAGCGCCCAATCCTCGCGTAGATCAAATTGATAATCTTCATGTAACTTGTCATATTTTGCCAAGGTAATTTTCTTCCGCCCTGAAATATAAAGATGCAATTTATCAGCCGCCAATAAGAAATTACGCTCAAACAGTACTGGATAGCGGCGAAATGCCTCGGCCAAGATAAATAAGCGAAACTCGACTTCCGATAATTTATCTTTTGTCACCTTTTCGTGTTCGTTTATTAGGCCAGAACTATTGCGCAGCAATACCATCAGTGCTTTGTAGTTGCTGTAGGTACCCTCATTGCGTATACCCGAAAATTTAGGATCTAATGCTTGCTTTAAACGTTCACGCAATCTTTCGATACGCTCTTCCAGATCTGTTTCGTCCTCTAGCAGCTGGAAATGTAGCTGTTTAATAAGCATTTTATCTTTTCCGATAAGGCGTACCAACAGCTTGTCTTTCTCCTTTGCTGGTAGACTAAGTACGGCTTCTTTTAATTCGGGGTCTTTGTGTAGCGACATAGTGCCTTAAAGATACTAAGTAAAAACGCTGCTTTCAACTGAAAAATAAATAAATTTGGCGTACTCCTCTCCTTGTTCTACGACTATAATTAATGGATTTATCTACTTGGAATAGAAGTTTCAAATCCGCAATATTTTAATTTCTACGGTTCAATTTCTTATCTTTGCCGAAATTTAAATCTACGTGGGCATACAAGAAATTCTATCGCAATACGGTCAAACAGAACAGGTAACCTCGCTTGTTAAAGCCATTCAAGGGAAAAAACCAAAAGTGCAGCTTAAAGGATTAATAGGCTCTGCAGATGCTATGGTCGCCGCCGCAGCGTACAAACTGCAAGAAAGGCCTTACATCTTTATATTACCAACACACGAAGAGGCATCCTTCTTTTTAAGCGACTTGGAGAGTTTATTCGAAAAGCAAATTTTATTTTTCCCGGCATCGTACCGTAAGGCTTTTGATTTCACACAGCTGGATAGTGCCCATGTACTACAGCGTGCCGAAACATTAAGCGCGCTGAACCATAACACAGAGCTGCCAAAAATGGTCGTTACCTACCCGGAGGCAATTGCCGAAAAAGTAATTAACCGCAGCGATTTAGAGAAAAATACCCTTCCTATAACACAGCATACCAAACTAAGCATAGATTTTATAAACGAGTTCCTTTACGAATACGATTTCGAAAGGGTTGACTTCGTGTACGAGCCTGGTCAATTTGCTATTCGCGGGGGTATTGTAGATATCTTTTCATTTTCCAACGATTTACCTTACCGGATTGAATTTTTTGGCGATGAAATTGAAAGCATACGTACCTTTGATATCGAGAGCCAGCTGTCGGTAAAAAAAATCCATACCGTAACCATTGTTCCTAATGTACAGGCGAAATTTCTAGCCAATAATCACATTTCTATTTTGGAATATATAGACCATGATTCGGTTATATGGATAAAGGATGTACAGTTTACATTTGATGTTATTCTGGAAGGCTATAAAAAGGCCTCTCAGTTATGGAAAGCGCTTTCTGAAACCGATCTGAAAAATAATCCAGACTGGCTGGACCCGCGTTTTACTTTTACGGACGATAAAAACTTTGGCGCTTTACTCTTCGAATTTCCGAATATCGAGTTTGGCAAACAGTTGTTCTTTAAGCCCGATACAACCCTTGTTTTTGATACCCATCCGCAGCCTTCGTTCAATAAAGATTTTAATCTTTTAATCCATAATTTTAAGGAAAATGAAGGTAAGCGCATTAAAAATCTGATATTCTCGGATTCCAACAAACAGATAGAACGGATATATGCCATTTTAGAGGACCTCGATAAATCGGTTACTTTTACACCCATTTATAAAGGCCTGCGTGAAGGCTATAGAGACGATATGCTGAAATTGGCTTGTTATACCGATCATCAGATTTTTGATCGTTACTATAAATATAAACGTATAAAGGCCTACGAACGTACGCAGGCTATCACACTTAAAGAGCTTCGTGACTTAAAACCGGGTGATTATATAACCCATATTGATCACGGTGTTGGAAAATATGCCGGTTTAGAAAAGGTGGATGTAAACGGAAAAACCCAAGAGATGATTCGTTTAATCTATGCCGACAACGACCTTCTTTATGTCAATATCAACTCCCTAAACCGCATTTCTAAGTACTCTGGAAAAGAAGGTACTGTACCTAAGATGAATAAATTGGGAACGGATACCTGGGAGAAGCTGAAGAAAACAACGAAAAAGAAAGTTAAGGATATCGCCCGCGACCTGATAAAGTTATATGCCCAGCGTAAAGCTCAAACAGGAAATGCCTTTAGTCCGGATACCTACCTGCAGAATGAGCTGGAAGCATCTTTTATCTATGAGGATACGCCAGATCAGGAAAAGGCAACGGCTGATGTGAAACGTGATATGGAATCGCCTCATCCGATGGACAGGCTGGTTTGCGGCGATGTAGGCTTCGGAAAAACGGAGGTCGCCATACGTGCAGCATTTAAAGCTGTTGCCGACAGTAAACAGGTGGCTGTACTAGTGCCGACGACAATCTTGGCCTTGCAACATTACCGCACTTTTTCGGAAAGGTTGAAGGGCTTGCCGGCAAATATTGATTACATCAACCGCTTTAAAACGCCTAAACAGATTAAAGAATCCTTAAAAAAACTGGAGGAGGGTAAGCTGGATATTATTATCGGCACCCATCGTTTGGTGAGTAAGGATGTAAAATTTAAGGATTTAGGACTTATGATCATTGATGAGGAGCAGAAATTCGGCGTTTCGGTGAAAGAGAAGTTAAAGGTGATGCGCGCCAATGTAGACTCCTTAACATTAACGGCAACACCGATTCCTCGTACCTTGCACTTCTCGCTAATGGGGGCCCGAGATTTAAGTATTATCTCTACACCGCCGCCAAATAGGCAGCCTGTACAAACCGAATTGCATGTGTTTAACGAGCCACTGATACAGGAGGCGGTAGCCTTCGAGTTGGACCGTGGCGGACAGGTTTTTTTCATCCATAACCGTGTGGCGGACCTAAAGCAGCTTGGGGCCATGATTCAAAAGCTGGTTCCCGGCGCACGCGTGGGGGTTGCACATGGACAACTGGAAGGGGATGATTTGGAGGATGTCATGCTGAAGTTTATTAACCACGAATTTGATGTCTTAGTGGCGACAACAATTATTGAAGCAGGATTAGATATTCCAAACGCCAATACCATTATCATTAACCATGCGCATATGTTTGGCTTAAGCGACCTGCACCAAATGCGTGGCCGTGTGGGGCGCTCCAATAAAAAGGCATTTTGTTATTTGTTAAGCCCTCCGATGTCGACCTTGACAAATGAGGCGTATAAGCGTCTTTCGGCCATAGAAGAGTTCTCTGAGCTGGGGTCTGGTTTTAATGTGGCCATGCGTGACCTTGATATTCGCGGCTCCGGAAACTTGCTGGGCGCCGAGCAGTCGGGGTTTATTGCTGAAATTGGTTTTGAGATGTACAATAAGATATTGGACGAAGCTGTGCAGGAGCTTAAGGATGATGAATTCGAGGAGCTCTTTGCGGATGACCATAACCGTAAGTATGTAACCTTTACGCAGATCGATACCGACCTGGAGGTACTTATTCCGGATGCATATGTTACGAATATTGCGGAGCGTTATAACTTGTACAATGAAATTGCCAAGCTCGATAATGAATCGCAGTTGCAGGCCTTTGAAAAAGAGCTTCAGGATCGTTTTGGACCAATTCCGACGCAGGTATACGAGCTGTTCAACACCTTGCGCTTACAATGGCTAGGAAAAGAAATAGGATTTGAAAAAATATCCTTTAAGAAAAATATTTTGAAGGGTTACTTTATCAGTAATGCCAAATCGAGTTATTTTGAATCGGAACAATTCGGTAAGGTATTGGCCTTTGTGCAAGGGAATGCCAACATTAGTAATTTAAAAGAGGTTAAAGGGCAGCTGAGGCTGGCGCTTAGTAATATCAATAATATCGATTATGCGCTCTATTTATTAAAGGAAATGGTTGCTACGAAATAATTAACAAGGGTTCCAGGGCTGTCTTTAGTATGTAACTAGACAGCCTTTTTTTGGCTGTTGGTACTTTACCAAAGTTTATTGTTCGAGCCTTGCATTCAGGACAACTGTAAGTAATTACCGAAGCCCAAAATGGCATTTAAAAGATAACCGTTAAGCGCAGGGACCTGGAGTACAAAAGTTAAAAATACGCGGAAATTTCGAGAAACGACCGTTAAGACCCACCAAAAACTACCTAATTAGTAGATTATTTATTAGCTTTGGTTAAACCCTAAACATAATGGCAAAACTAGAGACAAATCTAATACACGAAGGAGAACATTTTAACCCAACAAGATCCGTAGTAACACCAATTTTTCAGAGCGCCACTTACCATGCCGGCAACGACCCCGAAGCATATATAACCGCTGCTACAAGTCCGAAATATCCCGAGTTTTACCATCGCCATGGCAACCCTACAAATTCTCAGATTGCCGCTATATTGGCTAAGCTGGAAAAAACGGAAGATGCCTTGGTCTTCGCAACGGGTATGGCAGCCATCAGTACCAGCATCCTAAGCATTGTAAAACCTGGTGATCATATTGTTACTCAACATTCCTTATACTCGGGTACCTCCTTATTTTTTAAAGAATTTTTAATTCCCTTTGGTGTGCAGGTTACCCAGGTAGAGCAGACCGACAATGAGGCCTTTCGAGCAGCAATACAAGAGCACACCAAGCTTATTTATATCGAAACCCCCTCGAACCCAAACCTAGCGCTTACCGACTTAGCGTATATTGGTGCACTGGGCAAAGAAAAGGGGATTTTAACTGTAGTAGATAATACCTTTGCCTCGCCGATAAACCAAACACCAGCAGATTTTGGTGTTGATATTATTGTACATAGCGCCACGAAGTACTTAGGTGGCCATTCTGACCTTACCGCTGGCGTAGTATGTGCCGATACAAAATGGATAGAAACCATCTGGCGCCGCTCCATTATCCTTGGCGCAAGCTTAAGTCCTTTCGATTCCTGGCTCCTCTTAAGAGGGTTAAAAACACTTTCTCTACGTGTCCAGCAGATTAATAGAAATGCACAACAGCTTGCCGAGTGGTTGGAGAAACAACCCGCTATTGCGAAAGTTAATTACATCGGCTTACCCTCACATCCGCAACACAGCTTAGCACAACGCCAGCTACGGGGCTTCACAGGAATGATCAGTATCGAGGTTAAGGGGCAGGATGAGGAAAACGCATTCCAGAACGCACAGAAGTTAATTAATGCCCTGCAGCTGTTTGCCAATGCCGCAAGTTTAGGAGGTGTAGAATCATTAATTGTACATCCAGCAAGCATGTGGGGGTCGCACCATAGCGACGACCAAAAAAAGGCCTCTGGCATTACCAAAGGTATGTTGCGCATTTCCGTTGGCATAGAACATATAACAGATCTTATAGCCGATTTTGAGCAGGCAACGCAAAATCTATAAATAAAAAAAAGTCGTTGTTTAACAAATAAAACAACGACTTTTTCCATGTATATATAATATCTATTTACCTAAGACTTCTTCCAGTTTAGCTTCCAACTCTTCACCTCTTAAATTAGAAGCCAAGATTTTCCCTTCTTTATCCAATAGGTAGTTTTGCGGAATACCTTGAATTGCATAAAGACCTACAACCTTAGATTTCCAGCCCTGTAGGTCAGACACATGTGCCCATTGTTCTAATTTATCATCCTCAATGGCTTTCACCCAATTGTCTTTCTTGCCGGGGTTATCCAAAGAAACCCCCAAAATGGTAAAACCTTTAGCTTTAAATTTATTGTATGCCGCTACGACATTAGGGTTTTCATGTCGGCATGGGCCACACCAGGATGCCCAGAAATCTACCAACACATACTGCCCTCTTAACGACGATAGCGAGATCTCTTTTCCCTCAGGATTTGGCAGCGTAAAATCTGGCGCTACCGCACCTACAGCCAATGTTTTCATGGTCGCAATTCGTTCTCCCAATTCTTTACCCAGCTTACTGGATTTTAAATTTGCGGCCAAAGCCGTATAACTAGGCTCCAACTCGATAACATTTTCACCACTTAGTGTCGATGCTAAAAGTGTAAGAGCGATATATGAACTTGGGTTTTTCTTAATGAATTCCTTATCTATAGCCTCTTGCTGCCCGTATAAAGGTTCTGCTTTGGCTTGTAAGCGGCCAATAAATTCAGGATCCTGTTTCTGCTCGTCCGAAGCAGCATAAAACTCCTGATTTAAAGCTTCCATAGCATCATTTATCGATTTTGATGCCAGTTTATACTTCTCATTTTCTACATTCAACGCATTTCCAGATACCTTAGCGTTTTTCAAGGAAGATCCTTCTACACTTATAACCCCCTTAGCCAGGTAAACCGTATTGAGATCTGGATTTTGTATTTGACGCAAAGGCTTACCGTCCGGAGATAACACAATATATGCCTTCGCTGGTTCAGCAATATTACCGTTAAATTTAAACGCACCATTCACGATATCTGCAGAGTCTAGTTTCCCCTGCCCATTTACAGCATACTGCATATATACCTTCGCCGGAGCGTTGAAGGTCCCAATTTTTCCCTTAACTGTAAACTCCTCTTGTGCAAAGACTACAGCAGGTAAGGTAGCCAACGCAAACATTATTAACTTTTTCATATTTTCCTATAAATTTAATCCAAGATATATATTTTCTACCAACGACCACTAGCACCGCCGCCGCCGAAGCCGCCACCACCAAAGCCACCGAAACCACCGCCGCTACCGCCGCCAAAACCGCCGCCGCCACCGAAGCCTCCATCATCTCTCCTCGAGCCATTGCCTAATGTATTTAATAAGGTCCACCAAAATAAATCCGACGATCCCCGACCATTTATCATACGGCCACCACCCTTACCACCACCACCTTTAGAGCGGATTGCAATAATGATAAAGACAATAATAATGATAAAAACTATGCCAATACTTCCGCCACCATTTTCCGGCTGGCGTTGATTTGTACGCACGCTTCCATCCGATTTGTACTCCCCTTTGACATACGCAATAATGGAATTGGTAGCCTGATCTAAGCCCTGATAATACGCCCGATTGCGGAAGGCTGGTTTAATATCGTTTTCAATAATCCTAAAGGCGATAGCATCGGGCAATGCGCCCTCCATACCATAACCCGTTTGTATGGTTACACTACGATCACCAACGGCAACCAGCAGCAGAATACCATTATTATATTTTTTTTGTCCTATCCCCCATTTGTTGGCTAGCCTCACGGCATAATCGGCCACATCATACCCTTGGGTAGTATTTACCAGCACCACCGCTATTTGCGAAGTTGTACTATCATGGAATGCAAGTAATTTATCCTCTAAGGCGTTTACCTCCCCGGCACTTAAGGTATTAGTAAAATCCGATACCAAACGCTTTGGTGCTGCCGGAAAATCTTGTGCCCGTACAGGTAATCCAGGGAGCACAGCAAACCATATAAGCAGCGTTGTTAAAAATACCGTCTTAATGTGAGGCCTAAAAACTGGTAAGGAAGCCTTTACTGCTTTAGTTATTTCCAAAATAAATCTCATTAGGTAATTCGTTTATGTCATCGTCCGCACGTGGAAAATAATTTTTCAACTGTATCCCTGCCTCCTGTATTCCGGCAACGAGGCCATCGACATAGGCAGCTTCTTTAAAATAGGGCAGCATCTTTTGAGAAGTATTTTCCCAAAAATCAGCATTTACATATTGATGGATACCAACATCGCCAATAATGGCGAACTGATGGTCTTCAATAGCCAAATAAATCAATACACCATTTCGTAAATGGGTATTACACATCTTCAGTTTGTTGAAATACTGTACCGCCTTCTCATGCGCCGATGTCTTACCCACAATATGCTCTACAACGACACGTATTTCTCCCGAGGTCTGCCCTTCGGCCAAGCTTACCGCATGTGCTACACGCTCCTGCTCTTCTACAGTTAAAATTGCCATAATTATAAAAAATAAAAAAAAGATGAATATTGGCATAGCCGGCGGCTCCAATATTCATCTTTATCCCTAATATTCTGTATTTACAGGATTAAAACTGAACCGTAGGAGCTTTATCTGCTCCGGCTGCAGCTTGGAATGTTCCTTTGGCTTTAAAGCCGAAAATGCCAGCCATAATATTGTTTGGAAAGCTACGTACCGTAGTATTATAATCCTGAACCGCGTCATTAAAAGCTTTTCTCTCTACAGAAATGCGGTTTTCTGTACCTTCTAGCTGCGCCTGCAACTCTTGAAAGTTTGCATTAGCCTTCAAGTCCGGGTATGCTTCAACACTTACCAATAGACGGCCTATTGATTGGGAAAGATTGTCTTGTTTCTGCTGAAACTCTGCAACAGCTTCTGGCGATAAATTATCCGCATTCACCGTAACCTTTGTTGCCTCGGCGCGTGCCTCCACTACTGCTGTAAGAGTACCTTGCTCATGTTGAGCAGCACCTTTAACCGTAGACACTAAATTAGGAATTAAATCTGCACGACGCTGATATACGTTTTCCACTTGTGCCCATTTGGCTTTTACATTTTCATCTTTGGAAACCATGGTATTGTAACCACAAGAACTGAAAGATAGGGCCGCAAACAGACCCAGCATTGCAATTAATAATCTTTTCATGTGTTATAAATTCAATCTATGCTTCTAAAATACTAAATTGTTTTAAGAATTCCATAAAATGCTTTCAAGCAAATGCTAAAAGTAAACCTTAACTTATAGTATTTAAATTCTTATTTTTGCTGAAATTTTGGGATAAATACCCAGCAAAACATAAGTATGCAAAAAGAAATTGAATTGGCTATTGCCCCAGAGTACCGCTACGATGAGGCACATATAAAACAATTAGGGGCGCAAAAACTTAAGGTATCTCTTACCCGTATCAAGGGGTTTCATATCCGAAAGCGATCCATAGATGCACGCAGCCGAGCAGTGGTCTATCGGGTACGTATCGTTTTCTTTATAGACGAAGAGCCCGTCATACAAACTTTCACCTCGACAACACAGCAAGTACATAACGGGAAGCCCGTCATTATTATAGGTGCAGGTCCTGCAGGCCTATTTGCGGCGTATCGCTGTTTAGAATTGGGCTTAAAACCTATTGTAATAGAACGAGGAAAAGCCGTACGTGAACGCCGTCGTGATCTAGCCAAAATTAACCGCGAAGGGGTCGTAAACCCAGAGTCTAACTACTGTTTTGGCGAAGGCGGTGCAGGCACCTATTCGGATGGCAAATTATACACCCGCTCGAACAAAAGAGGCGATGTTCAAAAAGTACTGGCGATTTTTGTGGAGCATGGCGCCGACCCGGATATTATGGTCGATGCACGTCCGCATATTGGAACGAATATGCTACCGCATATTATAGAAGATATGCGCAATAAAATAATCGACATGGGTGGCGAGGTACATTTCGATACGAAGGTGGTGGATATCGTAGCACAGTTTGGCCAGGTTACGGCTGTCAAAACAGCCGACGGAAAGCGTTTTGATGCCCAGCATATCGTGCTGGCAACAGGCCACTCGGCACGCGATATTTTTGAATTATTTAGGTCCAAAAACTGGCTTTTGGAAGCCAAACCTTTTGCATTGGGCGTGCGTATTGAACATCCACAGGAAATTATTGATCAGGCGCAGTACCATTGTAGTACACGACATGAAAACCTTCCGCCGGCATACTATAGCTTGGTAGAGCAGGTAAACGACAGAGGTGTTTTCTCTTTTTGTATGTGCCCGGGAGGTATTATTGCCCCTTGTGCTACCGACCATAATGAGATTGTTGTAAATGGCTGGTCGCCATCCAAACGAAATAATCCACATGCAAATTCTGGAACCGTCATACAGATTAATCTAGAAGATGTACCCCAAGCATTAACAGACCCATTTGCGCTATTAGATTTTCAACGTAAAATAGAGCAGCAGGCCTTTTTACTCGGTGGTGGCAATCTCGTTGCTCCAGCCCAACGGATGGTTGATTTTGTGGAGCATAGGGTTTCACGTGATACCCCTATTAATTCGTATAAACCTGGCACAAGGTCAGTCGACTTAACCGAGGTTTTACCATCCTTTGTTCATCAAGCGCTACGTGGAGCCTTACCAATTTTTGGGAAAAAGATGAAAGGATATTATACCAATGAGGCTATTTTAGTGGGCGTAGAATCGCGCACCTCCTCCCCGGTCCGCATCCCCCGTGATAAAGACAGCTTGCAACACCCTGAGGTAAAAGGTCTTTACCCCTGTGCCGAAGGTGCAGGTTACGCTGGTGGTATTGTATCGGCTGCAATCGACGGCATAAACTGTATAGATGCAATAAAAAATGTGCTATAAAAATTAACTTTTCTCTTGACAGCAATTAGAAAAAAGTCTAAATTTGTAACACAAAAAAAGCGAAAGTAGCTCAGTTGGTAGAGCACAACCTTGCCAAGGTTGGGGTCGCGAGTTCGAATCTCGTCTTTCGCTCCAGCTAAAGCCATCCCAAAAGGGTGGCTTTTTTTATGCTAACTGTTTTTAGGGATTTTTTAAACCTTTAAAGGAGATCATAAAAAAAGCGTCTAAGATTTTATCCCCAGACGCTTTGTTATTAAAACTACACTATTATTATCTTCTATCTAAGCCTTTGGCCACTAAATCTTCAACGAAAGCCCTAACCGCTTCGTTCGAAAATCTTGAGGTTACATCAAATGCAAAGGCATGCACCAATAAAATCCGAGCAGATTCCTCGCCAATACCTCTTGCACGTAAGTAAAACAAAGCCTCATCATCAAACTGGCCCATAGTACAACCATGGGAACATTTTACATCATCAGCAAAAATTTCCAACTGCGGTTTAGTATATACTGTCGCCTTATCGCCGATCAACATATTGTTGTTCTGCTGGAAAGCATTTGTTTTTTGCGCATCTTCACGCACAAAAATCTTACCGTTAAATACTGCTGTAGATTCATCCTGAGGAATATTTTTGTACCACTCATACGACTCACAATG
Organism: Sphingobacterium sp. Mn56C; assembly: GCF_049319645.1. Taxonomy (NCBI): domain Bacteria; kingdom Pseudomonadati; phylum Bacteroidota; class Sphingobacteriia; order Sphingobacteriales; family Sphingobacteriaceae; genus Sphingobacterium; species Sphingobacterium sp. Mn56C. The sequence continues at coordinate 383,760 of NZ_JBMOUC010000002.1, forward strand.
CGGTTTCATATGATCTACAATAGTATGGTTGTCTACCAGCTGTTTGTCGGCCAGTAAATTAATACCATATAAATGCGACTCCACATTCTCGGCATCTAAACGTATATTGATGTCATTACGTACAAATGCTGGCCCTGGGAAGTTACAATTGTAATTATTGTATAAACTATCCTTCGATTGGTAGATTTCAGTATGGTTAATATAATTACCCGATACATCCGCCAGCTGCAAATAATAATGCTGCAACTTAGCATTGTCTGCCAGCACAATCTCGCTTACCTTATTGTGCAGGTTTTTAGCTGTATTTTCTAAGGTTACAAAAGACTCAATAATCTCAGCTTCAGCATTCGTGTCCAATACAAAAAGATTACGTGTCTGCGCAAAAAATTCATCCCCACCCGTTGCAACATGTACAATTTGTATGGGTTTTGACAGAACCTTATTCTTTGGAATATAAAGATATAAACCCGACGTGTACAAAGCCGTGTTTAAAGCCACCATTGCACTATCCGTTTTATCAGCATGCTGCGCAAAATGTTGCTGAAAAGCAGGTTCTTCTGCAGCTTCTTCAATCGGTTTTACCACCAAACCAACCTCATCGGCCAAGGATGAAAAAGCCAATACATACTGCCCGTTAATTAAAACGATACGGTGCGCATCCAATCCCGGAATATCAGCCTGGCTTAGGTCTAAGTTTGCGACATCAACGTCTTCATTTAATAAATAAGTCTTATTTATTAAACTATGGATATTAGTATATTTCCAATCTTCATTCTTCACTGTTGGAAAACCCTTCGCTTCAAAACGAGCAAAAGCTTGCGAACGAATAGCCTTTAATGCCAAGGGTTCGTGACTTGCCTCAAGTTCTGAAAACGTAGAAGTTAACTGTTCAAATAAAGAGTTTGCTACTATTAAATTCATGTTATTTGTTATCAATCCGCTCATTACCTTAAAATATTATCGTAAACCGATTAGGCATTCTGCGTATCTAATTCTTTCAACCAATCGTAACCTTTTTCTTCTAATTCTAAAGCCAATTCTTTAGGCCCAGTTTTTACTATACGTCCGTTGTACAATACATGCACAAAGTCAGGCACGATATAATCCAATAAACGTTGGTAGTGTGTAATAACTACAAAAGCATTGTTTTCTGAACGTAACTGATTTACACCATTAGCAACAATACGTAATGCATCGATATCCAAACCAGAATCTGTTTCATCCAAAATAGAAAGCTTTGGATTTAACATCGCAAGTTGGAAAATTTCATTACGCTTTTTCTCTCCACCCGAGAAGCCTTCGTTCAAAGAACGATTCGCTAGGTTTGCCGAGAACTCGACCAACTGCTGCTTCTCTTTCACCATTTTCAAGAATTCTTTTGCCTCCATTGCTGGCAACCCCTTGTACTCGCGAATATCATTTACCGCAGTTTTCAAGAAGTTAATATTAGAAACACCCGGAATTTCTACTGGGTATTGAAAGGCTAAAAATACCCCCTCACGGGCACGGTCTTCCGGCGAAAGATCTAAAAGATCTACCCCATCCAGCAAAGCTTGACCTTCTGTAACCTCGTAGGAGTCACGCCCAGCTAAAACGTTACCTAATGTACTTTTACCCGCACCATTAGGGCCCATAATAGCGTGAACTTCGCCAGCCTTAACCTCCAGATTTAACCCTTTTAATATTTGTTTGTCGTCAACAGACGCATGCAAATTCTTTATGCTTAACATTTTAGTATTAATTTGGAAACGTGAAAATCTAAAGCGTTAACCCTTAAATTTTCACCTTTCTATTCGTCTTTTTTATAATTTTTATAAACTCTCCGCTGTGTGCGCCTAAAATTTAGGCTATACAGCGCAGCATATCGGGAACAACCTCGTTCTAATCGTTTTAATCGTTCTAGATGCTGCTATAGGTAACCTATCCTACAGAGCCCTCTAAAGATATCGCCAACAACTTCTGTGCCTCTACGGCAAATTCCATTGGCAATTGGTTCAACACCTCTTTAGCATAACCGTTAACAATAAGCCCTACAGCTTTTTCCGAATCGATACCACGTTGGTTTAAATAAAACACCTGGTCTTCACCGATTTTCGATGTTGTAGCCTCGTGCTCAAGTTTCGCAGTTTTATTTTTGTTTTCAATATAAGGGAAAGTATGTGCTCCACAACGGTCGCCAATCAACAGAGAATCACACTGCGTAAAGTTACGTGCATTATCAGCATTTGGACCTATACGCACCAAACCACGGTAACTGTTGTGACTCTGTCCTGCAGAAATACCTTTAGAAATAATTTTCGACTTGGTATTTTTGCCCAGGTGAACCATTTTTGTGCCCGTATCAGCCACCTGCATATTCCGTGTCATAGCAACAGAATAAAACTCACCTACAGAATTATCACCTTTTAAGATAACCCCTGGATACTTCCACGTAATCGCAGATCCGGTTTCTACCTGTGTCCATGAAATCTTGGAGTTGTCGCCCTTACAAATACCACGTTTGGTAACGAAGTTATAGATACCACCCTTACCCTCTTTATCACCCGGGTACCAATTCTGTACCGTAGAGTATTTAATCTCTGCATCTTTCATCGCTATAAGCTCTACCACTGCCGCATGCAATTGATTTTCATCACGCATAGGAGCTGTACAACCTTCTAAGTAAGAAACATAAGAACCCTCATCGGCAACAATTAGCGTACGTTCAAATTGCCCTGTATTTTGCGCATTGATACGGAAATAAGTCGATAACTCCATCGGGCAATGTACCCCTTTTGGAATATAGACAAATGATCCGTCCGAAAATACAGCAGAATTTAATGCGGCATAAATATTGTCGGTTTGCGGTACTACCGTACCTAAATATTCTTTAACCAGTTCCGGATATTCCTGAACTGCTTCACCAAAAGAGCAGAATATTACGCCTTTTTCTTTCAGTTTCTCCCGGAAGGTAGTTTTTACAGATACCGAATCAAATACAGCATCTACAGCAACTACGCCGGCTAATATTTTTTGCTCATCAAGTGGAATACCTAATTTTTCAAAAGTAGACAATAATTCAGGGTCTACCTCATCCATACTCTCCAATTGCTTTTTAGCTTTTGGTGCCGCCCAATACGACAAATCCTGAAAATCCACTTCCGGATTTTCAAAGTTTTGCCAGGTTGGCATTTTCATAGTCAAGAAATGACGAAAAGCTTTTAGCCTCCATGCTAACAGCCATTCAGGTTCATTTTTCTTGGAAGATATTAGGCGAATAGTGTCCTCATTCAGTCCCTTTGGTGCAATATCCATTTCAATATCGGTTGTAAAACCGTATTTATATTCCTCTTGCTCCAGCTCTTTCAGTAATTCGTCGTCTTTGGTGCTCATAACATTCTCTCCCTTTTGCGTTTAGGCAATTCCTAAACTCTTTTTAGGAATACAAAGTTACGACATAAAAAGCAATAAAACAGCATTTTTTAGCTATATATAGCAAGGTTTCGCTAAATATTATGACAAACATCATTTTATTTAAACGTGAAGGACATTTATTTTCTTTTTATGACGCTAATATGATCCCATATTTCCTGCAGGAAAAGTTTAGACCGTAAAACAATTTGCCCTTACGGCTTGTTTGTCCTATTTATGCAGGACAAAAGGAAAGATTGACTGCAGCTACTAATTATAGGTTTACTATTAAAATACCAGCAAATACAGCTGTAATTGCCAATAATTATTGTACGGCACAAAATAATATTTTGTACATTTACATTCCTTATATTAAAATTAGTGTGTTATGTCTTACCAACCCGATAAATTAGATCTAAAAATATTACGCCTGCTTCAGGAGAATGGAAGAATTACCAATCTTCAACTCGCTACCAATATAGGCTTGTCGCCAGCACCGACCTTAGAACGCGTGCGTAAACTAGAAAACTCTGGATTTATACGTAGTTACCATGCCTTTGTAGACGAAGAGAAACTGGGCTTAGGCATAAAGTCTTTTATACAAATATCACTTGACTTTCATACGCACAATGCTATTCCTGATTTTGTGGAAGCCGTACGTGCTATACCAGAGGTTACGGAATGCCACCATGTTACGGGAAACTGCGATTTTATCCTGAAAGTTTATGTGAAAGATATCAAAGCCTATGAGGCTGTCATTATGGAAAAAATATCCAAAATAGCTGTGGTCAAAACGTTTCAAACGATGATGATTATGTCTACTTCAAAAAAAGAGCCTATTGTACCGTTAGAATATTAGCAGATTAAAAACACCTTATGATCCAAGATAGTCCAAAATACCAAGATTTTGCCCTGATATTAACATGGCCTGATGCTACAATTCGAGGAGATGAAAAATGGATGATGTTTTTCAAAAAAATCGGTATTGTAAAAAACCTGAACTTCAAGGTTGGACATACGGGGGTTGTTATTGTGGACCACCGCAATGGTAATATGCAGTTTTATGATTTCGGAAGATATATTACACCTCGCGGATATGGCAGAGCGCGCTCTGCAAGTTCAGACCCTTTATTAAATTTAACGCTGAAAGCAGAAATTAAGGAGGGTAAAATCACAAACCTACGCGAAATAGCGGCATACTTTGAAACCTTAAAACCGGCTATGTACGGAGAGGGAAAGTTAATGTTCGCTGTGGTGAAGGGCCTTGACTTTACACAAGCTAAAGCTTTCGGCGACTACTGGGTAGAAAAGGGTACCTATCCGTATGGTGCTGTAGCACGCAATAACAACAATTGCTCGCGTTTTATTACCCGGATGTTAATCAAGGCTACCGAAAAATATACCTATTGGCATGCTGTAAATTTACCGGAAACCATTAAAAGTAGCCCGGTAAGCAATCTTGTTAATACAGCAGGCGACGACGGATTGTTTAGCTACACACCAGAACAGGGTTTAGTAAATTTTACCATGAATCGCTTTCAGTCGTTTTGGTTTTTAATCAAGCAGCTGGGCGACAATGTTTTCCAGAAGAAAGCGGAATTACTACCGCCTGACCATAACATTGGTGCCATGCGCTACCGCTCTAAACCGATAACTGTGCCTAAAATGGCGACTTATTTAGGTGGCGTAGGTGATGGTGCCTGGTATACCGTACAACATGAAAACAATAAGAACTTTGTCATCAAAAGGTTTACAACTGCAGGTAAGCTTGAATATGTAGTGCTCGGCGAAACTAGCGATAATTTTGACCCTAAACTGGAATTTGAAATTACATACGATAGCCATCTTATGTTTACCCATATCCTACAAAAGGGCCGTAAGATAAAAATACAGCATACCAAGCAGCTGCCTAATTCGTCCTTTACGTTCGCACAGACCTTCGAGCGTTATGCTTAACGGATCTGCCAATCGATTACAGCTCTTCCTTTATGTTCCAAATAGGCATTTGCCTGCGAAAAATGTCTGGAACCATAAAAGCCCCGATATACGGAAAGTGGAGATGGGTGTACGGCTTTTAAGATCAGGTGTTTTTGTGGATCGATTAATACGGCCTTTTTTTGCGCATAGGAGCCCCATAATAAAAACACAACGCCATCCAACTCCTTAGAGATTTTTTGGATAACCGCATCTGTAAACTCTTCCCAGCCCATTTTTTGATGAGAGCCCGCTTCGTGGGCACGTACAGTAAGGGTAGCATTTAAAAGTAATACCCCCTGTTTTGCCCAAGCCGTTAAGTCGCCATGGTTGGGATAGGTAAAACCCGCAATATCGGTGACAAGCTCGGTAAAAATATTACGTAAGGATGGCGGAAGAGGTATTCCTTCAGGAACCGAAAAAGACAAACCATGTGCCTGCCCGAAATTGTGATAAGGATCTTGCCCCAAAATCACCACCTTTACCTCCGGAAGTGGGGTCAAACGGAAGGCATTAAACACAAATTCCCGTGCGGGGAAAACGGTTTTAGAGGCACGCTCCTGCTGAATATAATGCGATAACTTGCGCATGCTTTCCTGCTTAAACAAAGGTTCAAACAGATGATTCCAACTTTCGTCGTATAACTTTTCCATACTTCAAAAGTACAATTTTACATATTTATAGCCTAAACGTATTGGATTACTTAGCAAATAAACGGATATTTGCAGTTGAAATTATAAAAGAAAAGATGTCAAATTTAGTTCGTATTATACTTAGCAGTCTTTTGGTAGTCGGAACTGTGGTCCTATTTTGGTTTGGACAATGGGGATGGGGAATATTAGGCATTTTGATTAGCATTATTGCTTGGGTGACTGTATTTTTCAATGAAAACATGTTGATTGCACAGTGGTTCTTTCGTAAACAAAATATCGCTGCAGCCGAAAAATGGTTGGGTAAAATTAAAAACTACGAAAAACAACTTGTCGCGGCCCAGCATGGTTATTACCACCTTTTACTTGGCTTAATCGAGTCGCAGCGTGCTCCTATGCAGGCCGAAAAATTCTTTAAGAAGGCACTTTCTTTAGGTTTGCATATGGACCATAATATTGCCTTAGCCAAACTAAGCCTTGCCGGTGTCATGATGGCAAAGCACAATAAACGTGAGGCCGAAAAGCTGTTGCAAGAAGCAAAACGCGCAGATAAAAACAAACTGCTTGCCGATCAAATCAAAATGATGAAGGATCAAATGGCACTTATGGATAAACAGCAGTTCAGATATTCCAGATAATATATACTAAAAAAGGCAGAAGATTCTCTTCCGCCTTTTTTTATTGTGTAATGCTTATGGCCTATACATTATTTGTTATACACAGCGGCTACAAGTCTACCAAAACGTCTAGAAACTTACCCTCCTCCGTACTATCCTCAAAAGTCAGCTTCAACTGTTGTGGTTTTCCCCAACGCTTTTGCCAGCCCACAGTTGCAATACGTAACAGCACCGGCACATCACCTTTTAATAAATAATGTATATAATTTTGGCGGTCTTTAATGTCGACAAAAACTTTCTCCAACTGTATTGTACTGTAAAAAAGAGGGGTTCCATCTACCCCTATAATCCCCGTTGCGAAGGTATTAAGCTTAAATTCACGTGGGTTCTTCTTATACGAATTTAGAAACAGCTCTACTATAACGGTATCCTTTTTACCTGTAAAAAGAACGTCCTTAACCAGGATTTCAATATCATCAACATCCAAACTAGACTTCTCCACAACCTGCGCTTGCAGGCCTTGCATTATGCCGAAGCACAACATAAAGAAAATAAGAGCGCTTTTCATTTACCGTAGTCTATCCGCTGATTTAATCAGTTTTTCATCCCTACGGATACCACCAATAGCCATAGCTAAAAAAATAATAGCTACGGGCAATAAAAACAAACCTACGCCAATGTTGGAAGCTGTAATTTGCTGAGAAATCAATCCTAAAGTATGATTTGCAGCAACAAATAACCATACCCCGAAAAGAGCTATTAAAACAATCTCGACATAGATAAGCAACAACTGTGCTTTTCTGTTTTTAAACATAAAGATGGTTAATAGCGGTATAAAGCCCAAAATTACCGTAGCTATGGTTTGCAATACATTGCTCTCCTGTTTTACTACTTCGTTGTTTACGGCCGAATAAACGCCTGTAACCATAATTTTGCGCCCTAAACCTACCAAATCAATGTAGCTTACATAGGGAAATAAAAACAATCCTAAGATGGTGATGGCTGTCAGCAGCAACCAAATCGTCTGAATACGTTGTAACATACTTTGTTTTAATAATTCGATAATAACACAAATATAACATAAACCATAGAATTCACGATTTTGTTCTGCAGTAAAGCCAATAAAACCCCATAATGTTGTCATTTTTCAAGCCCCTAACGATAGCAACAAGAAATCTATATCAGGTCGAAAAGTATAATTCTTATCTTTGCTGCGTGGAAGATAAAAGACGATACTTTTTAGAGATTGCCTATGATGGTACCGCCTACCATGGCTGGCAGGTACAACCCAATGCTATAACGGTGCAGGAAAAACTGAATCAAGCATTAGCGACCTTCTTTAGAGAGCCGATAGAAACATTAGGTGCCGGAAGAACGGATACCGGTGTGCATGCAAAACAGTTGTATCTACATTTGGATACGGCCAACAAAAGTATAGTGCAAAATCCGGAAAAATGTATACATGCTTTAAATGCGCTACTACCTTATGATATTGCTGTAAAAAATATATATGCGGTAGCAAACGATGCGCATGCCCGGTTTGATGCCACAGCACGCTCATATGCGTACCATGTGCACTTTAAAAAGGACCCTTTTTTAGTGCATAAATCCTGGTTTATACGCGATATTCCGGATATAGAAAAAATGAATGCGGCAGCAAAGCTGTTATTAGGAAAAAAAGATTTCTCCTGTTTCAGCAAATCCAACACACAGGTTTTCACCAATATATGCACTGTAACGGAGGCCCGTTGGGAACAAAATGCTGATTCTATTGTTTTTCATATTAGTGCCGACCGTTTTCTGCGTAATATGGTACGCGCTACGGTGGGTACGCTATTGGAAGTTGGGTTGAAAGGTAAACCAATAACGTATGTCAACGAGGTATTGGAGAGTAAAAGCAGGTCAAAAGCCGGTGTATCTGTACCAGCACATGGCTTATATTTAACCCAGGTAATATACCCTTATATTAATTAAAAAACATTGAAACAAGAAAAAGTGACCGGCTCTGCCTACGACAGTAAATTACTGAACCGTTTGGCTAAATATATGCGCCCCTATAGTACATCGTTTTGGATCTCTGTGGTCTTGACCATTCTATTGGCAGCAGTGGCGCCAGCTCTCCCTTTGCTTATTGAACATACCCTGGATAAGTATATTCTGGCGGGGCAATACGAAGGGTTAAACGGCATGCTCATCTTAATGATTGCCTTGCTCCTTATCCAAACAGCGGTGCGCTACTACCATACCCTGATGACCAATACTTTAGGACAATCGGTAATTCGGGATATACGTATTCAAATATTTGACCATATTGTGAAATTGCGTTTAAAATATTTCGATAATACGCCTATTGGTAAATTAATAACGCGCACAATCTCGGACTTGGAAACCATTGCTAATATCTTCTCGGAAGGGTTGATACAGATTATTGGCGACCTGCTGCAGCTAATTGTTATTCTCGGGGTTATGTTTTATACCGATTGGAAACTTACATTGATTGTGTTAATTCCGATGCCACTAATGATTGCAGCAACTTATATTTTTAAGGAAGCTATGAAATCTGCCTTTCAGGCAGTACGTACCTGGGTTTCCAACCTGAATACCTTCTTACAGGAACATATATCAGGAATGGCCATTATACAATATTTTGCCCGTGAGGAACAGGAAATGCGTAAATTCGATACCATCAATAAAGAACACCGTAATGCACATATCCGTGCCAACTGGTATTTTTCGATTTTCTTTCCGGTGCTTGAAATTATTATGGCTATTGCCACTGGATTGTTGGTATGGTACGGATCAAAACAGATTATTGCAGATAGTATATCTCCGGGGGTAGTCGTTGCCTTTATAATGTATATCAGTATGATCTTTCGTCCGATACGGGAGCTGATCGATAAATTCAATACCTTACAGATGGGGATGGTCTCGGCAGAACGTATATTTGAGGTTTTGGATACCAAAGAATTTACCCCCAATACGGGTACCTATAAACCCGCACAAATACGCGGCGAGATTGAATTTAAAAATGTATGGTTTGCCTATAACGATGAAAACTGGGTGCTACGGGATGCTAGCTTTTCTATAAAACCTGGCGAGACATTGGCCTTGGTTGGTGCTACAGGAGCTGGAAAATCATCGACCATTAATATTTTAAGTCGCTTTTACGAAATACAAAAAGGACAAATCTTATTGGATGGTGTAGACATACGCGAATATGATCTTACTTTTTTACGTAATACCATTGCTACAGTATTACAGGATATATTCCTATTCTCAGATACGGTAACCAATAATATCACGCTACACAACCCAGATATTGGAATGGAACAAATTATCGATGCTGCGAAAAAAGTAGGCGCTTACGAGTTTATCCAGAAATTGCCGGATGGCTTTAACTACCAGGTACAGGAACGTGGTTCTACCCTGTCTGCTGGACAGGCACAATTGGTATCTTTTATTCGGGCATTGGTACATAATCCAAGCATATTAATCTTAGATGAAGCAACTTCATCTATTGATACAGAAACGGAAGAAATGATACAAGCCGCCATAGACAACCTCATGGATGGCCGCACAGCAATTGTTATTGCACACCGCTTATCGACTATACAGAAAGCGGATAAAATTATTGTACTCGATAAGGGGGAGGTAAAAGAAATGGGTAGCCACCAGGAGCTATTATCGATCGACGGGTATTACAAAAAATTATACGACCTACAGTTTAATTCGGCCAGTATATAAAAAAATCCCCCAATACATAACGTATCGGGGGAACTAAGCATACAAAGAAGAGAGTGAAATAGATACTTAATTCGTGCCTAGGACACCTTCTACCAAATTGTGCTAAATGGAAGAGGGCCCTAGGGCTTAATATTTTAATTTATCAGTTGATATACCTCGCGCATATAATAAGCCTCAAATAAAGCATTTGTAAAATCCTGCCATTCCTCTTCCGAGAAAGTGAACAAAACCTCAGGCATGGGTGTGGGCAACATCATACGGTAAACGCCATCCGGGAATTTCATAAAATCTTCTACCCCCATTCTACTTTTTATTTCTTCTAAAAAGCAATCGTACTGTGCTGGGTTAAACGTTAATATGAAAGAATTTTGCCAGATATAATGACTCTGACAACCACTACAGTAACTTACTGTCGTATTTCCTTTAGAGCTTAATGTCGTTGACTTGCACATCTTTGTTTTTATTTAGACCAAATATAAATAATATAAAAGTAGATTCCCAAATTTTTTAAATTATTTTTTTTGCTGGGCTAAATTTTTAAAAAACTGTCGGGATTTCATAAATGCCGTTAAAGCAATTACAGCAATTATTATCCATAAAAAATCAATTAAGAACAAATCCGTTTGTCTATAAAATAAAGTCTTCCAAAACCAGTTTCCTGTTACAATACCGTTGGTTAGGGGAACTAGAAATGCCAAAACGCTACCCAGCAATAAAGACTCCCGGTTGGTACGGTTTATACTTTTACGAAGGGTATAATAGAGGGTAAACAGCAGCCAGCAGATAAAATAAACGCGGTAGATAAAACTTTGATCGACCACAGGGCTTACTTTAATTGCAATAAATGTTAATGCAGTAACCGGCAGCATCGTTAAACATACCGCCATAAAGAAGTTTGCCAGCCAAGCATTGAATTTCCTTTTATACGGCAGCACATTATTCTTATCGCGTGCCACTAACCAAATTAAAATCCCTGAGGTAATTACCAGGCAACCCATGATGCCTAAAACAAAATACAGCGCGCGCAACGGCAGACCGCCAAAATCTCCAAAATGTAACCTATAGATTAAAGCTTTAATCCAGTCGACATAAGTCAGGTTTTGGGTAGGCGATTTTTCGTGCATTATTTTTTGGTCATGTACACGGATATCTACCATGCCTACACCGGCAAAACTTTTAGGATGTTTAGCTTCTAATTCCATAATAATATGCATATTCGAATCGGCATAATTCTTAATAAAAAAACGCGTTACATCAGCATCGGGATATTTTTGTTCAGCCAAACTTAAGTAATCGGCAATACGGACATTATGCTCCATAGGCTGATAGGAATACGCATGTGTTACGTTGCGGGAGTACCCCAAGTCCTGGTACATTTTATCCGTATCGCCTTTATACAGCAGATTACTAAACGGAAGTACAAGTACCGAATTTATAATTAAGAATATTCCTGTTACGGCATATAAAAATTGAAATGGAAATCCAATAACCCCCAGACCAGTATGCATATCGGTCCATACCGTTTTCCATTTATTAAAAGGGCGGTAGACGAAAAAGTTATTCACAATTTTATCCCAATGCAATAACAAGCCCGTAATTAGTGCAAAAAGGAATAAAAAAGAGGTTACCCCAGCCACAAAATACCCAAAAGGGGCAATACCCATGCGAATAGGAACCTCATTCAGCTGCGCTAAAAAGTGAAGTCTATATAGAAATTCGCCCATATCATAGTTTGTGGCATAATCGCCACTACTCTTTTTTACAAAATCGTAATTAAAGTATTTGCTATCCTCACCTCCACGCCCCCTTCTACCTTTGGTCGGCTGGCCACCCTCACTTTTCTTTTTTGCTGCCAGATGGGCAACATTCTCTTTATTCAATATACTATCATTGGATGCTGAGAGGTTAAAATAAGCGCCAACACCCGTACGCTGCATATAGATAGAAATATCACGCCCATGCATATTCATGCCCCCTTTAAGGGAATCTAGCAGGTAATCGTAGCTATGCTGATCTTTTTCATAGGTAGTATACGATGTGTTTTTCTGCCATGCTGATATCTCCTTCTTAAAAAAGGAGAAGGAGCCTGCAAAGAAGATAACATACAATAGCCCACAAATAATAATGCCACTAATGGTATGCGTATGAAAGAAAATATTATAGTTTCTAATATTCATAATAGGTATTTATCCTAGTTTTAAAATATAGGGTAATGAAAAAATCAACGTAAGCAGGACATAAATTGCCCATACCTTCCAACCGTTTTTAGCCAAAAATGCGAGTACCATTAAAACCGCCCACAGGATATACCCGGTAAAAGCAGCGGTCATAATGACATCACTTTTATGAAACAAAAAGGTCATTAAAATATGGAAGGATAACATGACAGCATATCCACCGATAAAACCAGCCGTAATTTTCAGAAACCGCTGGAATGGTGTACTTAAATATTTTTTATTAGCAGGCATAAACTGGTAAAATAAAAGTTAGCATATAAATAGTTCTAAGGCTAAGCCGATTAAGAAAAGACAGATAAGATGTGTCCAACGCAAATAACGATACGGAAGCAGCAAAAATACAGTGCTTAGTAGAGCCATGGCATAGATAACCACCGCGAAAATACCAGCTCCGATTCCATTATACAGCAATAATAAGGGCACCGTGAGCAGCAATAAAGCCAAGCTAAGGGCCCTTAATAAAGAAGGTTTTCGCGCTAGCTGCTCCAGCCATGCGGGGCGTTTCCCAAATTTCACGCGCTTGCTACTGTTGTAAAAGAGATATGCAGCGAATAGTATAATGCTTATAAGTACGGTATACATAATAAAATTAAGTGTTTCAATTTAAGCCTGTAAAACACATTAGAGGTACCCTTTTATACAGGTACCCCTAATGCTTACATGCGATTTAAGGTATAAGAAATCAAGGGGCTTGAGCATGCTAAAATTTATACACGATACCACAACGTATATTACGTCTTGCCTCCACGATATAACTGTAATAATCTACAGCACCTTTCTCTTTGATTAATTTCTGTGAGGCCCTACTAATAGATCCTGCTGTCATTAAAAACCTATTATCCAACAGGTTGTTTACCAACAACGAAATACTATACCTCCCCTTTTGATATCCAAAACCAAGGTCAGTTCTAAAATAATCTTTGAAATTTGAAGTTTTCGTTACTCCGATAGCACGGCCCATCATCGATTGGACACCCCCCATAATACCTAAACCTCTTAAACTTCCCTGATAAACATGGTAGTTTAACCAAAGATTAGTAATATGTTTAGCCGTGTTAGGCGTAATATTTCCGATGGTACTCTTATCCGTAGCCTTACTAATTTTAGCATCAGTATATGCATAATTGGCCACCACATTCAACCCTCGCACAATTTCGCCTGTAATATCCAGCTCAATCCCTTTCGTACGTGTTTCACCAAGCTGCGCTTGAAAGGTTTTTCCATCGACTACGTGTGCAGGATCAGGATCCTCTACCAAAGCATTTTTTCTACGTATCGTATAGGCGCTGATCGAAGAAATCCATTTACCATTAAACCATTCTCTTTTTAGACCAACCTCCAGATCATCCCCTAATACAGGCTTAAAGGCTTTACCTTCCCAATCCGTACCCGAAATAGGCACAAAAGACTGATCAAATAAAGCATACGCCGAAGTCTGCTTGTTAAGGGAATAACTTAAGCCTACACGTGGTGTGAAGACCTTATCCTTAATTTCTGCGACTTTATCCTTACCAACGGTTTCTGCCATGGTATAACGCAAACCCAAAGAGAAGCGTAACTTCTCCGGAATTAAACTCATCTCATCGTGTACATAAAACGACATATACGATACAGAACTTACATATCCAGAGCCACCGGCGCGGACTTTAGTATCTACCGATCGATCAATCGGTGCAAAGACATTTCCCGGAATACCATATTCTGGATTATAGACGTTTAAATCTTTAAAGGGTATGGAATCTAGAAGCGATCTGAAATCACCCCAAAATTTCTTTGTTCCAAAATCTGCACCCACTAAAATTTTATGTTTTATTTTTCCGGTGTATTCTTCACCAGCAAAGGAAAACTGTCCGAAAGCATTTTCGCCGACCTCATCGGCAATGCTATAATAACGAGGAGCATCGCCATTTGCTTTCATATAATTTAACCATGTACTGGTTGCATCCATCTTAAAATTAAAGTATGCCAGCTGACCATGGAACTTCCAGGTCGGACTTAATTTATGGTCCAGGTATACATACGCACTATGATCGCGTAATTTTCCAGGATCAAAAGAAGGATCACCATAAAAAAAGTCATTACGAATTCCCGGATCGGCAAACTGCTTTGGCGAGAAGGTATAATTGCCGTTTGTTAAATAAGTAGATCCCTGAAACGTATACTCCAATGTTAACGTTGTAAGGGAATCAATCTTATAACTAACCACCGGCGCTATGGATATACGATTGCTATAATTATATTTCGTAAAAAAGTCCTTCTTCTGACCTGCGACATTTAATCGATACAACAGCCTGCCATCCGCACTTAATTTTCCATCCAGATCGAGGGCGCCTCTATACGTGCTAAAACTTCCCATATTAAACTGTACAGACCCCTTCTGATGTCCCGTTGGTTTTTTAGTAACCACATTATAAAACCCTCCAGGCTCACCATTCGCTAGCATAAACCCGGCAGGGCCTTTCACAAACTCAATACGATCAATAACCGAGGCATCCTCCGCAGTAGGGCCCCACGAGGCCTCGATATTCATTCCATTTCGAAATGCAGGCAATTTAGAACCCCGCATTCTGATATTAGCATATTGATTATCCCAATGCCCTTGCCTGGAAGCACCACTGATGTTGCGTGTTACCCCGTCCAGGATATCAAACACCTGCTGATCGGCCATAAGATCCGAAGAAATAACCTGAATATTTTGTGGCAGCTCAAGAATTGGCGATTGCAAACGTAAGGATCCGGAAATGCTATCGAACTTATAATTTTGATAATATTTACCCGATACGGCCACCTCATCTATTGAAACGCCCAAGGCATCTATGGTTAACGTTTTAAGATGTACATCATCCTTTACGAGCACTATATTTTCTGTATATGGCTGTAGGCCTACCCCCTGTATGCGTAACACATACTTCCCAGGCTTAATGTTCGACAGTTTAAAAAAACCATTTTTATCCGATACCCCTTTGATGTTTCCTCCTTCAAGAGAAACTGTTGCTCCACGAATAGGGTCCATATTTTTAGAACGCAAATACCCATCTATAGTAATGCCTACTTGTGCCCATACATTAGTACTTGTCGCTATTAAAAGAAGAACAAATACGAAATAAGTATATCTTTTCATGTCTGATGTAGGATTAAAAATATAAGGTGCCCTTAGAATAAACCCACAAAGCGAGGTTTTGCTATACGCATTCTAAGGAGCACCAATTAAAAGAATAGATTTTCTAGTTTAAATGCTCTATAGCCGTAATTGTTCCGCCTTCGACCTTTAAACCACGAGTTGCCGTAGCAGTAGTAGCATCAATTTTATAAATATAACCGACACCCGATTTTAGGTTAACCCCAATATGCCCTGTACGGCCATCTTTAACTGCATAATTATTGGTTCCTGTGAAACCCTTTATTTCCTCTGCTGCAGGCAAGCCCGTAACAGCTTTATACGTTTTATTCGCCACATTAATTACCCCAACAATATTTCCAGTTTTATAAAGCCCCTTTTCTGCCTTAGTATTAGAGAAAATAATAAAATTGTTATTCCCTAAATACTTCCAGTTTGTAATGTTTAATCCACCAGTAGCGGCCTCGATATCAAATAAATACGAAGAGTCAAAAACTGTAGTTCCAGCTTTTATACGCGTCACCGCGGAAGGCTTTGTGGTATTAATCGTTGCATCCGTACCTCCCGACGAAGCAATGGCCGAAGAGAAGGTATATACATCACCATTTTCTGTAGGCTCAATAGCATCTGTGAAGTAACGGCCGATAAAACTCGTACGCGTATCTTCTATCACCTTTTCTAATTTCATATCTGGGTAAGAAAAAATGGCAACCCAAGCCTTATCCGGAAAAGCGGTACCGAAAGTAGCGCTACAACAGCCTTTAACGGAGAAAAATGGCGCATAAACCTTATCGCCTACTTGCTTAATCCAGCTAAAGAACGCCAGCTCTCCATTTTTAGTAATCTCTGCTGTATTAATATCCCCCTGCCCATCGATTTTTAAGCCATTGGTATTAAACCTATACCATGTAGTAACTGGATTGGTAATATTTCTGGAGATTTTCATCATTAAGATATCATCCTTTACAGGTGTGAATGCCTGCACCGTTTCGGTAACGGTATTGGCTATTTTATTTAAATTTCCACCGAGGATATTATAGACAGTAATGGCGCCAGGGTTACCCTGACCATACAACATGCTATAGAGTTTATTATTCGTGGTTACATAATAACGATACGTACCATCTTGCTCTACACCCTGCCCAGCGTTAGAAATTGTCCCCTCTTCTAAACTCGCGGCAGTTAACAAATAATCAGCAACTCCTGTCGCAGCAACTGGAGAAACGGCGACAACAAAGTTCCCTGGATTGCGTGTTGCATTATCATCCTTGGAGCAAGAAAATAAAGAAGCAGAAATGGCTAAGGCTAGTAATGATTGTTTGATTGTCATTGTTAAATAAAATTTATGTGTTATTATTTTTTACTAAAGAAATAGCGCAGTTTAACATAAAAAGCACGCCCTGGTTTTTGAAGACTAAAGTTATCTACCAACAGTTCGTCGGTAATATTTCTAGCCTCCAAAGCAATATTGTATTTTCCTTTTGCCAGGCTATATACCATATTAATATCATGGCTGAGCTGGTTGGGTATACCGCGTTTTTCATCCTCGGCAGCACGACCACCGCGGCTTGGCCAATACAAATAGAATTTATTCATGTACATTAAGTTATACCCGATATTTAGGTTATTATCGGGACGGCCAACATTGCGAAAAAACACGGACACATCTGCATTGGCAAATAAATAAGGAATATTAGGCATCTGGTCTTTATACACCGGACTAATACCCGTGTAATCGGGTTCAATTTTCTGCATATTTTGCAGATATTGGTAGGTTATATTACCTCCCGCACTAATAAAGTTTTTGTAGGAGTAACGGATATCTGCATCAACACCCCAAGTGCGTACCCCATCTCTATTGTCGGCAATAATGCGTGCCTGATTACTTTCAAATCGTGTAAAAATAAAATTGTGCGCATACCTGTAAATCAAGTTTGAATTAACCCTAAAATGATGGTTACTCGCTAGATTAAAATTGTAGGCAAGCCCAGCATTCACATTATTACTCGATTCCGGCTTAAGGTTTGGGTTAGGCGCCTGTATTTCCAAATCGCCAAAAATTTCATCGTTTGTTGCCAACCTATTGGTCAATTCATAGGAAGCCTTTACCTGCAATTGAGGGTTTATAAAATAACTTGCGGCAGCACCATAACCCAAACGATTCATTTTCTCATCGCGCAGGCCTTCCGCCAGCAAGTTCTGTGTCAAAAGTTTTCCAAAAACCGTAAAATCAAACTGATCATTTGCTTTGATTATATAACCTAAGCCCAGGATATTCTTCTGCGTCTTTTTTGTTTTCTCGTACTCCGCATTTGTAGGGTTTAAGGGGTCACTCCCTTTTCTATTAAAGGTAGTAAATACATTATTTAAGGAGATCTCTTGCCTTTGGCCGATACTATACTTCGCCATACTGGTCACTATCCCTTCGTTGTTGCGAAACTTATAGCGGGTTTTACTTTGCGCCTCCCCGCTTGTGGGGCTCAGCACCGTCGTAACACCAAACCAATCGTAGCGCCTATTGGCTGTATCAATATTCTGGCTCCAACCCAGATTCAGGTTAGCAGTTACTTGTACATCCAACCCTTTTATCAGGTCTGTTTTACTATATTTTAAAGTCGGCATCACCAGACTTCCTCTGCGGTGCCGTTCACCAAATACCGACTGCATACGTGCACCCGTCTGTATTTCTTTATAGTCTTTTCCCAAGACCACACCAACTAACAATTTATCAGCATACGGTTTATCGACAACGCCTAGGTTTGCGATAACAGTTTCATTATGGTAAGTGTCATTAAAACGTTTTACTTTAGTTGCACGTTGAAAATTATCCAAACGATTTTCATATGCAGGAATGGAAACCTTATAATTATTATCCGCGTAATTTTGAAAAGCATTAAGCTGTATAGTAAAACCATTTTTACTCGTTACCGCAGTATTAATAACCGATCTATGCGTATTAAAAGAGCCATAAGAATAAGAGGCGTCCACATAAGTACGAGATCTATTACCCGAAATAATATTAATGGCGCCGCCTAAGGCATCAGAACCTAACCAAATGGGTACAACCCCCTTATATACCTCAACACGATCGGCCAAATTAATGGGGATATTGTTAATTTGAAACGCCGTTCCCATATTATCCATGGGAATACCATCGATAAATACGCGCACATGATTACCAGAAAAGCCATTCAGTGATAAATTAAAATTAGAGCCAACACCACCACTTTCACGAACCTTTATTCCAGCCGTTTTATTCAAAGCCCCAGCAATATCTAAGGTGGTATTATAAAGTTTAGTAGCATCAATAGCCGTAACATTAAAAGCCAGCTTATTGACTTCTTGAACCTTGGTGAGTCCTAAAACTTTTACCTGTTCAATTGCTTTTTCATCGGGTAGTAGCCTTACCTCCACCGCATTCTTTCCAGGCCTCACGGTTAAGGTTTTCGAATACGTCTGGTACCCCACAGCGGATACATTCAGGGTAACGGTACCTTCCTTACTATTTAAGTAAACAAAATTTCCTGCAGCGTCGGCGGGAATACTTTTCCCATTTAGCTTTACGCTGGGATTATGAACGGCTTCGCCCTGAGCAGAAAGTACCTTTCCTAATATGGACGTTTCGTTTTGTTGTGCCTGTGCAGTCCAAACTAATCCCAAAAAGAGATACAGGGCACAAAATTTTATAATTTGCATTTTATAGAATAATTACGGTATCGAGCGCTTAAATTTTAAATGTTTTAGGTGAATTATTACCTGTTAAAGCCCATCTTAGGTTGCCGCCAAGTGGTAAGCTTTACTGCGATTTTATTTTACGTTAACAAATGTTGTTGTTCCATGCCAGGTTTTCTTAAAGGCGTTATTATGCCATAAACCATCCTGTTCGATAATATTTGAAGCCTCAATAACATAGTTTCCTTTCCATAAAGCCGGAAACGTTACCATCCCTTTAGCGTCAGTTTTAAAAGCTTTAGTCCAGCCCTCACCACTCATTACCAACACCTCAGCATCGGCCAAGGGTTTACCAGCAGCTACCACAGCCACACGAACCTTAGCACCTACTTTATAGACCGCTGGTGTTACCAGCACAGCCAATGGAGCTTGTACAGACCATTCTGAAGGTTTGCCGACATTGACCAGTGCCAACGATGAAAACACATACTTTGTTGTCCCCCCTAAGTCCTTGGCAGCATGCTCTACCGAAAGGCTATAGGTTCCATCTTCTGTAGGGGTAAAATTTGCCGTAAAGAAGTCTGCCCCGGCCGTTTTTTTCAGTTCAATACGTTGTTTACTGGGGGTGGTAAGCCATAAGGTAAAAGATTGGACATCCGAATACCATTTGTCTACAGGTTCTAATTCTTTCGTGGCATATTCCCCGTAATATACCCTAACCGTTTGGGTTTGGTTTTTTACACCTACCGCATTTGTCTCGACCCAAAGGGCATGCGCGAAAGATAATTTCCCAGTTAACAATAGCACGATAAATAATGTGGATTTTAAAATCTGTTTCATATGTATGTATTAATAATTGAAAATGAATAAATTCTTGAAAGCGAAAACAGGGGATAAAAGAAGGTCATACGTAAGAATTCCTGTGGGGAGGAGGAAATAAAGGTACAAGGTTTCGGTGCTTTATTAAACAGGGCACCAATTTTTACTTTCATAATATTTTGAATTGTCGAATAAACACAAATAGTCTACCGATTATGAAAGGAAAGCAAGACAGTTATTGCGTAGCATTAGAGAGAGAACGTTTTTTTTCCTATCTTGCTTTGCCTTCCATATTTTACGGTATCGGGAGCGTCTGTTACAGCCTAGCTGAAACAAACGGCTACATCAGTTGCCGCTGATTGTAGCAATCGCGTCATGCAAAGATTGCCGTCTTTTGCATGGCGCTCCTTTGTTTTTAAGCAGTCTATACTAACCAGTGATATAAACTAAACTAAACATAATGGTTACTCCATTTCAAGTATTTATTTAGACTGATTAAAAACAATTCAAAGATAGAAGGAAATATCTCTTCTACAATATTTATTTTACATTATTTTACAAAACCTAGGTGTATAACAAAAAAAGGTGACCTTATGGCCACCTTTTTTTGTTGTAGTATTTTAATTTAATCCTCTTTTGTTCATTAAATAAACCGGGTCTGGGTCTTTTCCCCGAAACGCCTTATATAAATCAGCAGGATTGCCTGTAGCGCCCTTTTCTAGGATATTTCTACGGAAAGATGCTGCTGTAGGTTGATCGAATAAACCCTTTTCCTTAAATGCAGCAAAAGCATCGGCATCCAACACTTCAGCCCAGATATAAGCATAATACCCTGCCGAATATCCACCAGAAAAGATATGCTGGAAATACGTACTTCTGTAACGCGGCAAGATAGCATCAATAAGTCCTAATTTTGTTAACCCTTGCTTTTCGAATGCATTCATATCTTTACCGATAGGTGCCGTTGCAGCATGGTAGTTTAAGTCCAAAAATGAAGCCGCCAAGTATTCTGTAGTTGCAAAGCCTTGACCAAAAGTACCCGCTTTTTCCATTTTAGCAATTAAAGAATCCGGAATAGCCTCACCCGTTTTATAGTGTTTAGCATACGTTTTTAACACCGCCGGATCTGCAGCCCAGTTTTCCATAACTTGAGAAGGGAGTTCAACAAAGTCACGGGAAACCGACGTTCCAGACAACGATTTATATTTCACATTTGAAAGTAAACCATGCAAAGCATGTCCAAATTCATGGAATAAGGTTGTAGCCTCATCGAAAGTCAATAACGCAGGCTGATCGCCTACAGGCTTCGTAAAGTTACACACTATACTAATCACGGGAGCAACACGTTTACCATCTTTGGTATACTGGCTACGGTAGGAAGTCATCCAAGCACCCCCACGTTTGGATTCACGAGGGAAAAAGTCGGCATACAACAAGCCTAAATGGGAGCCATCTTTATCTTTAACCTCATAAACCTCTACCTCTGGGTGATAAGCTGGCACATTATTTAAAGCCACAAAAGACAAGCCATACAAGTTATGTGCTGTAGCAAAAGCCCCTTCACGCACAGCCGAAAGACTGAAATAAGGTTTTATTTCTTCTTCATTTAAGGCAAAACGTTTCACGCGGATTTTCTCCTCATAATATCTCCAATCGTAAGGAGCAACGCGGAAAGTATCTTTTGCAGCTTCAATTTCCTTCCTTATATCCGCTTCTTCAGCCTTCGCTTTGGCGATTGCTGGAGCCCATAATTTATTTAACAGGTCATACACATGCGTTGGATTTTGTGCCATAGACTCTTCCAGAACATAGGCCGCATGAGAAGGGTAACCTAATAACTTAGCCTTTTCTAGGCGAAGGTTAGCGATATCTACCAGAACGGTCTTATTGTCGAACTCGTTATCGTTATTACCACGTAACTGGTAAGCGTTCCAAATTTGCTGACGTAAAGAACGTTTATCGGCATACTGCAAAAATGGCATTACCGAAGGGTTTGATAATGTGAACACCCATTTCCCTTCCTTACCTTTGCTCTTTGCTGTTTCAGCAGCGGCAGCAATCACAGCATCCGGCAAACCTGCAAGATCGGCATGGTTATCAATCACCAATTCGTAGGCGTTATTATCAACCAATAAATTTTGGTCAAACTGCGTCGTTAATACCGAAAGCTTCGCATTAATATCTTTTAATTTTATTTTATTGGCATCCGACAAATTTGCGCCCGCACGTATAAAACCTTTATACGTTTCCTCTAATAATCTCTGATCCTCAGCGTCTAAACCTAAAGTAGCTTTGTTGTTATACACCGCTTTTACGCGGTCAAACAATTTTGCATTCAGTTTAATCTCATCTGCATGCGCGGATAATACAGGCGCCATATCCTTAGCTATAGCTTGTATAGTATCGTTAGTATTGGCCGATTTAAGGTTATAAAAAATAGTCGATACTTTCGACAACAAAGATCCTGCACGCTCCAAAGCAACGACAGTATTCGCGAATGTAGGCACATCGGTATTCGTAACAATGCTATCAATCTCCCTGTTGTGTTGCTTCAAAGCCTGTTCAAAAGCAGGTCTAAAATGCTCGTCCTTAATTTTATCAAACGGCGGAACATCAAATGGGGTTTCGTATGGAGCTAAAAGCGGGTTTTCAGCATTTAGGTTTTTTTCATCACTACCACAGCCTACAAACATAGAGGCAACTACTAGCAAAGGGATAAAACTTTTTTTATTCATTATCAAATAAAATTTTATGAATCGTTGTGTTTTTTTTACAAAGATAGGGAATCCTAGGCACATGAACAGCCCATAAGGCTAACATGCAGTAATTCAATACCAATAAGTTTTTAAAAATTTGTTGTTACTTTTAATAAACTTAAGCGTCTAACTTGAAAAAGATTGAAATGAATTCAATAAAAAATTTCTTCTGGTGGTGCGCAGGTGTGCATACAGAAACCCTAGACCGATATCCTGAAGAGCATAATAAGTATGTAAGTATTGGTGCAACGATATTTTTCACGGGTTTATTTGCTGCGCTTGCTGGCGGATACGCTTTATATTTTGTGTTCAGCGGTAGCATCATGGCCGTACTGTATGCTGCCCTGTTTGGCCTACTCTGGGGGCTCGCCATCTTTAATTTAGACCGGTATATTGTGTTAAGCATGGATAAAACCAAAGGAGGGTTTAAACAATTCCTACAGGCATTACCACGTATAATACTGGCCATTATTATAGGTTTGGTAATCTCGCGACCCTTAGAGCTTAAAATATTTGACAAAGAAATCCGGGAGCACCTTAAAGTAGAATACCTAAAACAGCAACGTGCTACGGTGGATACCCTAAATAAAACCTTTGAAAAAAAATACCTGAGCGAGTATGAGCAACTTAAAGCCTTAAAAACGCAGGCCGACTCGCTAGAATCCCGTATTAAAGAAGACCGTCAGAAATTAAACCATGAAATTTTCGGGACAAAAACCGAGGAAACATCGGGCGTTTTAGGGTATGGTCCCTATGCAAAAATGAAAGAAGAGGCTTTAAAAAAAGATGAAATCTACTTAGATACCCTCCGCAACCGTGCTCAAGATGCAGAAAAGCAGCTGTTGGATCGAAAAAGTAAAGAAGGTATATTAAACCAACGAATTTTTGCAGACAAGAGTTTGGATAGTGTCATCAATATTAGCGGTTTTGCCGATAGAAATGCGGCCCTAAGCAACCTCCATAAAAAACCAGATGGTACAACAAACACGGCAACCGAATATGCCGTTGTTTTTATTGCCTTATTATTTGTGTTATTTGAATGCCTACCCGTATTCGTAAAACTGATGAGTGCCAAGGATGTTTACGATATAGCCATGAAAAATCAACGCACAGTACATATTTTGGAATCAGATTCGGATGTTGATATCGAAAAAAATGCATTAAACCAGATTATTCCCCAACGTACAGATACAGCCATACAACGTCGGTTAGCGAAACTGGACCGTAGCCCTGAGGACACTATAAAACAGTAACTCAAAGGAAATAAATAAGGTAATACTAAATTTATATTCACATTGATTAAACCTTTTAGTCTAAAATTTATCAAATTAAGCAAAGCTTATAAAAGAGTTATACGCTAAAACATAATTTACTAGAAAATGAATAAATCAATTTGGAAAACGTTAACGTTATTTGTAACCCTACTCGGATTTACATCGATTGCGATGGCGCAAAACATTATGAAACAAAATACCGATATTTTTCCTGCACCTGAAAAAGGGTACAAGAAATTAATTATTGAGGTACCACATTCCAGTAAGGATGAGAACAAAAAAATTGAATTTAGTGTCGGTAAATGGATGGAAGTAGATGCCTGCAACTACTTTAATCTTATGGGCGAAATTACACAAAAAGATCTATCAGGATGGGGCTATAACTACTATGTTTTTCATACAAAAGGAGATGTAGTTTCAACACAAATAGGCTGCTTAGACAATAAAAAAAGAAATCTATTTGTCACGGCAACACCTACTATCGTCAATTACAACGGAAAATTGCCGATTGTAATTTATGTTCCCGAAGGATACGATGTACATTTCAAAATCTATAAAGCGGAGGAGGATACCTATATCGCTGCAGAAGAATCAAAACCTGTACATAACAAAAAATAAGACAAGGTTAATACCATAAACCCATAAAAAATAAGGTGTGCTTTTGCAAGCACACCTTATTTTTTATGGGTTAAGTCAATACGTTTATGGCTTATTGAAACTTTTTACTATTGATTTTACGTTCGTTTTCAGTTAAGTAAATCTTACGTAAACGCATCGATTGCGGCGTTACTTCGATATACTCATCCGCCTGAATATACTCCATACACTCCTCCAAAGAGAATTTTATTGCCGGAGCAATACGTGTATTATCATCCGAACCCGAAGCACGCATATTTGTTAACTGCTTACCTTTAGTTACGTTAATTGTTAAATCGTTATCACGGATATGCTCCCCTAAAATCTGTCCTTCATAAATATCCACTCCTGGATCTACGAAGAAGCGTCCACGATCTTGTAGTTTGTCGATAGAGTATGCAGTCGTAGAGCCCGTATCTAAAGAAATCAATACACCAGCTAAACGACCAGGGATAGTACCTTTCCAAGGCTCATAACCTTTCAAGCGGTGCGCCATTACAGCCTCACCCGCAGTAGCCGTTAGTACGTTATTACGTAAACCGATGATACCACGAGAAGGGATAGAGAACTCTAAGTGTTGCATTTCGCCTTTAGACTCCATAATCAACAACTCACCTTTACGTTGCGTTACCAACTCGATAACTTTACCCGATACCTCGCCCGGTACATCAACCACCAATTCTTCAATAGGCTCACATTTTACGCCATCAATTTCTTTAACGATAACCTGTGGCTGCCCTACCTGTAACTCGTAGCCTTCACGACGCATAGTTTCGATTAATACCGATAAGTGAAGAATACCACGACCATATACCAACCAAGCATCCGGAGATTCTGTAGGCACAACACGTAAAGCCAAGTTTTTCTCTAATTCTTTTTGTAAACGATCATAAATATGACGCGAAGTAACAAATTTACCCTCTTTACCAAAGAATGGAGAGTTATTAATCGTGAACAACATATTCATGGTAGGCTCATCAATGTGCATTACCTCCAATTGTTCCGGATTTTCGAAGTCAGCAATAGTATCACCAATTTCAAAACCATCGATACCTACAACCGCACAAATATCACCTGCATGAACTTCAGCAACTTTAATACGTCCTAAACCTTCAAACACCTGTAGCTCTTTCACGCGAGATTTTACAATCTTACCATCACGTTTAACCAAAGATACCGGTTGGTTCTCTTTAATAACACCACGTGCCACACGACCAATAGCAATACGGCCTACGAATGTAGAATAATCTAAAGAAGTTACCTGCATCTGCAAAGTACCCTCTGCTACAGCAGGAGCAGGAATATGCGCAATAATTGCATCTAAAAGATCCGTAAAATCTTCCGTAGGTTTTTTCCAGTCTGTAGACATCCATCCTTGTTTAGATGAACCGTAAAGAACAGGGAAATCCAATTGTTCTTCGTTTGCACCCAAATTAAAGAATAAATCGAACACACTTTCGTATACCTCCTCTGGACGACAGTTTTCTTTGTCTACCTTATTTACCACCACAATAGGTTTAATTCCTAAACCTAAAGCTTTACCCGTAACGAAACGCGTTTGTGGCATTGGTCCTTCAAAAGCATCCACCAATAAAACAACCCCATCCGCCATTTTCAATACACGTTCAACCTCACCACCGAAATCGGCGTGACCAGGTGTATCAATAATATTGATTTTGGTGTCTTTGTATTTAACAGATACGTTTTTTGATACAATAGTGATTCCGCGCTCGCGCTCCAAATCATTGTTATCCAAAATTAATTCACCCGCAGTTTCATTTTCTCTGAACTGATTCGTGAAATAAAGGATTTTATCAACTAATGTTGTTTTACCGTGGTCTACGTGCGCGATAATCGCGATATTTCTAATATTCTGCATTGAGCAATAATGTGTTATAAAAATTTAGAGGTGCAAAGATATATAATTTGCACCTCACTTTCTGCATATATTATATTATATTTATATAAAAAATACAGATAAGCCTCTGACAATAAGCTTTTAGTTTAAAGCTTAACTACTTTTTACGTTAAGAAATAACGTTCAATTCTTTACCTACCTTTGTAAAAGCCGCTATAGCCTTGTCCAAATGCGATTTATCATGCCCTGCAGAGATTTGTACACGAATACGTGCTTTTCCTTGCGGCACTACCGGGTAATAGAAACCAATAACATAAATACCCTCTTCCAGCATCTTAGCGGCAAATTCCTGCGCCAATTTTGCATCGTACAGCATGACAGGCACAATAGGGTGAAAACCCGGTTTTATATCAAAACCTGCAGCCGTCATCTGTTCCCGGAAATACAGCGTATTTTCCTCCAGTTTATCGCGTAGTGCTGTGGTCTCGCTGAGCATATCCAATACCGCTACCGATGCCCCAGCAATAGCAGGAGCCAATGTATTCGAAAATAAGTAAGGACGAGAGCGCTGGCGCAACATCGCAATGATTTCTTTTTTTCCCGCGGTAAAACCACCCGATGCACCACCCAAAGCTTTCCCTAAGGTGCCTGTAATAATATCAACACGGTCGATAACATCAAACAACTCGTGGGTACCACGGCCAGTTTTACCGATAAAACCAGAGCAATGCGACTCGTCGATCATAACCAAGGCCTCATACTTATCCGCTAAATCGCAGATTTTATCCAGGGGCGCTACCGAGCCATCCATAGAGAATGCACCATCCGTTACAATAATTCTATGGCGCGCACCTGCGGCAGCCTGTAATTGAGTCTCGAGGTCAGCCATATCACAGTTTTTATACCGGAAGCGCTGCGCCTTACATAGGCGTACACCATCGATAATAGAAGCATGATTCAGCTCGTCCGAGATAATAGCATCCTCAGCGGTAAACAAAGGTTCAAAAACCCCTCCATTGGCATCAAAAGCTGCGGCATAAAGGATAGTGTCTTCCATTCCTAAGAATGTAGAAAGCTTCGCTTCCAGCTCTTTGTGAACATCCTGTGTTCCGCAGATAAAGCGTACCGACGACATACCATAACCATGGCTATCGATAGCATTTTTTGCTGCTTCAACAACTTTAGGGTGCGAAGACAAGCCCAAGTAATTGTTTGCACAGAAGTTGATTACCTCTTGTCCGGTACTCACTTTAATATCAGCACCCTGCGGCGTAATAATAATACGTTCCTGCTTATAAAGGCCAGCCTCTTTAATGGCGGCAAGCTCTTTTTCTAAGGCAGGTTTTAGCGTTTTATACATGCGAATATATTTTTATAAAAATGATCTAATATTTAACCTACTAAAGGCAACAGCAAAGATACTAGATTTCCTTTACACAAAATCAGGAAAACGATTGTGTATTAATTATATAATATACCCAAGCACAAGAAATTACTTAATACGTTTCCAGGTTTCGGTTCGCCCCAGCAAACTAATGCCTATAAATCCCCTGATATCCAGCAGATCGTCGCCCTTTAAAGTCATTTTGCAGCTATACGTTTTTCCGGACTTTGGATCGTAAATCTCTCCCCCCTCATATCCCTTACCCTTTTTACTAAAATTTTTAAGAATCTCCAGCCCTTGAATATGACGGCTGCGTAAGGCCTCGTCTGGATTTTTCTCATCTTTCTTGGAAGCATCTTTAATCCAGTACAATTTACCGAAATACTGGTCTCCGCGTTTAGTAATTTCTACCCTACCCTCACCACTTGGGTTCTCCCATTTTCCTAAAATAGGATCGTTCCCTT
Organism: Sphingobacterium sp. Mn56C; assembly: GCF_049319645.1. Taxonomy (NCBI): domain Bacteria; kingdom Pseudomonadati; phylum Bacteroidota; class Sphingobacteriia; order Sphingobacteriales; family Sphingobacteriaceae; genus Sphingobacterium; species Sphingobacterium sp. Mn56C. The sequence goes on from NZ_JBMOUC010000002.1 coordinate 412,353, forward strand.
GCGCAAATACTAGTATAGTACATAGCATTGCCATAAAAATTATTGTTAGCTTTTTCATAAAATTGTAGTTTATAATAGATTAAATATACGTAAAATTCCTATGCCTGCATAGTTATTCAAAAAATCAAGCCTAAAAAGCCATACCCTACAAAAGCTTTGGCACATATTTTGAACTCGTTTTAGCGTATCAATCTTAAATTTTAGCTTCATATCACATGAGATTTATTGTATCACTACTATTGACGGGTGCTGTTGTTGCAATTGCATCCTATATAATCCCCGGAGTTTATGTAGCGGGATTTGGCTGGGCCATTGTTACCGGATTAGTTATCGGCTTTGTAAACGCTTTCATTGGTGGCATACTGAGGCTATTTACCTTCCCCTTAAATTGGCTTACATTCGGTTTGATATCCTTTATTATTACCGTACTTATGGTTATGCTGACGGATAATATAATGGGCAGTAAATTCGAGGTTAATGGCTTCTGGAGCGCGGCATTTTTTGCCTTAGCTGTTGCTGTATTAGAAATGATTATTACAGGGGCACAAAAGCCTAAAAAGTAAAATATTAGAATAAAATAGAATTTAAAACATAAAGACTTCAAAATCCTATCCATTAAAAAGGGGCTATCTTTCAAAAAAGATAGCCCCTTTAGCTGTTAACTATAACAGTAAGTGTACAGCTTAAAAAATACCAATATAATATTGACCCGCAGCAGACGTAATATTAGCCCCTTTCGTAAAGGCTGTTGGAGCAGCATTATTAACATCAAAAATATAGACGTTGCCCTTTCCTTCTTTTGGAGAAAGCGCCATATAGAATTTGCCATTACGAGCTACCGAATATTGGTAATCCGACAAATCCAAACCTGCAGGTACATCCAACTTAACCACAGAACCATCTTTCACATTGACACGCGCTACTCTCCAATCTTTAGAACCCGAGTCAGAATATGGAACATAGGCAATACCGTTACCTACATAAAACCAACCGTTAGAAGAAACTGCTGTAGGAAGTTGTGCTGTTATATCCAATTTGAAAGAGGTATCAAAATTGCCGTTAACAATTTTACCAATACTAATATTTTTGCCTGAGGAAGAGGCCAACACTAAAATATTTCCATCCTCATCTTTATGTAAATTTGGCGTTCTATAGCCGTTCGTATTTCCTTTTATATGCTGTGTAACGACAACTTTTGGATTTTTTAACGACGGGTAATCCACTTGTAATACTGCAGCATATTCGCGAGGTAAGGTATTGTCATTTTTCCCAGTTTCAAGATTATAGCGCTGCAAACCACATCCATAAAATGCTTTACCATTAGCAACAACAGGAGCATCGATACGGAAAATACGGTAGCCCAGTTTACGAATATCATCGCCTAAATCCATGATAACAGCTCTATCCGCTACATCGATACGCATATTTTGAAGATTAATAACCCCAATCTGTGCCGTATCTGGCTTCATAGTAACAACCGACTCTGATATCTGTGAAGGGCCCGCAGTAGCACCTACAGCATGTACCATAGCGAAACTATCATCAATTTTTGTAAGACGTAAAGCATTAACACCTAAAGGAATAGAAGCATTTAATTCGCCACCAACACGCGCATAATTCTGCCCGCCCAAATACATATATTTAGCTAAGGTTCCTACCGGATAGTCCAATGCATATACCAAAGAGCCATCAGTAGAAGAGTAAAAACGCGTTGTAACCGTTGCAGGTAAGCGGAAACCAAAATTTTTAAAGGATATATCGCCAGTATTAAGATCTTTTAAACCTTGCACATAAGTAGCTTCCGCATCAGAACCCTTAGAAAAGTAGGCCAATTGAAAATCCCCCTTAACACCCTGCTGTCCACCTGGCTCTTCACCGCCAGCGTTATCACTTTTACTACAAGAGGTAAACATCATCAATCCCATACCAACGGCAAGAACTGAATTTAAAAAATTGAACTTCATAATATTAAATTTTAATTATAAAATAAGTTGTATGTTAATTTCGCATAGAAAGCCCTACCCGGACGTTGGATTTTGAAATTATCGAACACCTGCCTATCTGCAATATTTTTCGCATCCAAACCTAAAGTCCAACGTTGGTTGGCCAAAGTATAGGTAAGACCAATATCATTTACAAACTGTTGAGGAATCCAATTCAACCCACTGCCACCTAAACCAGCCCAATCCCGAAGAAAGCGATTCACATAATTTACGCCATAGGTTACACTCGCCCTAGATCCTTTTTGGAACAAATTCGGCACATAGTAGGTTAGCGACCCGCTAAATTTATAAGAAGGTTCATTCCTAATCTGCTGTCTATAATAAGAATAACGCGCTCCATTTTCATTAAATTCCGTATTAAACAAGGCATTAAATTTCGATGTCGTAAATAAAAACTGCAGTTTATCCGAGTAGCGATACGTTAGTTCCGCATCAAAACCACGCGCTTCCACATTATCTAAATTTTCAAAAAAAGCAATATCTTGCGAGTCAGCAGAAATACCTTTGCGAATCATTCCTTTAACATTTCTACGGAATAAAGAGGTATTTAAATTGATGCTATGCTGTTCAATACGATAAGGGCCGAGGTTAAAACCTAGGTTTATATTCACACTTCGTTCGGGGTTTAAGCCATAATTGGGCACCTCATTTTCCAAATCATTTCCAAAAGTCTCCCCTTCGCTAGGTAAGCGAATAGCACGTTCGCCAGAGGCGAGAATAAAAAACTTAGGCAACAGCTGGTAAGACAAGGCTACACCATATCCACTAGCATCGATTTTTTTATCGATCTGCTCCTTTTCCCATACACCCGAAACCCGCTTTGGCTCGTGCGATCTCACCGTTTGAAGATAATGTTTAAAGAAAGCATTGGTCCTCAACCTGTTGTTAAAGGCTAAGTTCTCGTAGGTCAAACTTAGGATACCTTTAGATAAATCCCTTGTATTTTGAAAATCACGCCACGTTTGATCTCTTCTTTTATCATCCACGCCACGTTTAAAACTATTATACAAAATATTAGCATGAATACTATTATTAGGCGTGATACGGTAACTCAAATTCGTACGCACAACAAATGCGGTTTCATCGTTTATAGAATAGGATTTCCCCAACCTAGATTGTTCAGCACCTTTAGCCCACTGCACCACGTTACCATTATTATCCAAAATAGGTTTACCACTCCAATCGTAATAATCACCAATGGTATCAATATTATTGCGCTCCAACAAAGAAATACTACCATCTACACTAAGGGATAAGCCATCAACGAAAAGGTTTTGTTTTTTATAGTTTAACGTATAAACCTGTGATTTTTGTCGGTTATGCCTATTTCCATACACCATTTTCATCGAGACGCCGTGTTGCATTTCGCGCATTTGCCCCGACAATAAAGCCCCCAAAAACAACTGATCCGCCCATTTTTTATTGGTTATTCCAAGCTCAATACGACCACCCGACGAACGATAAGCATCATTAAAGCGTTTTACTCGCTTATTAGCGGGCGTTGAAGAGCCTAAATAATCATAATAGTTAATATCCTCTCCCCATACCTCATAATTGTTGTCAGAATAATTATGAAAACCCGAAAATCGTACGGCTAAATCCTCCTTAAGTTTATAACTTCCATTACCTTGCCACTGGTGGGTATTAAAAGAACCAAATGAATAAGAAGTATTAATTACATTTTTTATATTCTTCTTTAAAACAATATTAATCGCTCCACCAAGCGCATCTTCCGAAAGATACCCCGGAACAACGCCTTTATAGACCTCAATTCTTTCAATAAGTGCCGGAGGAATACTGTTTATAGAAAACGAACGTCCATAGTTTGACATGGGTACCCCATCAATAAAAACCTTAACCGCATTTCCACTTAAACCATTTAAATTAAGCACCATAGAAGACCCCAGGCCACCATCTTGACGGATCTTAACCCCCGCCGAACGGTCTAATAGTTCAGTAGTCTGTATATTCTGCAATGCCGCCTCTTTTGTTTCGATAACATTAACAGCAAAGCCACTGGTTTCAATTTCCTTTTTAACGGATGTACGTTCTACCAGCACCTCATCCAGCGCCATATGCCCCTTCGCATCAATATGTATATGCAAATCCGGCTGGTCTTTTGTAACGTGCAGTGTTAACTTTTTAGGTTTTATTTCTATGGATGATACAATAAGCGTATATCTACCCCCCTTTAATTGGGAAAAACTATAATTTCCATTCGCATCGGTTATCGCTACGAAAGGTGTTCCTTCGATTTTTAAAGTAACATGTGACAGTGGGACACCGTTATCGCTATGTACCTTCCCCTTAATGGTAAAAAATTGTTGTGCAAAGACTTGTAATACGAATACGACAAAAAATATCGATAAATAGAATTTTTTCATTATTTGCGTTTAATACCCTAACTTAGGCCTGCATTTTAGAACAAGTCTAAATAAAATTTGGTAACGCAAATCTATCGCTTAATAAGGCATAAAAATGACGCAATCAGAAAAAATAGTTTCATATTCGGAAAATAACTTACCTGAAATGGAAGCTCTTAGCGTAGAAGAATTAATAAACACCAGGTTTATAGGACATTATATTATTTTAGATAGTACCGAGACAAAAAAAGTATGCAGCCCCATTACTGGTTTTTTAAATATTCTGCTCCCTAGCGCTGGTAATACCTGTATTTGTCCCTATGTATTTCGCCAACAATCCTTTATTGTGCGCGGCGGTGAAAATATTATACATAGCGTGCAAAAAGGCGAGGTCTTAGAATGGAAAAATATCTATGAAGGGAATATTGCGATAGCGATTTTTGTACCTCAAGAAATGTTACACGATTTTAAGGTTAAATTTGACAGTCATAACAGCCGTTTCAAAAACGGTATGATGACAAAAAGTGACAACCGTATACGCCTTATTATCAATCAAATTTTAGATCTTAACTCCATTGTAACACCTCTCAACAAGTTACGTATACAAGCACATATTATTGAAGCCATTGTGCATCAGATAGAGGGTCTTTATGCTGAAAATGAGAAACATGAAATCATTATAAATAAAAACCATTACGACAAGATACTACTTGCCAAAGCTCTGATTGAAAAAGACTTTACCCAATCGTATACCATACAAGAAATTGCAAAAAAAATAGGTACTAATGAGCAGTATTTAAAGAAATATTTCAAACAGTATTTTGGAAAAACTGTAATGAATTACATGACAGATGTTAAAATGGAACACGCCAGAAAGCTGATTATGACGGGCGAGTACCGGGTTTCAGATGTTGCACGTTTAACAGGTTATAAACATGCTACACATTTTACTACCGCTTTTAAGAAATATTTCGGATTTATCCCTAACTCACTACGCTACACGTTCTTAATAGCAAGCGAAGGCGTCAGTATAGTATCAGAGATTGAAAATTTTTTGCTTGCCATAGGCGACAAGATTTAGTTTTGTTGAAACAGCCTGTACAAATGCTGTAAAAAATACGGCCTTTCGGCCATATTTTTTGTCCATATTTTACAAAATATTACTATTAAAAGGTGTAACTACATGTTGTCGTAAAATCACGTGGCGTAATCGGATTAACACTGTAATTTTCGTGCACAACATAATTGAATACATCCGTCACATTACCCACTTTAGCGAGGATTTTTAATTTGCCTATGCTGTAGCCCACAGATAAATCTAGTGTGGTATATCCCGACAAAGGAATAAGTCTATTCGTATTATTAAGAATATTTACTTTGGTATTATTCCAGCCAGCGAAGCGCTTGCCGGTATAAAAAGCAGACCCCCCCAGCTTTAATCCCTTTAGTTGGCCAGACTGAACGGTATAAAACACAGTAGCGTTTGCCGTATTTGCGGTACTTCGCACTATACGGACGCCCTCCACCATGCCCTTATCATTGGTTTTCGTAAAACGGTTGAAGCTATAGGAATAGCCCGCAATAACATGGAGACCTTTACAAAGGTCACCATTAATATCCAGCTCAAACCCATCGTTCGTTGTCTGTCCAGAAAACTCCTTATGGAGATCATCAACCTTTCCGTCGGCTTTAATGATATTTTGCGCCAAATTATGGTTTAAAATTTTATAGGCCGTAACGTTAACAGACAGCTTACCTTGTAGAAGATCCTTTTTTACACCGATCTCATATTGATCCAGTAGTGATGGTCCTAATGGCACATTATTACTATCTATAGCCGTTTTATTCGATATAAAGCTATTCGTATAACTTGTGTACAGACTTAAATCATGTAATGGTTGGTAGATGAATGCGACCTTAGGAGACCAGGCCTTATCGTTAAACTTTAAAGCAGCAGGTTGGGTCTTACCCGCTTGATAGTCCCACAGATCCGTCGCCGGAGTAAAATGGTAGGTAAAACGCAGCCCTGCCAAAACTTTAAACTTTTCCGTAATACCGATTAAATCCTGAACAAAAGCACCATACCGATATACTCTTGTTGTCGATCGGGTTTTTAAGGAAACCTCCGGAATCCGACCAAAGGATTCAATATCCGGCTTAAACACATTGATCGCGCCAATTTCTGCTGTAGGCACCGTTGGCTGCTCCGGGTTACCAAAAATATCATAGGCATACACCTTATACGTTGCCTGATCCATGTCTCCGCCGATTAGCACCTGATGTGTAAAACGTGCAGTAGTAAACCTTCCCGTAATATTAACCTGCTGATTACGGCTAGTTTCATCCCACCTCATGCGCCTTAATGTTAGCGCAGCCATTGAATCCACCCCCGGTCTAATACGCTCCGAACTATAGTAATTTCTACCATAATGGTGCTGACTAAGCAACACACTCATTTTCCAGTCTTTAGAAAAGGAATGATCCAAAGATACCTGTATGTTGGTAGAATTTGTTCGGTTAAACGCCCAGGGCACATTTAAATACGTACTGCGACTGAGCGCCTTATTGATTTTTCCATCAAGCGTACCTATCCCAAAATCTGGCGTAAAATTAGCCTTCAGGTAATCGAACATAAAATTGATCGATGTATGCTCCGATAACTTATACAAAAGTGAAGGATTAATATAAGCACGTTTTGTTTTTACATAATCCCGGAAGCTACCGGCAGATTCGCCCGTACTCACCAACCTAAAGGCTATACGTTTCGATAATGGCCCATAAACATCCAGCATAGGCTTATAACGCCCCCAACTACCGTAACGCAAAGACAGCTCACTACCGAGTTCAAATTTAGGCTTCTTGGTAATCAAATTTACGACCGCACCCCCCGATACCCCACCATATAATAAGGCAGCCGAGCCCTTTAAAATCTCAACAGATTCCAGGGTACTCGCCTCAATATTGGCATCAATATTATTAGTTGCGCCATTCTTAAGCACATCATTATCGCTCATACGCATACCACGAGCAAAAAAAGACTCGCCTACAGACCCACGGTTAGTACCTATAGCGATGCCATTTGCATTTTTTAATGCATCGCCTAAAGTATTCACCTGCTGATCTGCAATCACCTGCGCATTTATAATTTGAACAGCCTGTGGCAGATCTTTAGATACAATTGCGCCCTTTCCCAAGGCTATGGTTTGCTTATTTACAGAGTTATACCCCATAACACGCACCTGATCAATAGGCTGTTCAACCTTTTCCATCAACACATTTTTCAAATCGATCTTGTCCGTTTTACGCTTGATTTTGACGCGATAATTTCGGTATCCAACACCCGTAAATACTACATCAAAACTCGCCTTACCAGGAATATATAATTTAAAAAAACCATGTCGATCTGTTTTTGTAGTTCTATTCAGTGCAGACACATTGATATCCGGAATATGCTGTCCTTGCGCATTTATTACTTTACCCTTAATTGTTGTTTGGGCATGCACTACAGCAGCAAAGCCAAGCACTGCCGCTACAGTTAATAAAAATTTCGCCTTCATAATTTTAATTTAGTTTAATTAAAAATAAAGGTAAAACAATAGCGTTTACAGATAAAAAAATAAACCGTACAAATAAATCACACCATTTCTAAGGCGCCGAGATAGTAAAACGATATTGTGCAACGAAAAAAAAGATTTAACGCCAAAAGATGCCACAAAAAAAAGAGACTATCGAAATAGTCTCTTTTTTCCTTTGTAACAAATTATAAGGTTTACGTAAACTTCCATTTTACAAAAGCCTCGATAGCTTCATAATCAGCAAGGCCCAATCTATGGTATAAGGCAGCAGTTTCGCTGGTACGATCTTCAGCACGCACCCAAAACTCGCGCGGATCATCGCCCGGAAATACAGGTACATCCTTTTGAGACTGATGTTTAAAAATGGCCAGACGTTTCCTTTTCACCTCCTGTGGAGATAGCGGAATAGCCATTTCAATTTCATGGATTGGGTACTCATGCCATGCGCCGCGATATAACCATAACCAACAATCTTTCGTCCATTCGTCGGTTCTGCGCAGCCTTAATAACGCTTCCAGAATAATATCGAAACACACCTTATGCGTGCCATGTGGATCAGCAAAATCTCCGGCAGCAAACACCTGATGTGGTTTTACCTGTCTCAATAGCTCCATCGTCTGTTGAATATCATCTTCAAAAGAAACCTCCTTTGCAAACTTCATGCGATCATAAAACGGTAAGTTTTGAAAATGGATATGCTCATCTGGCAGCCCTACAAAACGTGCTCCGGCAATCGCCTCACCTTTACGGATTAAGCCCTTCACCTTTCGGATAATTTCGGGATCCACCTGGTTCGGTTTCTTCGTACCGAAAAACTCACGTGCGTCGTTATATATTTTTGTGGTCACCCCCTGATCATCATCGATAGCGATGGCAAAATCCTGCACAAACTCCAAGTACCGCAACACATCATCGTCCCACACGGCTGTATTTCCCGATGTTTGGTAAGCAACATGCACATTATGCCCCTGATCAGCAAGACGTATAAAGGTCCCCCCCATAGAAATCACATCGTCGTCGGGGTGTGGCGAGAATAAAATCACATTCTTTTGTGCTGGCTCCGCTCGTTCGGGTCTATTGGTATCATCGACATTAGGTTTGCCACCAGGCCAGCCCGTAATGGTGCGTTGTAAATCATTAAAAATATTGATATTTATACTATACGCCGGCCCCTGTTTAGTGACCAGATCGGCCATACCATTGTTGTTATAATCGTCGTCTGTAAGTTTCAGAATCGCTTTTCCTAATTTTAGCGACAACCATACTACAGCCTTTGTGGTCAAGCTATCCGACCATACCACATCCCGCGCCAACCAGGGGGTATCGAAGCGTGTGAGTAATGATGCTGCATCCTGATCTAAGATAAACTCGACATGGTCAGAAAGCTGAAGGTAAGTAGCCGGAATATCCGGAGAAATCTCTCCCTCTACAGCTTTCTTGACGATAGCTGCTTTTTTCTCATTCCAGGCCATTAGTATAATATCTTTGGCTTTGAAAATTGTTCCTACCCCCATTGTTATGGCTTTAGAAGGGACATTTTCTTTACCCCCAAAATCCCTAGACGCATCCCGACGTGTTAAATCGTCTAAGGTTACCAAGCGTGTCCCAGAGTTTGGCGCCGAACCCGGTTCATTGAAACCTATATGGCCTGTACGACCAATACCCAATAGCTGAATATCTAAGCCCCCATAATCGGATATTTTCTGTTCAAACCGTTCACAATAAGCCTGTACAGCCTCCGGTGCAATTGTGCCATCCGGAATATTAATATTTCCAGGAATAATATCGACATGATCAAACAGGTGTTTTTTCATGAACGTTACATAACTCTGATCTGCTGTAGGCAGCATTGGAAAATACTCGTCCAAATTAAAGGTTACGACATTTTGAAAACTTAACCCTTCTTCCTTATGCAAACGTACCAGCTCTTTATAAACCTTTACCGGAGTAGCGCCTGTAGCCAGCCCCAACACTGCATGTTCACCTTTGGCCTGTTTTTCCCGGATGATTGTAGCAATACGATTTGCAACACGTACGGAAGCGACATCTTGATTAGGATACACCGTTACCGGCACCTTTTCAAAACGCGTTTCCTCTAATAAATTTAATCTTGCCATTTAAGAGGTTTTATAAATATGATTATCGTGAATAGCAAATCTAATAATAATTAGAAAGCAAAACAGTAAAAAAGAAAATTAATTCCTTTAAAAAAACACTGCAAACCATTGCGTTAGCTACACTAATTTTAACCTCGTTATAGCCTCCTGTAAGGTATCTTCCTTTTTAGCAAAGCAGATCCGCAAGAGCTGCTGATTTTTAGAATCGCTATAAAAAGCACTCACCGGAATCATCGCTACCCCCGCCTCGTGCGTAAGCTGTTGAGCAAAGTCTAATTCCGACTTGTCGGATATAGCGCTATAATCGAGCAGCAAAAAATAGGTGCCCTCACAGGGCAATACCTTAAAGCGACTCGCTGTTAAACCCTGCACTAAATACTCCCGTTTCTTTTGAAAGAACAAGGGCAAACCCGCGTAGTAGTCGGTGTTTTCTCCTAAATACGCAGCAATTGCCATCTGTATCGGAAGATTAACCGAAAAAACATTAAACTGGTGTACCTTTCGAAACTCTTGGCTTAAAGCAGCTGGCGCAATGACATATCCTATTTTCCAGCCGGTTGTATGCAGCAGTTTTCCAAACGAGCAAACCACAAAAGTACGCGAGCGCAATACAGCAGACTTCAACAGGGTATGATGTTGACGGCCATCAAAAACGATATGCTCATAAACCTCGTCGCTAAGCACAAAAATGCCGGAATCTTTAACCAGCCTTTCCAATTGCAAAATATCCTCCGCAGACCATATCCTACCTGTAGGATTGGAAGGGTTGTTTACAATAATCAATCGTGTTTTTTGCGTGATAAGCTGTGCTACCTCGTCCCAGTTTATGGAAAAATCTGGCGCTAACAACTGTACAGCCTTGACCTTGCCTCCAAAAAGCGCTACCGCGGGCCGATAGGAATCGTAAGCCGGCTCGAAAATAATAACCTCATCGTCGGCACGTACCACAGCCGCAATAACGTCAAACAAACCCTGCGTGCCGCCAGCGGTAATCGTAACCTCAGCATTTGCATCGACATCCACGCCATACTGTTTGGCATACTTGTGCGCTATACATTCACGTAGGCCATGAAATCCTGTCATAGGTGCATATTGGTTGAAACCCGCTCGCATATACTTATCGACCAGTTCAATTAAATGCGAATCGGTATCAAAATCCGGGAATCCCTGGGATAGGTTGATGGCTTGATGATGGGCCGCCAATGCCGACATCTGTGTGAATATGCTTATACCTGTATCGGGTAATTTGGAGGAAAATAATGAAGGAAGGTCGATTTGTGTCATATTTAATATTGCTATACCACTAAAATAGGAGATTCTTATATATTTGGATAAATAAAAAAATGGAATACTATGAAAAAGATATGGATAATGCTGTTGGCTGTTCTACCCTTTTTTCTGCAAGCGCAGACCAAGGAAGAATTGATAAATGAGGTAAAGGCAAATCCCAAAGAAAAAACCTCCATCCGCGCCATACAGCGTGTAGGCGGTTATGATCCCGATTTCAAAGAAATGCGCGAACTATTTAAAACTTTAGATAAAACGGTACGCAAATCTACGGAAGGCAAAATGTTTGAACGCTATCTAAAAAATTTGGAGCAAGTTGCTGTCGGAAAAAAAGCGCCAGGTATTACGCAGTTTGACCTGGATGGCAACCCGTACTCCTTACAAGATTTAAAAGGTAAATATGTGCTGGTCGACTTCTGGGCTTCATGGTGCCCACCATGCCGTGCTGAAAATCCGAATCTTGTGGCTACCTACGCCGAATTTAAAGACAAAAACTTTGAAATTTTAGGGGTTTCTTTCGACAAGGAATTAGGGCCGTGGAAAAAGGCTATTGAAGATGATAACTTGACCTGGAAACATATCTCAGATTTACAATTCTGGAATAATGGTGCGGCAATACCTTATGGTATTAAAGCGATACCGCAGAATGTCCTGGTAGACCCAAATGGCATTATTATAGCGCGTAACCTTCATGGAGATGCTTTAAAGGAAAAGCTTAGAGCTATACTGAAATAAAATATTCCGGGAAAGCGTATGCCACATATGCTTTCCCGGATTAAATTAAGCAAACTAAGCAAACACGGCCCTAAACAGATCCTCTAATGTCGCTATGGGCCGAATAGCAATAGCATACTTTTTTGCCTCGAGCCCTTTTGTGTTATACTTCGATATAAAGATAACATCAAAACCCAATTTTGCTGCTTCAGCAATACGCTGATCTATACGGTTTACAGCGCGGATCTCCCCGGAGAGACCTACCTCTCCGCAAAAGGCTACCTTTGCTGGCAGGGCAATATCCTGCTGTGAGGATATTATTGCCGCAATAACGGCTAAATCTATGGCTGGATCTTCTACACGCAAGCCGCCGGCAATATTTAAAAATACATCCTGTGCACTCAGGCGGAAACCAAATTTTTTCTCCAATACGGCCAGCAACATATTGAGCCTTTTCGTATCAAAGCCCGTAGAGCTACGCTGTGGGGTACCGAATGCCGAGTTGCTTACGAGTGCCTGCACCTCAATCATCAACGGGCGCAGCCCCTCCAGCATGGCCGCTATAGCGACACCGCTAACCGGTTCATCTCGCTGGGAGATCATAATTTCCGATGGGTTAGACACCTCCCGTAGCCCCGCACCCTGCATCTCATAAATACCAAGTTCTGATGCCGACCCAAACCTGTTTTTTACCGCTCTTAAGATACGGTACACATGATTTCTATCGCCCTCAAACTGTAATACAGTATCCACCATATGCTCCAGCACCTTAGGTCCTGCAATAGACCCATCTTTGGTGATATGCCCGACAATAAACACCGGCGTATTTGTTTCCTTGGCAAAGCGCAACAGCTCTGCGGTACACTCCCGCACCTGCGACACCGAACCCGGTGCCGATTCTATTTGCGAGGAATGTAACGTTTGTATGGAGTCGATGACCACCAACGTAGGTTCGACGACCTCTATCTGTTTAAAAATATGCTGTGTGGATGTTTCGGTGAGAATATAACAATTCGCCTTTGAATTTTGAGACAGTCGCTCGGCGCGCATTTTTATCTGCTGCTCGCTTTCCTCTCCCGATATATAGAGTACTTTAATATGTGGCATTGACAGCGCCAGTTGCAACATTAAAGTTGATTTTCCTATACCAGGTTCCCCGCCTATAAGCACTAAAGATCCGGATACAATGCCACCTCCCAAAACACGGTTGAACTCCTTATCGGGGCTCTGCAGACGCTGCTCTTCGGTATATACTATTTCATGAATCTGTGCTGCTTTATTTTGTCGCTTATTGCCTTGCGGCAAGTTCTGTGTTGTGCTGCGCCATTCTGGAACACGTGATGATGCCTTCTCCACCACTTCTTCTACAAAGGTATTCCATTGCTTGCAGGAGGGGCACTGCCCCAGCCACTTCGGTGACTCGTAACCACAAGACTGACAAAAATATGCTGATTTTGACTTCGCCATTGGGCTAAATTACTAATTTTTAATACCTGTGTATAAAATTAAATTATTCTGTAACATCTTATGCTTATTTTCGACCTATTAACGTAAGGAATGATAAGGACCAAAGAAATAGAATTTGTACATCTTCTAGAGGATAATCAAAATATCCTGCATAAGATCTGTAAGCTCTATACGGCGGATATGGATAGCCACAAAGATTTATTTCAAGAGATGGTAATTCAACTGTGGAAAGCCTACCCTTCCTTTAAGGGGGAGTCTAAATTTACAACTTGGGCTTATCGGGTTGCTTTAAATACTGCAATTTCGTTGTACCGTGGCAGTAAACGTAAAATTACGACAGTAGATTGGGACAATTCTTTACAAAATATACGTTATGAGGAGTACGATACCCAGCAAGAGGAGCAGTTAAAAAGCCTTTATGCTGCTGTACGCAGGCTCAATGATATTGAAAAAGCACTGGTGTACATGTATCTGGAAGATAAAGAGTATACAGAGATTGCCGAAACACTGGGCATCTCGGAGGTTAATGCCCGTGTAAAAATGAACCGTATAAAAAATAAGTTAAGGACGTTGATAAATCAAAACGGAGAAATGTAATGGATGGGTTAGACTTATTAAAAAAACATTGGAATAAAGATCAGGACTTCCCTAAGGTTAATGGAGATGAGATCCATACCATGCTGCGGAAGAGCTCTTCCTCCATTGTAAAATGGATTTTTATAATTTGCTGCCTGGAGTTGATTATTGGCTTGTCGCTATCGTTCAGCATTCCGGTGGAGAAAGAAAAGTTTTTTGCCTTCGCCGTTTTGGGTTATGTATACGACTTGGTATTTTATGTGGTAGTCCTTTATTTTATGTTTAAATTTTTCATCAACCTACGTAAAATCAACAACACACAAAACACGAAGTCGCTGATGGAAAGCATTTTAGATGTACGCAAAAATGCCGACCGCTATATACAGTTTAACCTATGGTGTATTTACCTGACCATATTGATAACCTTTGTGCATGTTTTGGTGGATGAGATATACCTGAAATACCACGACGACGCCGTAAAAGATTGGAGTTACATTATTTTGTTGATCTTTATATTCACGGCCCTGTTTAGCTTGTTTGCCGTTGTATTGGTGCTGGTCATTAAGTTTTACTACCGCATGGTATATGGCTTCTTTTTGAAGAAGTTAAACAACAACTATGAAGAGTTAACCAAGTTAGAGCGTTATTAATGATGACTTTGGTTGCCGTATAGCTTCGTAAATCGTATCTAAAATACGCCCACGAATATTTAATTCCAATAGCTTCGGACTTACATCGGGGTGCACTCTATTGGATAAAAAGATATAAACAAGCTGGTTTTCGGGATCGACCCAAAAGCAGGTTCCAGTGTAACCGGTATGGCCATACACGCTGGCATTGGCTAATTTCGACGGATACTCTTTTTTTGTATCCATGTCGTAGCGGTCAAAGCCCAACCCACGTCGACTTGTTTTAGACTGTCTACTCGTAAATAAATCCACTGTTTGGGCCTTAAAAAACTGCAGCCCACCATAATGCCCTCTATTTAATAACAGCTGCCCATAGATAGCAAGATCATTGGCCGTAGCAAACAAACCGGCATGCCCAGCAACACCGCCTGCCATAGCGGCACCTTGATCGTGTACATAGCCCTGCAAGAGCCCCTTGCGGAAGGACTTATCTACTTCGGTGGGTACAATTTTACTTTTATCAAAACGCTGCCACGGGTTGTAGCCTGCAGTCGTCATGCCCAAACGATCGAATAGCAACTGTTGCACATACTTATCTATTGGCGTATGTGTTTGCGTTTCGGCAATTTCCTGCATGACATACATGCTGATATCCGAATAAAGGTAGTTTCCCATGGGCTTAACATCCGTCATAAGCATTTCAGGCCACATCCTATCTTGGTAATAAAAATTACGAAGGTAGGCCCCCTCAGCAACCTTTACCTGATGTGTTGCCGACGAATCGGCCTGCATATCTCCAGGTTTAAGGTTTTTATAAAAGGGTATAAAAGGCACAAACCCCGCCTCGTGCAGCAGCACCGCACGCAAGGGTATGGAGGCTTTATTTGTTGTACGAGCAGCAGGCAGATAGTCTCCGATTGTACGATCCAAATTTAACACGCCAATTTCCTGTAGGTGCATAATCACAGGCGTCGTTCCCACAACTTTAGTGACCGAGGCTAAATCAAAAATATCCGATACCTGTGTCTGCTGCTCCCGACTGTACGTATGCCATCCATAACTTTTCTCAAAAATAACCTGTCCATCTTTTACCGCCATAACCACCATACCAGGGGTTGCGCGTTCGCGGATCGCTTCATTGGCTATGCCGTCAATACGATTGGCCATCTTCCCTAAATCATAGGTATCCCCTAAATCTACGGTATACTGCAAACGTGTTTGTGTGGTACGCTGTGATACGTCACCAGACGTTATAGCCAAGCCGCCGAAAATACTCATCGCCATATTACGCTGTGCATCGGCGGAAAAACCAGGATACAGCAGCTCCGTAACACGCCCCCCCAACTGCAGGAATGCCTGCTGTCCTTGCGTTAAAAAGGTACATAAAACCATATTTTTCTTATCCACTAACCCGCATTGCAGGAGGTACAATTGCTGCGCCTTCAATTCGTCTACTGTGCCCGTTACAATGAAGGTATTAAACCGATTAGCATGCAGCCCCTGTTCTGTAAAATCAAGCACCTCCACGTGGGCATATCGATTCAACTGATCAATAAACACTTGATATTTTTTAGCGTCAGCCGTTACCACAGCCATGCGCAGGTCAGCTAAGTCCTTCAAAGGTACACCCAGCCCTGCATGAGACAATAAATATGTTTTATTTGCTACTGCAGGCATAAATTGCGCCCAGCCGCAGCCGCAGTACAGCCCTGTGAATCCAAAGAAAAAAGAGATCAGGATTTTTAAACCTTTCATCGTGTAGCGGTTAAAGGCTTAAATATAGCAAGAAAACACACAATACGGAGGTGATGGATTTCATTTTCAATATTCCCTGTTTTGCCTATATTTGAGATATGCCCGAAGTTGTAAACAACAGAACCATATTTTCGCTATTGGAGGTTTCCAAAAGTGTACAGAAAACCATTGCCGAGAGGTATAAGAGTTTGTATTGGATAAAGGCCGAAATGAATAAACTAAACCACTATGTCTATTCGGGGCACTGCTACCCCGAGCTTGTAGAAAAGACAAATGGTAAGGTTGTTGCAGAGATGCGTTCCATTCTTTGGAAAACAGACTACGAACGTATAAACACCCAGTTTATAAAGCTGTTAAATGAGCCGTTGCGCGATGGCATACAGGTACTTTTTCAGGCAGGGCTAACCTATGATCCCATGCACGGTTTAAGCCTACGCATTGTGGATATTGACCCCACCTTTGTACTGGGAGAATTGGAGCGCGAGAAAAAAGAAAATATAGCCCGGTTGCAGCATGAGGGATTATTTGATGCCAACAAAAAGCTGTCCTTCCCGCTGGTACCGAAGCGCCTAGCAATTATATCGGTTGAAACAAGTAAAGGACTATCAGATTTTTATAAAATTATACAGCAGAACGCTTGGGGATATTGCATAGAAACGACCCTCTATCCGGCATTACTTCAGGGCGACAAATCTATACCTTCTATCCTATCACAGTTAGCCAATATTGCGGAGCAGGTCGAAAAATACGATGCCGTAGCGATTATTCGTGGTGGCGGTGGCGAGGTAGGCCTTTCCAGCTATAACAACTATGCGCTTGCACGTGCTATTGCTATCTTCCCCATTCCGGTATTAACAGGCATCGGCCACTCGACCAATGAAACGGTAAGTGAAATGGTGGCCTATAAAAATGCAATTACACCAAGTGAACTGGCTGATTTTCTGATCCAGCACTATCATAACTTCGCCATCCCTGTAGAGCAACTGCAGGAGCGTTTAATTCGCCATGCTGTGGAGCGCTTCAGCAGCGAAAAAAAACTACTGCAAGACTTTGCCCAGTCTTTGATGTGGAACAGTAAAAAAACATTCACACAGGAGCAGCATCAGCTCCAAATCCTGTCGCAACGTATGCAGCTTTTTAGCCAACAGCTTCTGAAAGATCAGCATAGTACATTGGAAAACCTGGAGCGTATACTGAAACTTGCCGACCCCAAACGCCTCTTAGAGCGGGGGTTCAGTATTACCACCTTTCAGGGGAGAGCTGTTTCTTCAGTACAGCAGTTGCAAGATGGCGACAGCATCGAAACGCGCCTCTTGGATGGGTCGGTAAGCAGTGTGGTAGTTAAAAAAAATGTATAACGCCTGCAGGCAGCAGGGCAGGATCTTGTGTAACGTTATCAAATTAAACACGCAGAAATAAGAAATAAGAAATAAGAAATACAACATGGAAAATAAATATACCTATATAGAAGCTTTTCAGGAACTAAAACAGATTGTCGCTGCTATAGAAAGTGGGCATAGTAATGTAGACGATCTTGCCGCACAGATTAAAAGAGCGGCCGAATTAATTCAGGTATGTAAAGCCAAACTTACCGCATCAGAAAAGGAAGTTGAGCAGCTTATCATGCAGCTCCAAGCATCATCACAGACAGAGAGCACCTAGTCTATCTTTAAATAAAAGGAGCCACACTATACTATGTGGCTCCTTTTGTAAACGTTTTATTTTTTAGGCTTATTGCTCATTTCATAAACAAGGTCGCCACCATTTTTTATAGCCTCATACGACAAACGGAAATTGTTAATTTCTTTTCCATTAAACGAGACACTTTTTACGTACACATTCTTGTCGGATTGGTTTTTAGCCACGACACGTAACACCTGACCATTTTCAAGGTTTATGCTTGCCGATTTTACCAGCGGACTGCCAATCCAATATGCATCTTCACCCGGTGCTACCGGATAAAAACCTAAGGCACTAAATAAATACCAGGCCGACATTTGCCCACAATCGTCGTTACCGCCTAAACCATCGTGACCATTATGGTATTGATTACGAATAATCTGACGCACGCGCGCTTGTGTTTTATAAGGGCTTTTAGTGATGTTATATAAGTAGGCGACATGGTGTGAAGGCTCATTGCCATGCACATAGTTACCAATAATTCCATCACGGGTAATATCCTCCGTATGTTCAAAATACTTGTCTGGAAGCTCCATAGTAAATAAGGAATCCAAATAATTTTCTAAACGTTTAGCACCGCCCATTACCTGCATCATCTCTACAGGCTGGTGTGGCACATATAAACTGTAATTCCAAGTATTACCCTCAATAAATCCCTGGCCATGCGTATCCAGTACATCAAACTTGGCACGAAATACACCCTTAGAATCCTTAGGGCGCATAAAACCTATAGATGCATCGTATAGATTTCTCCAATTTTCAGCCCGCTTGCTAAAGGTAGCATAAATATCCTGCTTGCCTAATTTCTGTGCCAGCTGCGCAATACACCAATCGTCGTAGGCATATTCCAATGTATTCGAAACCGAGGTACCCGACAGCTCATCAGGAACATAGCCCAAATCTATGTACGGCCCTATACCCTCATATTTACGAGCATTGGCCGTCTGCACACAGGCGGCTAAAGCAGCTTCTGCATCACCTTTATAACCCCCTTTTAAAATCGCATCTACCACCACCGATACCGAGTGGTAACCACTCATACACCAGTTATCGTTGGCATAATGCGACCATATTGGTAGCATCTTCAATGCCGATTGATCATAGTGCGCCAACATAGACGCGACCATATCCGCATTGCGGGATGGGTTTATCAGATTCATTAAAGGATGAAAAGCCCTAAAGGTATCCCATAATGAGAAGGAGGTATAGTTTGTAAATCCATCGGCTTTATGCACCTCTTGGTCTAATCCTTTATATTCTCCATTGGTATCCATATAAATCGTCGGCATCATACTAGCGTGATACATCGCCGTATAAAAGTTTACCAAATCCTCTTGGTTTAACATGTCGACCTGGATTTTACGCAGTTCCTGTTCCCAAGCCTGCTGCCCAGCTTTTACATAACCATTGAAATCCCAATGTGGTGCTTCCACCGCCATATTTTGCAAGGCATTTTTCATACTTACAGGACTCAGCGCTACTTTTAAGATAATATCCTCCCCTTCGGAAGTTTCAAAATCCAGGTGCATTTTAATATTATGTGCAGCTAAGTCAGGAAAATTATCGGTTTGATCAAACTTACGCCAGAAACCACCATAAACGGCTTTTCCATCTTCATACTTTGAGCCATAATTTTTAAAAGGCTTTGAAGTTTTTATGGCAAAATATACCGTTTTGGTACGCGCCCATCCATTGGTTTGTTTGTACCCCACCAAGGTGCTGTCGTTCAATACCCGCACGACAGTCCATACATTTTTTCCGTCGTAGTTATAAATTCCAGCAGTAAGATCTACGATAAGATGTGAGGCATCCGACTTCGGAAAAGTATACCGATGTATCCCTACACGCGTAGTAGTAGTAAGCTCGGCTTTTATTTTATGCTTATCAAGCAATACGCTGTAATAGTTTGCTGCGGCAGTTTCATTAGCATGCGCATACGGCGATCGGTAACCATCTTGTGGCCTATCGGCCGTGCCAGGGTTTAACTGCACCTTACCCTGCGTTGGCATTACTAAAATATCGCCTAAATCCGCATGTCCAGTACCACTGAAGTGGGTATGACTAAAGCCTACAATCGTAGGGTCGTCGTATTGGTAGCCAGCACAATATTTATAGACGTCGCCATTATAACGGCCATTTACCGCATACGGAATCGTATCTGTATCGGGGCTCAGCTGCACAGCACCAAACGGCACGGTAGCTCCAGGAAAGGTATGCCCCATGCGGGCTGTACCGATAATAGGTTTTACATATTGTGTCAGATTGCCCTGCTGTGCCGCCCCAGAAAGAGGCAGCATAGCGAGACAAAAATATACTATCGAACTTATTTTCATTTTTAGGTTTAGATCGCTGGATTTTTACTGTACATATCCCATAACTCATCGATTGTTTTCCCCGTTTGGTCTTTCCAGAAAGCCTCTGTAAAGGTTTTGCTACGCATAGCGGCATCCAAATTCTTTACAAGTCCTTTTTTCACCTTTTTATCCAGCCAGAAGAAGAAGCGAGCCGTAATACGATACGAGTCTGTATACTTATGCTTGGCATCAAAGGCTGGCAAAGTCCAATTCGCAGC
This sequence comes from Sphingobacterium sp. Mn56C, assembly GCF_049319645.1. Lineage (NCBI taxonomy): Bacteria > Pseudomonadati > Bacteroidota > Sphingobacteriia > Sphingobacteriales > Sphingobacteriaceae > Sphingobacterium > Sphingobacterium sp. Mn56C. The sequence continues at coordinate 433,091 of NZ_JBMOUC010000002.1, forward strand.
TGCATTATCAACGCCAAAGACAAACCGTGCATAATCGGCAACACCTTCAGTAATCCACCATGGACCAGCGCCATTAGGATAGGCCTGCACAATATGCATCACCTCATGCGTAACGACATCAATATCGCCAGGATTTTTGGCAAACCATTCCGGACTATACCGCACAATCCCGCCTGCTGTTGCAGCAACGCCTTTATAGTCAGGATCGATAACAAAAGTCACTTTTTTTCGGGTATCCTTATTATACGTTTTCGCCAGCTTCGGGTAGTTTACAAAATACGTATCAATAAGTCTTTTTTTCAGTGCCGGATTAAAATCCTTGTCCTTATTTATCCAGATTAAAGTATAGCCTTTTTTTGTAATACTATCGGTATCGACAGCCACTTTACGGTCATCGCGTGTATGACTCCAGTTATCTTGTGCAAAAGATGTCGACGATAACGCCAACCCCAACATACATAATCCTATTTTAATTGCTTTCATTTCGGTAGTACTATAATATTATTTTTTCGTGTTCAATTTAATTTCGTCGCTCATCGAGTACGGTGCTGCCGCTTTGGTCGTTCCACGTTGTTTGTTAGGTGTAGCACGCATATCAAAGTTTAAGTTTCCGCCCTGTAAAAGTGCACTATGGCTTAACCAGTTTTTGGTATACGGTTTTCCATTCACCTGCAGTGCATTAACATACACATTTGTATTCGAATTATTCTTAGCATCGATAGTCAATGTTTTACCATTTTCAAACGTTAACGTTGCTTTTTGGAATAAAGGTGCCCCCAGCACATACTCGTCGGTAGCCGGACATACGGGATAGAACCCTAATGCCGAAAACACATACCATGCCGATGTCTGTCCATTATCTTCATCCCCACAGTAGCCATCCGGATTTGGCGAATACATGCGGTTTAAGACCTCCCGAACCCAGTACTGTGCCTTCCAAGGCTCGCCAGCATAGTTATATAAGTAAATCATATGCTGTATAGGCTGGTTGCCATGTGCATACTGCCCCATATTAGCCACCTGCATTTCACGAATTTCGTGTATCACACCGCCATAATAAGTATCGTCAAAGTCTGGTGCTTGAACAAACACAGAGTCCAACATATGAACAAAGTTTTTATTTCCGCCCATTAAGTCGATTAAACCCTGAACATCATGAAACACACTCCAGGAGTAATGCCAGCTGTTCCCTTCGGTAAAGGCATCCCCCCATTTTAGCGGGTTAAATGGCGACTGGAATTTACCGTCTTTGTTTTTTCCACGCATTAAGTTTGTTGAAGGATCGAATAAATTACGGTAGTTCTGTGCGCGTTTTGCATACAAGTCAATTTCGGCTTGAGGGCGTTTCAGCGCTTTCGCCAATTGATAAATTGTAAAATCGTCATACGCATACTCCAAGGTACGCGCTGCATTTTCGTTTATTCCAACATCATAAGGCACATAACCCAAATCATTATAATAGGCTGCACCTTTACGCCCTACAGCATCCATAGGCCCCTCGTTATTGGCGCCATGCAATAAAGCCTCGTACAATTTATTAATATCATAACCGCGAAGGCCTTTCATATACGCATCCGAAACTACAGATGCCGAGTTATTGCCAATCATAATATTAGCATAGCCAGGGCTACTCCACTCAGGTAAGAAACCACCCTCCAAGTAAGCATTCAATAAACCCTCCTGCATTTCTTTATTTATGGAAGGATACATTAAGTTAAGGAATGGGTATAAAGCACGGAACGTATCCCAAAACCCTGTACCGCCAAATAAATAACCCGGCAACACCTTCCCGTTGTATGGGCTCCAATGCACCACTTTCCCATGGGCATCAATCTCATACAGTTTATTAGGGAAAAATACAGTGCGGTACATCGTCGAATAGAAAGTGCGCAATTGATCAATATCATCACCTTCAACCTGAATTTTACCTAGCGTATTATTCCACACCTGGCGCCCTTCTTCTTTGATCTGATCAAAATTTTTCTGCCCCAATTCTTTCAGGTTAATTTCAGCCTGCTCGGCACTGATAAACGAGGAAGCCACCTTAATATGAACCGGTTTATTCTTATCTTTTATCTTAAAACCTACAATAGCCCCCGTATGGTTACCGTTAATCTTTAATTGATTGTCGTGCTTTTCTTTACCCTCCCAGGTAGCTACATTAGCAAAGGGTTGGTCAAATACCAACACGAAATAATTTTTAAAATTACTCGGCAATGGACCACGAGCGTACTTTGTAGAGTAGCCGATAATCATATTTTTTTCGGGAATAATCTGTACTTCCGAATTTTTATCAAAGGCATCCAATACAATATAAGCATTGTCGGTTTTATTAAAGTTTATCCGAAACATGGCAGCACGTTCCGTTGGTGTTACCTCAGCCGTAACATCGTGATCTGCCAAATAAACCGAATAATAGTAAGGCTTAGCAATTTCTGCTTTATGCGAAAACCAGCTCTGTCTTTCATCTTGGTCAAAAACAGGTTTTCCAGTTACCGGCATAATAGAAAATACGCCATAATCGTTCATCCACGGCGACGGCTGGTGCGTTTGCTTTAAGCCACGGATTTTATCGGCAGTGTACTGGTATTGCCAGCCATCGCCATTTTTGTTGGTTTGTGGTGTCCACATGTTCATACCCCAAGGGCGTGCTACAGCGGGATAGGTATTCCCGTTGGACATTTCATACTTAGATTGTGTCCCCATTAAGGGGTTTACTAAATCAACAGCTTCCAGTTTCTTTCCGTTGAATTTCTGCGCCGATGCCGGCTGCAGTGCGGAGAGACCCAAGGAAACCACAGCTGTCAAAAATAGGTTTAACTTTGTTTTCATCAATTGGTGTATTATTTTAAACTAAAACGTATTAGTAAAAGTATAAAAAAGAATTCTTTTCCACGACATTCCATCCAAGAACAACAAATTGGTTACATAAAAATATACCTGATAAAGATAATAAAATCAAGGTATAAGCAGTAAAATTAAAGACAGTATCTCGATCAGACGGCAACAGCAACGCCATTATGCGCGCAGGTGGGCACTAAAGAAGGTGCCCCACTCGTGCATGGGGCACCCTCCTCCATAAGCCCTATTAAACACTACTGAGGCAGCTCTAAACATCTAAATTCACTCATTTGAAATAAGCTACCAGAACCTACAGCATCCAATACAAACCTATAATAAAAGTATTTTTTAGGGTTAAAGAAAGTAAAGGTGCTGGATTTGTTCCTTCCCTCACCAAAGGAATAGTCTGTATGCACGTCCAAGTCGACCCAATTCGTTTCATCATCCGAACCTTGGAATTTCCAATTCTTAGGATCACGAGATGGCGCATCATTGCCCGTAGTAATCGTATAAGCATTCACAATTTTAGGCGCATAAAAAGCAAACTGCCAAAACATACCCTGCTTATAATCGAACACCAAAAACTTATCTTTCAAGTTGTTATTAATTAACTTCTTAGAACCTTCACTCGCATCGGCACCTCCCGAATTTTCCTGAGATACACTAAAAGTATTATCAATATTAGTCCAATCGACAACAATACCAAGATCCGTTAAATTTTTTGTAATCGAAATCCGAGATCCCTTCGGAGTAAAGAGCACCAAGCTATATTCCGCAAAAGACCCTACGGGCAGATCAATCGTTGCTATAGCCTCATTGGATAACGATACGCCACCATCAGTACCCTTATGCCACGACACCTTATTAATGGCTAGATCAGCCTCATAGCCCAGTTTAAGCTTCCCAACACCAATAGAAGTAGCTTTAAAGGTAACGAGTTTTTCCGCATCAATAACAATGGGAATTTCTTTCTGAGCCCAATCGCCATTTTCATTCAACACCAACAGCTTCACATTAAACTTCCCCGTCTTTAAGAAAGTATGTATCGGGGAGTTTTGAACCGAAGTGCTATCGTCACCAAAACTCCAACGCGTATCTTTGTATTTAGCAGATTCGTTGACAAATTGAAACGTAAACGGATCGTCTTCAGACACTTGCTTAAAGCTAAAACCAGCTTCAGGATTCGGCAATTGGTTTACTTCTAAGGGCTCACTTTCTTTCTTAGCACATCCCGCAAGAAACACCAACGAGAGGACAAGTATGATATAATTAAAAGATTTAAAATTCATATTTTCAGTTTTAATCAATTCTTTATTGAAATTCAATCATTCTCCATTCTGTAAGCTGGAATATACTACTACCTACATTATTCAAAACATTTAATCTATAATACAAATACGATCCTGGTTTTTGAATAGTAAAGCGTCTTGTCAAAATCCTGGTAGGAAAAGCTTCGTTCGAACGTTCATCAATTTTTACCCAATTTGTACCATCCAGAGACCCCTCCAAAGTCCAATCCTTTGGATCGCGATCAATAGCATCATTACCTGACGTCAGGGTATAGGCACCCACTCTTACCGGTTTTTGAAAGGTCAACATTAGCCAAAGGTCTCCATTATAATTCTGCTGTAAAAACTTCGTATTATGGCTGTTGTCTATTAACTTCAAACTACCTTCTGCAGAAGTCTGACCATTATTGTTGTCTCTGCTTACCGAAATTGTTGCCTGTGAAGTGATATCATTTTCTAATACGCCATTACAGTCTATCAGTAAAGTGGTATAATCTTTCGCTTTATCTACAACATGCAAAGTTGGATTTTTAAGATTTACAGTTAGCGCTAAGAATTTATCTTTATTGGCATTGATAACAGACCAAGGTACACTGACATCGAAAGAAACCGCCGACTTATTACTTGGAAACTGCAATTTATTGGATATAGTATACATTTCCGATTTTAAAGCAACCGTATTAACAGGTACTTTTCCTTGCGCAATTAATTGCGGAATAGAATCTGCTGTCGTTGCCAAATCCAGCGTAAACGCTTTCCCCGGAAATGAAGCCAACGATACCGTTAACGGAATTGTAATGCCGACCGTAGTCGGATTATAATTTATATGGTTAGCAATTGGCCAAACCTCTCCCCCGCCACTTTTAAACGATAGAAAATGTATATCCTCGGCAGACAATAAATCTTTACTATCTATAGTAAGTATCGCTGTACTGGGGTTTCCCAAAATATTACCCTTACCTGGTGTTACTAATTTATAAGCAAATGCAAACTTTTCTCCATACACCTTCTCTATCGCTGTACGGCCAATACGCATATGAAAAGATGCTGTTCGTGTACCGTAATCGAACTTGACTACATTAGGAAATACATACGCCGTATTCGGTAAAGTTGTTACATCTTTTAAAATATTCGAAGCCAACAACGTATGAATTGTATCGTTACTTAAAACCAATTCAACATCAAAAGCCTTGCTTGCAGGCGCACTTAACATAACCGTTATAGGTACCTCCACATAGTCATTTGTTTTAATAATCTCATCCGTACCGTCGCCAGCGATAACCTGAACCGGGTTATTATCGACCAAAGCAAAGTCTTCCAGTGCTCGATCTTTACAGCCTATAAATTGCAGGACAAATAAACCCGCAATGCATATATTAAATATCTTTTTCATATGATCTATTTATTTTTATCTATCCACCCAAACCCGACCATCCAACTGCCAGCTTTCCTGCCGCGGAATCTGTAACCAACTATAAATTTGAGCCGCTAAGTCTGTATTTTTAGGGACCAAACTACGTAGCGACGCATTAGATGGAGAGCATAAATAATCCGACAATTTGGTAATTGTAAAACTGGTATTTAAAGTTAAGTCATAACCCAAAGGCCCATCGTCGCGCAGAGGATGATCGTTTGCCGCGCCAAATACTAACCAGTTTGCAGCTAAATATTCATAATAAGGATGATCTGGAGTAACACCAATGTCACAGCTATACTTCTTCACAAGCTCCTCCGACAAGGCTGTCTTCCAAAAGCGTACATCAGAAATATAATAATCTGCTTGTGTCCAATTACTACCACCTAAAGGCAGCGTTCCCAACCGCAGGCGTGTCGCATTGCTCATAGATCCCCAGGCAGTAACATCGATTTCCTTACTTAGCGTACCGTTTGTATACGTACGTATATATCGTTTTTTAGATGCAATATCGAGGTAACCCACCACCGTTAGCGTATTCCAGGTAGCATCGTTTAGGCGCGTGCCCTCCACTTCACCTGTACCCGTAGTACCACGCCCATTAAAAGACCAGTAATTATCCTTAAAAAACAAAGTCCAACCCATGCCAGGGGCACCATTTTCCCAAGTATTTCTTTTGCCAAAAAACGAAGGCTGATCTGGAAATTTATAGGTATTATTTACCCCGCGGTTCTTCTTCACCTTCAATTCAATGGTAAAATCTGTTTTATCATCAATATTAAAAACCGCATTATCACCATCTACAAGTTCCGCGTATTTATTTCCGTTGAAACGAAGGAAATCACCCGTAAACCTACTCCCCATAAATGGCTTATTCACATAACGAGGGAAATATTTTGGAGCATACATTATCGTAAATGTATTGACCATGGTATTACTAAAAATAGTATTATCATTAAGGTTTTCGGGAAGTGTAAAAGGCCCTCCCTTACTCGAAGCAATAATAACAAGCCAATTTTCACTTTTAAAATTTTTACGCTTTCGGAGTGCCTTCATCACCTCCCCAACCTGTCCATCAAACACCTGTATCGCTTGCTGGTATGCAGGGTTTATATGATCATATCCTCCATTTGCTCCCGCTTCATTAATTTCGGTAAAATGTCCTGTTATTAAAGTTACTTCATCCTTTGCTAACCCTTCAATGATACCATCTGTCACACCCTGATCTGAATTTCTAAATTCACTATTTTCTTTAGGAGCCAAGTAATTTATAAAATCCGAAGAACTGCTATAGGTAAAAAAGTTAGCCTCTTTTTTTGCTTCCGCAATACGCGTAAAGAGCAAAGGATAAACATTAAAGTTATTACTGCTGTAATTATTATTTACAACCTGATGTTTACCGGCACCTACCCCCGTAACAATATCGGCTAAATCCGTAGCTGTACCAATAGCATCCTCATCACTTAAAGAAACCCAGGAATAGATAGCGTGGCTCAATAAACTACTCATATTAGGAATCTCAGCCGTACGCACAGATTCTCCACGGGCACCATCGGCAATTAATAACAATACCTTTGGCGTACCGTACACAATATCTAGGGAATCTGATTCTCCACGAGTATCTGTTAAAAGACGACCAAAATCCTGCTTACACGAAGTCATCAGACCCATACAACACAGCCAAATGCCCACACGCATTATACCAGCGTTCCATATTTTATACGTTATAATCTTCATAATTCTAGGTAATAATTTTATAATTTAATACGAATTAAATTGCCAACCTGTTCATTGTTGAACAAACGAATGCGGCCCATTATAAGTAGAGCACGTTTCCGATCTTCTGTTTCTGTTTCGACAATTTTATAAATGCTGCCATCAAATAATCCTGTGTTATTATAATTAGGGTGTAACGAGCCATCGGGATTAAGGATCATAAAACCACTTCTAACAATGCCATTGTACCTTAAAAAACTTCCGGAAACAACAATAAGCCCATCCTTCAATTGCTGTGCGAAATTTGGATTTCCACCCTCAAACACGAAAGGCTTAAACCCCTGATATACCGAACCATTAGCATTCAATACCACCATCCGAGGCGTAGAGATACCATTGAAATTATTAAAATCTCCCACAACAATATATTTATCGGTTACGGAATTATAAGTAACCTCATAAATGGTATAATCGGCGCCGGCAGCATCAGGATTAAATGTAGGATCGATGGTGCCATCGGGATTTAACCGGGTAATATTACCAACTTTCTGGCCATCGAAAGATGTAAAAGTTCCAAATACAATAATTTTTCCAGCCATAGTACCCTCCTGATGGCGCATGGTATTAACATAGCCATTTGCGCCAACGAACGGTGTTCCATCAGGTTTAAAGCGATAGCTTTTGTCCAGGGAACCATCTAAATTTAAACGAGCAATATGGCGTATTTCCACGCTATCTAAAATCACAGAATCACGTGTTTCCAATTTATTAGGCTTATCGTATCTTCTAGAAATATAATAACGGAAATTTCCAGAAGCAATAATTTTACCACCAGCATCGTACATTTGCGATACAGCGGAGTTGAAACCACCGTTAAATCGCGGATAATATTTTAGTGTATCTTTCTGATCAGGCCTACGAAATGGACGTATACCCATGGTGTCAATGGAACCCGTTAACAGCAGACTTGTCATATTATTAATATTATCCCCCCGCTGGTCATAACCGGAAAAGCTGCCACCCACAAAATAATTATTGCCGATTCTTAATACAGATGCTAAACCACCATTGGCCCCTTTTCCAGTTCTAAAACTAGCGTCATAGGTTCCATCCATATAAGTTCGTACAATTCTATTAATAGGTCTAACGGTCCCCTTACGATTATAATTCGTAAAATCACCCACATAAATAACCCGCCCATCCTCTAAAGACAAACTATTGAATACTGTACCGTTGGTACCAACACCCACCTGAAATGTGGGATCTAGGTCCACAAAACCGTCTACTTTAAAGATTGGACCAAAGAAAATAATATCATCAATAGTAATAGATGTCACTCCAGTACTAGCAAAAGGCGGCACCTTTACTTTAATTTGATCCGCAGTAATTTCCACAATCTGAGCGACCTGACCATTAAACCTAAAGACCACCTTATCCTTATACCTATCCAATCCCTTTACCTTCAATACCGTTTCTATGCCTGCAGCCCCCTCTTCGGGCATAAGCTTATTTGTTGGATTTAGCTCCACATCCAGTGGCGCAATACCAGATTCATAAGGTGCAGAAAACTGTTTTGGGTCCTTGTTGCAAGCACAAAGAAGAGATACTATAGAAACTGTGCATAACAGTATATATTTTATAAAAAACTTATTTTTTCGCATAATTATCCATATTAATAATTCTTACCTTTTACTTTCAATAATGTCGTCTGTAATTTCATTATCCCTATACCCCAGCTGACCTTTTCTATAATCGAGTATATGAATAACACCATTTTTCGGCTGTTGATCCGAGGAGGAGATTGCTATACTGGTAAAAGAGTTTGGTCTGGTAATATCAGCGATATAAGATACGTTCAATTGGCGATACCCCATGTATTTTAAAACTGCCGTACCATCTTTAACATCGTTAAAAACGACACCTATTTTACAGACTGTATTTCCAAGAGAGATGTAATTTTGGCCCCCAAAAACATGTAACAGATCGTAATCTATCTGTGAATAATCGGCAAGTTTTTTCTTGCCTAGAAACAGATGGCGTAATACATATTTGCGCCAAATAGCAGCATTAACATCAGCAAGATCGCGTATGGTATCTCTGCCAAGCGTAAATAACTGATTATTTATACCTCCTGTACCAACCCTACCAATCAATTTCTTTATATTGATGTCACTAGGCGCAAAAAATGTCATCTCCTGATTTTTAAATTCATCCTCCAAACCTGCTAAACGAACGATCTGGGCAATGGTATCAAACTGTCGAGGATTAGCATCTAAATAATCCATCATAGAGCCATCAAAGCTTGCATTTGCACGGCCACCATCTACGTAGTAACTATCTTTACTACAAGAAAAGAATTGCAAGACCAACCAAGAACCTAGCAAAACCTGTACTATTGTTAGAATTTTTTTCATTGTTACTCGAATTAATTTAAACCAGACCAATACTCATTTAACTTAATTTTAGGGTTATAATTTCGTGCACTAGCATCAAGAGGCCAAGTCCATGCTCTACGATTAAACTGATCCAAGGTCATGGGGTTAGAACTCCATTTTGGATTTAAAATGCGTTTTGTACGAATCAAGTCAAAGAATCGAACCCCTTCACCTATAAGTTCACGGCAGCGCTCCTCAAAGATAAAATCCTTTAAAGCAGTACCTTTTTCACCACTATATGTTGGCGAGTTTGCTCGGTCTAAAATTAAATTCAATACGGGTATAGCCTCCTCATCGCGATCCAAATTTGCTAAAGCTTCGGCTTCTAGCAAGATGGCATCAGCATAACGAATCATAATAAAAGAGTTATCCGGGTTGGCATCTTCATTTCCCGAAGCATAGACATTCGTTGCATATTTTTTCAATACAAAAGATCCATCCTCCATATACATATTCTCATACCACAATTCCTTACGTTTATCGGAGGGGCCATTTTCTGGATATATCCGTTTAAGGAATACAGCAGTAAAATAAGCAATACTAAACTCATTATTATGGCGCGGAAACTTGTAAGGCCACTTTAAAAAGTGATCCCAAAAAGGAGCGTAAGGACTATTCTGATCATTATAGTTGATAGACCGATAAAATTCAAATAAAGACTCTTCCGTTTTTCCTTTTACAACCTCTGCCCAAGCCTCCTCTGTTAAAGGATATAGTTTGTGCACCTTACTATCCCTTAGCTCCTTACCCAATTTCGCCGTCTCTTCATAATGTTTTTTAGCATGAGGAGCATCAAAGCCCGCATTCCACATATGCATATTCATCAAAAGACCTATAATACTACCCCTACCCGCACGAGCTCCCCTTTCTGCAACGTCAGCAAACCGCCAAGGTGCCAGATTCTTAACCGACATCAGCTCTTCGATACATGCATTGACAACCGATACCATATCCGCCCGCGGCAACTCCGTAGCAAAATAAGGAACGGTATAATACACCACATCACCATATAAGCGCACCATCCAGAAATAAGTAAAGCAGCGCATAAAAGTTGCTTCGGCAATGTAGCGGTTTTTATCTGTGTCGGATAAACCGGGAATCCCCTCGTTTAACTTGGCAATTAAAATATTACAATCCTGAATCTGGTCGTAATATCCATCCCAATACGTAACTCTTTTTAAAGCATAAGAATCGTACTTGCTATTATTAATTACGTCCAGCATCAGGTTCTTTCCTAAAGCGGCCATTACCATTCGATTATCCGACTGTTTTGGCGATGGTAAAATCTCGCCCGTTCGCGCTTCGCCCACGCCACCGATGACCCAGCTCTCATTTAGCTTATCAAAAAATTTGCTATATATTCGAGCGATATTAGCCTCCACATCATCTTTATTTTTATAGAAATTATTACCCGTTAAACGGTCAATGGGTTCTATGGTCAAGAATTTTTTACAGCCTGTAAATGCCCCAAACACGAGGCTTAACAGCAAAAATATTTTCAGTAATTTCATTTCTTAAACGCTTTAAATTCTTAAAAATCAATATTCAACCCCAGGTTATACTGCCTAGGAACCGGGTACCCTGTAGAAACGTCGCGCCCCATTGTAGTCACATTTTCAGGGTTAGGGCCGCTATACTTTGAAAAGGTGTACACATTATCCGCCGACACATACACCCGAAAACGTTGTAAGCCCAAACGCCTAGCGAAATCTTTTGTAAACATATAAGCCAACACAATATTGTTGATTTTTAGATAGGAGCCATCTTCGGCCCATAACGTTTGGTCCATACGGAACGGCTTAATATTATTATACCGGGTATAATCAAAAGCATACGGATACCTCGCCTGATCACCAGGATTACGCCACATATCTATATCATCCAAAGGAACAACAACCTTCTGTCCGAAAGGATCCGACATAAGGCCTAATCGTTGTGCTAAAGCATTATTTAATACGGTACGTTTAGCGGTATAAGAGGCCCCCATATTAAATTGAATGGTTCCCCATGTCTCCGAAGAATAATCCAAATTAAGCTGTATACCACCCGTAAATAAAGGTTGCGAATTGCCCGTTCTGGCAAAATCATTGCCATCCAAAATAAAATCCCCATTTAAGTCTGCAAAAATTGGATCTCCACCCTTAAAAGGCGTACCATCGGCCATACTATACCTTTTGCCAGTAGCCGGGTTTATAGGCACATCATTGTCTGTAGCATATACCCCCTGGTACAACAGTAAGTAATTAGACATGGTAGAAGTACCTACACGAAACACCGTATTTTGCCCCCCATCTTCCCAACGTACATACTGCCCGCGGTAATGAGCCGGAAGTTTTAACAATACATCCCTATTATAAGCCCCATTAGCACCGATATTAAAGTTCCATTTATTGTTAACAAAAGGCCTATAAGACAGCATTAACTCGTGACCATAGTTTCCAATAGCAGAGGAGTTGCTATTAATTTGTTCGAAACCCAAAGAAGAAGATAGCCTTTCTGCAAACAGAATATTATCTACCTTCTTATAATAAGTATCATAGGTGAATTGAAATTTATTCTTAAACAAGGTTAAATCTACACCTACATTATATTGTGTCGTTGTTGTAGGTTTAAGATTTGGATTAGGAATTTGACTATAATTAATACCTATACCTGTTTTATTGTTGTACCTGCCGGTGATATCATACTTACCATAAACACGTTCCAAAGTACTATTCGGCATTACATTCATACCCCAGCTACCGCGAACGGAGAGCATGTCAATCCAATTTACGTCTTTCAGAAATTCCTCCTGGTGCCCATTCCAACGCAGACCTATGGAGGGGTTACGCGTGTACAGGTCACCGAAGCCATTACGCGAAGACCCATCCATACGATATGCCAAATCCATAACATAACGTTTTTTATAGTTATAAGATGCTGAAGCGGCGAAAGATACAGCGCGCTCTTCTCCTAAACCATCGGATAGGATACCACCACCACGCGAATAGAAACCATCAAAACCAAAGGGCCCTTGAAACTGATCGTTTGGCGTACGCTGCTGCAAAATTGCCCCTGCCTGTTTATCTAACGTACGAATCTCATTAAACACATTGATAAAGAAATTATGCTTATCCTTTATCGATTTGCTATAGGTTAGAACATTCCTATTATACAGGGTATTATACCGCGAATAATACGAAAAAGTCTTAGAAAACTGATTGTTAGCAATAGCAGGCGTAAAAGTATCCTCTGTATCCGAAGTCAATTCATAATTCAAACTAGAAATCCATCTGAATCCATCCAGAAATGCATAAGAGACCTCTAAATAAGGCTTAATACTTTTTGAACTGTTATCATTCTTGGTCTTCATTGCCGAGCTATAACCCGACGAGGCCAAGAAAAATGAAGGTCCAGGCAATAACGTAGAAGACTCTCCACCTGTAGCCACCCCATTTTGAAGAATTCCAATACCATCACCTTTACTTTTTTTACCCAACGAACCTTGAACTTGAGCGATAAACTTGAATTTATTATTGGGGCTATATTCCATTCTTAAATTCGTTACTACCCGATCGAAGCCTGTGTTACGAACAATACCCGATTCATTATAGTAGTTTATATTAGCCTTATAATTAAGTTGTGGATTGCCCCCATCAATGGCTAAATTATGCGTTTGGTTATAGGTATTCCTAAAATATAAGGATTGCCAGTCTGTAGAATTATTATAAAAAGCATTTAAGCTATCCAACAACCAAGGGGAGTCTAATATCCTGTCAATATCAGCCTGTGAACGGGCATTACCAAAGATTTGCTCTAACTTAAGCCTACGTTCCAAGTTTCCGCCTAATGTTTCTCGTAATTTAGGAATCGAGCGCATAAAGAAGTTAGAAGTATACCGCACACGAGGCACTTCAGAGTTCCCCCTTTTCGTGGTAATTATTATCACGCCGTAGGCTGCCAAGGAACCATACATAGATGTCGCCTGGGCATCTTTTAACACCTCAATGCTTTCCACATCCTCAGGCGGGATCAAAGACAAAGGGCTAATGCCTGGTCCTTGCTGGGTTAGCCCCATTTCCGATGCTCTATCGGCATCCATAGGGACGCCATCGATTACGTAGAGTGGAGAAGTGGGCGTTAAAAATGACTGATCTCCAGAACCCGTAACGGTCAACGTACTTAAACCCCGTATCTGCGTAGACCCCCGAAACCCGGGTGCCCCCGTATTCACCTGAATATTTAATCCAGGAACTCTTCCCTGCAGTAAACTTTCCAAGTTTGCTGCTGGGCGATCTTGTGGAGAGGCAATCTTTACCGAAGACCCCGTCGATTCTTCACGGGATCGATTCTGATACCCACGCACTACAACCTCGCCCACATCATGATTAGACTCCAGTAAACGTATCGTAATATTGGTATTATTTTGTGCCGATATCGTCTGCGTATCATAGCCAACCAAGGAAAATATAACATTAGCTCCTGTTGCCGGTGTAATCCGAAAAGTTCCCGCTGCATTCGAGGAGCTCACCTCTTTATTAGATTTTCCGAACTTTATATTTACCCCACTTAAAGGCCTCCCCTTTTCGTCCACGACTTTTCCAGCCATTGTTAGGGTCTGCGCATTAACGATTATAGACAGGAACATACCTACAATCAATAAAATTGCTGTAACCAAATTTTTATTTTGCATATCCATGTCAATTATTCATTATCAAACCTTGGGTTATCATTTCTGAAGTGGAATATTATTTCCCAGTCGCCTTTCGTAAATATTTTAAAGTCAAGTCCAAACCTGGCGAGGATAATATTACCTCCAAAACCTTTTCTCGTATACGCAAAACGCACCCGAGCATTTTCACCAGATGTATACTCCGAATTAAAGCTAGGCTCCCTAGAAGAATCATTATTAGACAAGGGTACCGGATAGGCCACATCATACTGAACATAAGTATTGGTTTTAACCATATTGAAACCATGTACGAGTTTATTCCATTTCGTTTCATTAAAATTATCCGGGTTTATAGGCATACCATTCTTATCCCAAAAAACAAAACGTAGATTATTGCCATTCCCCCCTTCAAACCGGCGGATATAAACCACAAGATCCTTAAGATCATCATTGGTAACCAATTTTTTATTGGATACCTGTCCATACAATTCTGTCATTTCCGATGGACGGATATAATCTCTTTTGCGCGGATTTTTAGGTTCTTTGGGATCCGGAGCAACATCCCCTGTATATGGATTAATATCAGAAGAAGGTTCATAATCTCTCACACGCCAAGGTATAACGGTAAAGTCTTTGAGAATTACGCTACCCCCAGAATTTGATATTTTTAGATCGAAAAATCTTCTGTTTTGTGTTAAATCAACACTGTCCTTAGCGCGCGGCGTAACATTTTCATTGGACGAAGAATTCCATAAAATAAAACGACCACTCGCATCCACTTCAAAAATTGGTCGTTGCTCCACGTTACGCTTAGCTTCAATTTCAGCTAACGATTTTTCTCTAGCCGTATAAATCTCCTTCCAGACATATACAGGTTTTACCTGAAACAAATCTGTACATGGTCTACCATCTCCAAAACGAGCATTTACAATTTCAAATGTCATCGGATGGGAAGAGTTATCGGCATTTAAAGCCCCCATATAACTTGTTCGACCTAAAACTGGTTCGAAATATTTAGTAGCATAACTAATATTTGTACTTAAAAACTCCTTCTCTTCTGGAAAGTTGTAGATCGCTCTACAGCCAGAAATTCCTAATAAAAAACCAACAAAAGCTAGTATGCATAGGTTACGCTGGTTTAATACATTGGTTATTATATTTGTATTCATAATTTATTAGCATTAAAAGTGTTACAACCTAAGGTTTACTATAACCCATGGTCCATTCAGCAAGTTGAAAAGCACCACTATTACGCATACGCGCTATGTTAAGTCGATAGTATTTATAAGGCGTAGTGTTTTTATAATAATATACATTTAAGCTAAAGCGATTATCGAATTTCTCATCCGACCTACGGTCTAACAAAATCCATTCAGATAAATCATTGGAGCCCATTAAAGTCCAGTCTGTAGGGTCACGCTCTTGGGAATCGTTGGCAGACATTAACGTATAGCTGTTCGCAATTGTTGGCGTTACAAACTCAAACTGCATCCAGAATTGTCCTGGATTAGGCATATAAAATTTTGTTTCCCTATTACCATCAAATGCCATGAGCGAACCCTCTTTTGAAGCTGGCCCATTTTCATTATCCTTAGATACAGACGGTGTTCCTCCTACAGTTCGGAATAAGTTTTCTGGTGGCGGGATATATACCACTTGGCGCACAAACTTGTCGAAACCAAAAACATGATCTGGATTTACAACATGGACAAAACCATTCTTAGCTTTTAAATTTACGGCACCGGTTTCTGTAGACACCCAATTCCGCGTAAATATGCTGCCCTTAGTATCAAAAAATTTGATTACTCGTGGCCCACCGCCAACATATCCCGAAGATGCCAACTGCTGTACACTCGCATGCATAGGGTAGCCATATCTAATGGCTGATAACTTAATTCCATCTAAAGTCTGTAAGGAATCGGTAGGATACATTCCGCGTATAATATACTGGCATAAAATAGAGTCTATTATATCATACTTTACCGAATTTAAATATTGCAAAGGCTTATCTGAGGTAGATAAGGTATTATTCAAATTCTCTACGGCTAATTGAAAATTTGAATTCGTTAATGCGAATAAGGTTATTGTGCTATCCTGCAATGTTTCCTGCAGACCCACACGATCAATCACCTTTATTAAGGAGTCATAAATCCCTTTTTTACTTTTTAAATAATCATAAATGGAGCCTTCATACAGCTTATCAACTTCAGCATTGGCATAATACCCCTTATCTTTTGCACATGCAGCGATAAGAAAAAACAGCCCCGTTAAAACCAGATAAATGGCATTTCTACTATATTTTTTCATCTTAATACCTCCTTATTATTTCCAATAGGAATTTTGTTTAACCAAAGGGTTTTGCGCTAATATTTCTTTAGCAATTGGCCAATAGATACCTCCGTTATCGATGAGTTCGCCTAATTCAGAATTATTATGTTTGATTTTTTCTTGCCGAATCATATCATACCATACATGCCCCTCTCCCATCAGCTCCCGTTTTCTTTCCAAGAAGATGGCATCTATTAGATCCCCATTTGCTGCTTCAGAGAAAGCATCAAGCCCTCGATTCTGGCGTATTAAATTCAGCATTTCAATGGCCTTATCTTTCTCACCCAATATGGCCAAGGCTTCGGCACGCAAAAGCGTAATATCCTCCAACCGCGTTAATATGGTAGCACTCGTAAAAATTCTAAACGTAGGGTCTTGATTCCCACTTTGGATAACTTTTATTTTGCTAAAAATTGGGTAGCGACCGTTAAAATTTGAAAAGTAACGCTCGGAAGTTGGGCTTCCCAAGGTGTCTACCGAAAAGCGTAAATCTTTACGTTCCATAAAAGTGCTTAGAATTTTATCCTTTGGAATATAGATATCTGGAATAGCCTTGTTTACAACCGGTGCGGCTAAGGTCAACTCTTCGATATGACCGGTGAAGGAAGCTTCCACCTGCGACCATACATAAGGAAATGCAAACATTTGTGTGTTTCTTTTTTCGAAAAATAAACCATTGGAACTGGTTAAGAAATCAGCAGATGAATATCCAGCATCGCCTTTACTGTAGTTATCTAATACAAATTGGGCATAAGATGCGGCATCAGCATAATTACCCTGCCAGGCGGCTAAATGTGTTAAAATAGCATAGGCCGATAACTTACGTGCTAAACCACCTTGCCAGCGTGCTCCTCCTTCGTTGTAATAATCACCGATTTGCTGTGGGTCGCCCGCGCTGTATTTGTAAGGTAATATTTGTGCTACCTCCAACAATTCGCGTTCTATAAATGCATAAATCTTTAATTTATTTTCTACCGGTTTATTTTCAAAATAACCATCCTGTGCATGCAGAATTAGCGGTACATCCCCCCATATACGCACCATGTAGAAATAGGCATATGCACGCAAAAATCTAGCCTGAGCATTGTCGACAATAAAGTTGTTCTCCGTATACCGTTTATCTTTAACCCTAACTTCTGGGGAGCGCTCCATAAATAAATTTGCCGCATTGACAATAGCAAACCACCTGCGCCAATTGGATAAAGCATTTATCGATTCATAATTTGCATTAAGGTCGTTATTGATAATGGCCTTAAGATCTCTTCGGACAGGACTAAGAAAGTCGCCGGCCCGCAATTCACCATACAGCCAATGTGCATTATTATCATTTAATGCTGCTTTGGTAAGCCCATAAACAGCCATTAATCCAGCACGCGTATCTTCCAATGTATTCCACATATTCTCTTCCCTTACCGAACGTGTAGCATGTATATCCAACATCTTTTCACAGGAGGATATAAAACGGATAAGAAAAAGAAAAACTGCTATAACTATATACTTATTTTTCATACTCTTAACAATTAAAAATCTATTTTTACTCCTAAACTATAGATCCGTGGTAAACGCATATTTTGCCCATAATCATAGCCCGAATAGTTCACCAACTCTGGGTCAACACCCGTATAAGAAGCAATGGTGAAAATATTACTCGCTGTAACATAGACATAAGCATTGCTCAGGTATTTGTTGTTCACCTCACCATTTATAAGATGGGTAAGATTGTACCCCAGGGAAGCCGAGCGTAGCTTCATAAATGAGCCATCCTCTAAGAACAAATCCTGATTGGGCTGATAGGGAATAACCGAGCTCCAGGGGTTGTATAAGGGGTATTTATCGTAATCGCCTCTTTTCTCCCAATAGGTAATTTCTTTTACGGCATAAATATCTCTAGCCCCTTCTTTATTGATAAAGTCAAAGCGATTTGACATCTCTTGGTTAATAATTTTACGCCCCAAATTGTAGTAAATATTTAGGCCTAAATCCCATTTACCATACGTAAAATTGTTGTACCAGTTTCCAAAAAACTTAGGCAATTTATTTCCCGTAAGTATGCGATCATCATCGTTTATAGTACCATCGTTGTTAATATCTGCCCAGCGTGGGTCTCCCGGACTTAAAGCGATACCATTGAATTGTAGTCTTTTTCCGTTTACTACGGGTATTTCATCAATACTATTGTACTTACCTTCATTTTTCCAAAGCCAAAAATGATCTAAAGACTTACCTACCACCAGCTTGGTCGTATTATGGAGCACCAACTCCTGCAACCCATCGGGTAAAGCTTTAAGCTTATTGGCATTATGAGATACATTTAACCGCGTTGACCATTTAAAATTATTTTTATGAATCGGATCGATACCCAGTGTCAATTCAAAACCTCTATTTTGAACATCCATTCCTGACTTATAGCTCGACCGATAGCCAAACTCACTAAAAGAAGGAATATTAACAATTTGGTTTTTAGACTCTTTTAAATACAAATCCAAAGAGGCGAAGAACCCCATTTTATGGCCTCGAAAGTCGAAGCCTAAATTTACCTGATCCGTATATGCCCATGGAATATCATAACCTATCCATCCTGTTTCGTAGGGTCGTACTAACACAGAAATAGCGTTATAGCCCGCAATAGTTTGGTTCCCCGTAAAGCCGATTTGCGAAATATAATTTGGACCCTGGGCGAAATCATCGAAATGGTTTACAATACCAATACGTCCGATACTCATTCTAGCAGAAAGTTCTTGCACACTTTTTTGATCCTTCAGGTAGGTATTGGTAATATTCCAACGTGCAGAAATAGCAGGCGTAAACAACCAACGATGTGTCGGCTGCGCGTTAGATGATCCATCACTTCTCAACACCACATTAGCTTCAAACTTATTGTCGTGTGCATATCCGATCTTACCAAAAAAAGAGACCAAATTATGGCGCGTACGATCTAAATATTTGAAAACTAGAGCCGATTGGAAGGCCGTAGGGTTTAGTCCCCCGTCCAAAAGGTTGACTTTAATAAAGTCATTTATACCTTTATAAGCATAGGCATAATTATACCGAAATGTTTCCCACTGAAGGGTACTCCCTCCGTAAATATTTATGACATTTTTTGTGTTCAGTTTCCATGTATAATAAGCGCTATTTTCGAGTATGGCGCGTTGGTTAAATCCATAATAATTAGACACAAAACTATTTTTTTCCATTAAAAGCTCCGGATAAAACTGATCTCTGTAGCCCTCATTGTAATCGACCATTGCGCTAGACACAAAATGAAAATCGCCAAAATCCATCTGCAGCTTTCCAAAACCATGAATAACATTCGTCCGGTTATTATCAAAACCCCTATCATATAAACTTCGGTAATTACTATAAATCTCTTTATTGGGGGCTAACGGGGCAGATAAATCAGGAAAATACGCCATTTGAGCAAACCTTTCGCTTAAACTCTTATTGCGATTCCTGTCGATCTTATTGAAATTTACCATGGTAGAGAATGTCAACCATTTTATAGGTTTCATATTTAAGCCAAACGTAGCATGGTATTTATTCAGTTTCACCTGTTCAGCGATGCCGAGGTCTTTGGTAACGCCCGCGGCAAATTGAAAATTTGCTCGTGGCCCCCCACCCGAAAGGTTTGCATTTACATTGTATACAAAGCCATCGTTATAATATAAATCCGACCAATTTGAATTCCCATAATAATCCATATTCAACGAATCACTTAAATAAATTGGGTATTGATCACCACTATCGTTCTTACCATTGGAAGTATAGAGGTCGTAAAATTGCTGTCGAAAACTATTTTCAAACGCTCCGTTTATGGTAGTAACCCGAGGGCGCTGAACATAACCCGTATAGGCATTCAAGGCTATACGATTTGTACGATTGGATTTAAACGGTTTTGATTTAATAACAATAGCGCCATTAGCAGCATTAGGGCCATACAATGCCGTGGCTGCGACATCCTTTAACACCTCAATGGATTCTATCATATCTATATTAATTCCGTTGAATAGATTGGTAGCTGGACCGATACGTTGCAAATCATAATTTTGTACGGTATAAGCAAAGGGGTGCTCGCCTACTAAGGGTATACCGTCAAGCACAATTAAGGGTTGATTCTTGTAGACCTCCGTCTCCGACAACAGCGGCCTGCTTATACCACGAAAAAACAGGTATTGCTTCGTTCCTGGTTCTCCGGTTTGCTCCGTTACCATAACGCCGGTATTATTTGCTTTTAGCTGTTGCTGTAAAGAAACTATAGGAAGCAAACTCGTGTGGCGTATTTGAACGGGATTTATACTTCCTCCATTTACTCGGAAAACAGTGTCTAAATTATTGCTATTAGAGTCTTTCGTTGTCCATAATTTCACCTCATCGGGTAGCCGTATACCTGCCAAACCGGGAGTGATGCCACTACAAACAAAGGCGATGCTTAAGAAAAATAATTTCTTAATGCTTCGATTAAATATCAATTGCATGCTGACTGTTACTTTAGTTAATTAGTTCGTTTAATTCTTGTCTTAGGTTAATTTAGGTAATTCTCACTAGTTAATAATTGATAGTTAACTATACCTTAATTACTGTATTGCAATTATTAATCAATAAGATAAAACAATGTGAGTACACAGGAGGTCTCCTTAAGAAGGAAGCCTTCTTAAGACACTGGAATAAAAATACATACATAATGGTGTAATTAGTTAGTTAATTCTTTGGTTAATCTAATTGTTGTGTGTTGTGTTGTTTGTTTGCTGCAGGCGTTGATATATATATCAACTCCATTAAAAAATGGAATCCTAGGTTTATAGGTTAATTTTTTTTCATGGTTCTCCTTTCTTTTTTTATGCTATAAATGCAAGCATATATAAACGCCATTACATTCAGGATCTGAATAAAATTAATACGTGGTTGGGCTAATAAATATTGGTTGTAATTCTAACACTAACAGGCAACTAAACCGTGTTAGCAATTATGAAGATATAAAAAAAAATATAATAAATACTATATTTTTTTTTGTCCCTTGGATTTAGGTATGCAGCCCCATTCATAAGCGGTATCCTTTTGGAAAAGACAAGGTCTATTTCCGTACAACAGCCTTTCGTTTATAGAATACCTAGAGTATACATCTTTCGGTAAAAAAGAATGGCTACAAATAGCATCATTTTTAACATAAATTTAAAACCTTGAAAAATGAATGACATAATAAATGCTTAATTTTGCAGTTATGCAAAAGAAATCTGAAGACGATTTAAAATCCTACATTCAAATCAAAGGCGCTCGGGTCAACAATCTGAAAAACATAGATGTTAACCTGCCAACGAACAAGCTTATTGTAATAACAGGGATGTCGGGTTCCGGCAAGTCGTCCTTGGCCTTCGACACCTTATATGCCGAAGGTCAGCGCCGTTATGTCGAGAGTTTATCTTCGTATGCCCGTCAGTTTATGGGGCGTATGAATAAACCCGAGGTAGACTATATCAAAGGAATTGCACCAGCCATCGCGATCGAACAAAAAGTCATTACCAGCAACCCGCGTTCTACCGTTGGTACCTCGACAGAGATTTATGATTATCTAAAGCTTCTTTTCGCACGCATTGGAAAGACCTATTCTCCAATTTCAGGCCATATCGTTACTAAAGACTCGGTATCGTCTATTGTAGATCGTGTATTAAACTACCCTATCGATACGACATTAACACTATTAAGTCCGCTACAGCCAATAAACGGCCGAAAACTTAAGGAGGAGTTGTCTTTACTTTTGCAAAAAGGATTTGTACGTGTTAATTTCCACGACAGTATACAAAAGATTGAGTCTTTATTGGAGGATAAAACTGTTGCCAATAAAAATTTTAAAGCCGGAGAACTTGAAATCGTTATCGACAGGATACGCCTGGATGGTGAAGAAGATACGGCAACACGTATTGCCGACTCGATACAAACCGCTTATTTCGAAGGAAAAAGTGAATGTTTTGTGGTCATTAACGATAAACGTCTCCATTTCTCGGAAAAATTTGAATTAGATGGCATTACTTTCGAGGAGCCCTCTCCAAATTTCTTCAGTTTCAACAACCCATTTGGGGCTTGTCGCAAATGTGAAGGTTACGGAAAAGTAATCGGTATAGACCCTGACCTTGTTATACCCGACAAAAGTAAATCGGTTTATGAAGGGGCAATAGCTCCCTGGAGGGGCGAAAAAATGGGGGTTTGGTTAGAGGCCTTAGTGCACTCGTCCCTAAAATTTGACTTCCCCATTCACCGTGCCTATAGCGATTTGACCGAGGCACAACAGCAATTGTTGTGGACCGGAAACAAGTACTTTAAAGGCTTAAACGATTTTTTCGTTGAGCTGGAAGAACAAACCTATAAGATCCAGTATCGGGTGATGTTGTCTCGCTACCGCGGTAAAACAGATTGCCCGGAATGTAAAGGCAGTCGCTTGCGTAAGGATGCTGCATATGTTAAGATTAATGGGAAGTCTATTATCGATTTAGTATTATTACCAATCGATCAGGCATTGGCATTCTTCCAGCAGCTTTCTTTAACGGAGAATGAAAGTATTATTGCAAAACGTCTGCTATTAGAAATAACCAATCGTATTCAGTTTTTATGTGATGTAGGTTTGAGTTATCTTACCTTAAACCGCTTAAGCAATACCTTATCCGGTGGTGAGTCACAGCGCATCAACTTGGCAACCTCTTTAGGTAGTTCGTTGGTGGGTTCGATTTATGTGTTGGACGAGCCTAGCATCGGCTTGCACCCACGGGATACACAGCGCTTAATTGGTGTATTAAAATCACTGCGTGACATCGGTAATACCGTTATTGTGGTAGAGCACGAACAGGAGATGATGGAAGCTGCAGACTACTTGATAGATATTGGCCCGGAGGCTGGCATACATGGTGGCGAGCTGGTTTTTGCGGGGACCTACGATGAGATTATTAAAGATGAAAAATCCATTACCGGAAAATATTTAGGCGGCACACTGGAAATTGAGGTGCCGCAGCAGCGCCGTAAATGGAAGGAATACATTACCTTAAAGGGCGCACGCGAGAATAATTTACATGGGGTAACGGTAGATTTTCCATTGCATGTTTTTACCGTGGTAACAGGAGTTTCTGGATCAGGAAAAACATCCTTGGTAAAACGTATTCTTTATCCTGCATTACAGAAGTTTCTAGGAAATTACAACGGTGAACAAACGGGGCAGTTTGATGGTATTGAAGGGGATATGGAGCGTATTGAGCAGGTTGAAATGGTCGATCAAAACCCTATTGGAAGGTCGTCGCGTTCAAACCCTGTTACTTATGTAAAAGCATGGGACGAGATTCGTGCTTTATACGCCAATCTCCCGGCTGCCAAAGCCGGTGGATTAAAACCCGCCGCATTTTCTTTTAATGTGGAAGGTGGCCGCTGTGATATCTGCCAAGGAGATGGTGAGGTAAAAATAGAAATGCAATTTATGGCCGACATTGTTTTACCCTGTGAAGCATGTGGCGGCAAACGTTTTAAACAACATGTACTGGATGTACAGTACAAGGAGAAATCTGTTGCCGATATTTTAGATTTATCGGTAGATGAGGCCTTATTATTTTTTGCCGACCAACCCAAAGTGTTGGCAAAACTACAACCCCTACAGGATGTAGGTCTGGGTTATGTGAAACTTGGACAATCTTCAAGCACCCTTTCGGGTGGTGAGGCACAGCGCATTAAACTAGCGTCTTTTTTAATCAAGGGAAATAATCAGAAGAAAACCTTATTTATCTTCGACGAACCTACAACAGGTTTGCATTTTAACGATATCCGAAAACTGCTGAAATCTTTTGAGGCCTTAATAAATTTGGGCAACAGTATTTTGGTCATCGAGCATAATATGGATATGATTAAATCTGCCGATTGGGTTATCGATATAGGCCCTGAGGGGGGTGAGAAAGGTGGTAAAGTGGTTGTTACGGGCACTCCAGAGGAGGTTGCTGCTTGTAAAGAAAGTTTTACGGGACATTTTTTAAGCAGTCACCTCGAAAAAAAGTAGTTTTAGCGCATAATTAGCATAATTTATAATATGAAAAAACACTTTCTGTACTCTTTAGCCCTGGCACTTTTGTTGGGAAACCAGGCTATGGCACAAGTTGAAAGGCCCAAATTGGTAGTAGGCATGATGGTAGACCAAATGCGTTGGGATTACTTATACCGCTTTGCTGACCGTTATGGAAATGATGGGTTTAAACGTCTCCTGAAAGAGGGCTTCTCCTGCGAGAATACCATCATTAATTACATTCCTACCTATACCGCTATCGGGCACAGCTCGGTTTATACAGGTTCCGTGCCATCGATTCATGGTATTGCAGGCAACGATTGGATCGTTCAGGCTACAGGCCAGGAAATGTATTGTACGGAAGACGAAAATGTAGAAGGTGTTGGTACCACAGAAAAAGAAGGTAAACAATCGCCACGAAATTTATTGACTTCGACGGTTACCGATCAGTTGAAATTGGGCACCAATTTTAAATCTAAAGTTATCGGTATCGCTATTAAAGACCGGGGTGGCATTCTTCCTGCAGGTCACTTTGCAGATGCTGCTTACTGGTTTGAAGGTAAATCTGGGGATTGGATTTCCAGTACTTTTTACATGCAAAATCTGCCAGAATGGGTGCAGCAGTTTAACCGTCAAAAACTGGCCGACAAGTACCTAAAACAAGATTGGAATACTTTGTATCCTATTGAAACCTATACCAACAGTATTGCCGACGACAATATTTATGAGGGTAAATGGCAGGGAGAGGAATCACCGACATTCCCAAGAAAAACCTCCCTGTTGATGAAAGATATTGGTTATGAACTTATAAAAACTACGCCGCAGGGCAATACGTTGACGTTGGATTTTGCCAAAGCGGCTATAGCGCATGAAAAATTAGGTAAAAACCCGAGTAATAACACCGACTTTTTATGTGTTAGCCTTTCTTCGACAGATTATGTAGGACACCGATACTCGCTTTCTGCTGTTGAAATTGAAGATACTTACCTGCGTTTGGATAAAGATATTGCCGATTTCTTGGCTTATTTGGATAAAACTGTGGGCAAAGGAAACTATACGTTCTTTCTTACTGCAGACCACGCAGCATCTTATAACCCTTTATATTATACCGACCAGCGTGGTAATGGCGGTTACTTATTCACCCGCGAAATTCAACGTAGCCTAAACACGGAGCTGAAAGAGAAATATGGTTCCGGAAAAATTGTGCGTAGTTTAGCGAATTATCAGGTGCATTTAAACTATCAAGAAATAGATTCTTTAAAACTTGATATCGACGCCGTTAAAAAAACTATCATCAGAAATTTGAAGGCTACGGATGGCATTGCCTATGTCGTAGATATGGAGGGGGGTGAGAATATGTTTCTTCCAGCTCCGATTCGTGAAAAAATTATAAATGGTTATAACCGCAAAAACTCGGGCGCAATACAAATTATTGCCGAGCCGCAATGGTATGCAGGTACACCACGATCTACAGGAACAACCCACGGCGTATGGTCGGCCTACGACTCGCATATCCCATTGGTATTTATGGGCTGGGGTATCAAACCCGGGGTAAGCAACCGAGAGGTACATATTGTCGATATTGCACCTACAATCTCCGCATTATTGCATATTATGGAACCGAACGGAAACATTGGAAAACCTATCCCTGAGGTTCTTGGGCAACGATAGTGAATTCAATTTATATTTCGTATTTTTGACATTACAATATAAGAAATATGCTTTCTAAGAAAACGAAATATGCTATTAAGGCGCTAATGGTACTTGGCAGAAACTATGGCCAAGAGCCTATGCAGATTGTAAAGATTGCCGAAGAAGAACGTATCCCAAAGAAGTTTTTAGAACAGATTCTTTTGGAGATGCGAAATGCAGGCATGTTATACTCTAAAAAAGGTGCTGGTGGTGGTTATAGCTTAAACAAAGCACCTGAAGACATCTTCTTGTCGCAGGTAATGCGTCTTATTGATGGCCCTATTGCTTTGTTGCCTTGTGTAAGTCTTAACTTCTATAGATCTTGCGACGAATGTAATGAAGAACATGCTTGTGGTATTCGCGATACGTTTGTGGATGTGCGCAATGCCATGTTGCAGATTTTGAACGACACAAGTATTGCTAACCTCATCAATAAAGAGAAAGAATTGAGCTTAGACTAAGCCATCATTTTTGAGATTTTTTTAGTAGTATTAGGTATAAAATAAAAGCCTGCGCATGTTGCGCAGGCTTTTATTTTATAATTTAATCTCTTCATCTTTGGCGTTGAAGAAATGAAATTCTGTTAAATGGTAAGATGGAACAGGCTTTACCTTTATCCACTTGCCATATTTAAAAAACCATTTTACTCGTTTTGACAACAAACCCGACTTAATGTAGGCGTCGATATAGGGATGCACACATAAGGAGATTCCCTTTTCGTTTTGTTCCTCCAGAATAAAACTTAAATTACTTTCAATATCATCTAACAATACAATGCTAGATCTAATTTCTCCCGTACCATCACAAGTCGGACATTTCTCGGATGTCACTACACTCATCTCTGGACGCACACGCTGACGTGTGATTTGTACCAAGCCAAATTTACTTGGCGGAAGAATAGTATGTCGCGCTCGGTCTTCGCCCATACATTCTTTTAAATACGTATACAGCTCTTTTCTGTTCTGAGGTTTGTGCATATCGATAAAGTCGATTACAACTATACCCCCCATATCACGTAAACGCAATTGTCGTGCAATTTCTCGCGCCGCTTCTTTGTTTACTAAGAGTGCATTATCTTCTTGATTTTCCTTACTCGCAATACGGTTGCCACTATTAACATCGATAACGTGCAATGCCTCGGTATGTTCTATTACCAGGTATGCACCTCCCTGTAGGTTAACCGTCTTACCGAAAGACGCCTTTATCTGCTTTTCAACACCAAAATGATCAAATATAGGCTCTTTGTGTTTATAGAGCTTTACAATTTTCTCCAGTTCTGGCGATATCTCCTGCACATACGCTTTTGTCTCTTCGTATATAACAGGGTCATTTACATGTATATGAGTGAACTCGTCTGTCAATATATCGCGCAAAATAGTAGATGCTCTATCCATTTCACCCAATACTTTCTGTGGCGGTTCAGCATTTTTAAGGCGCTTGGTAAATAGCTCCCATTTAGCAATTAAGTCTAGCAGGTCTTTCTGGAGTTCATCAACTCCCTTACCTTCAGAAACTGTACGAATTATTACGCCAAAGTTTGCAGGTTTTATACTCTCTACAATCTTTTTAAGGCGTGTACGTTCTGCGCTACCTTTAATTTTTTTGGAAATGGAAACCGAACTTGAAAAAGGAACCAACACCACAAAGCGTCCTGCAATAGAAAGATCCGAGCTTAATCGCGGGCCTTTGGTGGATATAGGTTCTTTAGCAATCTGTACTGGCAGAAGGACATTCCGGCTTAAAACCTCAGAAATCTTTCCTGCTTTATCGATGTCTTTTTCAAGCTTTAAACTATTGAGCAGACTCTCTTGATGGCTGCCATTTTTTACTACACGTGTAAGCTTAAGTAAGGATTGTACCTGTGGTCCTAAATCGAGGTAATGTAAGAAGGCGTCTTTATCGTAACCTACATCTACGAAAGCTGCATTCAAACCAGGCATAATTTTTTTTATTCTGCCAAGATAAATATCCCCTACAGAAAAATTATTACCTACCTGTTCTTTATTTAGTTCAACAAGCTGCTTATCTTGTAGTAAAGCAATAGTTACCCCATTCTCAGGGGTAGAATCGATAATTAATTCCTTTACCAACAGCTACAAAATTAGGGGATAATCGTGATGCCTCGCGCATCAGCCTACCTTATCCCTATGAAACATAAAAACCTTGTTTAATGAAAAAAATACAATCTATGGAAAAATAAATATTTTCCATAGATTGTATTATGCCTTTTGGGTAAAAAACCCCTTTAGCCTATCCACAAGAACTATTTTTTCTTGTGTCTATTTTTTCTTAAACGTTTTTTACGTTTGTGAGTAGCCATTTTGTGTCTTTTTCTTTTTTTTCCGCTTGGCATAGCTTTAATGTTTTTAAAATGAATAAATTTTGTTAATTATTTTTTGCTCAACCCTTCAATCTGACGATCGATGTATTGAGATAAAGTCGGATCTGCAGCCATTTCTTTGCTTTTTTTGTATGCAGCAATGGCTTCATTGTTCTGACCGATTTTTTCATAACCTGTTGCCAAATAAAAGTAAGCTTCGGCATCTGGCTTAACTTCAACAACAGTTTTAAAGCGATCAATAGCTTTATCGTACTGTTGTGATTGTAAAGAGAATAGACCTAAGGTTTTATTTGCTTCAACATTCTTTGGATCTGCTGCCACTACCTCGCGTAATAGGGCAATACCCGACATTGGATTGTTAGATCCTGTAACCAAGGCAGCGCCTAAACCCGTTTTCGCAGCTAAGCTATTGCCGTCCAACGCAATAGCCTTTTCATACGTTTCAATAGCCTTTGTATTTAATACGGATGCCATTGCTGTGTCTTGCAAATTGGTATAACCAGCACGAAAAGCATCCCCCGCTTTCAACCAGTATTCCAGCTTCGGAGAAATGTTTGCCATTTCTTCATAAATGAAACCCTGAGGAATAGGTTTTGCCACATCGTCCCACTTGGCTGCCAACTGCTGTAATAAAGTAACTTTAGCTTCGCCCTCGGCTTTTGCCACCTGTGCCTCTATTGCCGAAATATCCTGTGCTAAAGAAGCGTTAACACCCTGCTTAGCCATGGCGGATACAGATTCTAAATTATATTTAGACGAAGAAGAACTTTCTGCCGTAGCTGAAGTTTCCCCCTTGTTTTTGTCTACCAAACCTTTAATAGGCTGCGCCAACAGTGCACCCATTAAAACGATAACTAAACCTACGACAAGTATTTGCTTGGTATTAACCATAAGGCGAAATTAAATTATTTTTTTACTTTATTGCCATTTTTAACTTTTTCTACAAAAACTTTTGCAGGTTTAAAGCTAGGCACGAAGTGCTCAGGGATAATAATAGCTGTATTTTTCGAAATGTTACGCGCTGTTTTTTCCGCTCTTTTCTTCACTACAAAGCTTCCGAACCCTCTAACATACACATTTTCTCCTTCTATCATTGCATTTTTTACAACTTTGAAGAACGCCTCTACTGTTTCTTGAACATCAACCTTCTCTAAACCAGTCTTGTTAGAGATCTCTGCAATAATTTCTGCTTTAGTCATATCTAATTACTCTTAATATAATTTCTCCTCAACCATATATTTGGGGTTGCAAAATTATTGTTTTTAAATGAAGTTTAAAAATATTTTAACGCATTTGTTAAACATATTTTTTTCATTTTCAAACAATTAGCTTTGCATAAATTTTAGCAGACCCAAAACAGGAGGCAAATTTAGCATTATTTTGCTGATTTTCAAAGAATTAATAGCATTAAACCAAAAAGCTGACCCACAAACGACTTATAAAAGAACCTGAAGTAATAAGGCTATGACAATTGATTTTTAATGCCCTAAAGCGCATCTTAAACCGTTTTCGCCTCCATGGAGTAATGGCTTTGCGGACTAAAAGAAGCGATGTAGCGCTTCATTTTAGCGCGCCGCCTTCGAGATAATTATTTCTTACCGAACACCCTTGTCCGCATCCAATGCCCTCACAGCAGCGCAAACATAAGCAGCGCAACCTATAAATTAGGGCTAGAATGATGTGTAATAACAAAGCAACCGCCCGCAAATAACAGCGCCGGGGAAAAACTAGATTTTTTGGAGACGAAAAGGACTATTTAAAATGAAAATTAAGCGGCACACTTAAGCCTACGGAAAAATTAAAGCCTTTTATAGGTTCCAAATTTTTCTTCTGCTGCAGCTCAAAACCATAACCAGCAGCAATTTCTAGAATATTAAAGATCCCAATCCCTACCTTAGGAGTAAGGGTATAGGGTGTCACCTCCGCCTTTAGCGATGGCCATAGTAGCATAGGCTTGTAGTAGTAGGTCAGAGCAAGCTCTGGGATAACATGGGTTTTACGATTTTGCCAAGTCCAGTTTACACCCCCGTTTAGCGCGAGAAAATCCGTACTGTTCACTTCAGTAAGCGCATAAAACGAGGTTTTTAAGAAACTCGTCTTTTGGTATTGATAGCCGATGGATGGACCATATATAAAGCTCAGCTTATCCGAGTTTTTATGCTGCCCAAAGGCAGTGATCATTAAAAAAATTAAACTTATTGTGCAGCATATCTTTTTCATATCAGGCAATTTTAATACGATTTTAACCTGTAACAGGTTCGTTTTACGCATCCTAACACCACAAAATCTATACCTAAAAGAAGAAATTATAACCTTTCCACAAAACCTTACAAAAAAAGGACTATTACAGCCTCCATGTAATAAGCAGCTATAAAAAAAGAGCACTTTTGGTAGTGCTCCTTTGCGGTGTATTTTTTTACGATTCTACAACCAGCAGCAGAATAGTTTTTCCTTCTTTATTTTTATAAACTTCGATTGCGCTAAGCTCTAAATCGACCAAATCATGGCCATAGATTCCATATTTGCCGTCGGTATGATTACGGTTTGTTAAGCCAGTGCGTTGATCAATAGGTACCGTTTTGGTTGTGGCAGTCTCCTCTTCTATACGGTATATTTCGTGGTAATGTTTGCTAATTTCCTCTATCAAGCTCTTTCGGGTAAACCCTGTTTCGCTTGAAAGCTCTAGAATTGCTGGGGTATTTAGCGGGTAATCGACTACTAGCGTTACTTTCTTATCGCTTATAACTACCTCATCAGGATCTTTTAATTGGGCGATTTCTTTCTGCGGATGAGCAATACTGATCCATGGTATATTGCCATCAACGAAGTCTTTTTGCTGCTCTGCATTAGCCTTTAAATTTATCTTTATCTCCGACAGCAGGTCTCCCAAACTATCGTAAATGGCATCCTTCGGTGCAGGTTCCTGAACCACGACACTATCCTCTATCTCATTATCTACAACTACAGCTTTAGGCTGTGGATTGCAAGCCAAAAACAACATCACAAGTAAACCTAGCAGAAAGCTATTAAATCTTATGTAATACATTCTCTCCTTCTATATATTAAATATAAATACAGCATTACAGCTGCAACGGGGCTAAATTACTAAAAAAGATATTGCAAATAATATTAGTAAATCAAAAAACAATGCGTCTTTACGGTTTACCGTATTTATTACATTACAAAAAATAGTACTTTTAATACAATAAATACGTTTATTACCTATGTCGACAGCAACAAACTCTTGGAACCCTGACGTCCTCTTCTCAAAACACTTTGAAATTGAAAGGCTTATCAACGAAACTATAACTTCTACCTATGCCTGGGAGAAAGCTGGAGAACCACAAGAAGGGAAAGAAACAATACATGCAGCAATTATAATTAAAAGCAACTTTACGCGAATAATTGATATTTACTTTGACCTTGTTGCCATACATAATTGTCGTAATATAAAAATGAAAAATGCCATTTTGCCTCCTCCTTACCCCTCGGAAATTGATATGCAAATGGCAATAATGGGTATATTAGACTTTGCGGAAGCTATAGAGGATGTAAACCCATCTTTTAAAGGACAACTGATTGAACCGAAGGCTTTGGAAAGACTTTTCGACGGTCGGCAATACCCCTATGCGGAGTAGCTAAACATCTCAGGCTTTTAATGCCTATCTATAAAATCAATAACGGCCAAAATCCTTAAGATTTCGACCGTTTTATGATTCATGTAGCCCCGAGCAGAATCGAACTGCTATCAAATGTTTAGGAAACATCTATTCTATCCGTTGAACTACGGGGCCATCCTAAGCACAAATGTATTATTCTGACTGCAGCTTACCAAAACTTCTTTTATAAAACAGCTTGCATATAGATATGCACTATAGCAGGTAGCAATATTATATAGATTTTGTAGATATGTCATAGGTAAATTTGATGTTTAATTAACAATAATAAACGTACATTTGTATCACACAAAAAGAAAGATATTATGAGCTTTACAGGCAAAAAATTTCCAAACATTACCGTTAATGCTATTGACCATTTAGGCGACTACATTGCTTTAAATGTATTCGAAAAAGCACAACAAGAGAACAAAAAAGTTTTATTGTTTTGGTACCCTAAAGACTTTACTTTCGTATGTCCTACAGAGTTACACGCGTTTCAAGAGGCTCTTCCTGAGTTCGAAAAACGTAACACTATTGTAATTGGTGCTTCTGTAGACTCTAATGAGGTACACTTTGCGTGGTTGAATACAGCAAAAGAAAATGGGGGTATCGAAGGTGTAGAATACCCTATTATTGCAGACACAAACCGTAACTTATCTAGCGTGTTAGGCATCTTGGATATCCAAGAAGTGGAACACCCTGAATATGGTACATTGGTTGAAGGTGAAGCGGTAACGTACCGTGCAACTTACCTTATCGATGAAACGGGTCGTGTATTCCACGAATCGGTAAACGATATGCCATTGGGCCGTAACGTTAAAGAATATATCCGCTTGATAGACGCATACACACACGTACAACAGCACGGTGAGGTATGTCCGGCAAACTGGGAAGAAGGAAAAGAAGCTATGAATGCAACACGCGATGGTGTAGCTTCATACCTATCGATGAACTAATATTTTTTTACACCTTACGCAGAGGCGGAATCCTTCCGCCTCTTTCAAAAAAACAATACTATGTTACAAGAATTAGAAAGCGACACCTTGCAGGAGGTTGTTAGCAACAACGATACCGTATTAGTACAATTTTCAGCTTCGTGGTGCGGAAATTGCCGCATTATGAAACCAAAATTCAAAAAATTAGCTGGCGAAAATGAAAATGTTTCTTTTGTACTTGTAGACGCCGAGAAATTTCCGGAGTCTAGAAAATTGGCGAATGTAAACAACCTGCCAACTTTTGCTGCCTTTAAAGATGGCAAATTGGTGAATCAGGTTCAAACGAATAAGATTGATGGATTAATAGATTTATTAAATGAAGTTACCAGTAATTAAACACTTAACCGACTTTATTGAGCAGAATGATGCTGATTTTGTATTGGAAACCATTGAAACTTTGGAAGCATTGACGGAAGTTCCCTCTTTAAAAGATGAAGAGCTAGATGTTATTGGTGAATTGATTTCAAATATGTACGGTGCAATTGAAGTGAATGCGCTGATTAAATCGGGAACACCGAAAAAAGAAGCATTAAATGTATTTATGCAACGTGTGCTTGGCTCTATAGATAAATAGTGGTTTCTGCAGACCTTAGCAATGTGCAGAACTGAAAAAATGTGGAAAATTATTTTGCAGCAATATAGTCTTAATTACCTGTATTAATAGTATTTTTACTAAAGTTGAATGTTACACTTTAATTCAGCTGTGTTTGAAAAAAGTTATACGAAGTAAATAGCCGAACCAAGCCCAGTTTTAAGACTAAAAGATTTTTAATTGTTGATAAGGAAGCTGCCCCGAAATGGACAGCTTCTTTTGTTAATTTTTATCTTGCCTAATTACTAACTTTATAAAATGGTTAAAAAATCTATCTTCACCGCTATTCTATATGTACTTTTCCTGTTTCCATCGTTTGCCCAGCAGGCTGCACTCAGCTCCAGCGAAATACTACTGCGTATCCGTAAACTGAATACCTTAGGTTCTGTATTATATTTCGCAGCACACCCCGACGATGAGAACACACGTTTAATAGCATGGCTGGCACAGGAACGCAATTACCGTACGGCTTATCTTTCTTTAACGCGTGGCGATGGGGGGCAGAATTTAATAGGTACTCAACAGGGTGTAGCGCTTGGTTTAATACGCACACAGGAGCTGCTTGCCGCACGCTCTTTGGACAAAGGGGAGCAGTTTTTTACTTCAGCCTACGATTTTGGATTTAGCAAAACTTATGACGAAACCTTCGACTTCTGGAATAAAGAAAATACCTTGCGGGAGGCGGTATGGATAATCCGGAACTTTCAACCTGATATTATTATTAATCGCTTTCCGCCCGATAAAAGAGGGGGGCATGGCCATCACCAGGCATCGGCGATACTGTCGCATGAGGCCTTTATTGCTGCCGCAGACCCAACGAGATTTAAGGAACAACTACAGTGGGTAAAGCCATGGAAGGCTAAAAGGCTTTTGTGGAATACCGCCAACTACGGCGGAATGAACAATACCGCAGAAGATCAACTTAAGGTAGACATTGGCGGTTACAACAGCCTTTTAGGACAATCGTATGGTGAAATTGCGGCTCATAGCCGCTCCCAACATAAAAGTCAGGGTTTTGGTAGCGCCAGTACCCGGGGCTCGAGCATTGAATATTTTGCCGATGTGGATGGCGATAAAGCCACAGTGGATATTATGGAGGGTATCGAAACCTCCTGGAAAAGGATTAAAAATAGCCAGCCTATCAGCGATTTAATAACGAAAATAGGCAATGAATACAACCCCAGCAGTCCGCAGCATAGTATAAACGATTTATTTGCCTTACGCAAATTAATTCAAAATATAGATGATGCGTATTGGAAAAAGCAAAAAACAGTAGAAATAGACGCTATTATATTTGCCTGTGCTGGAATATGGGTCGACGCCACGACGGACGCGGCTTACTACCCTTTAAATACGCCTTTTACAGTAGAGCTAGAAGCAATTGTAAGAAACCCTAATATTGAGGTAGAGCTCTTAACGGTAGATAAAACACCCGTAAACCGCAGGCTGTCGACAAACAACCTATGGAAAGACCAGGTACAGCAGCTATGGGCCAAAAGCACACAGCCTTATTGGTTAGAAAAACCACTTGCAAAGGGTAAATTTGTTATCGACGATAAAAATATTGGCTACCCAACCAATCCGGATAAGCCTGCCGTAGCATTTACTTTCCGCATTAACGGCGAGGAGATAACCCGTCAATTCGATGTTCATTATCGTTTTGTAGATCCTGTTCGAGGAGAGGTTTATCAGCCTCTGGCAATCGTTCCGCCTGTAACCGTATCCTTGTCATCGACTATGCTGCTAAATACAAACGCGACAGCAAAAACGGTCACCGTCAACTTTACCAATAACAGCAGGAGCACTAAAAGATACCAAATTAAGGTTTCACAGCCTGAGGGTTGGACGGTTACGCCTGCAGTTCTGGCGCTTGACTTTTCCGAGCATAATACGCTGACTAAAGAAATACAGGTTAAACCGTCTGCCGATACCAGTACAAAGGCTGTTGTAAGCTTAATGTTAGACAGCATGCCTTTACCTGCTATGCATACCTTGGCCTATGACCATATCCCTGCTATAACCTGGTTTCCTGCTGCAACCATAACTTGTCAAAATGTGCAGCTTAACAACCCCGTAAAAAAAGTAGCTTACCTGATGGGGGCGGGCGACTTGTTGCCAAATACGTTAACACATATAGGCATTACAACGACTATTTTAGACCCTCAAAAAATAGACTTTAATAGTTTACAGCAGTATGACGCTATACTTGTAGGGGTACGTTTTCTTAATGTACAGCCCCAGAGCGAGGCGATAATAGCGCTGTTGCTGGATTACGTGAAACAGGGGGGCGTAGTCCTGTATCAATATAACGTAAACGGGGGGATAAACGCCCAAAAAATTGGCCCCTATCCGTTTGCGATAGGTCGCGAACGGGTAACCGAAGAAAATTCGCCGCTAACCTTCGACGCTAAGGATGTGGCATTTAATTATCCGAATAAAATCACCGCACAGGATTTTGAGGGATGGATTCAGGAGCGTGGACTTTACTTTGCCGAGCAAATAGATAAAAACTACCGCAGCCCTTTACAAATACACGACAAAGGGGAGCCTTACCATAATGGAGCTTTGCTGATAGCGAATTACGGTAAGGGTAAATTTGTTTATACCTCGTTATCCTTTTTTAGACAATTACCTGCTGGAGTGCCCGGAGCTTATAGATTATTTGTAAATTTGTTGACAAAAGAAAAGTAATATAAAACTCAATCATGGCAAATCAAGTAAACGAATCACAAGAAATCAACGCAAAAGGTCTGATTATATTAATCGGAACTATCTTTGGCGCAATTATCTCTTTCGCTGTA
The DNA here is from genome assembly GCF_049319645.1 of Sphingobacterium sp. Mn56C. Lineage (NCBI taxonomy): Bacteria > Pseudomonadati > Bacteroidota > Sphingobacteriia > Sphingobacteriales > Sphingobacteriaceae > Sphingobacterium > Sphingobacterium sp. Mn56C. The sequence continues at coordinate 469,868 of NZ_JBMOUC010000002.1, forward strand.
AAAGGCACTTTTTTAAGTATTGTAGGTGGATTAGTAGGTGGATTAATTCTAGCTATTTTCTTCGTTAATGTTCTTTTACCTCAAAAATCACATGACAGATAAGGGATTGCCTCCATATATTCGCAGCTGGCGACAGTTTTATATACTGCTCATCGTTTGGCTGCTGGTATGCATCCTTTTCATGTATTTATTCACGAAATACTACGCATGAGTACTGCAGATTGGCTAGTACTTTTTATAACCCTGCTTTTGATTGTCGCCTACGGCGTATTCAAGAGCAGGAATATCCATAATATCGATGGCTACCTACTCGGCAATCGATCCCTCCCCTGGTATAATGTCGGTTTATCGGTTATGGCAACGCAGGCCAGTGCGATCACATTTTTAGCGGCACCGGGATTGGCTTTTACTTCGGGTATGAGTTTTGTGCAGTTTTATTTTGGGCTCCCTTTAGCCATGATTGTGCTGTGCATAACCTTTGTCCCCATCTTTCATAAGTTAAAAATATTTACTGCTTATGAGTTTTTAGAGAAACGTTTCGACATCAAAACAAGGGCTTTAACGGCAGCACTCTTTCTTATACAACGCGGCGTATCAACGGGGATTACCATCTTCGCTCCCTCCATCATATTATCGACAATATTGCAGATTGACACCAGCTACACCACCTTGGTAATCGGAACTGTTGTTATATTGTATACCGTTTATGGTGGCACAAAAGCCGTTTCCTACACCCAACTTTTACAGATGGCCATTATCTTTGCCGGATTGTTAGGGGCAGGTTTTATGGTGCTACACCTACTCCCACAGGAAATTGGATTCTCCGAAGCACTGCATATTGCCGGCAAATCGGGTAAAACGAAGGCGATTGATTTCAGCTTGGATTTAGACAACCAATACACGGTATGGACCGGGTTAATTGGTGGCTTCTTCTTGCAGCTATCGTACTTCGGTACAGACCAAAGCCAAGTAGGACGTTACCTCACGGGCTCCTCGGTTCGAGATAGCCGATTGGGTTTATTGATGAATGGCTTACTTAAAATTCCGATGCAATTTTGTATCCTGCTGATTGGTGTTTTCGTATTTTCTTATTACCAATTTAATACGTCTCCCTTATTCTTTAATCGTGTAGAAATACAAAAGCTGGAAAATAGCCTTCATAAGGATGCTTATCATCAGATCCTGAAGCAGCAAGAGCAGTTAACGCTGCATAGAAATAACACCGTTGACGAACTAAAACAGGCTATCACTGCCGACAATACGGTATTAATCGATAGTAAACGCGAGCAGCTTGCAGCTATAAACAAAGAAAACGATAAACTTCGTACAGCGGTTATTACCCTGATCAAGGAAAATGACCCTCATGCAGATACCAACGACAACAACTACATTTTTTTATCCTTTGTTACCTCCACTTTCCCAAAAGGTTTTATTGGTTTACTTATCGCCATTATTATGCTGGCTTCGATGGGGGCTACAGCTAGTGCCATTAATTCGCTGGCATCAACGTCGGTAATTGATATTTACAAACGCTTTATCCATACCGATGGCAGCGATAAAAACTACCTACAGGCTTCTCGATTATTTACCTTAGGTTGGGGTATTTTTACGGTAGTCGTAGCCTTATATGCGAATAAACTCGGCAACTTACTGGAAGCGGTGAATATTTTAGGCTCCTTATTTTACGGCACTATACTGGGCGTATTTTTAATTGCTTTTTATTTTAAGAAAATCGGTGGCAAGGCGGTATTTATGGCGGCCCTTTTAGCGGAGGTTATAGTTTTTGCATTATGGATTTTTAAGGCGGATCTTATTCCCTTCTTGTGGTTAAATCCAATCGGTTGTTTTGCCGTTATTGTGATCGCTATGGGCATACAAAAACTTTTAAAACCACGCTTCATCTCCTCAACATAATCGAAACAGCCGCTCAGCAGTAACCACTAAGATAAAATACAACTACATAAAAAAGGCCCGCCTCGAGACTGCGGACCTTACATATGGTGCATCGTCTTACGATTAATAATATTTCCTATATAAATCGTATAGTACGGCTTTATCACGTGTGGTAAGCGTACCATTTACCTCAGTCACGATATATTTACGCTTAAAGGCGCGTATAGCGGCATCTGGATTACTCATGTCGTAGCCTATAATCTTTAGGGCATCGATCGGGTTGAACGTTGCAGGAGGGTCTACCAGAAATTCTTCGTTGTACCAGATTCCAAAACCTTTTTGCGCCAATCTTTTCCATGGAAACAATACAGAAGGGTCGTCTTTACGCGTCGGGGCAATATCACCGTGACCAATAAAATTTAACTGCGGAATAAGGTATTTGCTCTTTAGGGTTTCCAGTAATACCAACAGGGTATTAATCTGCGCATCTGGAAATGGCTCTCGACCATTGTTATCGAGCTCTATACCGATAGACACGGAATTTATATCAGTAACAGTCCCCCATTTTGAACGTCCTGCATGCCAACCACGTTCGTAATCGTTTAACATTTGTACGAGCTGCCCATCACGGCCGATAACATAATGCGCACTAACCTTCGAGTGGGGCACTTGAAAGGTACGTATAGTTTGCGCGGTGCTGTTCTGCGACGTATGATGAATAATAACAAAATTAGGCTTGCGCAGGTCATAATGGACGGCACTGGCCCAATCGGCATTTTTATTAACCCCTGTGCGCCTTTGTTCAGCGACCTTTTCTTCGGGCGTCATTTCGGCCTTGATTGCCGCAGCTTCCTGCAGTAAAGGACTTTTAACCTCAGCAACCGGCTCTGTGGTAAGCTTAGCATTCGATAGCTCTTCTACCCTAGCCTCATCTTTCATCGGAATCGCCTTTGGCGCTACCAATGTTTTTCTTGATGTTCCACAGCTGCTTCCTAAAAGCAGCAACAATACCCAGCATAGCGACGTTCTTCCCATCGTTTCCCCCTATATTTAGTCTATCAATTTTCTTTATTATCTTGGCAATGCATAGATTAAGCCCAATGCCAACGCCTGGCTATACTGAATGCGTTTTGATTCTTGCGATCTATATACCAATATCCCTGTAAGGGTAACGTTTACCAGGCTTGTAACTTTCGCGGTTAATGTAGCATCTAAACGATGATCGGGATCAGTGATATCTTTATAATCAGCAAATAGGTTGTAACGCGCTTTAAGGTTCAAATTTTTAGACAGATTTCTATCCAAATTTGCTGTTATCTGAAAGGCGAGGTCATTTCTGAATTTTTTTCCCGGCTGCACACCATACACTTCTTTTTCATTTTCTTTGGGTGCAATTCGGCTATCTGCCAATAAGGTCTGCCGCGCTGTACCCGTACCCAAGCGTAAGGAGAATGTATTATCGGGTTTATACTCCAAACCCAGGGATTCGGTAAAATATCCGGGAGCCATAAATGCAGATATCGTATCCACAATTATTTCTTCGCGTGTTTCTTTATCGATATCGTATTTATAACCCACATCAAATTGCGACTCAATCGTTAGGGCAAAATAAACCGCCCATCTATCTGTAAATTTATAGGCAAGCTTATTATCAAAGAAGATACGGTCATTATTCTTTTTAGCTAAAAACTTTCTTTTTTCTTCTTTTTTATTATCCCAAACCTGCTGTTTACCATACCTTAAATCGATTTCTGAGGTAAAGTTAAAGCGATCCTTATTATATTCCGACTTATGCCAAATTGTTCCACCCACTGCAATGGAGTTTACCCCACCGGCGCTCCAGTTGTCACTAAAGGTAGCCTGGTTGGCATTAATACCAAATTTTGACCAGTGTTTCCAATAGTTAACTTCCAGGCCTAATTTAGGAATAGGAATAACTATCTGTTTAATACGGATATCTTTTGTTGTATCTTGATTAAGGATACGGGTATCCGGTTTTTCACGGAGTTCCTTTAAATTTTCCTGCGCCACAGCAGTCCCCACAGACAACGCTACAGCAGCAGTCATAAAAAAAAGTAAAATTTTATTCATAGAAATGCTAGTATTAAGGCTCAATATTAAACTTATTTAAATCGGGCAACGGTTTTATATATGGCACAAATTTAAAAAATTCGTAGTTAGATTTTATATAACTTATCACTTGATAGGTTGTCGCCTGCATAACAAAAGCATAAGAGGGCCGGTAACGGACCATAAAATTGTCTAAAGCTTGCCCCTCGAGGCCTGTAACTGAGTTCACCAGGGGTTTTGAAAAATGTAAATCCACTACATTTTCTTCATATTCCCGTTGAAAGTATTGCGTCAGTCGGCGGGCATTCCGCCCCGATTTACTGAAATAATTATATATAGCACCGATACTAAGCCCTACACCTGTAGGCCCAACGCTAAGGTAGTCTCCTGGATTTGCTAAACGAAAGGCGGTATTATATTCGTCACGTCTTTGTTCAAATATTCTTTCAGGGCTCTCTTTCGCTATAATCGTTACAGGAGCAATATGTATGGCGGTCTTTTTTAACTGTATAATTAAAATTTTATCCCCATTATATTCAATGGTATCCTTATGGTAAGTATCTTTACTAATAACAATACGATCACCTATATGCATAGGCAAGGAAAACTCGCCCCGCAAATTGTTATATACCGTAACCCCCGAATTAATGTTGGTTAATAATACATGAGCGACCCGTAGTTTGTTGTCTTTATCGAAGACAATACCCTCCACGGCTTCCTGCGCATAAACAGATAGTGATAGTAAATAAAATAAAACAGTAAAAAAAAATACCGAATGTTTAGTCATTATAAATGTAAAACTACATTTTTACACGCTAACTATATACGGTTTAACAACTTTTCACGCTTATTTACTAATCACTAAAAGCTGACCGAGAGCCAAATTATCGTTCGACATGCCGTTCAACTGCTTAATTTGATCTATTGTAACATTATACTGACGCGCCAAACTAAATAAGGTGTCATTGTTTTTTACCTGATGAATTACCATAGCTACAGGCGATTTTATCTGTTCTGCAGCCACAGGAGGTTCTGTTTCTATCTTTTGTTCAATAACGGTTTCAACTTTATGCTCGCGCACCTCGCGTTCCACAAAGCTCTCTGCCCGGTCATATTGGTATAATTGGTACCGTTCGATAAGATCGACAAGTAGCTCCGGATATCGTGGGTTTGTCGCATAGCCTGCATCCTTTAACCCGCGAGCCCAACCTTTATAATCGTTCTTGGCTAAGGAGAAAAGCTTCTCATACCGTTTACGCAATAAAAATTGAGAGTGATCCTTGAAAGACTGCTCAGGATTATCATACACCCTAAAACAATCATTAGGGCTATCATCGGCTCGCGACACAGATTTGCCCCGCCATGTACCACCACATTTAATACCAAAATGATTGTTCGCTTCCTTCGCAAGATAGGAATTTCCGTTTCCAGACTCCAGCAGGGCCTGTGCCAATTTTATACTGGCAGGAATACCATACTGGTTCATTTCGCGAATTGCAATATCCTTATAGCGTTCAATATAATGCTGCCCCGAGATTGTCCCTCCAGCTCTACCGCCACCAGCAGGTCTATTATCCGGCTTTTTCCAGGTTGAAGAAGAATGTTTCGGATTAGCTAATACCGTACGCTTCTTGCTACTACAAGAAGATAGCAATGCTATAACCATAAAAAATACAACTAGCGCTCTCATTACAATTCAAATAAATTATATGTTGAGCACTAAATTACATCAAAATCATTTAGATTGTAGCGATCGATTGTACTTAATACCTGCGTACTCCAGCCCTTAGTTGCGGAATACCCCGAGCGGGCAATCCCTTTGACCCAAGCGGAAGAATTTTGTGCAGGATAATCGTCGAAAAGTGTTTGCGTAGATTTACGTCTTTTTAAGAAATCAACAAAGTCGTTGTAGGAGGCCATAACAGATCCATAACCCTTGTACGCCGAACGAATTTGTTTGCTGTTGTTTTTACCTTTGATGCCGAAGTGGTTGTTTAAGTATGTGGCAATTCGACTGTTGCCGTAAGCGCTTTCATGAATAGCGACTGCTAAAATCACCGATGCTGGGACACCGGTTTCTCGCATTAGTTGCTGAGCAACGGTCTTGTGCTTCTCGATATAGCTGCTAGGGGTAAATTTCTTTTGTCCCAAAGCTAATGATATCGATACGATGCACAATACTAGTATAAGCAACATTCTGCTTACTAATGACTTTTGCATAATCTATTTTTTAGTTCAACAATTACTTTTTGCGTAACACAAAAAGCCCGTCTCGAATTGGCAAAATCAGTTTTTCTACACGACTGTCATTTGCCAAAGTTTTATTTAATTCGATAACCTGCTTAGTCTGGCTGTCGTGTTTATCGTCAAACACCTTTCCTTTCCACAGCACATTATCGATTAAAATAATTCCACCTGAAGGAACCCGATCTATCAACATATCGTAATAAACCAAGTTTCTTTTTTTATCTGCGTCAATAAAGACCAAATCAAAATCACCTGTTAGTGTGGGTATAATTTCAAAGGCATCCCCAATATGATAACGAATATTCCCGGCATATGCCGAACGCTCGAAGTAACCCGATACACGCTCGTACTGTTCCTCGTTGATATCAATGGTATGCAATACCCCATCAGTTTGTAAACCTTCCGCCAAACATAACGTTGCATAACCGGTAAAAGTACCTATCTCTAGAATTTTTTTTGGCGCAACCATTTTGCTAAACATTGCCAAAGCTCTGCCTTGATAATGCCCAGACATCATATGTGGCATTGTCTCCCGAAGATAAGTCTCTCTGTTTATGGACTTTAACAAAGCACCCTCTGCATCACAAGTCTCTTCTAAATAGACGTTTACCTTTTCCTCATTTTGAAACATAACTGCGAATCTACAGAACTTATTTTTAAAAAATCAAACTTTTCTTTCAAAGATTTGTTACGCAGACTCGGAAAAGTAGGCGTATAAAAATAAAAAATGGGCTGTTTTGCTAGCAAAACAGCCCATTTTTAGGGTATATTTTTTTTAATGTAACGAGGCGGTTATAAGCCTTAAAAATTCAGATCTTGTAACATCATTCTGAAATTCACCCGTGAATGCTGAGGTTGTGGTTACCGAATTTTGCTTCTGTACACCACGCATCGCCATACACATATGCTTACATTCGATGACAACGGCAACTCCTGCCGGGTTCAAGGTTTCTTGTATACAATCGCGAATTTCGTTTGTTAACCGCTCCTGCACCTGTAACCTGCGGGCAAAAATATCCACGACACGCGGAATCTTACTTAACCCAACAATATGACCGTTCGGGATATAAGCGATATGCGCTTTTCCAAAGAAAGGCAACATATGATGCTCGCACATAGAATATACCTCAATATCCTTCACCACGACCATTTGACTGTAGTCTTCTTCAAACATCGCACTTTTTAAGACTTCCGAAGGGTCAATTTTATACCCATGGGTTAAAAACTGCAAGGCCTTAGCAACGCGCTCGGGCGTTTTTAAAAGCCCTTCCCGCTGTGGATCTTCACCAATAGCCGCCAGGATGTCTGTATAGTGTGCACCAATACGTTCAACTTGAGCACTATTATAGAGGTCTATTTTTTTATAACCATCCACTTCTTCATTGAAATCCGTAGGATTACTCATTTTTATATGTTATATGTTGTGATTAATCGCCGAAATATTCGACAGCGTTGTTTTCCGTTTCGTGCAGCTTTACGCTATGCAAGAGGACACCTTCCTTATCAAAAAATGGTTTCAGCACATGAAAAATCTCCACAGCAATCACTTCCGTTGATGCCATTTTCCCCTGCATAAAATCTACATCGAGGTTTAAATTTTTATGATCTACCTTTACAATAACCTGTTCATTTATGATATGTTTCATTGTTTTCAGGTCTATTACAAAACCCGTTTCAGGGTCTATATTACCTTTAACAGTTACAAACAATTCATAATTATGCCCGTGCCAATTTGGATTGGAACAAGAGCCAAATACAGCCTCATTCTTCGATACCGACCAATCGGCACGGTAAAGTTTATGTGCTGCGCAAAATCGTTCACGTCGGGTTATATGTATCATAATGGCAAATATACCTTAAAAAACTATAATTTAGCAGCTGAAAACTAAAGAAAATGAAGCCTTTGATTGTTGCCGCTACACGCGAAGAAATAGCCAGTAGCATCCCTTTTTTAGAACGTGTGCAAATTCCTTTCCTTATTACCGGCGTAGGAATGACCGCCACTGCCTATAGTTTAGGCCGATATTTAGCGCTTTACAAACCCGATATTGTTATCAATGTAGGTATAGCAGGCTCCTTTAATAAGGATTTTCCTTTAGGTACTGTCGTAGAAATTACGAAGGATACCTTTGCTGAATTGGGAGCGGAAGACGGCGACAGCTTCTTAACATTAGTGCAGTTAGGGTTTGGCGAATCGACCTACACCCCAAAACAGTATGCAGGCTTGGACACGGGCTTACCCCCATGCCAGGGCATAACGGTAAATAAGGTGCATGGTAAGGAGGCTTCTATTGAAGCCGTAAAATCTATATTTCAAAATATACAGATTGAAACCATGGAGGGTGCTGCTGTCTTTTATGTGTGCCAGCAGGAAAACCTTCCTTGTCTTCAGATACGTGCCCTTTCAAACTATGTTGAAAAACGTGATAAATCGACATGGAACATTCCACTGTCCATAAAAAATCTGAACATTTGGATACAAAGCTTTTTAAAAAAGGTGCTAAATCCTTAATTTCAAATGACAAACCAATAGCCATTTAACTGCTTTTTAGATTGCGAAATGTCGTTAAATAATATTAGTTTTGCATATTCACTTTGAAAAGACACTATTTTAAAACTGATGAGAGAAATACAATTCAGAGAAGCGCTTCGTGAAGCTATGAACGAAGAAATGCGTAAAGATGAAACTATATTTTTATTAGGCGAGGAAGTTGCCGAGTATAACGGAGCTTATAAGGTAAGTCAAGGTATGCTTGATGAGTTCGGCGCTAAACGCGTTATCGATACACCAATTGCCGAGTTAGGTTTTGCAGGTATCGCTATCGGATCAGCAATGAACGGTTTAAAACCTATTGTTGAATTCATGACTTTTAACTTCTCATTAGTTGCTATTGACCAGGTGATCAACTCTGCAGCTAAGATTCGTCAAATGTCGGGTGGTCAGTTTTCTTGCCCTATCGTATTCCGTGGCCCTACTGGAAATGCGGGACAACTTGCAGCACAGCACTCCCAGAACTTTGAAAACTGGTATGCAAATACGCCGGGATTAAAAGTTGTTGTTCCATCAAACCCTTACGATGCTAAAGGTTTATTGAAATCAGCGATTATCGATCCAGATCCAGTTATTTTTATGGAGTCTGAGGTCATGTACGGAGATAAAGGTTTAGTTCCTGAAGAACCGTATTACTTACCGATCGGAAAGGCTAACGTCATACAGCAAGGTACAGATGTTACGGTGGTATCTTTCGGGAAAATGCTTCCACGTGTAGTAATCCCTGCAGTTGCAGAATTGGAAAAAGAAGGCATCAGTGTAGATCTTATCGACCTTCGTTCAGTACGCCCTATCGACTTCCCGGCAATCATCGAGTCGGTTAAGAAAACAAACCGTTTGGTTATTGTTGAAGAAGCGTGGCCTTTGGCTTCTATCTCTTCGGAAATATCGTTCCATATTCAGAAAAATGCATTTGACTATTTGGATGCTCCGGTTACACGCGTTACATCTGCGGATGTGCCATTAGCCTATGCCCCAACCTTAGTTGAAGCGACATTACCTAGCGTGGAAAAGGTAATAAAAGCTGTAAAAGAAGTTACTTACATCAAAAAATAAAAAAAAAGCCAGCGAAATTTCGCTGGCTTTTTTTATTTTAGGTGTTGCTTAATATATAGTAAGATAATAGCTAAGAGATTTAAGCTTTGAATCTCTTAGCTATTATTTTTTCGATATTTATATAAATCTAAAAAACATAAAATGAGAAAACTCTTTACTACCCTATTCATTGCATCTACTGTGTTTGTTCAGGCTCAGGCTCAGCAAAAAATTGACTTTAAATTAAACCCCGAAAAAGGAAAGGTTATTCCTTATGAGATGACGCTAAAGACGGATATTGAAGGTGCACAAAGTCTAATTATGGACATGAAAATGAACATGAATATGACTGCGGTTGATATTTCGGACAACAGCATTAAGTATGAAACAAAATATACTAAGGTTACGGCGGATGTAAATGCGGGAATAATTAATATGGCCTACGATTCGTCTAAAGAACCTGCCAATCAAATGGAGGAAATGATGGCGTCGCAGTTGAAACCTCTATTGGAAAATGCACTTACCCTAACGATGGATAAAAAAGGTAAGGTTACACAGATTGATTTCCCTAATGTTTCCGAACAGGCATTTGATAAATCGAGCATGCAGAATATTACGGTATCATTTCCAGAGCACCCTATTGCTATTGGCGAATCCTGGGAAAGTAATGTTGAATTGGCCGCTTTAAATGCGAAAGGAAATACAAAAAACACCCTTGCAGAAAAAACTGCTGAGGGTTATAAAATCAATATCGAAGGTACCTATACAGACGAATCTGGTAACAGTTTAGGAAATGTTAAGGGATATTATATCTTAGACCCTAAAACCTTTTCTACCAAATTTTCATCTGTAAATACTGTTATTGAAGTTCAAGGTAACAAAGTATCTTCTACGGCGGAGTTTAAACTTAAATAAGTCTAAGCCCTACCATAGACATAAAAAAAACCCGTGCTAAAAACACGGGTTTTTTATTTATGCATTAATTTCGGCTTTGTAATCTTCTGCCGACAATAACGTATCTACATCCGCAGGATTTGCTAATTTAACACGAATAATCCATCCCTCCCCATAAGGATCGGCATTTACCAATTCTGGAGAAGCATCGATTGCTTCATTTACAGCCAAAACAGTACCTGTAGCTGGAATGAACAAATCAGAAACAGTTTTTACGGCTTCAATTGTGCCAAACACCTCATTAGCTGTTACCTCTTCTCCGACTGTGTTAATATCTACAAAAACAATGTCGCCCAACTCACGCTGAGCAAAGTCAGTAATACCAATTACGGCTTCATCGCCCTCTACACGAACCCATTCGTGGTCTTTCGTGTATTTCAATTCTGCTGGAAAATTCATATTTATCTTTTTTTCCAAAAATATCATTATCCATTGACATTACCAAAAGCATATATGTGTAATTTTAGCTTATGAACAGGCATATACAGCAGCTTTATCGTATTGCAAAACAAGACCATCGATATATTATAGGTCTCATGTCGGGAACCTCACTGGATGGGTTGGATATTGCCTTGTGTAAAATCCAAGGCGCAGGAAGGGATACTAAAGTAGAGGTTTTACAGTTTGTAACTATGCCCTACCCGGCCTCATTCCGAACGCAAATACGCCAGGTATTTGCGAAACAAAATTGCAACCAGCAGACTTTAACAGGCTTACATGCCTACGTTGGATTAGTGCATGCATCGCTAGTTTTGGACGCGTTAAAACGCTGGAAAATACCTCCGGACACGATTGATATCATTGCCAGTCATGGGCAAACGGTATTCCATGCACCACAAATCTTAACCCAAGATTTCTCGCTGCCAAATGGTACCCTGCAGATTGGCGACGGCGATCATATTGCCGTAAAGACGGGTATTATAACGGTATCAGACTTCCGCCAGAAACATATTGCTGCTGGCGGCGAGGGGGCACCATTGGCTGCTTATGGCGATTTTTTGCTCTTTAGCGACAACGAAGAAAACCGTATTCTATTGAATATCGGCGGAATAGCCAACTTTACCTTCCTGCCGAAAAGAGAATCGGCACACCAGGCATTTGCTTCAGACATAGGCCCTGGAAATACCCTGATGAACCAATATATGTTAAAATATGTTGGCTTAGAAATGGACGAAGATGCCACCCTGGCCAAACAGGGACAGGTATGCCCTGTTTTACTAGCGGGCTTATTGCAGGAGCGCTTTTTAAGCTATCCATTCCCCAAAACAACGGGGCCAGAGCTTTTTAACCTCAGCTACCTCGAAAAGCAACAACAATTGACACAGACTACGCAACTCTCCCATGCAGATGTTATGGCAACCTTAAATGCATTCGCCGCTACAGCAATCATTCAAGGTATACAGGCTGCCGTAAAAGATTTGGACGCTATAGCTGTTTATATTAGTGGAGGGGGGCTACATAACCCCTTGCTGATGGAAAATATAAAGGCAGGATTACCGCATATTAAAGTAAGTAGCATCAGTAAATTAGGCATCAACCCCGACGCCAAAGAGGCTTGTTTATTTTCGGTACTCGCCAATGAAACACTGGCAGGAAATATTGAACACGTGGCGTTATTGGAAAATGCGCCAGCTGTATGTATGGGTAAAATCAGCCTGCCCCAATAAAAAATATAGGAGCAAGCAGATGGATTGTGCCATGTGCTTGCTAGCACTATATATCGATAGCCTGATGTATAAACTTTTTAAAAGATAACACACGGTTACAAATCGCCATAACATGCTGTATGGCGTCAGGAGAAGACATCTCCGCATTGGAGAGCTCCTTCTGCAGGATAAAACTCTTTAACTTCAAAACTTCGATATGCGGGTCATCGGCAGCGTATCCAGCAGGTGGCCTTTTTAGCTTATCCTCTTGAGATAAGTCCTTAACAGTCCATCCGCCCTGCTGCAATGCTTCTTCAAAGGCCTTATAATTATAATCTATTTCTTGACGGATGGCATCTAAATGTTCCTTTTTGGGCATCCAATACCCCACCGCAATAATATTTCTATTCGGCTCGATATGCAGGTAATATTCTGGGCCATCCAGCTTTCTGCCATCGACAGATATACCCGCTGCAAGCCAGTTCTTGTAGGGCGATTTATTTTTAGAAAACCGTACATCGCGATAAATCCGAAACAGACATTTTGAGGCTTTAATATCGGTATTTATATGAGGATCTACCTGCGCCAACTCGGCAATGGCTGCGTCTACAAAAGCAATAACATTCTGATGCGCAGCATCATACTCCGCCTTATGCTCCTGAAACCACTCCCTATTGTTATTCTCCTTCAGGCGAGCTAAAAAATCAAATGTCGCTGTTTTAATTTCCATAACACTGTACGAGGATTAAAAATACATACACCAAAGGTGCTGCAACCAACAAACCATCAAATCGATCCAACAGACCACCATGCCCCGGTAAAATATGGCCAGAATCTTTAACGCCGAGGCTTCTCTTCAGCATAGACTCCACCAGGTCGCCCAAGGTTCCAAACACCGCAATTAATAAAGCAACCGTAGCCCACTGCCATGTCGGTAAGGAATCAAAATAATACGCTAAGCCCATGGCAAATGCTATCGCAAATAACACCCCTCCAATAAAGCCTTCCCATGTTTTGTTGGGAGAGATACGCTCAAATAATTTGCGTTTTCCCAGCGCTCTTCCCGACAGGTAGGCGCCAGTATCGTTGGCCCACAGGATAACCATAAAACCTAAGGGGATTTGGAAATTGTAGGTACCTTGAATAAAACCTAAAGCCACGAAAAATAAAAAGGGCACACAGGCATAGATAACACCTGCAAAGGTATAGGCAAGGTCATGAAATGGCAGTGCTCGTTTTTGAAATAACGAACGTATAAAAATAAAAGATACAAAAGGTACCGTTAAAAAGATAAACTGCAATGGGGTATCCAACAAAAAATAAGCCCCTATGCTGGCGGATAGTGTCACAGCGGCCGACAAACCTAAAACTACATTGGGCTGCACTTGGTCTGAACGAACAATACCATAAAACTCATACATACTCCATATGCCGACAAAACTAAAAAAGGCGACAAAAGAATACTCCCCCAAAAGTAAGGCGCCAATTAATACGGCAATAAAGAAAAAACCTGTAATCGCTCTAGTTAACATCATCCCCTCCGTCGGTCTCTATTTCACTGTCCTCAAGTAAAGCCAAAGCCTGCTGCTCTACCTCTTCCGAGACAAAGAGTTCAATTTTGCCAAATAAATAGGAAGAATCTTGCTTATTCAATAAAACGGCAGGAACACCATTTTCCTCCAGCATTTGTTTTACAATTTCTGCTTGCAACGCATTGGTATATGTGCGTAATTTAATCCAACCTTTCTCCATGAATAATCTGTTGTTGTTGTTTTGATTTTTTATAAAAATAAAACGCCAAAGCGCCCGTAATAATTAAGCTGCCAAGATACACAAATATTGAATAGGTCTCATTATGTTGTAGGTCATCGAATGTTTTTCCTTGCTTTGTATAGACAAACGCAATAACCGTTACGGTAGCATTATTGACGAAATGCCCCAATATGGGCACCCATATATTTCGAGACCAAACAAACATATACCCAAAAAATACACCCAATATTAGCCGCGGAAAGAAACCAAAAAACTGCACATGTATTGCACTAAAAATAACGGCCGTTAACCACACCGTAATATGATGGTTATGCGTTAAACGCTGAATAATTTGCATTAAGGAGCCCCTGAAATAATACTCCTCGGCAATTGCGGGCACAACCGCCATCACTAAAATATTCGACAGCAAAAGCCCGACATGATCTACCATCACAATTTGCTCCGTCAATACAGCCATTTTATCCTCCTGCGCGCGCATCCACGCTTCAATACCTGCTAAACCCGGAGGCAGCGACATCTCGCTATTTAACGCACCTACCCACTGCATCACGGGGCCAAAGGCCACCAATAGCAATACAGCTAAGACATAAAACCCCAGGTTACCCTTATTTTCTGTCGGAAAATACGACCTGAAAGGCTCGCGCAGCTGCAATATTATGGCAGGGAGTAAAAATGTACCGAATGAGCTGGCGACCAACAAGGCATACATAAAAAATGGTTTTTCCGTAAATGCCGCCACAGCAACCCCATCCTGCTGCGCAGCATGCAAGCTGCCGCTAGTTAAAAGCCCCAGCAGAATAACCACGAACTGTGCTGCTACACTACAAATAACCGTTAAAACTAACAACAACCCCAAGGATGCCCAGGGGGATTTATCGTCCTTCATATATTCAATCATGTGTTAAAAATAAAAATTAAAAACCGATCAAAAGAAAATGGGCTATCTTTTCAGAAAGCCCACCCCTTAACTTTATTTTTTTTAGTTTACCCGAATCGGGTCTGCAGGTTTTTTCACCTCTTGGTAAGGATAAGTTTTAATCTCTTCAAGAAGTAATTTTACCGTACGCTCCAACTGTGGATCGCGCCCCTCCAGAAGGTCCTTTGGCAATTGCTCTACAAAAATATCAGGTGCCACACCTTCATTTTCGATAATGTAATTGCCTTTAAGATCGTAAACGCCGAAATTCGGCGATGTAATACTACCGCCATCCAATAACGGTGGATACCCCGAAATACCCACTAAGATTCCCATCGTTGTACGACCAACGAGCTTACCTATACCACGGTAGCGGAACATATAAGGCATCATATCACCTCCTGAGCCAGCATTTTCATTTATAATCATAGCCTTAGGGCCAAAAATGCCATTTCCTGGTGTCGTGAATGAACGGCCATCACGAATCCCCCACCCTGCGATAAGCTCGCGGGAAAGCAAATCGATTACATAATCGGCAACAGAGCCACCGCCATTATTACGTTCATCGATTAAGAGGGCCTTTTTATCCATCTGCGAGAAGTAGTATCTATTAAAATTAGTATACCCCTCTTGTGCGGTATTTGGCATATACACATAAGCAATTTGCCCTTTACTTAACGCATCGACTTTTTTACGATTCGATTCGATCCAATCCATACGGCGCAGCTCAATCTCATCGCCGAATGAAATTGGTTTTACCGTCACTAGGCGGGCGCCATCGAAACTAGGTTTTGTGTTTAGGTGCAATACCACCTGTTTACCCACCTTATTTTCCAACAATTTATAAAGGTTATTACCCAAGGCAAGATTAACACCATCCACGCCGACAATAAAATTACCCTCATAAATAGAAACACCAGGCTCTGCCAAAGGCGCTTTAAAGGAAGGGTTCCAATCCAGGCGCGTAAATATTTTATTAATTTTATAAACCCCATTCACCTCTTCAAGATCAGCACCCAGCGCCCCCGTACTCACCGATGGCGACGACGGCTGGTCTCCAGGATAAATATAGGCATGCCCTACAACCAACTCGCCCATCATCTCATTTAACAAATATCCTAAATCAGAGCGGTGGTTTACATACGGCAGAAACTTCTTATACTTCGCCTTTACAGCCTCCCAATTTGCGCCGTGCATATTTTCTACGTAGAAAAACTCCTTTTGCATAGCCCATACCTCATTAAATATCTGCTCCCATTCTGCCGCAGGGTCTACCTCAAATTTAATATTATCGATATTTAGCTTGCCTGCACCAGGTGCAGGCTTCTGCCCGGCATTTACAATATGAAAATCGCGCCCACTGGCGTAAAGCATTTTTTTACCATCAGCACTAACACGAAACGCACGTGCCCCCTCGACCAAAGATTTATCCTCCATTTTGGCTAAATCATACGCACCTATCGTACCAGCACGTTGATAGGTCAATATATTTTCAACCGAACCATCCAGACGGTAATAGCCGCTTGGTAACGGTAAAGCCACAATACGTCTATTTATACCATCGAAATCAACCTCCAGCTTCTTTTCTACAGCTTTTGGTTTTTCTTCAGGTTTAGCCCCCCCCTTAGAAGAAGATTTTTTCTGCGCATCTTTCTTGTCTTCCGTTTTAGGATCTTTTTTTTCATCGGCAGCTTTATCCTCCCTCACAGTCTCTTCATCGCTTTCATTTTTGAAGAGTGAAGGTGTAGCCTTCGATAGAATAAAGGCATACACATTATACGATGGGTTGCGCTCATAGGCCGACATATGTAATCCCGAATTGGTAAGCCCTGTATTAGTACTAGCCGTAAAGAACAGGTATTTGCCATCCCGACTGAAAGTCGGCTGCGCAACGGCACTCATACCGTCCGTAATCTGATGCGTTTGTTTACTGGTAAGGTTATACATAAACACGGCACGCACACCATTGTTCAGGCTCTTTACATAGGCTATCCAATTGGAGTCAAATGCCCAGGAAGGTTCAAAATGATTACGTGTACGCCCAGTAATGGAAGCCATTTTATCGGAATCTACCAAAACCACCTGCTTGGTTGTTACATCTACGTAATATAAATTAAGGTGCGCATCATTATAAAACAACTTCTTACTGTCTGGCGACCATGCAGGTTCGAAATAAAATAAACCCGTACCTAAATTAATATAAGTCGGCGCCTCTGTTCCCTTCTGATCACGCAATACCAATTCATATTTACCATTTTTATCCGAAAGGTAAGAAACCCATTTCCCATTAGGGGACCATGCCGGAAAGCGCTCATGGCTACCCGGAGAAGCAGAAATATTTCTGGCATCGCCCTTTTCCTTAGGAACGGAAAATATCTCACCACGGCTTTCAAATAATGCCCGCTGCCCTGTCGGCGAAATATCAAAATTGCGGATATCATTTTTCATCTCCTCGTACTTCGTACGCTTAAACATCGGGTCGGCATGCACCGAAATTTTTAAGGTATTAACCTGTTTATTGGCAACGTTTAAGATATGCAAACGCCCTGCATACTCAAAAGTCAGCTCATTATCGACACCATGTAACGTACGAACATCGTAATCCGTATAATTGGTAAGCTTTTCTACTTTTTTTGTTTGGGTATCATAACTAAAGATATTTACAATCTTATCCCTATCGGAAAGAAAGTAAACCTTAGCCCCCAACCATAGCGGTTTTACATCGTTGCAACGCTCACCCGGGATTACCTCTACATTTTTAGTTTTGGTATCAAAGATCCAAATAGAAGGCATACCGCCACCACGGTACCGCTTGAAGGCCACCCTATCACGCTCCGTAGGGTCCGAGTTTTTAATATATGCCCAATACCTTCCATCGGCCGATGACGAACCCTGATAAGCCTCAGGCATCAATAATGGCGTTGAAGTTTCGGCCTGTAAACCTGTTTTATACAAACGAGCACCTAAGGAATACTGAAACTCCCGCGTGCTCTGAAAGTACACTTCAGAATTATTTAACCAGCCTCTTACCAAATCTGCAGCAGGATGGTAAGTAATCCTTTTGGGTTCACCGCCATAAACCGGAATGGTATACACATCCGTATTACCATCATAATTACCCGTGAAGGCAATCTGTTTTCCATCAGGAGAGAAAATTGGGTTCATTTCTACCCCAGGATTTGTCGTTAAACGCTTTGGATTTTTTCCATTCTTATCGGCGATCCATATATCACCCCCATACACAAAACTAATATGGTCTTTACTTATACTAGGGCTACGGAGTAAAAGTGTCTCCTCCTGCGCTGCAGCAGTGCCGAAAAACCCTAGAGCCAAGGCAAAACTTAATAAACGGGTTGCTTTTTGAAACATATATATTGAAATTCTCAGGTTAACTATACAAATATATTGTATTCTATAAATAATTTGAGATAAAACACCCTATTTTACAATAATATTGCATTAATAAGCATTAAAAATTGAACAAAAAAAGCAAAATACACTCAAAATACCGCTAATTAATTAATTTAAAGAGTCAAAAATATTGACATAAAGAAAATATAATGTTATCTTGCAGGAAATAAAAAGGACTTATTGTTAATAAAACGCTATTTATTATAAATACTACCGTTTTTACAATTAAAAAAAGTTCTTTAAGGTGCAAACTCTAGAATTGCTCAAATATATTTTAAATAAAATATACTAACCAGATTAAAAAAGCTATTCCCCCATAATTGCTTTTTTATTCACTAACTAAACAAACATATGAAACAAAAACTTCTAAGTATCTTATTGGTGCTATTTGGGCTTAATATAAGCGCCTATGCACAAGAAATTTTATTTCAAGGCCATGTTATTGCAGACGACGACGGCAGGCCGCTATCTGGTGTAACTGTTTCCATTTTAGGCACAAACACCGCCACACAGACTAATTCCTCTGGTAAATTTTCCATTTCTGCATCCAAAAATAATACCTTAATTTTTTCCTACATAAATTTCAAAAGTAAAGAGGTAAAACTTGGCAGTCAGTCCAATCTTACCGTAAGATTGTTATCCCTTGATCAGAGTTTAGACGAGGTCGTTGTAACTGGTTATTCGGTATTAACTAAAAAAGAATTTACCGGCGCATCCCAAAGGGTGGGTGGCGAAAAATTAGCCCAGCGCCCCTTACAAAGCTTTAGTCAAGGACTTACTGGGCAAGCTGCGGGGGTTAACATTGTGCAAGCCACAGGATTATTAAACAACCCTCCTGTGATCCGCGTAAGGGGTTTAAGCTCCATTTCATTAAGTTCCTTTCCCTTGGTTGTTATAGACGGCATTCCTGTATCCACTAATGATGTTTCAGAAAATGCTGCTGCAAACAACCCTTTAGCAGATATTAACCCAGCCGATATAGAATCTATTGACATCTTAAAAGACGCCGCATCGGCTGCCTTATATGGTTCTCGGGCTGCCGCAGGGGTATTGGTCGTGACTACAAAGAGAGGGAAATCTGGATCTACTAAATTGACCTATAATGGTTGGGTTGGGGTAACCCATGCTGTAAGACTGCCGAAAGTTTTAAATGCTCAGCAGTATATGGACTATAAAAACCAGGCCATTGCCAATGCACGGGAGCTCTCCCCCTCGCTTCCTGAAAGCAGTTATCCCTCCAAAGGTGGTTTCTTCCCGATGTATGACGACAAGGGCAACATGATTGAAACAGACTGGTATAAAGAAGTTTATAGGTCTGGTTTTTCTCATAATCATGATGTAACGCTATCTGGAGGTACTGAAAAAACTCAATACTACTTCTCGGCAGGACTATCTGAGCAGGAAGGTATCCTTAGGGCAAATAAATTTAGCCGTAAATCAGGAAGATTTAATATTGCACATAAAGCTACAGACTGGCTGAAGTTCAACGCTACCCTCGCCTATACAAACTCTTTGAATAATGCCCCTAATAGCGGTTCCTTTACGGGGGGTGCGTTTGCTTATTCCGGTTTAGCACGTATTGCTATAGCACAGTCTCCTAATGTACCTGCTTACAACGAAGATGGATCTTATTATTTGAATGGGGCAGCAATTGGCAGTGGTAATAATGTTTTAGAACCCACTTTTCCCAACCCTATGCCACTAATAGACTTGGATAAAAACAAATCAGAAACAAACCGTTTATTTTCAACAATTGGAGCGCAGTTAAAACTACTTGAAGGATTAACTTTTAATACTAACTTTACCTGGGACCTTCGGAATACGGATAACAACCGATTCTGGAATCCTATACAAGGAGATGGTATTGGTGTTATGGGACAGGCCTACAATAACGCAGCAAAAATCAACAACTGGAACATTATCAATACTTTAAATTACAAAAAATCGTTTGACAAACACCACTTTAACATCCTTATTGGTAATGATGCCCAGAAAACAAAATCCGATAACTGGGGTGCAGAACGCCAAAATATTGCAGACGATTTTTTCACACATTTCCAAGGGTCGTTTACCATTGACGCTGCTGCAGGTAATGATTTAACACTTCAAGCTTTCGAAGCGTATTTAGGATCTATTAACTATAACTATGCAGGCAAGTATTTTATTAGTGGTAATTACCGGAGAGACGGAAATTCCGCATTATCACCAAAGCACCGTTGGGGTAATTTTGGTGGCGCATCGGTAGGTTGGACCCTATCGGAAGAGGATTTCTTCAAAAACTCTAGCCTAGGGGATATTTTCCCTACGATGCGCCTTAAAGGTAGCTGGGGACGCGTCGGAAATGGAAACCTAAACGCACTTTACGCGGCCTATAGCACCTATGGAGCCACAATTTATGGCGGTGGTAATGCTTTTGTATTTAACCAAGCAGGAAACGATAACCTGAAATGGGAAACCAGTAGTCAGAAAAATATTGGCTTGGAATTTTCTTTACCAAACAACCGCTTTTCTGCCGAAATAAATTGGTATAGAAAAGATATTGACAACTTGATCCTCGACGTACCGCAAACACCATCGAAAGGCATACCAGATAATAGTATCTTGATGAATGTAGGATCTATGTATAACAGGGGATGGGAATTTACCTTAAATGCTACGCCTATACGCAAGGAAAACTTCCAATGGAATAGCTCATTAAATTTCTCGATTAATAAAAATGAAGTTACAGCCTTAGCTGATGGTGTAAACCAATTATTAAGCTACACCAGTACCCTAGAGTTAACAAATATTACAAAAGTGGGTTCGTCGGCCGCTCAGATTTATGGCATACAAACCGCGGGAATAAACCCTGAAAACGGAAGGCGTATTTTTGTCGATAGAGAGGGGCGTAAAGTACAGTTTCAGTATCTTGGCGGTGAATCGACTTGGACATTATTAGATGGTACTCCTGTAAATAGCATCTCAGATCAGGCGATTATGCTAGGGAATACACTTCCAAAATGGTATGGTGGTTTCAATAATACCTTTGCGTATAAAAATTTTGATGCCGCACTTAATTTTACCTTCTCCGGAGGGAATTACATTTATAATGGCTCACGTGCAGGTCTTCGCGACCAACGTATCTGGAACAATTCAACAGATGTTCTAGGCTCATGGACAGAAACAAATAAAAATGGTGATATCCCTAGGGCTATATATGGCGACAATATTTCAAATGGTTCAGCTTTCTTAATCCAAGAAAATGTTGAAAAGGGAGATTTTCTACGTTTACAGACCGCCACTTTGGGCTACAAATTGCCAACATCCGCATTAGGACGATCAGGAATTAGCAATTTACGTGTTTTCGCCTCTGTAAACAATGCCTTTATTATTACTAAATATACAGGTGTAGATCCTGAAATTTCCTCCAATGGAAATTCAAATATTGGGTCTGGAATCGAGCGTAACGCAATGCCGAACGGAAGGGCTTTCACTTTTGGTGTAAACGTAACTTTTTAAATTAAAAAAATTAGCACATTATGAAAATTTATAGAAAATACAGCAGATATTGTTTTTTAGGGATTTTAACAGCATCCATATTTTTAGGGTCTTGTGGTAAAAATTTCTTAGATGCACCACCGATTTTAAATTTACCTGAAGATGTATCCATGGATACTAAAGCGCGTATCGAAGCACAGACGGTTGGTTTATATGCTTCTTTAAAAAATGGAAATTTTTATGCGGGCAGGTATCAGATCTACAACGATATCCGAGGGGATGAATTTATAAATCGAACCAATAACGTGGTTACGGGCTTTGGTGTTTATATGTTTACCAACGACCCCAGCGACACGTATGTTGCAAACTTCTGGATTCAGGGCTATCTGACCATTAATAGAATAAACAAATTTCTGCATGATATTGAGTTGGTAAAAGAAGGGATTATTACAGATGTTGAAAAGTCCGAATTTATTAGTGAAGCAAAATTTATTCGAGCCTTAACCTATTATGCCTTAATACAACTATTTGCTAAACCGTACACATTGGATAATGGGGCATCTAAGGGTATACCATTACGATTGAATCCAGAGACGACAATTGCTAACAATAGCCATCCTAGTTCGCCGGTAAAAGATATTTATGCGCAGATATTAAAAGATTTAGAGGATGCAGAAAAGTTTATTTCAGCTCCACGTGCTGGGGATTACGCTTTCACTAGAGCGCATAAAAACACCGTAATAGCCTTAAAAACAAGGGTATTCTTAGCGATGGCAAATTACCAACAAGTGCTAGTTGAAGGCAAAAAACTGGTTTCCGCTACAGCTCCATTCCAAGCACCATCAGGCATAACACACGCTTTGGCACCTAATATTGTTGACGTATTCAAAAATTATAAAACAGCAGAAAATATCTTCTCCTTTCCTTATGCAGCCAATAATGCGCCAGGAACACAGAACCAATTGGGGTTTTATTACAATGCTGGAAATATTGAGTATTACTTAAATACCGGAAGCACAGGAATATTTAGCAATCCAAACTGGCCGAGTGAAGACAGCAGAAAATCACAGCTAACGACGTTATATCCAAACTCTACATGGAATTTATTGACAAAATGGGGTATAGCACCATTCTTAGATTGGGTACCTGTAATACGATACGCTGAGGTCCTTTTAAATGTGGCAGAGGCGGAAGCAGAGGTTGGGGATGAAAAACGCGCTATCGCGCTTTTAGAAGCGATACGCCATCGTTCAAATCCAGGTTATGAATTTAAAGATCTATCCGATAAGCAAAAGATTATTGATGCTATTTTGTTAGAACGAAGAATAGAGTTACTAGGTGAGGGTTTTAGAGCTCCAGATTTACAGCGTAGGTTACAGCCGCTGCCTGCCGTTGGGACGGGTAGAACAGTTCCGTTTAGTGATAATCGTTATACATTTCCAATCCCTACGGATGAGGTCTTAATTAACCCACAAGGTTAAATTAAAAAAACCTGCGTTAATTAACGCAGGTTTTTTTTTAATCTTCAGATGCTATTTCTTCATCTACCAATACACGACCACAGTGCTCGCAAATAATAACTTTTTTACGTTGACGGATCTCCGATTGTAACTGAGGTGGAATCTTGTTGTGACATCCAGAACAGCTATCACGCTCGATAGAAACAACACCTAAACCATTACGGAAAGAGCCACGCAATTTGTTGTAAACTTTCAATAAACGTTCGTCGATGTTTTCAGAAGCCGTTTCCGCTTTCGCCAAAAGAACCTCTTCATCGATTTGAGTCTCTGCAGTGATGGTATCTAATTCTTGTTTTTTAATCTCTAACTCTCCTTTAGAAAAGTCCAGATTTTTTTGTGTCTTTTCGTAAGACTCGGATTTGTTTTTTATTTCAAATTCCGACTCTTTAATACGTTTCTCACATACTTGAATCTCCAAACCTTGGATTTCAATTTCTTTAGAGATCGCATCATACTCACGGTTGTTTTTAACCTCGTTCAACTGACCTTCGTATTTTTTGATCGCAGATTGTGCATCTTTGATCATGTTTTTACGTTTTACAATTGAATCTTCAAAGTCATCTAACTCAACGCGAATTTTTTCAAGACGAGTTTCTAAGCCTGCGATTTCATCCTCAAGGTCAGCAACTTCGATAGGAAGCTCGCCACGTACCTGACGGATCTTATCTATTTTTGTGTGGATCGATTGCAAGGACCACAGTGCCTTTAGTTTTTGTTCTACGGTCTGTTCCATTAACTGTAGTATTTTATGGGATTTGTGTCTATTTCTGTCAATAGGACAGCAAAGTTAACAAATTTTTTCGTAATAATCTCCAACAATAATTCTTGTGTAAATTGTTCAGATTCAAAATGTCCAATATCAGCAATCACCAGCTTCCCCTCGGCATCAAAAAATTCATGATACTTATAATCGGCGGTAATAAATATATCCGCGCCCGAGCGCTTGGCATCATTCAGCAAGAAACCACCCGAGCCACCGCAAACCGCAACACGCGAAATCGGTTTATCCAAAATTTGGCTGTGGCGTATTACCTTAACATGAAGCCTATCCTTTAAATAAGCAAAAAAGGCTGTCGCCGACATAGGTTCTGCCAGATTACCAATAATACCGGCACCGACATCCTGCAGGGAGTTTTCCAGCGCATAAATCTGATAAGCAACCTCCTCATAAGGATGAGCCGCCAACAGGGCCACCACAATCTGGCGTTGCAGCAAAGCTGGAAAAACAACCTCAATTTTTGTCTCTTCCACACGCTCCTGCTCGCCTATCTGTCCGATAGCAGGATTTGCTCCCGGCAGCGGGCGGAAGGTACCATACCCCGCCGTGTTATAGCTACATTGGTCATAATCACCTACACGACCAGCCCCCGCATCGAACAATGCCTGCCGCACTTGCTCCACATCCGTACGCGGCACATAAACAACCAACTTCTTTAACAAGCCCGGCTTAGGACTTAAGATAGCTTGATTTTCCAAGCTTAATTTTTCTGCAATCTTCGAATTAACACCCCCCGTAACATTATCAAGATTGGTATGTATCGCATATAAGGCAATACCATGTTTTATTGCTTTTATAATTGTACGCTCGACATAATTAGCCCCATTAAACTTCTTTAAGCCTTTAAAAACAATAGGGTGATGGGAAACAATAAGGTTACAGCCTTTTGCGATAGCCTCATCCACTACAGCCTCCGTACAATCCAAAGAAATAAGAACCTGGGTTATGGCTGTCTCCATATCGCCAACAATAAGGCCAGCATTATCATAAGACTCCTGGTAAGCTAATGGCGCAATGGACTCCAAATATTGGGTAAGTTCTTTAATTTTCATACGCTCGTATTTTTAAATCGATAAAACACTAACTAATCTTTATTTTCTAGCGCTTTAGCATCATCAGCCGGTAGAGGAGGTACCTCCAAACTTGCGGATGTAGTCTTCAGCAGTTTACGATATTCATTTATTTTAACCCAATACACAACAAAACTAACCAGACTAAGCACCGACAATAAGTACCGCACAAAGAACGGTGTAGGGAAGTTGGCGGCTAAATTACTGCCCGCAAACCAATACCCCTGTTTGGCTGTAGGGTTCTCTTCTACCGCAATTTTACGGTCATAAAACTCATTATTCAAAGAGTCTGCCAATCGCCGTACCACCACAAAATTCCAGTAAATATCAAATAATGGAATGGCCAAAAACCATGCCTGATTAGGCATAATACATTGGTTGGCTTTGCGCACCCGCTTCAGTGTAACACGAATTGTATTGGCAAACAACAGTTTAATAATAACCTGAAAAATAAAGGCGACTACAATTATTGACTCCACCTTTTCCAAATCAACAGCATTCAAAAAATCATCCATATTATATCTATTATTTTGCTACGACTAAACGCTAAAATTCACAATGCCATAAAGATAATTTTTTTATACCAAATCAACCGGTACTGAGGGCCTATTTTGTTGCGCTAACACCTCTTAAAATGCAGGGAAGCGCGACATATAGAAAGAACCACCAACAGCCGCCCACCCCAAACACAACCCTATCTAAACCCATACGCACACAAAAGGTAGCCTATAAACAACAAAACACCATAGCACAGCACATTACATAATTGAAAACCTTAACGGAAAAGAGTAAGGGCAAATTTGAGCTGTAAAACAACTAAGCAAACAAGACAAAGATGGCCGGAATTTTATGCAAGTCAACAGGATGTTTCTTCCATTCGCCAATAGTTTTAGTATACACAAACTCATCCGTAGCCGTTAAGTTAGCCGCAATACACAAACGTGTTGTCGGTTTACATACCCGCAGCACTTCATTAAAAAGCTGATTATTACGAAACGGCGTTTCAATAAACAGCTGCGTCATCTTTTCGCGCTGGCTCTGCCCTTCCAAGTCCTTGATTT
Source organism: Sphingobacterium sp. Mn56C (assembly GCF_049319645.1). Classification (NCBI taxonomy): domain Bacteria; kingdom Pseudomonadati; phylum Bacteroidota; class Sphingobacteriia; order Sphingobacteriales; family Sphingobacteriaceae; genus Sphingobacterium; species Sphingobacterium sp. Mn56C. Next base: position 496,270 of record NZ_JBMOUC010000002.1, read on the forward strand.
TCTTACCCCTATCAACTTTATCAATAGGTAAATACCCCTGAAAAGTAAATTTCTGGCCATTAAAGCCCGAAGCCATAAGCGCCAGCAAAATAGAGCTAGGCCCTACCAAAGGCACCACCTGTATACCCCGGCGATGCGCCTCCAACACCACATCTGCGCCAGGGTCAGCCACAGCAGGGCAGCCGGCCTCCGACATCAGTCCGATATCGTGGCCTTTATTTACATTCGCAAAAACCACATTATAATCCATCTTTTCGCGCGTATGTTTGCCATAATCGTGGATGATAAGCTGGCTCTGTGGAATAGGTAAACCTGCAGCTTTCAAAAACCGACGTGCCGTTTTTTCATTTTCTACGACATACTCCGCTATATGTTCAATTACAGCATGATGTAAATTTGTATAAGAAGCCCTCTCGGCACCCTCGGCCAAGGGTACAGGAATAAGATATAATTTGCCTTTTTGCATACTGCAAACCTAATTAAATGAATATGAAAAGCCAAAACTCGACGAGTTTTGGCTTTTCACGAATATAAAATTGACTAAAAATTATGCTTCTGCATACGCTTCAATCGAAGGACATGAACATATTAAAGTTCTATCCCCTTGCGAGTCATTTACACGACCAACTGAAGGCCAAAATTTTCTGTCTTTCAAGTACGGTAAAGGATAGGCTGCCGTAGCGCGCGAGTAAGGTCTATTCCAATCGTCGCTCGTAACAACAGCTGCCGTATGCGGAGCATGTTTCAATACATTTTCCACCGAGTCCGCCTGCCCTGCTTCTACCGCAGCAATTTCCTGACGGATAGCGATTAAAGCATCACAAAAACGGTCAACCTCAACTTTAGATTCCGATTCTGTAGGCTCTACCATTAAAGTTCCGGCCACCGGGAATGATACGGTTGGTGCATGGAAACCATAATCCATCAAACGTTTAGCAATATCCGCAACCTCAATACCTACGTTTTTAAAGCCACGACAATCCAAAATCATTTCGTGCGCACAGCGGCCATTTGCTCCAGCATAAAGAACCGGATAGTGACCTTCTAAACGTGCTTTAATATAGTTTGCATTTAAGATAGCTGTACGTGTCGCGTTGGTTAACCCTTCCCCACCCATCATTGCGATATATGCATAGCTGATCAATAAGATGGAAGCCGAACCAAATGGAGCCGAGGAAACAGCAGAAATACCCTGCTCGCCCGAAACATCAACTACCGTATGGTTTGGTAAGAAAGGCACCAAGTGCGCCGCTACACCAATTGGACCCATGCCTGGACCACCACCACCATGTGGAATACAGAAGGTTTTATGTAAGTTAAGGTGACACACATCCGCACCAATGAAACCTGGACTGGTTAAACCAACCTGAGCATTCATATTCGCACCATCCATATACACCTGACCTCCATTTTCATGGATAATATTACAGATCTCTATAATAGGCTCTTCAAACACACCGTGTGTGGATGGATACGTTACCATTAACGAGTTTAAGTTTGCCGCATGTTCTACAGCTTTTGCTCTTAAATCTTCCACATCAATATTACCACGCTCATCGCATTTTACAACGACCACCTTCAACCCGGCCATAGAAGCCGATGCTGGGTTAGTACCATGTGCCGACGCGGGGATTAAACATACGTTACGGTGGCTCTCACCACGGCTTTCGTGGTAAGCACGAATTACCATTAAACCCGCATACTCACCTTGAGCACCAGAATTAGGCTGGAACGACATCTTTGCAAAACCCGTGATCTCGCTTAACCAATCGTTAAGCTCATTGATCATTTGCATATAACCTGAAGTCTGATCTGCAGGAGCAAAAGGATGCAAAGCACCAAAACGAGCCCATGTTACCGGCACCATCTCTGTTGTTGCATTTAACTTCATGGTACAAGAACCCAAAGGAATCATAGAATGGCATAAAGAAAGATCTTTCGCCTCTAAAGATTTAATATAACGCAACATCTCATGCTCCGAGTGGTAGCTGTTAAAATTAGGGTGGGTAAGATAAGGCGAGGTACGCAACAACTCTGCTGGAATAGAAGTATCCAAGTTGTTAACAAAATCTGCCAAATCTACATCAGCAACAGCATTTCCTTTGATTTTGGCAAAAATCTTAACGATAGTCTGCACATCCTCATAAGTTGTACTCTCATCAATAGAAATACCAACGATATCATCTTCATAGTAGAAGTTCATTTCGTTGTTCAAGGCTTCCGACTTAATACCGGCAGCCTCGGCGCCAACTTTAAAACGTAAGGTATCAAAATACGTCTCATTCAGTTGGGTATAGCCGAATGCTTCAACGCCCTTAGCCGTTAATTTCGCCAGGTCGTTTATGCGTGTAGCGATATTTTTTATGCCTTGCGGACCATGGTATGCCGCATAGAACGAGGCCATGATTGCCAATAAGGCCTGTGCTGTACAGATATTTGAAGAAGCCTTATCCCTACGGATATGCTGCTCACGTGTTTGTAAGGCCATACGTAAAGCATACTCCCCATTCGCATCCGAGGTAACCCCGATAATACGACCCGGGATATTACGTTTGTAGCTATCTTTAGTAGCAAAGTATGCCGCATGTGGGCCACCAAAGCCCATCGGAATACCAAAACGTTGTGTGGTACCTACGACCACATCAGCGCCCCACTCACCCGGAGGCGTTAACAAAGCCAGCGACATTAAATCTGCAGCCACACAAATTGTAATCCCCTTAGCGTGTGCTGCATCTGCAACCTGTTTATAATCGGCAACTGTACCGTTTGCCGCAGGATACTGGATAAAAGCCGCAAAAACATCCTCTGTAAGTTCCGCCTCGGCAACATCGGCCATACGCAGCTCAATACCAAAAGGCACGGCACGAGTTTTTAAAACATCCAAGGTCTGTGGAAATATACTCGGCGCTACCAAAAACACATTGGCATTTTTATTTTTACGTGCGCTGAACAACATAAACATACCCTCCGCTGCCGCAGTAGCCTCATCCAATAGCGAAGCATTGGCAATTTCCAAACCCGTGAAATCACAAACAACGGTTTGGAAATTCAATAAAGCCTGCAAACGACCTTGTGCAATTTCGGCTTGGTAAGGCGTATACTGGGTATACCATCCTGGATTTTCGAAAACATTCCGCTGAATGACACCCGGTAATACAACATTGTAATACCCCTGTCCGATAAAAGATTTGAATACCTTGTTCTTATCAGAAATCTGTGCAATCTTTTCTAAATATGCCACTTCGCTCAAAGCTTTCGGCAATTTTAAAGACGGTCTACGAATCTGTGCAGGAACAGTTTGCTCGATTAATTCGTCTAAAGAATCGACGCCCAAAAACTTCAACATTTCATCTACCTGAGTAGAACTAGGACCGTTGTGACGGTCTTCAAATTTTTCTTGGTAATATACGTTACTCATTTGGCTTAAAAATTGCAAGTACCTTATAGTAATTAACTCTTTGACAAACAATTTATTTACTTAACAACAATTGTTTGAATTTTGATGTGCAAATATACGATTATTACAGCATATTTTTAAGGGTTAGTAACGCACAAATACTTTTACAAAAACATTAAATGTTTAGGTGTTTTATTTCAGATTACATAATCTTAAATAATAGGAATTAAAAAGAATTAAACCAGCCCCACTTAGGTTAACAAAAATAACAAATCATGCCTTAATAACGTAAACCATAAGGGCAATAAGGAGAACATGCATTTGTTTAACATTTTTATTATTAACCCTATGTTTTTATTCATTATTTTTACCTATAAACCTTTATAAATTAATTATTTGCAATAATTATAAAGCACCTGAAAGCCTTAAAAATGTTTACTAATTTAGGGCACCAACAAAAACTTTTTTTATGCTAGAACTACAGATTAAAGATGAAACCAGCAGACTAAAATCAGTCATTTTAGGAATTGCCCAAGATAACGGACCTACGCCAACGGCCGCAGAGGCCTACGACCCTAAATCATTAGCACATATCTTGGCGGGAACCTATCCGATAGAAAAGGATATGGTTGCCGAAACAACCGCCTTTCTGAAGGTATTGGAAAAATATGAGGTCAAAGTATTCCGGCCAAGGGTTATCGCCTCCCTAAACCAACTATTCACGCGCGATATTGGCTTTGTTATCGACCGGTATTTTATAAAAGCCAACATACTCCCAGATAGGGCCGAGGAATGGAATGCCATACAATATATTGTAGACCAAATACCGGCCCAACAATTAATTTTTCCGCCTGAGGAGGTTCATATTGAAGGTGGCGATGTGATGTTATGGAACAATCATATTTTTGTAGGTACCTATACCGGCAAAGATTACCCTCTAATCAATACCGCAAGAACAAATCAAGCAGGAGTAGATTTTATAAGGACGCTATTTCCAGATAAAGAGGTTAAGGCCTTCGACTTAATTAAGTCTATGCACGACCCACGCGCCAATGCATTACACTTGGACTGCTGTTTTCAACCGGTCGGTGATCGTAAGGGCATTATCCTTAAAGAAGGGTTTAGAAATATTGCCGACTACCAGTATTTGGTTGATCTTTTTGGCATGGATAACCTCTTCCATATTACAGCAGAGGAAATGTACGCAATGTACTCCAATGTATTTTCTATAGCCAAAGATATTGTCGTTTCGGAGCAGCAGTTTACACGTCTCAACAGCTGGCTGCGCTTACAGGGATTTACGGTCGAAGAGATACCGTACCATGAAATTGGTAAACAGGAAGGATTATTACGCTGCTCTACATTACCCTTATTACGTGAATAATGACAACAAAACAACATACCGATACTATTTTAATGGTGCGCCCCAATGCTTTTAGAAAAAATGAGCAAACGGCCGTAGATAATCTTTTTCAAAGTGACGAGACAGCAACAGCCGATACCAACAGACTGGCACAGGCAGAATTTGACCATATGCTGGCGGCTTTACGGGAAGCACATATTCGTGTTATTGTAGTCGACGATAATGGTATAAACGACACCCCTGACAGTATCTTCCCGAATAATGTGATCTCCTTTCATTCGAATACGGCCATCTTATACCCCATGTATGCCCCCAACCGCAGGAAGGAACGTCAATTAAACGTCATCGGAATACTAGAAAAAAATAATCTTCATTTCAACACGCTAAAAGATTACAGCACGTATGAAGCGCAGGACCTTTATCTGGAGGGTACGGGCGTACTTATTATAGACCACCAACACCGCATCATCTATTGTTCGCTGTCGGAAAGAGCAAGCCACGAGCTTCTTTTAGTGTATTGTGAAGAGAACAATTATAAACCGGTGGTTTTTGAAGCCACCCAAAAGATAAACGATAGCTACTACCCGATCTATCATACCAACGTATTAATGGCTTTAGGAACACATTTTTGTGTTATTTGTTTAGAATGCATCCGCAATGAAACACAGAAAGCAGAGGTTATTACCCGATTGAAGGCGACAAAAAAAACAATAATTGCGATATCAGAAGCACAGATGAACCATTTTGCTGGCAATATTTTAGAAGTAGCAAACAGCGAGGGAAAGCCTTATATCTGTATGAGCGAACAGGCATTTAAGGCATTTACCACTGCCCAGCTCGAGCAGCTGGAAACATTTGGCAAAATACTGCACTTCCCTTTATATACCATTGAAAAATATGGTGGCGGTAGTGCACGCTGCATGATGGCAGAAATTTTTTATTGATCCTTTTTTTGTCAAGCCATGCCTATCCTGGTGCCGAAGCTTTTGCTAGCAGAATTTTGTATGGCCTAATTCGATTTATAAGCAAATGAACAAGAGCTTAGCTGGAGGTATCTAAATACAAAATTTTGTACCTTTGTATCATGGCAAGAGAGATATTCGAAACAAAACGAAAAGCATTAAAAATTAATTTGGACCCGGCAATTTACGGCACCTTCGCCGAAATTGGTGCTGGCCAAGAGGTAGCGCGCAATTTTTTTGAAGCAGGAGCAGCTTCAGGCACTATAGCAAAGACCATGTCGGCATACGATATGGCATTTAGTGATGCCATCTATGGTGTTGAAGAAGATGGCCGTTATGTAAGCCGTACGAGAGTAACCAAGATGTTGACGCACGAGTTCGATTTACTGACCGAGCGTTTGCATATGGAGAAGTATGAAAACAAGAAATTCTTTGCCTTTGCCGATACGGTGACTACCTTAAATTTTACCAAGACAAATGACCCGCATGGCTGGTTGGGCATACGGTTTCAAGATAAGGTGGGGGGCCCGGTGAACGATATTATTATCCACGTAAGATTATTGGATAGCGATAGTAAGCTACAAGCTAAGGTATTGGGTATACTAGGCGTAAACCTAGTATTCGCTGCATATTATTACTCCTATGACCCGCAGGTAATGATCGAATCATTGGTAGACAACCTGGCTGTAGGTTCTGTAGAGATTGACCTGGTAAAGGTTAGTGGGCCGGTATTTGAACATGCCAATGAGCGCCTATTAAACTTATACCTAATTGCCAAAGGTTATGCTAAAGCCGCCATTTTTAAACCCAATGGTAAAGCCGCGCAGATTAAAGATTATTTGTATAAAAAAGATATTATTGTGCTCCGCACAAAATACCGTCAAAAATCGCTGCCTAATTTTGACCTGTTTAACCTTGCCGTAGAACAGTTTAAAAAGAATACCAATGCCGACCCGGAAAATACGGTGGTATTGATTGAGGTGTTGATGGGAAATGTGCTCGACGATGAGTTGGACTTAACGCACGAGGATTTACAGTACTTTGCTCAAAGAGCGGAGGAGCTGTGTTCCACAGGAAACAACATCATGGTGTCTAACTTCAGAAGGAATAATCATTTGGCTGAGTTTGTTAAAACCTTTAAGCCTAAGCATGTGGGTATTGCCACAAACATATCCAACTTACGCAATATCTTCAACTCCGAGAATTATAATAAAGCCAATTATACCAACGAGTTACTTTCTTATATATCGGGCATGTTCAGTAAGGATGTGAAGCTCTATGCCTACCCTTACCTGAATAGAAAAAGCAATGAGATTATTACAACGAAAAACCTGAAAGTTTCGGAGGAAGCTAAACCATTATACGACTTTTTAATACAGAACCACTATATTATTGATATTGAAGAGTATGATGAGAGATTTGTAAAAACAGTTTAATGTAACCCCAAGGTCCAAGGTTTAAAATAAAAATAAGGCAGTCTAAAAATCTTTAGGCTGCTATTTTTTTTGTCAGATAATCGCTATAATTTAGTGCTTAAGGCCTGGTTTTTTACAAAACCTGTACTTTGTATAGCAAAAGACTATACATTTGTTGGGATTTAACAACGATAGATGAAAGCAACCTACATAGACTATAAAGACACCAACAGCTTTTCGAAGACATTATTGGCGTATTTGGCTGGCGATAAAGCACTTCAACCGTTTTATGGCAACAGTCCGGACATGGCAGGTTTCGAAAAACAACTGCAACAAAAGGCTTCCTTTAAGCACCGTAAACCCTTGGTTGATGCGTTAACGCATCAGTACACAGGCCTGCTGGAGGATGCTGCCCTGGTAGAACGCAATATTCAACTGCTGGCCGATACTAATACCTTTACCGTAACTACCGGGCATCAGCTTAATATTTTTACAGGTCCTTTATATTTTATTTTTAAGATTGCCTCTACAATACGACTGGCTCAGGATTTAAAAGCCAAATTTCCAGACAAGGAGTTTATTCCGGTGTACTGGATGGCAACCGAAGACCACGACTTTGAAGAAATAAACAATACCCGCGTATTTGGTAAAAAGATATCCTGGGATGTGCCCCGTATTTCAGGTACCGGGCGTATGGATACCGACACCATGCGGCAGGTGGTTAAGGAATATTGCGGCATGTTGGGCTTATCCGACAACTCCACAAAACTTACAGCCATTGTACAAGATGCCTACCTACAAAACCGTAAGCTTGCCGATGCTACCCGTGTGCTGGTTAATGCACTGTTTAAGGACTATGGCTTAGTTATCGTTGATGCGGATAAACCGGAGCTTAAAAAGCTTTTCGCTGGAATAATCGAAGACGATATCCTTAACGAAAAAAGCCTGAGAGCGATATCTACCACAACGACAGCTTTAGAAGAGCTCGGGTTCTCCACGCAGGTACATGCGCGCGAATGTAACTTCTTTTACCTTACGGATGAGTTCCGTGAGCGTATTGTTAAAAATGAAGATGGCTTATATGAAGTGCTACACCAAAGCATCTTTTTTACGGCCGACGAATTGAAACGGGAGATCAAAAATAGACCTGAACGCTTTAGCCCCAATGTGGTTATGCGCCCCTTATACCAAGAGGTAATATTACCTAACCTTGCTTACATCGGCGGAGGAGCTGAAATTGTGTACTGGCTTCAGTTTAAGGCCAACTTTGATCAGTTTAAAATCCCATTTCCAATACTGGTGCCTCGGAATTCTGCGATGATAACCGACGACAGCATTGCCGGAAAAATATACCGACTGGATTTAACCTTTAAAAGCATATTTAAGTCGACCACGGCACTACAGAATGAATATGTACGCCGCCATACAACACATCGCTTAAACCTTCGCGACGAGTGGATGGAGTTTAATGCCATATTCGGCAAATTAAAACTACGCTCACACAAAATTGACCCCAGCCTGGGGGCTAGCGCCGAAGCGGTTAAAGCACGACTTAAAAAGGCTATAAACAACCTGGAGAAAAAACTACTAAAGGCCGATAAAAAGAACCACCAGGAAGCGTTGGTGCAGATTGAAAGGGTGAAGGAGAAACTATTCCCTAATGGTGGGCTTCAGGAACGCTCTGAGAATTTCGCTACCCTGTATGTAAAATACGGCGATAGCCTCGTGCAGGAGCTCATTAAGCATTTTGACCCTTTAGCCTTTAAATTTACTATTCTATATTAAAAAAATGGGACTGTTTAAAGCAGTCCCATTTTTTTGAAGGCATAAAACAGTGCCGCACTATGCAGTGCCTGTCCCAGTTGATTTTCAAAGAGAAAATTTTTAGCCTCTTCTATACTCATCACAACGACCTCAATATCTTCAGAGCTATCCAAGTCCTGCTCCTGCACCTTCCTCCCTCCCGTCAAGAGGTAGGTGTACGTTAAGTTTGCACTCGTTGCCGGATTGGCATATAACTTACAAACATAGCTGATATCGTCGAAAGCATAACCCGTTTCTTCCAACAGCTCCCTGCGCGCCCCCTCTTCAGGATCTTCACCCTCCTCGACAACACCCGCAGGCAACTCGACCATAATTTGCTCGGCACCATGCCTATACTGTCTTACAAAAAGAATATTATTTTCTTCCGTTACAGCCACCATGTTGACCCATGTCGGGTATTCTAACACATAATATTCATCTTTAATATTACCATTAGGCATCTGCAGCTTGTCTACCCGCAACGTGGCCCATGGGCGCTGAATAATGTATTTAGAATCTAAGATTTTCCAGGTTTGCATAGTTAAAGTTTAATCTTTTACAATATCTGCCATCATGCGTTTCACCTTATCCTCCAGCGATACAGCCACCGTTTCATAGGCTGCAGCATCCTTCAGCAGCTCCCGTACCGAGCAGTAAAACTTAATCTTCGGCTCTGTGCCAGAGGGGCGTGCCGAGATCACATCCCCATCTACAGTAATAAACTGCAGGACATCCGATTTTGGGAGATTAATTTTCTCCGTATTACCGGTAGCCAAATCCACGGCAATTTGGTTTTCATAATCGCGTATTTCCTTTACGGCAACACCGCCCAATTCCTGAGGAGCATTAGCACGTAAGTCCACCATCATCTGTTTAATTTCGTCGGCTCCAGCTTTTCCTTTCTTCGTTAAGGAAATCAGTTTTTCCTGATAAAAACCATATTGAGCATATAAATCTAACAGCACCTCAAAAAGTGTTTTGCCTTGATTTTTAAAGTATGCTGCCATCTCCGCAATAAAAGCACAGGAGTTTACAGCATCTTTATCGCGAACTAAATCACCCGTCAAGAAGCCATAACTCTCTTCGCCACCAACCAGATAATTTTCCTTACCCTGCAGGGCAGTAATAATCTCACCGATAAACTTAAATCCGGTTAATGTTTCATAGCTTTTAACCCCAAAACTAGCACCAATATCTGCGATTAAATTTGTGGTAACAATTGTTTTCACAATAAAATCATTGTCTTTCAATTCCCCTTTAGCTTTTTTAGACGACAATACATAATAGGTCAAAAGGCTACCAATCTGGTTACCGTTTAACAGCTGAAATTCGCCTTTATTATTTTTCACCGCCAATCCAACACGGTCAGCATCAGGGTCTGTCGCCATAACAACATCCGCATCCAAACGCTGTCCAGTTTTCATAGCTATAGACATAGCCTCTTCCTCCTCCGGATTAGGGTATACCACTGTAGGGAAGTTCCCATCAGGACGCGCCTGCTCTTCTACCACATGCACATTTGTAAAACCCCAGGTTTCCAATATTTTAGGAACCACCGTAATGCCAGTACCGTGGATCGGTGAGAACACAACCTTAAGATCTTTCTGTGCCTGCACCGCTTCCGGGTGAATACTTAAGCCCTTATTGGCGTCGATATAGATGGCATCAAAATCACTGTCTACCCAAGTAATATTAGCCTCATTTCCTTCCAAACGGATGTCCTTAACCGATGCTATAGCATTCACCTCAGCGATTACATTTTCATCATGCGGCGCAACCAATTGTCCGCCATCATTCCAATAAGCTTTAAAGCCATTATACTCCTTAGGGTTATGCGATGCCGTAAGCATAACGCCCCCCTGGCAGCCAAAATGGCGCACCGCAAACGACAACATAGGTGTCGGGCGCAATTCCTTAAATAAAAACACCTGAATTCCCGAACCTGCAAAAACATCCGCTACCAGCTTCCCAAAAGCCTGCGAGTTATTGCGGCTATCATACGATACCGCAACCTTAACCTGCTGCCCTGGAAACTGCTTTTTCAGGTAGTTTGCTAAACCTTGCGTAGCCTTTCCGATAGTATATTTATTCATACGATTCGATCCTACCCCCATAATACCACGTAACCCACCTGTACCAAATTCTAGTTCCTTATAAAAGGAGTCTAACAATTCCGTTTCTTCATGCGCATCGACTAGTGCTTGAACTTTAGCCACCGTATCTTCATCATATTCAGCTGTTAACCACTGATCAATTCTTGACTGAGTTTCTTTATCTATCAGGCTCATTATTATTATTCTAATTATCGTTATTTAAGTTGATTTTCAATTCTTTTAACTATACAACAACCCGCAAAACGGCGATAACCTTAGGCATCGCAGCCTGCATAGGCTCTATCTAATGTGGTAATATACCACCTTCCATTAAAGTTTTGCACGTGAAACACCAGGGGGTCCGACAGGGTTATAATAACGCGGTAGCTATGCTCCTCATTGGCCTCGATATCCTGCAGTTCCTTCGCACTCACTACCTGCTCATTAAATTCTTTCTGAAAGGCTACAATAGTAGACACTTGGTTCGGATGCGAAGTTGTATCACAAAAAAAACCAAATTTATCCCACTTCTCTGTTCCACAGTCGTACTCCGGTAGTTTTTCATACTTCAAAGCATAGCTATTGGTAAGAATAGGGTATGGAAAATTTTCAGGCACAGGCTTATCAAAATCTATTCCCGAGACCTTGGTAAAATGATCCGCTACACCAGGGCGGTAAATTATAGTAAGCCCTAATTCGGGATGCACGTAGGAATTCACTTTTTTAGCATCCTTGCTACTATACGCCTTCACAAATCCTTTAATAACCGTAGTCAAAGAATCGACTTTTTGTATATCATTTACAGATAAAGTATCCTGAGCTATAGTATTTTGTTTTTGTTCGTTATTCTTTGTAGGCGTATTACATCCCACCAACATCAAAAGCACGGCTAAACTGAGAAAAGAAAATCTACACATAGTATTATTTACTGTTTTTACGAATTGTCTGTTCAATCAAATCCCACATCGCTGCAGGCACCTCCTCCAGTACATTCATTTGTCCAGCCCCCTGCAACCATTCGCCACCATCGATTGTTACCACCTCGCCATTTATATAGCCGGCAAAATCAGATACCAGAAACGCCGCTAAATTAGCCAATTCTTGGTGATCTCCTACTCTTTTTAGCGGAACTTTATTCTTAAAATCAAATTTTTCTGCGAGCTCCCCCGGAAACAACCTATCCCATGCTCCTTTTGTAGGGAAAGGCCCCGGAGCAATAGCATTATGCCGTATACCATACTTCCCCCATTCTACGGCTAGGGAGCGCGTCATGGTGAGCACTCCACCCTTTGCCACTGCCGACGGAACCACATATGCCGAGCCCGTAAAAGCGTAGGTTGTAACGATATTCAACACATTCGCCGTCTGTTTCTTGGCGATCCAGTTTTTGCCAAAGGTAAGCGTACAATTGGCCGTACCCTTCAGTACAATATCGATAACTGTAGCAAAGGCATTGGCCGACAAACGCTCTGTTGGCGATATAAAATTCCCGGCGGCATTATTTACCAACACATCTACCCTTCCGAAACGATCCTCACTACTTTTAAGCATATTCTCAACCGACTCAATATCGCGCACATCGCAGCGTACCGCCAATACCGGATTGCCAGTACTTTGCTCTATTTCTTCTGCGGTATGTTGCAGAACCTCCAATTTGCGACTGCTAATTACCAGGTTGGCCCCCAGCTGCGAAAAATATAAAGCCATAGCTTTCCCTAAACCTGTTCCACCCCCAGTAACAACAATAGTTTTTCCCTGAAGAGCATTTTCCTTTAAAGCACCCTGAATACTCATAATCTCTACTTTTTAGCTGTTAAATTATCAATTATTGTCTTTAAAATTGCGCGCGTTTCCGGCCTCCACCACTGCTTCAGCACCTGCTCAATGGTATCGTCGGTCGTAGCTGCCAGCGCCTGAATAAGCTGCTGCCGCAGGTTAAGTTTTGTGGCCGACCAGGCATTGCGTTCAAATTGCGTAAGCACTTTTATACGGCGTAATGCGGCACCTTGAATACGATCGAAAGGCGTAATCTCGTCTACAAGACCTATTTTTAAAGCCTCCTCAGGCTTAAAAAGTTTACCCTCCAGCAGACTTCGGTAAGCCAGCGCCTGTCCAATCCAGAAGCTATACAATGAAAATATTCCCGGCGGAACAATTATACCTACCGGCACCTCATTTAACCCGATAATAAAATCACCCGCTGCCATAACCCTATAATCGCAACATAAGGCCAGCACACAGCCACCTGCAGGGCTGTGCCCGGTAATGGCGGCAACGGAGGGTTTCGGAAAGGATGCCAATTGCAGGACAAGCTGCATAAAACGCTGCCAAAATTGGCGCATCTGCAGTTCATCGTACTGATATAACGTTATCAAATCCAAACCCGAGGAGAAAAATGCCTCTTTTCCAGATAGCACAATACCTTCAATTGCAGGATCAGACTCGGCATAATTTAAGGCCTCGATCAGTTCATCGATAACGGCACTATGCATGGCATTAGATTTCCCTCTATCCAATAGAATATGATAAATATGGTCTTCGGTTTTTGTCTTTAAAAATTCCATAACTTCTTATTTATGAACTACAATATAAGAAAATTATACTGTAGGTTAGGGATAATAGCTGCAGAAAACATATTTATAACAGGTACTCAAAAGTGTTTTCCCGCAAACAACGACAACAAGGAACCTACCCAAAGAAGGTGGATAGGATATAGAGAATAAAAACCGGGTGAAGAGGCCTGTATAAAAGAAACGACAGCGCGCTACCCAGAACGGAGAAAAAACACCCCCATAAACAGACCTTCCGGTCGGGAAAAGCCCAGCTGCGGCAGGCCCCATTGGTATGCCGCAGCAGGGAACATATGCTGTTAAGCGCTGGTATCGCTATGGTTGAACATCAATAATAACTTCCTTTCTTAAAATTCTTCCGTTAAGATCCAATCCCTCCAGTATGAGGCTATACTTTCCTGTGCCATCCGAAGTAAAGAAATCAAAGGTTGCATGCCCATCTTTATCGGCCACAATACTAGGCTCCCAATGAATGGTGGTCCTTAAATCTTGTGCTAATTTTACCGCATCAGCTACATCATACATCGGTTTGTAGAAAACTTTATTAACATAAATCCCCTGCTGCTCCACCGTTATTATGCCCTTAGGCACATAGCTATGCATCGATGCCTGCCCCGTTTTTGAGGTGATGATAATAACACCATTGGCGCCGTAGGAGCCGTAAACCGTCGTATAATTGACATTACGCAAAACCTCGACACTTTCAATATCCTGCACATTAATCATAGACAACTGATCCGCCTCCACATACATGCCATCAAGCACCACCTGCATTGGCCCCCCTCCACGCATGCTATAAGGCACACCATTGCGAAACATTACCCCCACCAAGCGGCCATTTAAGCAAATATCTAAGGTCGGGCAGCTCGACAGCTCTTCGGCTGTAAGCACCTGATCTGCATTTCCAGGACCATTCAGATTTCGCGAGTTTTCGGCAATCTTTTTCTTTTGTGTAGCCCGTACAACCACCTCATCAATGGAGATAACCTTATCCATAAGCCCCTTATTCTCCAACTCCGAAAAATAACGCGCCGCATTATGAATCTCATCAATATATAAGCTATTTATATCCCAGCGTTCATCGCCACGATTTCTATTATCGCCCACAGCAGCACGCTCCAATGGATTAATAAGAATATCAATATTATTCTTTCCCTTTACGCTATCCTTTGCTGTTACTAAAAACTTAACCGAGTCGGGGTACAAAAGATCAAACTCGAAATACCCCTCCGCATTGGAGGTCGTATCCATAAAATCCATAAAATTCTTCGTAGACACCAGCTGCATACGGGCATGAGGCTCCGCTTTTGTACGACCCAATTTTTTGGTATACCCCGAAATTTTTAAGTTCTTCTCGACAGCATACTTCGGTGGATGAGGCTTATCCAAAGTAGTCCAATCTAACTTTCGCCAGCCCTGCGTAAGCATCAACAGGTCCAAGTCTTTGATATTTACCATTCCCTGCTGAAAATAGAAACCTGGAGTTTCAATATACCCACTGATATCATTACTCAGCAGTAGTGTAGACAAAATATTGGGCTCATCTGCTGAGGCATCTTGAATCTTAGACAGATCTAAAACCGAAGCCGAAAAAGCGCCCATGCGCAAGCTATCGGTTGCATTGCCGACTTTTATATCCACAGAAACCTTTTCACGTGTGCCATAGGTAGCTTTATTTAAATTTACTGTTGCCGGCACTAAAGACGCTTCATGGAAATTAAAAACTGCTCTTTCCATGACCGGCAGCATCCGGTCGTCAACGACACTAAGGGTTAATACTCCAGTAGGCAGCGCATCTTTGGGTACAGTAAACATCATTTCAGCCTTATTCATCTTTTGTTTGGAAACATGTATGACCGTTCCTAAATGGTGCACTACAAAATAAAGGTCTTTATCACTTAGCAAATCGTCGGATACACTTACCTGAGCAAACAGCTTAGTCCCACTTTGGCTGTTTACCGCCATCGAATAGCCACTACTATACACCGGTGGCATAGGAACATCCATGGAGGTGCCATCTTCAAACTTAGCTATTGCCGTAAGCGGGTTAGCAGCATCAAAGAACAGATATCCGGCACCCATCCCCAAGGCATTGGTTTCAATAACTGTTACTGTATCTTTTCCGGCTATAAAATACACTTTCCCCGGAATACCTAAACCCTGTGGGTTGATAATCTTCGCCGCAATAGTATTCATTTTATTTTGTAACAGCTTTCCCCCTTCAGGAAATAGCTGTACACTATTCAGCAACGTAGGGCTTGGGGCCTTCAGCAGCTTGGTGACCATACGTTTTTCCAGATTTTCAAATTGTAAACGAATATAGGCATCGGCATATTTTTTATTAATCGGCAAAAGTAGCTGCCCCGATGCATCGGTTGTTGCACGTTTCCTTTCTACAGACTTCCCTTGCTGTATTACCTCATACCGTACATCCGTCTTTTGTAGGGCTACCCCCGCCAGGCTCTGCAGTGTTATGCGGTAGTTGTTGTCCTTATCAACCGACTCCAAACGAGTTGTTGTCAGCACATTATCACTACGCCCATTCGCAATCTGTAGGGTCCTGTCATAGAAGTACGTATCGTCAAAATTGCGCATCCAGCTGGTATAGGCGCGCAATCTATAGGAGCCCTCCGTGATGGTGTCGTTTAATTTAATGTCGCCCATACCTAAGCCCATTACCAAGGGAATAGTCATGGTATGCACCACTTTTTTTGACGCATCTATTAAGTCGACATAGGCAATACCGCTTATATTGGAGAAAAGATTGCCTATGCCAACCGTAGTATAGGTTTTAAACCATATAGACTCGCCAGCGCTGTAGGCATATTTGTCGAGCTGTAAATAGATTTTTTCCTGTGGGTATTGTTGGCTTTGTTGTTCCATATGCGCTAATAGCGCTTGTACATCTTGCGCCATGGTGCATTGAATTCCGAACAAAAACAATAAAGTCGCAAACACAGGGTGTAGTTGCTTAGACATGTCATCATAATTTAGGCTGAAAGATAAAAAATATTGAGCAATAATAGATTGCGTATGGTAAAAATTTAAGTTTTACGCTGCACATTGTATATTTGCAATATGAACATTCTAATCGTTGGATCAGGCGGAAGGGAGTCTGCCTTTGCATATAAAATTGCACAAAGCCCAAAACTTTCGAACCTGTATATTGCTCCGGGCAATGCTGGAACAGGGAAATATGGAAAAAATGTAGACCTTAAGGTTACCGACTTTGATGCTATTGCAAGCTTCGCCTTGGCGCATGCTGTGGACCTTATTTTGGTAGGCCCTGAAGAGCCTTTGGTAAAAGGTATCCACGATTATTTCTTAAACCGGGCAGACTGTAAGCATATCGCTGTTGTTGGTCCGCAGCAATTAGGCGCGCAGCTGGAAGGTTCCAAAGACTTCTCTAAGGAGTTTATGTTCCGCCATAATGTGCCTACAGCGGCGTACAAATCTTTCGACCAAACTAACCTCGCGGATGGCTTGGCTTACCTGGAGACACAGAAATTACCCATTGTACTGAAGGCTGATGGTTTAGCGGCGGGTAAGGGTGTTTTGATCTGTGAAACGTTGGAGGATGCCAAGACGGAGCTTACGGCTATGATTGCGGATGCAAAATTTGGCGACGCTAGCCGTGTGGTGGTAATCGAGGAGTTCTTAAAAGGTATTGAGCTTTCGGTTTTTGTTTTAACGGATGGCGAGTCGTATAAGGTTCTGCCTTCGGCTAAAGATTATAAACGTATTGGTGAGGGTGATACGGGCCTAAATACGGGTGGAATGGGCTCTATATCGCCTGTGCCTTTTGCCGATGAAACTTTCCTTGCTAAGGTTGAGGAGCGTATTATTAAACCTACCGTGGAGGGTCTTAAAAAGGATAATATTCCTTATAAGGGGTTTATCTTTATTGGCTTAATGAATGTAGATGGTGAACCTTTTGTTATTGAATATAATGTTCGTATGGGTGACCCTGAAACGGAATCGGTACTGCCTCGTATAGAATCGGATTTAGTGGACCTTCTTGAGGGGGTAGCACAGGGTAATTTAGCGGATCGCTCTTTTACCGTTTCTCCGAAAACTGCCGTTACGGTTATGTTGGTTTCTGGTGGGTACCCGGGGGATTACGAAAATGGGAAGGTAATATCGAACATTGAAAATGTTAAAGAATCTATTGTTTTCCATGCGGGAACAAAAGAAATCGATGGACAGGTGGTTACGAATGGTGGCCGTGTTATTGCAGTAACAACATTGCAGGATGACCTTTTTACGGCCTTGCAACAGGCTACAGCAGATGCTGGACGCATATTTTATCCAGGTAAATACTTCCGTACAGATATTGGCTTTGATTTAATATAAAAATATTGTTTTCATATACAGGACTTTATAGCTTTGGCGCTAAAAATATTTTGGATAATTACGATTAGACATTATATTTGCATCACCAAAGCAATAAGGCCCGTTCGTCTAGGGGTTAGGACGCAAGATTTTCATTCTTGAAACAGGGGTTCGATTCCCCTACGGGCTACGAAAAATGTTATCAAAAAGCTGCAAATCAATGATTTGCAGCTTTTTTGCTTTTTACAGGTTTTATCATTTTCTTGAAAATTCGCATAAAAAAGGGATCAAGCGGAATACTTGGGGAAAATTGAAAAAATACTTAATTTAGGGATTTAAAATACATATACCTTGCAAACTGATCTCCCTCCTTTTTATCACCACGCTGTTTACGTCCGTTTTTAACTTCTTTATCTTGATAACTGTAGTATCGGAACTGCTCCAGCTTGCCAAACCATAGTAAATCCTGCTGTCCATCGACTCCCTTTCTTTTAAAATTCTTTGCATAAGCATCCATCATCTTAGCAGTATAGGCTTTAAGTGCATCTTTAATACCATCTTCACCATAAATATTAATGAGATGCTGGATTCCTTTCTGACTGGGACTGATATTAACTAAAAAAATTTACTATCATCCTTTGAAAGTTTTGCAACATTAGCATCTATTTGCATGCGTACCTCATGTGGAAAGATACCTTGATGACTTCCATTGAACCATCTTTCATCAAGTTTCGGGGTTGCTCTATTTTCCTTTTCAAGGTAATGAACCAAGATGCCACAACTACCTTTATTATTCCCTACCTCCGAGGATGTAATATTTAAGTACATACATTTAGCTATTTGCTTTTACATAAAAATGCTTTTACACTTTTACATATGTATATAAAAGCGTAAAAGCATAATTAGCTCAATTAAAGCTTATTCGTTTACAGCTGGTCGAGTGCAAACCTTACTTCTTGTACGAGCTCTTCTTTCTTTTGCACAGAGCTATGCCAGCCTAAGGTTTATCGATTACTGATATAATGCGCTAAGATTTTCCGAAACTCTTTTTTGAGCTGTTGTTTGCTCGATAATCCAATGACAAGCTGCTCTAGTAGCTTTGTTTGATCTATAAGTTTATTCTTGTGTTCATTGGATATTGCTCCTAACTTGGACTGATTCTCTAGTATCTTATTCGTTAAGGTTACATCTAACTTTAAAAGATTTGAAACTTCATCTGATAATCTAAACATAGGAGCGAGCAAATCACTTTCTTGTTTTCGAATAAAGGCTAGAATACGCCCAACTCCGTTAGATAGTTCTTTCTTCAATAACTCGTCGTTTAGATCAGCTGGATCTTTCTTGCTTTTGTAGAAGTAATCTATCATCTGTACAATAAGATCACGTTTCGTGCGTCCAAGCTTGCCATCTGTCTGACTAGAAAAGCGGACTGATTTCCTGTTTTCATCTACCCTTGACATCACTACCTTTTTTATCCACGATCACAAAGCGGAATCTACTCGCGCTAGTTGGATGCCACGATGGCGTATACTCCAGGTACCCATATTTCACCAGATCCGATAGTCGTTTGTGATAGGTAGCGGTAGATCGAATATGGGAATGTCGCATTAACTTACTGCGGCTACCCTGGAAAGCGGCTAATGGTTGTTTTTTATCCTGGTAATAAAACAGCGCCGATACTAATGCAACATGGGACTGCAATATTCTTGTATCTTCTGATAGACGCTTTGAAAACTCTTCAAAAAGCTGTCTACTTAAAATCTTTTTACTAGCCATACTGACCTCCCTTCAACATTTTTTCTATATCACTGGCGTGATAAAATATGCTACCTCCAATTTTTCGATAGGACAGTTTGCCATTGATACGTAGGGTTTGTAATGTGCCAGGAGAAATCCCTAACATTTTTCTTACATCAGCGCTGCGAAACCACTGTTTTTTAGCTAAACCATTTTCAGATGCTTTGTTTAGTGCTTCCTGAATTGCCACTAACATTTCTGCTTTGAAGACGATTAAATCTTCCTTTGTTACTAGATTTATTTCCATAATAATTAGTATTAAACCTGATGCTACATTGCATCAGTTAAACTAATCTATATCATAGAAATATGAAATTGTTCAAAGTGAGACTTAAAGGCGCTATTTGGCCTTCAATGTCCAAATTGCTTGTAAAGGTATACTCTCAAGTATACTAAAAAGCCAATTAATTGCTACATAAAACAACAAAGGTATCCCTGGAGGATACCTTAAATGCCCTTTACAGGGCGTATAACAAGAAAAGTAGGGCTATGCCTAACTTTTGCTTGCTTAAATGTGAACTAAATCAAAAATAGAATAAATCTCGCTTAAAAAGGCTTAAACGAGGTCGGATATCTTGTGTTTTGCTATAAAATTGAGGTTGTGCAACAGTTCCATCGTATTGGCGAAATGGCGATTTAAGGGAGAAATTGAAAGTTTCTCCTTTTTTTGTCGCAACAGCCTTTTATATTTCCTTTTTTCATAAATTTAGAAAATAATAAAGGCTGCTGCATAGGTTAGTGCAAAATTGAAAGTTTAGGCTTTCTAATCCGCCACCATCGCCAATGCGTGGCCCGTTGTGCGACATACTAACCAACAATCGTATCAGAATGAATGAACGAAAATTTCCGACACCTTCACAATTTTACAGAAATCTAAGACCTGAATACTTCTCTGATTCTAAAATTATTGCAAAAGTTATTTTACCAAGAGAACAATTAGATTATGAAATAAGCCAAATTTCTACAAATCAAAAGCATGATAGTTTTGAAACTCTATGTAGAAAATTTGCCGAAAAACTAATTTCTCCAAATTTAATTCCCCAAGTTGGACCAACTGGTGGTGGAGATGGAAAAACTGATTCTGAAACTTATCCTGTATCTAACTTTATTTCAAACAGATGGTACATAAGTGATAACAAATGGAATGAAAGTGAAAATTGGGCTTTTGCAATAAGTGCAAAAAAAGATTGGAAGCCAAAAGTAAAATCTGATGTGAAAAAAATAATCGACACTAATAGAGGTTATACTAAAATATTCTTTTTCACTAATCAGAAAATTTCTAGTAAGAATAAAAAAGCAGTTCAAGACCAAATTAAAATTGATTATGATATAGAATTAATTATCTTGGATGCGGAATGGATTTTAGAAAATGTTTACAGCAATCAATTATTAAACATAGTAATAGAATCCTTAAATCTTTCAAGAACATACTTAGAGGAAAAAAACGTTGGATCAAAGGATGCTGAAAGAATTAAAGAACTAGAAGAATTAGAAAGTCAAATTAATTCTCCAAATCGTTTTTTTGAAATCGACTTTCAATTAGTCGAAGATTGCCTAGAAAGTGCAATAATTTCTAGAATGCTAGAGCTTCCAAAAGCAGAAGTAATTGGTAAGTTTGAACGTGCATTGAAGTTTGCAAACAAACTCAATAATATTCAATTAAGAATTAGAGTTCATTATCAACTTGGATGGACACTAATCAATTGGTACGACGAATACAAATTATTTTACAATGAATTCTTAAGTGTAAAGGAATTAGTAAACCTAGAACCAAACATTAACAATATTGAATTTTATCTAAATCTATCCAATATTCTTAAAACAATATCAAATGTTGAAGAAGCTAAATATGCACTTATAGTCGATTATGAAAAAGAAGATCAAGATTTGTTATCTTTTTTAACGAAGTGCAGTCAAAATCAAAATAAACCGTCAACATCTCTACTTGCTAAATTTTATTTAGCATTTTTTCAAATCAGAGTAAAATTAGAAAATGAAACATCTGTTTCTGAAGAATTAATAAGTCTAAAAGGATATTTTACACAAAGTAAAAGCCACTTAGACATCCCTTTTGAACAATTAAAGGGATTTGTAGAGGTTTACAATAAAATACTACCTGATAGCAAAGAGTATGATAACTTAATTGATGTCATCGCAGAAATTGAAGCTGTTAGAATTTCTGACCTAACATCAGGACAAACATATCTAAAGAGAGGTGTTGCAAAATTAGAAAACAATTTAAATAAAGAAAGTTTAATCTATTTTGGTAAAGCTTCTAGAAAACTTGCTAAAGAAGAAACTCAAACGGAATTTTACTATTGTTTAATGCTTTTAAGTGAGGCCTATTCAAAATTAGACCTTTATTGGGCATCATACAATGCATTAGTTTCTGCTACCAATATCTTCGCAAACAATTGGTTTACAACTGGTCACTTAAATTCTAAATTTCTTAGAAGCGTTGAAGATATTCTGAAAAATGAAGTAATAATAGGTAGGATACCAGTATTATTATGTTGGTATGAACTTTATTTGGTTTTACAAAGGTATTTTCAACAAGAAGTTAACGAAAATAAGCTTGAAAGCATACCAACCGAACATTTGACAGATGCTTGTTTGTCTATACGACTGTTGAATCTGAATTTCGATGAATTTGATAATTTAAAGTATTTACCAAATATCTTTAAAACGAATGAGCTTTGGTTGAGTGAAGACGCTTCTTTGTATTTATTAGGAAATGAAGATTTGATTGAATTAGACGAAGCAAAAACGTCATTAAGAAAAGAAAACTTTCCAGAATACTATAATAAATTTGCAAACCAGCCATTTGTTGAACAAATAGCTTATGAAACAAATTTCTTAAACTCTCAAGAAGTTCATATCGAAAGTCACATTCTTGGAATTCAGCTTAAAGTTATATTTAATCAGAATCCACAATTGCTAATTTTAGCGGAAAATATTCTTGCTTATTTCGAGTCTTTTTTAGCAACTTCATTCGAAGAAGTTTTTCCAATAGCTGAAAATATAAAAATTTATATTGATTACACGGAATTAGATGACAACTTCAAACTAGAAGTTGTCAACAAAAATAATTTCAAAATACATTTAAAAAATTCAATAATGTATAAAGGGAAAATTTTTAAAAATCTTGTAGATGAAATACTTCCTCTAATGCTTGGCGGCAATTATATTATTAAAGACACCAAAGAATTTTTAAACAATCTTTTTGAAAAAGATGAAGTTCACGAAAGATTATCTATTATACAAGAACATCATAATTTCCTAACAAATGTATTAACTAATAATCCTAAATTCTTTTTACAAGATTGGATAAATAATAATACATCGGAATTTAATTTACTAAGAACAGAATCTCCAATATCTATACAAAAGGAATTGCAAAAATTACCAAAAAAGGAAAAAGAAGTAAAGGGAAAACCAAATTTTCAAAACTTAACCCATAAAAAAATCAAAGCTGAAACAATTATTAATTCTGAATTATGGGATAATGCCAAATGGAAAGCATTTGGATACTTTTCTTCATATAATATTCCTTTTGGTTTAATAATATCATTCGAGAATATTGATTACGGGAAAAAAATATTTAATGAGTGGATTGATAAATATGGGAAAGTCGATAGTAATGAAGAAATTTCCATAGTAATTATCAAAGGAGTTGACAAAAAAAATCCATTTTGGTATAAAGTATTTATTAGTAAAAAAGTAGATAAAAGTAAAATGGTGGATGGTCAATTTATTTCTTTATCATCTCGTTTTCATCGAATGGAAGCTCAAAATAGCACAAACCTAAATAATCTTTTAAAGGGATATGATGCTTACAAAAAATTCGTACTAATTCCAGCGCATATTGATTCTAACTTTCAAATGACACCTATAATTGAACTTGGAATATTGAAAACTGAACTCACTATAAAAAATGCATGGGAAATTGGAATTCATGACTTTGAAAAGGTTGTAATTACAGAAGATGATGATCCAATTATACCTGACAATATAAATGATGCTCCTGTTCTGAAAGTACTAAAGGAAAAACATTTGAAAATAAGATGACTAAACAAACATCTGCTATTAATACAGTTAAAACAAATAAAAAAAACATGGCCTTAATGGAAGGCATACCTTTTTACATAAAACAAGCACAACTAGAGATCAATTTAGTTGATAGGAAGCCTTAAAAAACTTACTTTTCCATCAGGTTCAAAAACAAAAGACCTCGCTTAAAAGGTCTTAAACAAAGTCGGATATCTTGTGCTTTGCTATAAAATTAAGGTTGCGCAACAATTATCCTTATTAGGCGATCGCCCATAATGTTTTAAAAATCTATTCCTTCCATTGCTATTAGTAATTTTTCAATTCTGTCTTTGCATTCATTAAGAAAGTTGTCACTTTTTATAATGTCGTTTTCCCAATTATCAAGGGATAAATTTGTATAATGAGCGTAAAATGGCCACCAATTACTTTCTTTGCGAGAAAAAACATTTAGCTTGTTTAAGTTTTCGTGAAGTGCTTTTCTATTCTCTTCGGATATTCTGTAAACATTGGGATTGTTGCATAGTCCATAATGGCAACGATTACCTTCAAAAGTGAAACCTATCCAACATTTTCCTTGCCAATTTGAATTTGTTAAGTGAAATCTAACATATTGCTCTTCACTATGTTCATAATGATATTCTAATCCTTTTTGTTTTGCAAAGTCTTCCATTTTAGGATTAAAATGTCTTTCAATAAGGTAGTTATAAGCCGCAGAATAATTCTGATAAATCGCTTGAGCAGCTCTTAAGTTCTCAATTTTTGATAGAACTTCTGTTATCTCTTCTTTGTTCTTTATATTCATATCTTGATTGGTTAATTGCTTTAAGTGATTAATATATTGAATTATAGTTTCTCTGACTGTGGGGTAACGAGAGGTGATTGCAACACATTTTTCAAGCCAATTAATTATATTTTCCTTATACGAAATTGACAAATAAGAAATACCACCACCACTTTGTTCTGATGCATTATCTCCTAAAAGTGTAAGATATAATATTTGATAACCACATTTATATGTTTGAGCATATCTATTGTACCTTTTTAATTGTTCTGGTTGGTCGTTTGCATAAATTTTATTCTCAATAATTATCGCCTTGTTTTGATTGTCCTCAATCAAAATATCAATTCGTCCGTCTTCAGTTGAGTGTTCAGTATGTATCCGTGATTTGTCAAAATCAAATTTCACAATGGTAAAGTAATCTCCTAATGTGTCAATAAAACACTCCAATAATTTGGATTTTAAACCGTGTGTCCCATATGGGTTTAAAAGCTCCGCAAGTATTGCTGAATGTGTATTTTCATAATGATTTACTCCACAAACACGAAACATATTAAACCGACCGCCAGTTGCATCTAAAATCTCTGCATTCTTCTTATTTATAATTGCTACCTGATTTAGTAAATTATTAATTTTTTCCATTCATTTATTTTTTCGATACGATAATAGTTGTCGATAACGTTGTGGTTGGGTGTTGACTAACGAGCCGCGTATTGACGATCGTGCTTATATTTTTGATTGATTTCTTAAACCTATTACAGCATTTTTTATACTTTGTTTTTCATCTTCTGTAGACCACTCTTGCCAAAAATTGATTGTTGCACTTTGTGGTTTTATCTTAGGTTCAGAAATATTAATTCGTGTTGGTAATAATGAAGCGTCACCTACAACTAGAGCTTCCCCAATATCAAGAATTGGTAAAGAATCTGTTAACCCAGCAAGATTATCAGGTAGTAGTTTTTTTATAACAGCTTGGTCGTCTGCATTTGATAAACGCAAAGAAATAAAGTTATTACATTGACTCAAGACGGTTCTATTAACTTCTGATGGTCTTTGGCTTATCACAGTTAAATTCACTCCATATTTTCTACCTTCTTTTGCTATTCTTTCAAAATTTTTCAAACCTAATTCTGATGCTGAGTCTTGATTTGTTCGTTCTGGAATATATAAATGTGCTTCATCACAAAATAAAGCGATAGGGTGTCTATTTTCTTTATTAGTCCATTGTTGTACTGAAAAAATTAATCGAGAAATTAGACCAATAACTAAAGGAAGTACATCAGAAGGTACTTCTGAAAAATCAATAATTTTTACTCCAGAATTTTTACTTTGACATTTTGAACCGTGCATTAATGCTTCACAAAATTCATATATCCAATCAATATGATTTTCTTCATCTGTTATTTGAAACAAGAAACCAAGTCGCTTATCCTGTGCTTTAGCATCTAATCTTTGTACAAATCTCGTTAATTTCCCAAAATAAGGACCTTGCTTATCTCCACGTGAACCAGCAACCATTTCTGTATCTAATTCAGATATAATCTTTAAAACATCAGAGATTTTATATGGAATTGGACTGTCAATTGTAATATTTCCTTTAAATGTTTCATCGCCAATTGAATCTAAAAATGCTAACTTTTCTTCAAATACAGTCTTTGAGAAAATCATTGCTTGATTTGGTGCATTACTATCACTGCGGTCTAACAGCATTGCTAACATTTCTTCATAGGTTAATAACCAATATGGAATCATTAGAATACCATTCGAAAGTTTGTTTTCTTTAGTTAAATCGGATGGATTAGCAATTTTGAATCTTTGAATACCATCGACATCAAAATTTTCGGAACTATATTCTCCATGAATATCAAATAGGATTGTGTTAGCCATTGGCAAAGTTGCTATCTGCTCAATAATCTTAGCAACACACCATGATTTTCCTGAACCAGTACTTCCGACAATTACAGCATGACGTTGAAATAATTTATCACCATCTAAAAACGCTTCGGCTTCTTCATCAATCGAATATTTGCCAATCGATAAAGGAGTTTTTATTTCTGAACTTGTAGTAATTGCTTTCATGAAATTTGTTATGTTTTCTCCAATAATTTGAAAACATTTTGCATCAATTTCTGGAACAGAATCAAGAGTACGTTTAAAAACATTATGCTTACTCCCAACTTTATCAAAGAAAGTCCCTATCAAGTTTACTTTCGCTATATTTTCAGTCACTAAAGCTATATTCAGTCCATCTTCAGACGAAACTTCTTCATCTGAAATTTTTCTAGTTATTTTATTAATAATACCAATTAATAATTGCCCAGCTTTAGAACTTTCAACAGCTAATAAATGGTTGACTTGAAGTTTTCTAAGATTTTCAATATTTGCTACCTTAACTATTATTGTAGAGGTGTCTACACTAAATACTGTTCCAATATCTGAGTTATCTTCAAAAGTAAATATGCTCATGGTTATTTTATTACATAATTTATAAATTCATCGAAAGACCAAATATTTGACTCTACTACAATAGGTTCTTTTAATTTTGATGAGTATATTTTTGTTTGGTTTTCACTAGCTCTTTCTAGAAGAAAGTAATTTTTACAATTACTTTCTATTATTGATTGTTTTGTCTTTTCGGTCAAAGTTCTTGCTAAAACAATTATAGGTTTATCATTTTTTATTTGGTCTATTAGTTTTGGTTGAAAATGACTATCATTAAATCCATATCCAACACAAAAGAAACTTTTTGAAGATTCTATAACTAAATCCGCTTTAGAGAAAATTGTGCGATAGGGTTCCATATGAGTCTCCTCAAATTTAGAAACACCTGGCGTTACGATTGAAGGTATAAAACCATTAGGAATAGTTCTTCTTAAAGGAAATTGATATTTAATATCTTGGTCAGATTTAAACCAATCTAATGAACCATGAACTTTTAAAATTTCTACAATTCCAGAATATCCATGTAAATTAGCTGGTAATATTCTAGAAATACTTGTTGTGGATTTTCCAATATAATTTTGAGTGAATGTGTTGTTAATGTATCCATTAATCTCACTTGCTGCATATTCAACAATTCTATCATAATTTGTAGTTATAACAGAAACTTTGTGATCTGATGTTTTTATTAAATGCGAGAGTAAATCTTTTAAAGGCAATTTATATTCAGAAGTTATAATTTTATTATATGCCTCAAGGTCTGCATTATTAATACATTCCCATGTTTTTGAAACAATAGTATTTACAACATTTCTTGTAACTTTAATTTCTAATAAACTAACCTCTAAATCTTCGGTTTCTTCAAATTTATCTACGAATGCATTAAATGCAGTTTTATCAGCCTCTTCAGTAAACTCACAATTTTGTTTAATATATTTTCCTAAATCATACATTCCGGGTATTTTAAATGGAACAGATGCTCCACTTCCTAAAATGATTGTAGGCACATTGTTTATCCATCTTTGAATAAGAGAAAGTAATTCTTCGGTCATAGTTTTTTAGTAGAATATTGCTTTTAGCTTGGTGCACGTGGTGGAAATTGAAGCGAAAAGTTTCAATTTAACAACACAGTAAGCAAAAGTAAATTGATTGAATAAATTTAAGAAAAAAAGTCAATGTAATTGACTTTTGCAGAATAGAAAGCCAAAACTTCAAATTTTAGCCTTAACCCACCATAGCGCCAAACCCTTGTTATGCGTTCG
>NZ_JBMOUC010000003.1:0-412094 GCF_049319645.1 Sphingobacterium sp. Mn56C
GTAGCGGGAACCAGACTCGAACTGATGACCTTCGGGTTATGAGCCCGACGAGCTACCACTGCTCCATCCCGCAATATATTTTATTTCAAACCTTTGTTTTTATGTCAAAATCAAAGATTATTTACTTCCTTAATTGGAGTACAAAGATATTATTTGTTTCTTTGTAAAACAACAAAAAAATAAAATAATGTCGCATAAAGCCGGATTCGTAAGTATTATAGGAAAGCCAAACGCGGGTAAGTCTACGCTAATGAACGCTTTAGTGGGTGAAAAAATGTCAATCATCACTCCGAAAGCTCAGACCACACGTCACCGTATTATGGGTATCGTGAACGATGAAGACCACCAAATAATCTTTTCGGATACGCCGGGAGTGATAAAACCAAAGTATTCTTTACAGGAATCGATGATGAATTTTGTACAAGGATCCTTGGTAGATGCAGACATTATTCTGTTTGTTACCGATATTAACGAGAAATACGATGAAAATGAGGTTTTAGAGAAACTACTAAAAACCGACTCTCCGGTTATTGTATTAATCAATAAAATCGATAAATCTACCGAGCTAGAGGTAAAAGAAAAAATTGAATTCTGGAAAGAGAAACTGAACCCAGATGCCATATTTGCTATATCCGCCTTACTGGGCTACAATGTATTCCCAATTATGGAGTATATAAAAGATAAATTGCCTGTACACCCTGCCTACTATGAAAAAGATGAATTAACTGATAAGAGCATGCGCTTTTTTGCCTCGGAAATGATTCGTGAAAAAATCTTTAAGCTTTACGACAAGGAGATTCCATACAGCACTGAAGTCGTTGTTACAGCATTTAAAGAAGAAGGAAATCTTACCCGTATCTCTGCTGAAATTATTGTAGAGCGGGATTCACAAAAGAATATCATTATTGGCAAAGGTGGTGCAATGATAAAAAAAGTAGGCACCTATGCGCGTCAAGATATTGAAGAATTTATCGGTGGGAAGGTATTTTTGGAAGTCTTTGTTAAGGTATTGTCCGACTGGAGATCGAAAAAGAACCACCTAAAGCGTTTTGGTTACGAAGATTAATACCCTTCTTGCAAAACGTAAATAACAAAAAAAAGAAGCTGTTTCGAAGGAAATACAGCATCTTTTTTTGTGTTTATTCTAAGCTACCCAACCTCAAAATAGCTACGCAGAGCTTTTAGCTGCTTGGTATTGATAACCTGCAACAGCTCCTCGTCATTAGTTTCCCGTATTCTTTTAACAGATTTAAACTGCTTTAATAGCTTTTCTACACTCGTTTTTCCTATGCCTGGAATATTTTCCAACTCAGAAACAAAGGTTTTGCGACTACGTTGGTTACGGTGAAAAGTAATACCAAAACGATGCGCTTCATCCCGTAGATGTTGAATTATCTTTAAGGTTTCTGATTTTTTATCCAGGTATAATGGATATTGGTCGCCCGGATAAAATAATTCCTCCAGCCTTTTAGCAATACCGATAACGGTTACGTCGCGCGATATCCCCAACAGCCTCAAACTCTTCAATGCAGCACCCAGTTGACCTTTACCACCATCGATAATAATTAATTGAGGCAGAGGCTGCCCCTCATCCAACAGACGTCGGTACCGCCGGTATACAGCCTCTTCCATCGTAGCAAAATCGTTGGGCCCTTCAACCGTTTTCACATTAAAATGGCGGTAATCCTTCTTAGAAGGCTTCGCATCTTTAAAGACAACAATTGCAGACACCGGAAAATTCCCTTGTATATTGGAGTTATCAAAACACTCAATATGCCGTGGCAGCACATTCATACGCAAGTCTTTTTGCATCTGCAACAAGATACGATCCGTTTTTACCTCCGGATTTAGTTTTTCATACTGCAGCAACCGTTCTTTCTTAAAGTAAGCCACGTTCTTTAAAGAAAGGTCCAGCAACTTACGTTTATCCCCCAACTTAGGTACCAGCAACTTAACATACTCCTGTAAACCATCCACATGTAAATCAAAGGGCACAATTATTTCACGCGAGACACTCTTATACCTATTTCGTATCTCAGGTATGGCGATGGCCAATAATTCTGCTTCCGTTTCATCCAAACGTTTCTTCATTTCCAAAGTCTGTGTTTGAATAACAACCCCATTCATAACCTTTAAGAAATTTACGAAAGCATAAGAATCGTCGGAGGCAATGCTAAACACATCGACATTGGTAATCGATGCGCTCACCACGGTAGACTTACTTTGGTAATTGTCCAGCTTATCTAAATTATTTTTTATTCGATGAGCCTCTTCAAAATTTAACGCAGTAATCGCATCCTGCATTTGCGCTTTAAGGCGTCCTGTAACCACCGAAATCTTACCATTCAAAATATCTTTAATATCTTGGAGATTTTGATCGTAATCAGGTTGCGACTGAAACCCTTCACACGGACCTTTACAATTACCAATTTGATACTCTAAACATACTTTATACTTGCCTTTAGCAATATTTTCCGGGGCAAGGTTAAGGGCACAACTACGTAATGGAAAAAGTTCGCGGATGGTATTCAACACCACATGCATCATGCCTACAGAAGCGTAAGGGCCATAGTATTTGGAACCATCTTTACGATAATTCCGGGTCCAAAACACACGTGGAAAGGGTTCATTTTTTATAACAATCCAAGGATAGGTTTTATCATCCTTAAGCATCACATTATAGCGTGGCTTATGCTTTTTAATCAGATTGTTCTCCAGTAACCAAGCATCAATTTCAGTATCCACCAGGGTAAAGGCAATACGCTGAATCTTACGTACCAGTACGCGGGTTTTCGAATTTAGCTGCTTATCATTTACAAAATAAGAACCGACCCTATTTCTTAAATCCTTGGCTTTGCCTACATAAATCAGGACATCATCTTTATCGAAATATTGATAGACGCCAGGTTTATGAGGAATACGTTTTAGTTCTTCTTTATAATCAAATGCCATGATAAACAACAAAAAAATGCCAGACAACAAATCTCGTAAAATCTATTGTCTGGCACAAATAAAAGGTTATAGTAATTAAAATCCCAAACGATCTTCTTCCACTTCCTTAGGTTCGGTAGAATAACCTTCGTAATCGGAGTACTGCGAACAGTCGATTACCCGTGTAAGGCCACCCGGCGGTTTTGGAAAATCGCCTTTAGAATAATTTAAACTTTTATCACTGTAGACTTTTTTCATAAACAGTCCAAAAATCGGCAACGCCGCTGCTGCCCCCTGTCCGTACTGCATATTACTGAAACTAATACCCCTATCTTCCGCACCAGTCCACACGCCAGCAACAAGTTCGGGTGTAATACCAATAAACCAAGCATCCGAGTTATCGTTTGTCGTACCTGTTTTCCCCCCAATAGGATTGGTAAGCCCACCATATTCCTGCCTACGCAAACGACTACCCGTACCGCCATCGATTACACCTTTTAACATATCCACCATAATATAGGCCGACTCACTGTTTAAAGCTTTCGTAATAGCGGGCGTATTTTCATAAATAAGCGTTCCATTTTTATCCTCAATGCGCAATATCATCGTAGGCTCAATCCAAGTACCATGGTTTACAAAAGCCGAATAGGCCCCCACCATATCATACACCGAAGCTTCGTAAGCGCCTAAAGCGATAGAAGGGTAATTCGGTACTGTAGAGGTTATTCCCATCTTACGAGTTAAGTTGGCCACATTTTCTGCACCGACCTCATTAATCACATACGCTGAGGCATAGTTTTGAGAATATTTAAGTGCATTTTTCAACGTAATCGGATCACCACCCTGAACCGTACCACGCGGCGTCCAGTTGCCGTAAGTCTGCTGATGGTTCGGCACAGAGAAACAAGGCGAATAATAGCCATTATCAATTGCTGTAGCATAGGTAAAAGGTTTTGCTGTTGAGCCTACCTGGCGGATACCCATTTTTACCTGATCATACTTGTAATGCTCAAAATTAATTCCGCCAACCCAAGCTTTAATATGGCCCGTTAAAGGCTCCATGGCCATCATAGAATTTCGCAGCATAAGTTTATTATACTTAATAGAATCCAATGGCGTCATGGTGGTATCAACATTACCCTTCCAGGTAAAGATATTAATCTTCGTTTTTGTATTAAAAGCCTTCTTAATTTCCTCATCCGAAGCACCGTCATCCTTCATCTGTCTGTAGCGATCAGAGCGCTTCATTCCCGTCTCCAGGAGCTTAGCATTTTTACCGGTAAAGGCATCGCGACGTTTCCATTGCTTATCAAATTCACGCTGTAAAGTCTGCATCCACTCTTTTTGAGCCGCCTCAGCATACTCCTGCATTTTATAATTTATAGGCGTATAAATTTTCAAGCCATCGCGGTCTAAGTCATATGGAGTACCGTCGGCCTTTACCAAATTTTTTGCTTTAAAGATTTTTTTAATTTCATCTTTTAAAACCGCACGGAAATACGGCGCTACCCCTTCCCCATACCGGGAAATATTCAGCTGTAAACCCAATGGTTTATTTTTAGCCTCCTCATACTGCGCTTGTGTAATGAACTTTTCATTCAACATATTGCTAAGGACCAAGTTTCGACGTCCTAATGCACGTTCCGGAAAACGAACCGGCGAAAAATACGAAGGTCCTTTCAACATACCGACCAATAATGCCGCCTGTTCCGGAGCCAATTTATCGGGTGTTGTATTAAAATACGTACGCGCAGCAGATTTTATGCCGTCGGTATTATAAGAACCAAAATCTACCGTATTAAAATACAGCATTATAATCTCTTCCTTGGTATAATTTCTTTCCAGGCGTACCGCAGTAATCCACTCTTGAAGCTTCTGCATAATACGCTTCACCGGGTTACGCTCGCGTCGGTCGGCAAAAAGGTTTAATGCCAACTGTTGCGTAATCGTACTGCCCCCCTGTTTACTTCCCAATAACGTATGTGCAACCATTGTAATGGTACGCGAATAATCTATACCAGAGTGACCATAGAAACGTTTATCCTCCGTAGAAATCAGTGCTTGTATTAAATAAGGCGATAGCTCACTATACTTTACATTCGAACGGTTTTCTTTAAAATAAGTTCCTAACACCCTGCTGTCGTCCGACAAGATTTCGGATGCTAAATTACTATGCGGATTTTCGAGTTCTTCAAAGCTGGGCAGCTTTCCGAAAATTCCGAAACGCACAGCCGTCAAAAACAAAAGCACAAAAGCAATTACGCCAGCAAATATCATCCATATACGTCTCGTATACCTACTGATATCCTCCGGAGTAAGCTTATTGTTTTTAGATTCTCTCTTCATTTTACAAAAATAGATAATACAGATGAGATTTTTTTATTTCTGAATTAAACAAACGGCGTAGGCAACTACCCCTTCTTGCCGACCAATAAAACCCATAGTTTCATTGGTCGTTGCTTTAATAGAAATATCCTCTACATCCATTCCAGCTGCATGCGCTAAATTAGCCTTCATTTCCGGAATATATGGTTTAATTTTAGGCGCCTCCAAACACAACATGGCATCAATATTTCCCAAAGACCAACCTTTTTCCTGAATAAGACGCACACATTCCTGCAGCAACACCAAGCTACTGATACCTTTCCAACGATCGTCAGTATTTGGAAAATGGTAGCCAATATCTTCAAGATTTGCGGCCCCCAATATTGCATCACATATCGCATGCGCTAGCACATCAGCATCTGAATGCCCAAAAGCACCGGCATGATGATCTAAAGTTACTCCACCCAATACAAAAGGATGTCCCTCCCTCATTTGGTGAACATCAAAGCCGAAACCAACTTTTATTTTCATGTGTAGTAAATGATAATTAAAAAATTAAAAGAATAAAAAATTTAAACGTATTAAAAGCATATTAAAGCCCCCAAAATTCCCGATAGGCTTATGCAAAACCCATGCCTAAGAGTCTATTTAAAAAGAATTAGCAAATAATTAGGAGGCTAAAAAAATCCCGACCTTTTTGGGGTCGGGTGTTTTTTGTTATGCTTGTGGAGCATCTGCTGCAGGTGCATTTGCTTCAGGTTTGTCCTCTGCTTTAGGCCTATCCTGTCTAGGCTTATCATTTCTAGGTTTATCCTCTTTCGGACGATCCTCTTTCGGTGGACGAGGTAATAATGCTTTACGCGAAAGCTTCAATTTACCTTGCTTATCGATATCCAATAATTTTACCGTAACCTGATCGCCTTCATTGAAGATACCATCCATCGTTTCCAAACGTTTCCAATCAATTTCGGAGATATGTAACAAACCATCTTTTCCTGGCATAATTTCTACAAAAGCACCGAAAGGCATAATGGTTTTCACTTTACCCTCATAAATTTCGCCGATTTCAGGTTTCGTAACAATAATTTTAATACGGCCAACGGCAGCATCAATAGCTTCTTTATTATCTGCAAATACCTGCACAATACCTTTGCCATCCACTTCTTCAATAGAAATTGTGGCGCCAGTTTCACGTTGCATTTCCTGGATAATTTTACCACCTGGCCCAATTACAGCACCAATAAATTCCTTATCGATGGTTAACGAGATAATACGAGGTGCATGAGGTTTGAAGTCTTCACGTGGCGCTTCAATCGTTTTCTTCATTTCACCTAAGATATGTAAACGCGCTTCCTTAGCTTGCTCTAAGGCCTGCGTCAACACCTCCCATTTAAGACCATTGATCTTTAAGTCCATCTGACAGCCCACAATACCTTTCTCCGTACCTGTAACTTTAAAGTCCATATCACCCAAATGATCTTCATCACCTAAGATATCCGATAGGATCGCATACTTACCTGATTTTTCATCGGTAATTAAGCCCATTGCAATACCCGATACAGGAGCAGATAACTTAACACCGGCATCCATTAACGCCAATGTACCCGCACATACGGTAGCCATCGACGAAGAACCATTGGATTCTAAGATATCCGATACAACACGAATGGTATAAGGATTCTCTGCATCTGCAGGCAACACCTGTTTTAAGGAACGTAAAGCCAAGTTACCATGACCAACCTCACGGCGGCCTGGACCTCTATTTGGTCTTACCTCCCCTGTAGAGAAACCTGGGAAGTTATAGTGTAAAATAAATTTATTATAGCCATGGATAAAAGCACCATCGATCATCTGCTCATCATCTTTAGCACCCAATGTTACCGATGTTAAAGATTGTGTTTCGCCACGCGTAAACACCGCTGAACCGTGTGCTGCAGGAAGGTAATCTACTTCAGACCAAATCGGACGTACAGTACGTACATCACGACCATCTAAACGGATACCCTCGTCCAATACCAAGTTACGTACCGCATCGTACTGCACATCGTGGTAATATTTTTTCAATAAGAATTTTGTTTCCTCATCAATTTCTTCACCATAAGCAGCGAAACATTCCTGACCAATTTCAGCAAATTTTTCGGTACGCTCATGTTTTGTAGAACCAGATTTCGCTACTTCATATACTTTATCGTACGTAGCGCTAAAAATCTCAGCACGCAATGTTTCATTCGATGGTTCGTGGTTAAACTCACGTTTTGTTTCTGCACCCACCAATTTTGCCAGTTCAACCTGTGCTGCAACTTGTTTCTTAATCGCTTCGTGAGCTACCGCAATAGCTTCAACCATTTCAGCTTCAGAGATCTCTTTCGCTTCCCCTTCTACCATCACGATATCTTTTGCTGATCCGGCAACGATAAACTCTAAAGTAGCACGTTCTAAATCAGAATATTTAGGGTTAACCACCAATTTATCGTCGATTTTGGCAACACGAACTTCAGAAATCGGGCCATCAAAAGGAATATCAGAAACTGCAATTGCAGCAGAAGCAGCTAAACCTGCTAAAGAATCTGGAGTAATATCTTTATCCGCAGATATTAAACTCACCATTACCTGTGTATCGGCATGGTATGTCTCCGGGAATAAAGGACGTAATGCTCTATCTATTAAACGACAAATCAAAACTTCATAATCCGAAAGTTTTGATTCACGGCGTAAAAATCCGCCTGGAATACGGCCTGTTGCCGCATATTTCTCTTGGTAATCAACTGATAAAGGGAGGAAGTCTACACCCGCTTTAGCTTCTTTGCTAGAAACTACGGTAGCCAACAACATGGTATCGCCTTGCTTTAATACTACAGAACCGTCTGCTTGCTTCGCTAACTTCCCTGTAGACAACTCGATAGGGGCAATACCTTCACCCATATCAATCGTTACTTTCTTTTCGTTATAACTCATTTTTGTTAAATTAAGATGCATTTTCCTCTTCACTAATCATGCATCATTTTTTTATGACTTTTTTTAGTTGTCCAAAGGTAATTAGAAAATTTGATAATTAGGAAAGCCGATAAATCGAAAGTGGCGATAAATTTCACAAAAAACAGCGAAGGTGACCTTTTTGGGGTCACCTTCGTTACATACTTTTAACCAAAAGCTTACTTGATGATATCACGTAAACCTAATGCTTTAATAATAGCACGGTATCTATTGATATCTTTTTTGTACAAATAAGCTAACAAAGAACGACGTTTACCTACTAATTTCTGTAGAGCAAACTGCGTATTGAAGTCTTTTCTGTTTTTTTTCAAGTGCTCCGTTAAGTGAGCAATTCTCTTAGTGAATAAAGCTACCTGTCCTTCTGCAGAACCAGTGTTGTTTGCTGCACCGCTAAATTCTGCGAAGATGTCAGCTTTGTATTCTTTACTTAAATACATTCTTGAATAATATTAAAGTTTTTAAATTTTATTAATTGCCTGCAAAAGTAGGATTAATTTATGGATTTACAAAATATTACAACTGCACAATAGGGAGTTAAACCTTAATATAGATTTTATTTTTATCCAAGAAATAACAAATAATCCACATAAAAATTAGAAAACACAGGGCATAAGCAAAAGAACCCAAGGCGGTAGGCCCTGGTATCTTGGCACATATATTACTGTAAAACCAGGCCAGCGGACTGGTAAACAATTGCTCCCCATGGACGCCATAGCCATTTGGAATCCGAATTAAGGCAGTACCTTTAGGTAGTAGACCGCTAAGCACAAAAATAAAAAGTGGGTTTTTACCAAACACATCAAAAAACTTGGTTACGGCATTACGTACCGACTGCACCTCAATATACCAAATTAAGCTTCCCAAGGTCATTACCGCAAGCCCTGTGGTATAGAGCACATAAGAGCTTGTCCATAATTTTTTATTGATAGGAAAACCTAAAGACCATATCCATCCCAAAACTACCAGCATAAAACCCGTCACCAATAAACCGCTAAGCAGCTTAAAGTGGGGCTCCTTGCTTACAGGCACTTTAGTCCATAACCAAGTCACCTCCCCTTGCCCTCGAATAAAAAGCCCCACAAGGTAACCCAATACCACCTGCACCACCGCAGGCAACGTACTCATTAACCCCTCCGGATCGAAGGGCACCCCTTCGCCCTTATACAGGTGCGCTACGCCCAAAATACGTATATCGTAAGCTGTACCAAACCAACCTGACAACGAATAAGCATCCCCAGGAGCGCCTAAAGCTGCTGTTACACCCCAATAGCCCAACAATAAAAAAGTAGATAGATAAATTAAAGACCTGGGTTTAACATAATACACCAAGATAGAAGCCGCAAAATAAGCCAAGGCTATACGCTGCAACACCCCCATAATACGAACCCCAATACCGGGATCAACGGCGCTCACCCAATCACGAAAATGCAATACCCCCTGCGACCATTGAACAAATGGAAACCAATTCAGTCCGAGACCAATAAGAAAGATCAGTACCGTGCGTTTAACAATCTTTTTCCAGAATACAACAGGCCGCTCCTGCTGCAAGCGAGGAATCACAAATGACATGGCATTGCCCACAGCAAACAGAAAAAAGGGAAAAACAAGATCCGTAGGTGTACAACCATGCCAAGGAGCATGCTGCAGTGGCGCAAATAAAGCAGACCAGGTTCCTGGGTTGTTGACCAAAATCATCAATGCCACCGTGGCACCACGGAAAACATCCAAAGAATAATAACGCTGTTTCATCATATAGCTCAACAAATGAAGGTTCAGTATACACGGCAGATTCAGTAATGCAACAACGTCTTTTTTAGGCTTATTATTAGCTTAAAGCGACATCAAACAGCCTAAAAAAGACATGCAATAAAAAGCCAATTTAAACTTTTTATTGCTTTAAATTCATACTTAGCAGGCACTTATTTTTCCTTCAGCCATGCAGGGCAAAGTAAGAGCAGTGAAAACCACCAGCTAAGCGGCACGAAATTACCCATACAGTCGTACAGCTTAAAGACCTCCCGCTTCCCGCCCCTTGCATTAGTTACAACGAATATGCAGTATAAACTAATGCAATTTTTGCTGCAACAGCAACACCTCATCCGCAACGGCTGTAGTGCCGCCATCAGTAATGGCCGAAGAATGGTAGTAATGCGCTGCAGTTTGCTGCTGTACCATTTCAATATTTGTAGAGCGTAAACCTCCCCCCGGCATAATGGTAATTCTATCCCCTGCCTGCAGGACCAACTGTTTTAACTGCGGCAGGCCTGCCATAACATCCGGTGCCCCCCCCGAAGTCAGGATCGTAGCAAAGCCACAGGCAATAACATCTTCCAATGCCTTCTCCGGGTCAGGAACCTCATCAAAGGCACGGTGAAACGTACACGGCAATGGTGCTGCCCATTCCACCAAGGCTTTATTCTGCGCAACATTTACAGTCTTATCGGCATTTAATATACCAAAAACAAAACCATCAACACCTAATTTAGCCACCTCGGTGATTGTATTTTTCATAACATGCAGTTCGTCCGCAGCATATAAAAAATCGCCTCCACGCGGGCGCACCATAACATGCAAAGCTATCGACAGTCGTTCACGGACCGTCTTAATATCCGCAATGCTCGGTGTTGTACCCCCCACATCCATACCTGCACAAAGCTCCACCCTGTCGGCACCATACTGCTGTGCAATACTAGCCGAATCCAAATTAAAACAAGCAATCTCTACCCTAGCCATACTAACCCTTTAAATAATGCTTTGCAGCCTTAAGTTCATTTCCATTATGATCATACTTGGCGAAGTTAAAGCCCTTATGGATACAATATGCCCCATACTCCCCCTTTTTATTCAGCGCAATAAAACCGACCTGAATAGCATCTAATGTTTTACCCCGTTTTTTCGTAAACGCCACTATTCTATGTACCGCAGCCTCACAGGCCTTTTGTGGCGATAACCCTTGCCGCATTAATTCTACAACCAAGTGGCTTCCAACGGTACGTATCACCTCTTCACCATGCCCTGTCGCTGTTGCAGCACCGATTTCATTATCTACATAAAGGCCGGCACCAATAATTGGAGAATCGCCAACCCTACCATGCAGCTTAAAAGCCATACCACTGGTGGTACAGGCACCGGAGAGGTTTCCTGCAGCATCCAAAGCGATCATACCAATGGTATCGTGGTTTTCAATATTTACCACAGGCTCATACTTCGCCGTTTTCAACCAGGCTTTCCACTCCTGTTCAGAAGCCTCCGTCAAGAGATTTTCCATTTTAAAACCCTGTTCCTTAGCAAACTGCAATGCCCCGTCGCCGACCAACATAACATGCGGTGTTTTATCCATTACCGCCCGTGCCACCGATACCGCATGTACAATATGCTCGAGCCCGGCAACCGACCCAATATTGGCCTTATCGTCCATAATACAAGCATCTAAAGTAACAATACCATCACGGTCAGGTCTACCACCATAACCTACACTACGTTCAGTAGGATCTGCTTCTGTAAAGCGCACACCTTGCTCTACAGCATCCACCGCCCTACCGTTGTTGCTCAACACCTTCCAAGCTTCAGCATTGGCCTTTAAGCCAAAGTCCCAGGTAGACAAAACAATTGGCTTACCTGTCGTTTTCGAACTTTGCCCCAAAGCAAATAAGGGTAGCTGCTGCAAAAGCAACGCGCCAAACCCAGAATATCGTAAAAATTTCCTTCTTGATTGCATGTGCTAAAATTACAAAGATTTAAAGACAAAATTCTTGTCTTATAGGGCGATAATAGTAAAAACAAGCTACCGATTAAACGCTAAAAAAAACAGGTGCCTAAAAAGACACCTGCAACAAAATAACTAAATCTTATATAGCCTGGGTTTTACTGGCCAGCCAAGCTTTTTCGCTCTCCTCCAAACGAGGAGAAACTTGATCATATACCCACCGGTTATACGCGTTCAACCAGTCGATATGGTTTTTATCCAACAGCTCTTTTGCCACCAATGCGGTATCAATATAACATATTGTCAACGTTTCGAAATCCATAAAATCGCCGAATTCACTATTTGCCAAGGCTTTCGACAACACCAAGTTCTCGATACGAATACCATGTTTACCTTCACGATACAAACCTGGTTCTATGGAAGTTATCATCCCCTCTTCAATAGCAACATCGATATTTGCCGAATTAAATACCTGTGGCCCCTCATGCACATTTAAGAAGAAGCCAACACCATGGCCCGTTCCATGCCCATAGTTGCGCAAAGTCGCCCAGATAGGCCTACGCGTTATAGCATCAATCTGATAGCCCTTAGACCCTTTAGGATATACCGCTTGGCTACCTTCGATAGTACCTTTAAGCACAATGGTATAATCCTCCTTTTGCTCCTGCGTAATATTTCCTAAAGATACAACACGCGTAATATCCGTTGTTCCCGTTTTATACTGCCCACCAGAATCTACCAACAATAGCCCCTCCGCTTTCAAGGTATAAAAATTAGCTTCAGTTGCGTGGTAATGCGGCAAAGCACCATGATCCAGGTATCCAGCGATGGTATTAAAACTAATGTCGACAAACCCGGGTTGTTGTGCTCTTAAGCGTTGTAATTTATCGGCAATAGAAAGCTCAGTCAGTTCTACCTTCCCGATGTTTTGCTCCAACCACATAAAAAATTTAGTCAAAGCCACCCCGTCATTAATCATGGTCTCACGGAGGTGTTTCAACTCCACCTCATTTTTAATAGCTTTTAAAGTAGTAGAAGGGTTAATAAGCTCCACAATCGGCACTGTTGCTGGGATAGCGTCGTAAATAGCAAAACAGGTACGTTTTGGGTCAATCAGAATATTTTGGACTACTATATTTTTGACAAATTCCAACGCTTCGTAATATGGGCGTACTGCTACACCCTGCGACTCTAAAACAGCCATACTATCCGCATCCAGCTTCTCATTTTCTATAAACAACACAGCCTGCTTCTGATCCAGGTATACAAACCCTAAAACCACCGGATTACAAGGTACATCCTGCCCACGGATATTCAGCAACCATGCTAAATCATCCAGCGATGATATAAAATGCCCTTCAACCCTACTTTTCAGCAAGCTATCGCGTACCGCAGCAATTTTCGACGCCGTATTCTGCCCAGTTGTTGCCTCATCCAGAAGATACGCTTTAGCAACGGGCAATGCCGGCCTCCCCTCCCAGATTGGCGTCAATAAATCACAATGCCCATCCACAGTAATCCCATGTGGAACGAGCGTGTTTTGTACCGTTTGTGCAACCAATAAGGAAGCCAAATTACCATCGAAAGCAACCTTAGCACCCGCGGGCAGTGTATTTAACAGCCATTCTGCATATTCTGCAGCACCCTGCACCTTAAGTTTCACCAGTTCAAAACCTGTGCCCTTAAGTTCGGCATTCGCCTGCACAAAATAACGCGCATCCGTCCAAAGACCTGCAAAATCGGCTGTAATTACTAATGTTCCAGCAGAGCCCGTAAAACCTGATGTCCAGGCAATACATTTAAAACGATCGGGTAGATATTCACTAATATGTGGATCCGACGAAGGGATGATGTACGCATCAATTCCCTCCTTATTCATTAACGCTCTAATTTTTCCTAATCGCTCCATATGTGCCATAAGTATTCGTTTAAAGATTTGTCGCAATTTAAGTATTTCCTCCTGGGTTACACGGCTACGCAGCAATAAAAAAGCGCCTTTTTTACAAATGCGCAACAATACCAGTGTCGGATAAGAGAATAACTTCTTGTATATTTGTGCTGAACGATAAATCCAAATATGAACAAAAAAGCTTTATTTTTTTTATTCCTTTATTCCCTATTTATTTCATTTTCTTTTGGACAGCAAACAGCCCAAAACATAGATAAATCTTTCCGCGACCTCTTAGCAAAACCTTCCCTCAAAAATGGTATCGCCGCTTTATATGTTAACGATAGCAAAACCGGAGACCTGGTTTATGAAA
The DNA here is from genome assembly GCF_049319645.1 of Sphingobacterium sp. Mn56C. Taxonomy (NCBI): domain Bacteria; kingdom Pseudomonadati; phylum Bacteroidota; class Sphingobacteriia; order Sphingobacteriales; family Sphingobacteriaceae; genus Sphingobacterium; species Sphingobacterium sp. Mn56C. The sequence continues at coordinate 14,218 of NZ_JBMOUC010000003.1, forward strand.
GGAATAGTGAGCTGGGACTTCCGACCGCATCGACCTTAAAAGTTATCACCTCTATTACTGCTTTGGACCTTCTGGGCCAGGATTTCACGTATAAAACGCGCTTGTATTATACGGGCACCATAGATAGCTTAGGCATTTTACAGGGTAATATTGTGATCCAAGGTGCCGGCGACCCTACCTTAGGAAGCGACCGCTTTAAGGATACCAAAGCCGAAGTGGTTTTAGACAAATGGCTACAGGCCTTAAAAAAAGAAGGTATCAGCGCTATTAACGGTAATATTATCGCCGACGACAGACTCTATGCGGGGCATGATGTCCCTGGAGGATGGTTATGGGACGATATCGGCAATTATTATGGGGCTGGAATATCTGGCTTAAATTGGCGCGAGAACAAAACCGGCGTCAACTTTACTCCGGGTGCAGTACATAAAACCGCAACGCTAAAGGGCACAACAACTGACATCTCGTACCTCCATATTATTAATGCGGTAAAAACCGGGGCAAAGGGCTCTGGTGATAATGTGCTGGCGTATACAGCGCCCTACTCCGAAAAAATATACCTGAAGGGTAGCTACGGATTAGACCTTAATAAAACCATTGAAATCGCGATTCCTGACCCGGCTTATAATCTGGCTTTTGAATTCACAAACTACCTGAATACCCGGGGTATACCGACCGATAGCCTCCCTACAACAGGGAAAAGACTGGAAGAGCAGCAGCTCGATTTCCCGGTAAAGACGAAGGAGCTGTATGTACATACCTCAGCCCGGTTGGCGGAAATAATATATTGGTTTAACCAAAAAAGTGTGAACCTGTATGGTGAAGCCTTGCTACGTAGCATAGGAAATATTAGTGCCGGCAAATTGACTACCGCCGAAGGGGCTGATCTCCTCAAAAAATATTGGCAACAAAAGCTGCAAATTAACCCGGCAGAATTAAATATTAAGGATGGATCGGGCCTTTCGCCACAGAATAACGTGACGGCCAAGGCTATGAATAGCATAATGCAGTATGCTGTAAACAGGCCTTATTATAAAATGTTCCTGGAAACGCTGCCCACATATAACCAAATGAAAATGAAAAGCGGTACCATAGGCGGCACCCTGGGTTACAGTGGCTATCATACCGCAAAAGATGGCAAACAGTACACCTTTACAATACTGGTCTACAACTATGCGGGTACGGCTGCTGCCATGCGCCAAAATATGTTTGTCGTTTTAGATAACTTAAAATAAATAGGATAACGTTTTCGTTTTTTAGTTTAGTTTAATACTTTGGTACCTTTATAACACAGAAATATCCAAATAATATGAGTAATATAAATAGAAAAAAAGATGCCTTAAACTACCATGCTATGGGGCGTCCGGGGAAAATTGCGGTTGTACCGACAAAACCTTATAGCTCCCAGCGCGATCTCTCGTTGGCCTATTCTCCAGGCGTTGCTGAGCCCTGCTTGGCCATCGCTGAAAACCCTGAAGATGCCTATAAGTATACCGCAAAAGGAAACCTGGTGGCGGTAATCAGTAATGGTACCGCAGTTTTGGGTCTTGGCGATATTGGTGCTCAGGCAGGAAAACCGGTTATGGAGGGAAAGGGATTATTATTTAAGATATTTGCCGATATTGATGTTTTCGATATTGAATTGGACACTAAAAATGTGGACGAATTTGTAAATATTGTTAAAGCGCTAGAGCCTACTTTCGGAGGTATAAACCTGGAAGATATTAAAGCGCCAGAGTGTTTTGAAATCGAAAGAAGATTAAAAGCGGAAATGAATATTCCGGTAATGCACGACGACCAACATGGTACGGCAATTATTTCGGGAGCAGCGTTGATTAATGCTTGTGAATTACAAGGTAAAGATATTAGCACCGTAAAAATTGTAGTAAATGGCGCAGGTGCAGCTGCCATATCTTGCTCGTCCATGTATGTGGCTGTAGGAGCTAAAAAAGAAAATATCGTTATGCTGGACAGTAAGGGTGTAATCCGTAAGGATCGTGATAACCTGGATCCAACAAAAGCAGAATGGGCTTCCAGCCTAGACCTGTATACCCTGGCCGATGCGGTAAAAGATGCCGATGTATTTATCGGCTTGTCGGCAGCCGATGTTTTATCACCGGAAATGCTAAATACAATGGCTCCAAATCCTATTGTACTAGCGATGGCAAATCCTAATCCGGAGATTGCTTATGACCTGGCTGTAGCAACCCGTTCGGATGTTATTATGGGTACAGGGCGATCGGATTACCCAAATCAGGTGAACAATGTATTGGGCTTCCCTTATATTTTCCGCGGGGCCTTGGATGTGCGGGCAACAGCGATAACGGAAGAGATGAAAATTGCGGCTGTACATGCCATTGCGCGATTAGCGAAGGAGCCCGTACCTGAAGAGGTTAACCAAGCTTACAATACCAACAACTTGCGCTTCGGAAAAGATTATGTTATCCCTAAGCCTATGGACCCTCGTTTAATTACGGAGGTGTCTATTGCCGTAGCCAAAGCCGCTGTGGCTTCGGGTGTAGCTCGGCAAAATATAGAAGACTGGGATCTGTATAGCGAGGAATTACAAAAACGCCTCGGTAAAGATGACGGTATTGTTCGTAAACTTACTGCTGTAGCAAAAAATAACCCTAAAAGGGTGGTCTTTGCCGAAGCAGATAATGCCAAAACATTACGTGCTGCACAGATTGTTAAAGAGGAGGGTATTGCTATCCCAATTTTATTAGGAAACCAACAGAAAATAAACAACTTAATCGAGGAATTTGCTTTTGAATTGGGCGACGTTACGATTATTGACCCCAAACAACAGGAAAACACGGAAGAATTCGAAAAATATGTAGACCATCTTTATAAAAAGAGACAGCGCCGTGGTATTTCGAAAACAGATGCACAGAAGCTTATGCTCAACAGAAACTACTATGCTGCAAGTATGGTAGAATTTGGTGATGCCGACACTTTAATTTCCGGCCTTACCCGCAACTATGCTTCGGCGATAAAACCGGCATTACAGGTTATCGGTGCCAAACCGGGAAGCCGCTTAGCGGGTATGTATGTGATGTTAACAAAAAAAGGACCTTTGTTCTTTGGCGACACCACCGTAAACAGCAACCCTACCGCGCAGGAACTTGCCGATATTACGGTGCTCATTGAAAACGCAGTACGTGGTTTTAACATAAAACCAAGAATTGCCATGCTTTCGTATACAAACTTTGGTTCTACCGATGGGGAGACGCCAGAAAAAGTACGCGAAGCGGTTAAGATTTTGCACGATACACACCCCGAAATTATTGCCGATGGTGAACTACAGGCCAACTTTGCATTAAACAAAGATCTTTTGTCGAGCAACTTCCCTTTCAGCACATTGCAGGGAGAGCCGGCAAACACCCTGATATTCCCCGACTTAGCGTCAGGAAATATTGCCTACAAACTCCTGCAGGAGGTAGGTAATGCAGAGGCAATTGGCCCCATTTTATTAGGCATGAATAAACCTGTACACGTATTGCAATTAGATAGCTCTGTTCGCGAAATTGTGAATATGGTAACCATTGCTGTAGTCGATGCACAAACTCGTTAATACCCTAAACCATTAATCATGTACGATTATTTTAATGGCAAGTTAGTATTCAAAGCCCCTACCCACGTTGTTATCGAGGTGGGGGGCATTGGCTACTTTGTTCATATCTCATTAACTACCTTTTCGCAAATTAAAGATCAGGAGAACTGTAAACTATTTATATCCTTTCAGGTTCGGGAAGATGCGCATACGCTGTATGGGTTTTCTACGGAAGGGGAACGCCACCTCTTCCATCACCTCATATCGGTGTCTGGCATTGGTCCTAATACCGGACGGATGATACTATCATCCATAACACCGGAGGAAATTCATGCAGCCATTGTAAACGGACAGGTAGCGATTATACAAAAAATAAAAGGTATAGGCCCTAAAACAGCACAGCGTGTAATTTTGGAACTTCAGGATAAACTTAAAAAACAAGGCGACAATGCCTTACTTCCGTTACCGGTGGCAAAGCAATCTGTTCCAGAGGAAGCTTTGTCGGCATTGGTGATGTTGGGTTTCCAAAAAAATACAGTAGAAAAGGTATTAACGGCACTCATTGCTCAGGAGGGTAATGCAACTGTGGAAGACTTAATTAAAGCAGCATTAAAAAAACTTTAAAAATTACGGGCTACAATGGCAGAGGATTTAACGATACAATCGGGTAGTAAAGTGGAACAATACCAAAGTTTACTACCACAAATAAAGGGATTACTACAAGGGGAGTCTAATTTAATTGCAAACCTTGCAAATATTGCTGCTGCATTAAAGCAGCAGTTTAATTTTTTTTGGGTAGGCTATTATCTAATCGATGATAACCAGTTGGTGTTAGGCCCATTTCAGGGACCTGTCGCTTGCACACGTATAGCCTACAACCGTGGGGTATGTGGTACAGCATGGGCAAATAATGAAACCATTATTGTGCCCGACGTAGATGCATTTCCAGGACATATAGCCTGCAGTGCGCTTTCTAAATCGGAAATTGTGGTTCCCCTATATCGTAACCATACCCTTATCGGTGTGCTGGATGTAGACAGCAGCGAGCTCGACAGTTTTGACGAGGTAGACAAAAAATACCTTATCGAAATAAATGCAATGATTGAAGATAATAGCCTTACATTACGTTAAGCTTATTTGCCAAATATGAATGGCTTTATCATCACCAGCAGTAGCTAATAAACCCAGTTCAGGGTGATATGCTTGGCTATTGATGGATAAAAAATGAGAAGCTATACCTTTATCACGCGAGATATTTTTTTGCAACTTCAGATCGGAATTCCAAATTTTAATGGTTTTATCTCTACTCACCGTAGAGATAAAACCATTTTTATGTAAAGGTAAAATGCTATACACCGTAAAGAGATGCGGTGTAATTTCTAGAGCCACCTCCAAGGAAGGGTAATCTAATTTATACATCTTGGCATCGCGCCCACCGCTATACAAACTTTTGCCGACAAAGCATAAGCTTGTAATAGACATATCGTGTATCTTAGCTTTTGCTATAAGCTGATAGTCGACTGCGGAAATCAAATAAATAACCCCATTTTTATCGCCAAAAGCAAGCGCACTTTCATCAGCGTAAACGGCTATACTTCGGATTGTGGTATCCGAGATTTGGAAGGTATACAACAGTTGAAAATCTGTTAATCGATACACATAAGCCTTACCAGATTCGCCAATAACAACCAGCTCCTGTTTCCCTACCAAGGAACGGATACAGAAAATCGAACCGGATTCTATCTTCAGCTTTGCTTTTAAGGTTTGGCTGTGGGTATCAACAACAAATAGATCCCCCGAACGCATACCTACGGCTAAGTAGGATGTACCTGGAATTTGATGCAAGGCATATACTGAACTCGGCACAGCGCATAACACCCTTTTAAAAGCCAAAGTTTGTAAATCCCATTCTACCACCCCCTTATCATTACCCGCTGAATATAACAGCTGCTTAGGGATATCCATTTCTAAGGTATATACCGGGTTTTGATGTCCGTTTAAAGTTTGTAATAAAGTAATCAATGCTGCTTTTGTTTTCCTGTTATAGCTTAAAATTAGGGATACTTCGCCTTCGCCTATCCCCTACCTCAATTTCTAGCGATGTCTGCTGGCCAGGTTTTGTGCAATCTGTTCCAGCGTAACTCCTTTTTCCCTTAAAAGAACTAATAAGTGAAAAAATAAATCCGATGTTTCATTAATAAAGTCAAACTCTGTTTCTGCTAAAGCCGCAATAACGGTTTCTACGGCTTCTTCGCCCACCTTTTGTGCCACCTTATTCAAGCCCTTCTCATGCAGTTTGTTCACATAAGAGTCTGCTGTTGGAAAGGTATAACGCTGATCGATAATACCCTCCAAGGCGAGGATAAAATTCTGATTATAGGCTGTATCAAAGCAGCTCCGGCTTCCGGTATGACAGGTTGGCCCGGCTGGCGTAACCTTAATCAATAGGGTATCTTTATCGCAATCGATATGATAGCTCTTTACGAGTAAAAAATTACCCGACTCCTCTCCTTTTGTCCACAGTCTATTTTTGCTGCGCGAGAAAAAAGTTACCTTTTTATCCTGCAGGGTCTTCGCCCAAGCCTCCTCGTTCATGTACCCCAACATTAACACCTCTAATGTTTGTACATCCTGAACAACCACAGGAACTAAGCCATCTCCTTTTTTAAAATCTATCATCTTAATATATATAAAACAATACCCTTCGAGAAGGACATTGAAAATTTATCGTACTACAATACCATTATTACGTAATGTATTTTTCAAGTCTGGGATTAAAATCTCCCCATAATGAAAAACCGATGCTGCCAAGGCAGCATCAACATGCGTTGACTGAAATACAGCCACAAAATCCTGCTGATTCCCGGCGCCACCAGAAGCGATCAACGGGATATGAAGGGTATCGTTAATCTTCTTCAGCAAGGTATTATCGAAACCATTTTTGGTGCCGTCGTGATCCATTGATGTCAACAATATCTCGCCAGCGCCTCTACTTTCAGCCTCTTTAATCCACGATTCTGTTGGAATATCCGTCTTATCCCTACCGCCCCGCAGGTGCACATAGTTTTTACCGTCTACAAATCTAGTATCTACAGCGATAACAACAAACTGTGTTCCGAAACTTTTGGCTAAATCATCAATTAACTGCGGGTTACGTACTGCAGCAGAGTTAATGGATATCTTATCCGCACCGCTATTCAGCAAAACTTCCGCATCCGCCAGCGAATTAATACCACCACCAATAGTGAACGGAATATTTACCTGCCTGGCCACGGCTTTCACCAGCTCGATAGTTGTTTTACGCTTTTCGTGCGTTGCTGTGATATCTAAAAACACCAATTCATCAGCCCCTTGCTGCGAATACTGCCAGGCCAGCTCTACAGGATCACCAGCATCGCGGAGATCAACAAAGTTCACCCCCTTTACCGTACGGCCATCCTTAACATCCAAACAAGGGATAATGCGCTTCGCTAACATGGCTAAAATTTAATTAACGACTTTAAATTCCACGCTTTAATTTCTTCGATCGATATTTTGTTTTCGTAGATAGCTTTACCGACAACACAAGACTCGATACGACCTAAATCGTTTAGCGCTTCAATATCCTCCATAGAACTAATACCCCCAGAACCGATTAATTTAATAATTGGCGAGTGGTCTAATAATTTCTTATACAACTCTACTCCAGCACCGCCCAATTTACCATCTTTGCTGATGTCGGTACACAAGAAGCGGTAGAAACCCATAGCCAGACACTTATCGATATATTCCACCAATTTAATTGGGGAACTTTCCAGCCAACCGGAGTATTTAATAACCTCATCTAAAACGTCGATTGCAATAACAATATGATCGGCATATTTAATACGTCCTTCATTTAAAACGCTAAGCTCCTCTAAAAAAGATGGGTTTGTAATAGCCTGTGTACCTACAATAACGCGGTACACCCCAGCATCGATAAGCTCTTTCACCTTCTCAATGCTACGTACACCGCCACCATATTGCACTTTCATATCGGTACGTTGTACGATATCGAAAAGATACGATTGATTAGAGAAATCACCTTTAGCACCATTCAAGTCAATAATGTGCACCAAGTCAGTTCCATTGGCACGGTAACGTTCAATCTGTTCTTCCAAAGAAATATCATAGACGGTAACATCCGAATAAGAACCTTCTCTTAAACGAACAACTTTTTTATCTAAAACATCGATTGCGGGTATGATATACATAATATTTTTAATTACAATTTTGAAAAATTTAATAACAACTGCTCCCCCAGCTTACCTGATTTTTCAGGATGAAACTGTACACCGTAAAAATTATCTTTTTGAACAGCAACAGAGAAGGGTAATCCATAGTGACAAACAGCGCCAGAAAACGAGGCATTATGCGCTACAAAAAAGGAGTGAACAAAGTAAAAGTACGTATTATCAGGAATATTCGTAAACAATGGGCAGTTATTTTCTACCTGCACACTGTTCCATCCCACATGCGGTACTTTCTCGTCTACACGGGAACTAAAGTGGAGCGTATGCATCGGAAATATGGCCAACATCGCGGCATTTCCTTCCTCCGAGAAGGCTGTTAACAGCTGCATCCCTACACAGATTCCCAAAACAGGTTTTTTTAACTCCAAGATGGTATCTACCAATCCGGAATCACGGAGCTTCTGCATTGCCGCACCAGCATGCCCTACCCCGGGGATAATAATACGATCATACTGATCAAAATCTTCGGGGACATGGATCATACCGTAACCGACACCAATGCGGTCCAGGGCCGCCGTCAAAGAGAAGATGTTTCCTGCCCCGTAATTTACTATTCCTATCATTGCTACTTTCCTTTTAAATTACAATACGCCCTTCGTGCTAGGCAATTGCATATTGTCAGCATCCCGTTTTACAGCCTTTTTTATTGACTTGGCAAAAGCCTTAAATATCGCTTCAATTTTATGGTGCTCATTATCGCCTTCTGCTTTTATATTAAGGTTAGCTTTGGCCGCATCAGAAAACGACTTAAAGAAATGAAAAAACATCTCTGTAGGCATATCTCCAATTTTTTCGCGCTTAAAATCGGCGTCCCAAACTATCCAATTACGCCCACCGAAATCCAAGGCTACCTGCGCTAAACAATCGTCCATTGGCAAGGTATAGGCATAACGCTCAATACCTCTCTTATCGCCCAACACCTTTAAAAATACCTCGCCCAATGCAATCCCTGTATCCTCAATGGTATGGTGTTCATCAATATGTAAATCACCCTTGGCTATAACTGTTAGGTCGATAGCACCATGGCGCGCAATCTGATCCAGCATGTGATCAAAGAAAGGTAAGCCTGTATCGATCTTTGCTTTTCCCGATCCATCCAGGTTCAAATGGATATAAATATCCGTTTCATTCGTCTTACGATGATGTTCACCCGAACGAGAACCCAATTTCAAAAACTCGTAAATAGCCTTCCAATCCGATGTTTCCAAAGCAATACTCTCCTTCGCTATTTCCACATTTTCGGCTTTTCCAAGCGCATCATTGTTACGCAACCATATTGCTTTTGCGCCCAAGTTTTGCGCCAATTTAACATCGTTAACACGGTCACCAATTACAAAAGATGCCGCTAAGTTATACTTTGCCGCGTCAAAATATTGCCCCAGCATCCCGATACCGGGTTTACGAGTAGCTGCATTTTCATGAGGGAAAGTTTTATCAATATGCTCATTTGCAAACGTCACGCCCTCGCCACGGAAGGTATCTATAATAAAATGATGTACAGGCCAAAAGTTTTCCTCCGGATGGGAGGCAGTCCCTAAGCCATCTTGGTTGGACACCAATACCAATTCAAAATCCAGTTCTTTTGCAATCCGAGGAAGATACTGCAATGCTCCCGGGTAAAACTTAAGCTTGGAAAAAGAATCAATCTGTTCATCTTCAGGCTCTAAAATCATGGTCCCATCTCTATCAATAAATAGCACAGGCTTTATTAATTCTTCCATTTCGTTAGTTAGATATAAAATTGCTGTATAGCAGCTAGTAGTTTTGTATTTTCCGTATTTGTACCCACCGTAACACGAAGGCACCCCTCACAAAGCTCGACCTTAGATCTGTCGCGGACAATAATTCCTTGATTTACCAGGAAGGTATAGAGCTCCCTTGGTTCGCTCAACTTCACCAAAATAAAATTCGCATCGGAAGGAGTGATGTGTTCAACTTGCGGTATCGTAGCCAAAGCCTGCGCCAACAGGTCTCTTTCATTTACGGTATTTTTAATCCACGCATTTACTTGTTCTACATTATTTAATGCCTCAAGCACCAGATCCTGAGTAGCCTGATTAATGTTATAGGGCGGTTTTATTTTATTAAAAATACGTATAATATCTGTGCTTCCATAAGCCATACCCAAGCGTAAAGCCGCTAAGCCCCAAGCTTTTGATAGCGTTTGTAATAGCACAAGGTTCGGGAACTCCGCAAGGTCTTTCGTGAAAGACTGCTGCTTAGCGAAGTTAATGTAAGCTTCGTCGATAACGACAATACCATTAAAATTAACAAGGATAGTTTCGATATCCTTACGGTTAATGCTGTTGCCTGTAGGATTGTTTGGTGAACAGATAAATAGCAGTTTCGTATGCGCATCAATGGCTTCAGCAATACCATCCAGATTTAGTTGGTAGGAGCTGGTAAGATTCACTTTCCGCACTTCAACATCATTAATATTTGCCGACACCTCATACATACCATACGTGGGAGGAACAATAATAACGTTATCTACCCCCGGTTTACAAAATGCCCGGTATAATAGATCTATGGCTTCATCACTACCATTTCCTAAAAAGATATTTTCTGCAGGTACACCCTTTATTTGAGCTAACTTTTCTTTGAGTTGATGTTGTAATGGATCAGGGTAGCGGTTGTAGGAATGGGAAAGCGGTGAGCCAAAAGCGTTTTCGTTGGCGTCAAGAAGTACGGAGGCTTCTCCTTTAAATTCATCCCGCGCGGAAGAGTAAGGAACAAGTTTCTTGATATTGTCCCTTAATAAAGCATTTAAGTTGAAAGACATAATTTTTGTCTGTTAGTAATGAGCCGTAAATATGGCAAAAAATCTACAGAATGTCTAAACTTTATACCAATTACCCTCCATGGATAGCGCTGCATTTGCAAATTCGGACCTAGCCTCCTCCAAGAGGGGGGTTAAATCCTTATAGCGAGCGGAATAATGGCCCATTAACAATTTCTTTGCCTCCACTTGTTTAGCAACCTGCGCGGCCTCCAAACTTGTACTGTGGAAGGTTTCCTGAGCACGGTCTACCATATCATGCTGAAAGGTAGTCTCATGATACAACAGATCGACCTGCTGAATACTGTTTATATAGGCAGCAAAAGCCCGAGTATCGGAGCAGAAGGCATAACTTCGGGATGCCGGTGCTGGAAGTGTCAACTCCGAAGCCCGATACTGCTGACCTTGCAATCCTTCACAGTCTATACCCCGTTTTAGCTGAGGTAAAAAAACGGTCGGCACCTTAAATTCTTCAATACGTTCTTTTATCAGTGTTGCTGCACGTTTACCTTCGTCGAAACGAAAGCCTGTTGTCGGCACCCGGTGCAGCAAAGGAAAGGAGCTTACCTTCAACATGGCCGATTGTAAAAGCACCGTTTCCACCTCAGGGTTGGTGGCATGGAAAAATAGGTTATAGCGCAGCTGTGTATCCGAATATTTAAACTGTATATTCAAGATATCAATTAAAGGTGCAGGCCCATAAAGATGGAGATCAGATTTTCGACCATGCAGATTCATCGACGACAACAAGCCTACCAAACCTAAATAATGATCTCCATGCAAGTGACTGATAAAGATATGAGCGATCTTATTACTTTTTATGCCGTAGCGATGCAATTGCATCTGTGTACCTTCACCACAATCAATCAGAAATAGCTGCTCGTTAAAATTAACAATTTGAGCCGTCGGGTGTCGCTCATACATTGGTGTTGCGGAGCTGTTTCCTAAAATTAAAACCTCAAATTTCATGCACTATAAATCCCCTCTTAAATCATGTTGAAGTTCATGGCCAAAGATAAGGTCTTCTGCTTCGGGGATACCTTTCACAATAACAAAATAAGTATCCAGCTGGGCAAGTTTTATCCATTGTAACAACTCCGCATTTAAATGTGTTACAATAAACATCCCCCCTGCGGCATGGCATAAACGATGCGCTAACAAGCCCATGCGTATACCCTCCTCATCTATCTTTTCAATATTAGAAAAGTCCAATACGATATTACGCTGACCAGAGGTATTACGCAACATAAACTCAGCCTTTAAATAAGCGGCAGCATGGCCATCTAAATGGGCACATAGAGGTTCAATAACCACATAACGCTCGTGTTTGTCAATAGTAAATCGCATAGGTTAAATTTCTAAATTTATGCTAGTTTTTTCAAAGCACTGTTAATATTATTCTCCAAACGTGTTAATACTTCACCTTCCGTCGGGAAGACGAACTTTTCGCCTGTAATATGTTCAAATAGCTCAATATAACGTTCGGAAATAGAGCGCACAATCTCGTCGGTCATTTCGGGTATCACCTGCCCGTCTTTACCTTGAAATCCATTTTCAATCAACCATTGTCGTACAAACTCTTTAGACAATTGTTTTTGTGCCTCCCCCTTCTCCTGCCTCTCGTCGTAACCCTCCGCATAGAAGTAACGCGAAGAATCCGGTGTATGAATTTCATCCATCAGATAAATCTGACCATCTTTTTTTCCAAACTCATACTTGGTATCCACTAAGATTAACCCCCTTTCTTTCGCTATCTCCACTCCTCTAGCATAGATAGCGTACGTATACTGCTCCAATGCCTCATAATCTGCTTCACTTACAATACCCTGTGCTATAATCTCGGCTTTAGAAATATCCTCATCGTGCCCAACAGCGGCTTTTGTTGTAGGGGTGATAATAGGATGCGGCAGTTTATCATTTTCTTTAAGCCCTTCCGGTAAGGTTACACCACATAATAACCTTCCTCCCGCTTTGTACGTACGCCACGCATGGCCCGATAAATAACCACGCACAACCATTTCCACTTTAAATGGCTCACAGGTATGGCCTAATGTGGCAGAAGGATCAGGCACAGCAATAACCCAGTTTGGCAGAATATCTTCCGTAGCTTTTAAAAATTTTTCAGCAATCTGGTTTAATACCTGTCCTTTATAAGGAATAGGCCTAGGCAGAACCACATCAAAAGCCGAAATACGATCCGATGCTACCATCACCAGATACTGGTTGTCTATGGTATATACATCGCGAACTTTACCGCGGTAAAATGCAGTTTGCTTATCAAATTTAAAGTTGGTTTCTTTTATCGCACTCATCTTTTGTAGGGGTGGTGCTCACGCACCGTATATTATTGTATATATTTAATTTTTATTCAAATCTCCGTAAGCTTCCAAAATTCGACGCACCAACTTATGCCGCACCACATCGCTACCACTTAAATAGACAATATTTATTCCTTTTATGCCGTCCAGAATCTTTACCGCCGTAGCCAATCCAGATTGCGACTTTTTAGGAAGGTCTATTTGTGTTAAATCGCCTGTAACAATAAACTTTGCCGAAGGGCCCATACGCGTTAAAAACATCTTAAGCTGCATATCTGTAGCATTCTGCGCTTCATCCAAAATCACAAAACAGTTATCTAACGTACGGCCCCGCATAAAAGCCAGGGGTGCCACTTCGATAACTCTATTTTCTAAATAACCTTTCAATTTTTCGGCAGGAATCATATCATCCAGTGCATCATACAAAGGACGTAGATAAGGGTCTACTTTTTCCTTTAAATCGCCGGGCAGAAAGCCTAAATTTTCTCCAGCCTCCACAGCAGGTCTGGTTAAGATAATACGTTTTATCTCCTTATTGCGCAAGGCACGTACCGCCAATGCTACTGCGGTATAGGTCTTGCCCGTTCCTGCTGGGCCAACAGCAAATAAAACATCATTGCTGTTGATGCTTTCTACCATTTTACGCTGGTTTGCTGTACGCGCACGAACGATCAATCCATTGGGGCCATATACGATAGGCTCGCCTTTCAGCAGGTTCGCAGCTGCAGCATCTTCAGCACTCGGCTTTTCCGCTGCCCCCGCCGTTGTAGCGATACCGAGCAACTCCTCCAGCTCCAAGGCTTCCAAAGCATTAAATTTCGATACATGAGCCAAAATACCTTCAAATATTCGTTCAAAGGACTTCTGCTCCTCTTGTTCACCTAAAACTTTCAATTCCGTACCTCGGGCTATTAAGCGTAATTTTGGAAATCTCTTCTTTACGGCTTCATAGTTCTCATTCTGCGCCCCCCAAAGGGAAACCAAGTTTACACTATCCAGATTAATGATCAATTCGCTCAAATTGTAAATTTTAAATGGTAAATATCTCCGTTAAATATAAATAAGATTTTTGACTTACAAGGCTTAAAACTATCCTTTACCAACAATTTTAAACCAAAAATACAAACTAAAATAATCACCCTAGCGAATTCCAAAAAATATTCATGAAAAACGTATTAGAAAACCTTTTTGCTAATGAGTTTTGTTAACTTTGCCTTTTTGCATAAAATGTAAACATCGTTATAAGCACGTTTTCAATTCAACGAGCTGTCAGTATGGGAGTAATAACATTAACAACAGACTTGGGCTATCGTGATTTTTATCAGGCCGCACTTAAGGGAAGTATATTATCTTTACTTCCAGAGGTGCGTGTAATTGATATTTCGCACGAAATCCCGTCGTTTAACATTCAAAATGCAGCTTTTATTCTGCAAAATGCTTACCATTATTTCCCCAAAGAAACAGTACACCTTATCGGAATAGACACGGTATTTCAGGAGGGCTCAAGATATATCGCCATGAAATTTAATGGCCACTATTTCGTGGGTGCCGACAATGGCATCTTCAGCATTATTTTAGGCGAGAAACAGGCGGAAGCGTTGCATGAAATAGAAATAACACAAGATTTACGATTCCTACATTTTCCATTAGCCGACATCTTAGTTAAGGCTGCCTGCCATATTGCGAAGGGCAGCAGAATTGAAGATTTAGGCTCAAAAATTGAAGCTCCCTTACAAAAGGTAACGCTACTACCTATTATTGAAAAAAATATTATCAAGGGGCATGTGTCGTATATCGACTCCTTTGGTAATGTAATTAGCAACATTAGCAAGGAGCTCTTCAACCAAGTACAGAAAGGAAGAGATTTTACGCTACATTTTAAGCGCAACGAAACCATTAATAAGATGAGCTGGCACTATAATGAGGTTTCGGAAGGCGAGAAATTATGCCTTTTTGGCATCAGCAACTACCTCGAGATCGCCATTAACAAAGGCAATGCCAGTAACTTGTTAGGGTTATACCCCGATGAAACGATTATTATCGAATTCAGCTAGCCCTAAAATTTAGACAGAAAACCGCTTTAAATCGCAAAAAGTGACGAAAGTTTGATAAGCCAACAGGTATATATTATTACCTTTGTGGTTTAACATATAGTGATTAAGGTTACAAATAATGGCTAGACCGAGATTGAATAGTAGCGATTCGCATACAGATGATTTACCCAAACCCAAGCTGAATAAAGAACTTCTAAAGAAGGCCCTTCAGATTTTTTCTTACTTAAAACCTTACCGTGGTAAATTTATTATCGGGATGGTGTTTCTCGTTCTCTCCAGCCTAACCATGCTCACCTTTCCGGCACTTTTGGGCGCCATGATCGATGCTGCACAGGATAAACAAACCTACCCTTGGTTACCTGCCAGTGTGCTGTATATTGGAGGAATATCGTTACTTATTCTTTTCAGCCAATCGGTAATGTCATTTTTCCGAATTCGGCTATTTGTTGAGATTGCAGAAAAAGCGGTAGCGAATGTACGCCGAGACTCGTATTTAAAGCTTATAACACTGCCTATCGATTTCTTTGCCAACCGTAGAGTCGGCGAGTTAAATAGCCGCCTTTCCTCGGATCTTTCTCAAATTCAGGATACCTTAACCACCACCTTGGCCGAAATTATTAGACAGGGGATTAGTTTGGTGTTAGGGGTGCTGTTATTAATCATTGTATCGCCAAAATTAGCTTTAATGAACTTGTGTATATTACCTATACTTGTTGTTACGGCTATATTTTTCGGGCGTTTTATACGCAATCTTTCCCGACAGACGCAAGATCAGCTGGCCGATTCGAATAGCATTGTGCAGGAAACTTTACTGGGAATTACCAATGTCAAAGCCTTCGTCAACGAGTACTATGAGGCGCAGCGCTATAGCAAAAAATTAGATAACGTTGTGCGTCTGGCTGTTAAAGGCGCCACCTACAGAGGAATATTTGCTTCCTTTATTATATTCTGCATTTTTGGTGCTGTAATAGCTGTGATCTGGTATGGCGCTTCCCTGGTATCGGTAGGTGAAATTACCGTTGGAGACCTGACTACCTATATTTTATATTCCATGTTTGTGGCGGGTTCTATGGGTAGTTTTCCCGAGCTGTATGCCAATATTCAACGTGCTTTGGGTGCGAGTGAGCGGGTTATAGAAATTTTGCATGAAACAACCGAAGAAATTCAGGTCACAGAAGAGGATAAGACCATTAAAAAGTCGATTATCGGAAAGTTAACGTTTAAAAACATTGAATTTGCTTATCCTTCACGCGCTGATATTAAAATTTTAAAAGACATATCTTTCACGGCGGAAGCTGGCCAGAAAATTGCCATTGTAGGGCCGAGTGGTGCCGGAAAATCGACCATTGCATCGCTTATCCTTCAATTTTATAAACCTGTGAACGGAGAAATCTTGTACGATGATGTACCCTCTAGCTCTTTTTCATTAACGGATATCAGAAATCAAGTCGCTATTGTTCCGCAAGATGTATTGCTCTTTGGTGGCACTATACGCGAAAATATCAATTACGGCAAACTGGATGCTGGCGCCGAAAGCATTATTGAGGCGGCAAAAAGAGCGAATGCGCACGACTTTATTATGGGCTTTCCGGATGGCTACGATACGGTGGTGGGCGAAAGGGGCGTTAAACTCTCTGGCGGACAAAGGCAGCGTATAGCGATTGCTCGTGCCTTACTAAAAGATCCTGCTATTTTAATTTTGGATGAGGCTACATCGTCGCTAGACTCGGAGTCGGAACGTCTGGTACAAGAGGCCTTGGAAGAATTAATGAAGAACAGGACTTCCATAATTATTGCTCACCGTCTGTCGACAATTAAAAATGCGGATAGTATACTTGTTATCGAGCATGGACAGGTTGCCGACTTTGGCAATCATATCGAGTTAATTTCCAAAGGATCTGGATTATACCACCACTTGTTCACGCTACAAACAGCACAAAAAATAGAACGTTAAATTTTAGTTAATCCCTTTTTACAAAAACTTTTTGGAACAATGCTTGTTTCTATTAGACAACAATTTGTAAAACATTTAGAAACTTATTAAGGAATTAACGTTATGAAAAGTAGAAAAGGATTATTTGCATTTGCTTTATTAGGATTAGCCGCTGGCGCCGCTGCTTATTACTTATTGGCAACTGAAGATGGGAAAAAAACATTAGATAAGGCCAATTGTGGTATTAAAGATTTAACTAAATCCATAAAAGATTTATCAAAAAAGGAAGCCAAAAAAGCAGCTAAACTTGCTAAAAGTGCTAAAGAAGATTTAGAAAACTTTAAAGCTAAAGCTAAAGATGCAGGCAAACAGGCTTTAGACAAGGCTTCGGATAAGGCCGCCGACTTGGCCAATAAGGCTTCGGACAAAGCTTCTGACTTAGCCAGCAAAGCTTCAGATACAGCACATAAATTCGCAAATAAAGCAGGTGATCTAGCCGATGATGCCAAATCGGAAGTTAACAAAGCGTAATACCTCGGTTATCTTGCTTAACAAGATAGCAAAATATGTATCTTTGTGGACAGATGAGTTTATTGAATCAGATAAAGACTTTAGTCCACAAAGATATTCGCTTAGAATGGCGTTCTAAACACGCTATAAACAGCATTTTACTCTATGTAGTATCCACGGTGTTCGTGTGCTACCAAGCCTTTAAATCTATTGAATCCCCTGCCGTTTGGAATGCTTTATTTTGGATAATTCTGCTGTTCGCCTCCATTACGGCAATAAGCCGATCTTTTGTTCAAGAGAGTCAGTACCGGCAATTGTATTATTATACGATTGCGAGCCCTAAGGCTATTATTCTATCCAAAATTATCTACAATCTGCTGCTGATGTTATTTTTAGCGCTTATTGCTTATTTTGTATATGCCATTATCTTTAAAATGACCGTTGCCGAGCCTGCTTTGTATTTGGTAGCCGTGATTCTTGGTGGCAGCAGCTTTGCTACGGTATTTACAATGGTATCTGGCATTAGTGCTAAAACTGGAAATAATAGCACCATAATGGCTATCTTGGCATTCCCTATTATTATTCCCATTCTAATCTTATTAATCGAGCTTTCCAAAAAGGCATTGATGGGCATGGAAACGGCCAGCAGCACAAAAGAAATCCTTGTTTTAATAGCAATTAATGTAATAACAATGACCATTTCTTTATTGTTATTTCCTTACCTTTGGAGGGATTAAAATTACTTCATTTACAATGAGAAAAAATTGGTGGAAAGTATTAGCAATGTGCTTTATCTGTGCATCTGTTATTGCCGGATTTATGGGGCCAGTTCCTGAGTTACCTATTTTACACGAAACTATCCGTAATGTGTATTTCCATGTCCCGATGTGGTTTGCCATGTTGATATTGTACCTTATATCTGTTATTTATAGCGTGAAATATTTGGGTAGCGGAAAGGCGGAACATGATATTATGGCTGTAGAAGCTGTAAACGTAGGTATTATATTTTGTTTTTTAGGTTTACTAACGGGCATGCAGTGGGCAAATATAACCTGGGGAGACCCCTGGCCAAATGACCCTAAGCTGAATGGATCGGCTATTGCTACGCTGATGTATTTGGCGTATCTTGTTTTAAGAAACGCATTGGAAGAAGAGCAAAAGCGGGCTAAAATATCTGCTGTTTATAATATTTTTGCTTTTCCGATAATGATTGTTTTGCTCTATATCCTTCCCAAACTTACCGATTCTTTACACCCGGGAAATGGTGGAAACTCTACCTTTGGCGACTTAGATATGGATCATTACATGCGTCCGGTATTTTATACTGCAGTCATTGGCTGGATTCTTACAGGTACTTGGATTTGCACTTTAAGGTATCGTTTACGCATTTTGGAAAACAAATCAAATCAATTTGAAGATTAACACGTATCATGAAAAAAATAATTTTATCGATTTTAATTACACTAGTATCGGGTATATCGGCTTTCGCACAAGCAGATAACAGCATAGAGATGGCTACCGGTTTACGCAGTTCGGGTAAAATCTGGGTAGTAGTATTGGTATTATTAACCATAATGGTTGGTCTTTTCCTATACTTATTTTCTATAGATAGAAGAATTAAAAAATTAGAAAACAAATAAAATAACCTGCGCTGCGGTATTAAGGAATCACTATGATTATCAATCAGCTTAGAAAATTTACTCCTGTTAATATTTTACTGGTTAGTATCATAGGTACATTTTTATGTTTGGGTGCTCTTTTTCATTTACCCGACCATATTGATCCCTTAATTTTCGAACCTGCCGTAAACAATTTGCTGGGCATAAAAATAGGCTTTGGGTTAAGCCCGTTAAATAATCTAATGACCACACTGGTCCTTACCTTATTGCAGGCTTTTCTATTAAATAAAGTTATCAACCATTTTAACTTTTTCACCAAGCCAAACTTCCTGGTAGCCTTGATGTTTATGACCTTGGTAAGTTTATTTTTACCCTTTCTAATCCTGTCCCCAACATTAATATGCAATTTTATTACCATCTTAATGTTGGGCAAGCTATTTAATATTTACAAACAGCCCGATGTCAAAGGGCTTATGTTCGACCTGGGAATGATTGTTGCGCTGGGCAGCTTTATTTATTTTCCGTTTATGGTCATGCTCATCTTGTTGTGGATAGCGCTCATTATTTTCCGCCCTTTTTTATGGCGTGAGTGGGTAACACCTTTACTGGGCTTTTCTACGATTTATTTTTTAATGGGCGTCGTCTATTTCTGGTTTGATCGTTTTGAAGAATTTAAGGCCATATTCTCGCCTTTCGCTAATTCATTACCAACCTCTTTATCCGTAGATGTAAACGATTATTTTGTAATAATTCCGATTGCTATTGCGCTGTTATTCTTTCTGATAACCCTTCGCGAGCATTATTTTCGAAGCATTGTTCAGATACGAAAATCGTTTCAGTTGCTCTTCTATATGGTAGCGTTAATTTTCGCTTCTTTTTACTTGAATGAGCATATTACAATCAATCACTTTTTACTTTGTGCCCCACCATTGGCAATCTATTTGGCTTATTATTTTACCTATGCCAAATCGAAATGGTTATATGAGGGTTTGTACCTTATCATTATTGTTGCTATTTTATATTTTCAACTCACATAACAATCTATATAACAACAGATTAACCTTTTTTAACAAAATGAACTAAAGGATTCATCAAAAATTAGATAGTTTTGTACAAATTTAATATCGTCAGTAATACATTGACCTAATTCATAAAATTATAGATCCGAAGCGGAGTTTAACAAATTATATGCATAGACAATCGAAAGGTTTAAAAGTTAGTAAGACTTTAAAATTTATATTTAGTGCAGGGATATTCCTGACCGCCTTACAAGCTAATGCGCAAAAAACTACGTCCAATTCTCCTTACTCGCAGTTTGGTATAGGGCAAATGCGTGAAGATTTGTTACCACAAACGCGGGCTATGGGCGGCATTGCAACAGGGGTAAGATTTCAATCGGGATTAGCCACATTAAATATCTTCAACCCTGCTAGTTACACCGCATTTTCGCGCACCATTTTGGAGGCCGGTTTATACGGCAATACTACACAGTTGGCAAAGGGTGGCATTAAAGATAATACAGCAGATTTTGCATTCTCTCATTTCGCTATCGGTATTCCGTTAAATAAAGCTGGCGGTGTGGCTTTTGGTTTAATGCCTTACTCCGATATTGGTTACCGTTCTGTAGAAAATACCGTTTCCAATAACATTGTAAACCAGAGAATGAGTTATGGTGAAGGTGGCACCAACAAAGCCTTTGTTGGTTATGGTGTTTCGCCTTTTAAGGGTCTGAGTATTGGTGCTAACGTGGGGTTAATTTTCGGGGAGTTGAAAGATATTTCGACCATTAGCTTCCCAAATGATTTGAGTATGCTGCGTTCAAGTAGCAATGAAACGCGTGAAATCAATGGCGTTACGGTAGACTATGGTGCACAGTATTCCAAATCCTTGGGCAACAAATTGAACCTTACTTTAGGGTATTCGGGTTCCTTAAACAATACCATAAAAAGTACCACAACCATCACCAGAACCAGAACGGATGGTGCTATTAATAATGATATCGAAAACGTAGCACGTGATACGGTTTTTATAGCCAATAAAGATCCAAGAAAAATAAATCTTCCATTAAAACATAATGTAGGTTTTACACTATCCAAGGGTTATAATTGGATGGTAGGTGCCGACTTTAAATATGCCGACTGGTCTAATTTCCAGCCTCGACAAGGGCAACCGCAGTTGGGTAAAAATATTGGAGGTGCTATTGGTGGGCAATTTAAACCTGATCCTACATCCGTGAAATATTGGAATGTTGTAGACTACCGTTTGGGTTTCAGATACAACCAAACACAGGTGCGATTCCAAGACAATAAGATCAATGATATGGCTGTAACCGTAGGGCTTGGCTTACCAATGCCAGAAACTAACTTTGGTAGAACATTTTCTAGAATTAATATCTCGGCAGAATTTGGCCAGCAGGGTAGCTTATCTAATAATTTAGTGCGCGAGCGCTATATTAACCTTAATATTGGTTTTACAATTAATGACACATGGTTTTTGAGACGTGGTTATGATTAATAAAAACAGTACCCTACTAAAATCTACACCCCTATTGTTATTCATTTCAATAGGGGCTTTTTGGCTCTGTTCCTGTGAAAATGACCTGCGCGAGGTGAGTAAATTTGAAAACATGAAAAAGGAGGAAGCGGTGGATATCTCCAAAAATGTTAAAGTTATATTTAGTGACTCCGCAAAAGTTAAAGGACAGCTTACAGGACCTGAAATGCGTATTCACCACGATACTACCGGAAACCGTAACACGAATAGCGAATTCCCAAAGGGTGTATTAATTATTTTCTATGATGATAAGGTGCAGGAAACGCAACGCATTCGCTCGGATTATGCCATGCAGCATGGGCCTGATGGTTTAATTGAGTTCCGGAAAAATGTTGTCGTAACACGAACAGATGGCGCTGTTATCAAATCTGAGGAGCTGTTTTACGACGAAAAAAACAAGAAATACTATAATACAGTGCCTATAACATTCGATTTTAAAGATGCACGTGGTAAATTACAGGCTACCTCGTTTACGTCGGACAATAATTTTCAGCATATTAATGGCGAGAATATGACCGGATTTTATATCCCATCAAACAACAGTCAATTTCCATCGTTTGCACAATAGTAAATATGTCGAAAGACAGCTGTAAATAACTACGATTTAGCATATAAAAGTTTATACTTTTTTTTATAAAAGTTGTATCTTGCGCCTTTGTTAAAGAAAAGTCAATTAAATAACTATAAAACACATAAATACAAAACGAGAATATGGGATTAATGGGGAATTTGCGTAATCGTGCCGGATTAGTATTATTCGTTATCGGTTTAGCAATCGTGGCATTTTTATTAGGGGACATCATTAAGTCCGGAATGCCTTTTTTTGCAAAGAAACAGAATGAGGTGGGCAGCGTAAACGGCGAATCTATTGACTACCAAAGTTTTAACGCCCAGGTAGATCAAACTACAGCCATGTACCAACAACAAATGGGTGGAGCAGAGACACCTCAAATAAAAAACTTTGCGGTACAACAGGTATGGAACCAATTTATCTCTAAGGAATTAATCGCAGCAGAGATTAAAAAAATTGGTATTATTGTGGGTAGTAAAGAATTGAACGATCTTATTACAGGTCCAAATCCTTCCCAACAGATTATCCAAACATTTACCAATCCACAGACAGGACAATTCGACCGTAATTATTTGTCGCAAGTTATCCAAGAAGCAAAAAATGGAAATAGCCAGATTGCCGATCAATGGAATGCGATGTTAGAGGGTGTAGCAAACCAACGTCTTACCGAAAAGTATGCGAACCTGGTGAGTGCAGCTGTTTATGTAACGGCTTTAGAAGCTCAGGAAGATTATACCGCTAAAAATAAATTAGCAAACTTTAAATATGTGTTATTAGACTATTCTTCTGTAAATGATTCGGAAATTAAATTAACCGATGCTGATTATAAAGAATATTACGATAAGCACAAAAATTCATTTAAAAACCAGGAAGAAATACGTGCTGCTGATCTTGTGGTCGTAGATGCTAGACCTACTGCTAAGGATTCGACAGCAGCGTTGACGGCTATTCAACATTTAAAAAATGAATTAATCGCGTCGACAAATGATTCCCTATTTGCTTCCGTAAATTCGGATACTAAATATCCGGTAACATACATCAAAAAAGGACAGGTAAGCCCTGCTTTAGATTCGGTAATTTTCAATGCGGCTAATGGTACTACGGTAGGCCCATTCCTATCCAATGGCACCTACGAGATTGCGAAAGTTATTAACGCCAAATATAGCCCGGACTCTGTTAAAGCTAGCCATATCTTATTAAATGCGGCTGCTGAAGGTGGTGTTGTAAAGGCGAAGGCTAAAGCGGATTCGATTAAAGGTTTACTAGCTAAAGGTGCAAGCTTCGCTGCTTTAGCGGTAGAATATAGCCAAGACCCTGGTAGTAAAAATAATGGCGGTGAATTGGGTACTTTCGCACGTGGCCAGATGGTAGGACCTTTTGAGGAGGCAGCATTCGGTGGTAAACCCGGCGATATCGTAGTGGTGGAATCGCAGTTTGGTGTTCACGTGTTAAAAATTGAAAAACAAGTTGGTAACTCTAAATTAGTTAAAGTTGCCATTGTAGATAAAACAATTGCTGCGGGTAAAGAAACTACAGATGCAGCCTATAACAAGGCTAACGCATTTTTTACCGGATCTACAGCAGCCAACTTTGCTGAAAATGCTAAACAACAGCAATTAAACCTACAGCACTCAAATAGAATCCAGGCAATGGACAATACTGTAAATGGTGTGGAGGTTCCTAGAGAGTTGGTACGTTGGTTATTTGAAGCTAAAAATGGTGAAGTTTCCGACAAAGTTTACGAAACAGAGAATAGTTTTATTATTGCAAAACTAACAGCTGTTCATGCGAAAGGCATTCAACCCTTAGAAGCTGTTAAATCGGAAATCGAAACAGGCGTAAGAAATATGGTGAAAGCGCGTATGTTAAAAGAGAAGATGAACAATGCAATCCAAGGGGCATCTTCCATTGAGCAGATCGCACAGAAAGTTGGTAAACCTGCAATCCAGGTTGAAAACATTGTTTTAGCTAACCCTGTAATCCCTGGTGTAGCTTTAGAAAGCGCTGTTATCGGTACTATATTTGGTTTACAGCCAAACAAACCATCGAAAAGCATCGAGGGTAGCCAAGGTATTTATGCGGTGCAGGTAGAAAGCTTTGTTAACCCTAAAGAAATGGTAGACTCGGAGCGTAAGAACCAGCAAAAACAATTGTTAACGGCTAAACAGCAACGTACTTGGGGCTCTATCTTTAAAGCTCTTCAGGATAATGCAAACATTGATGACAATCGAATTAGATTTTATTAATATATTATCGTTAATTTTAAAGCCGGACACAAATATGTGTCCGGCTTTTTTTATTTTTACAGTATGGATATTCAAGAAAATTTTGTTAATAAAGTAGCACAGAGTGGCTTAATAACCGTGGACTTAGCAAAGTATTATCCACAAGAAGAAATTCAAGTTTACGATATAAAAGATAATCTTTTTCACGGTCTTATCTTAAAAGAAAAGGATTTTAGAGATTTTGTTAAGGACCATGACTGGTCGCAGTATACCGGTAAACAGATCGCCATCACCTGCTCCACAGAGGCCATAGTACCTACTTGGGCCTATATGCTCCTGGCCAACCGTTTAGCGCCATTTGCCGCAGGGATACACTTTGGTACGAAAGAGGAGGTTTTAACACAGTTGTATGTTCAAGCCATACAGGCTATAGACTTTATGCAGTACCAAGACGAACGTATTGTGGTAAAAGGTTGTGGGGATATATTTGTGCCTGAACAGGCTTTTGTAGCGTTTACCAGCAGGTTATCTGCTGTAGCCAAGAGTATAATGTACGGTGAACCTTGTTCTACAGTGCCTGTATTTAAACGCAAAAATTAATATCGTCTAATTATAATCCAGCCTAAACTATTATGAGAAAAAACTACCTTGTATTATTTGTACTAATGTTATGCCTCAACAGCCTATCGGCGCAGAGCCTAGCTTATCTTAAGGAACCCACATTTAAAGAAGGTGAAAAATTGACCTACAAACTTCGATATGGGGTTATTTCTGCTGCAACGGGTGTATTATCGGTTAACAAATCGCAGTTACAATTCTCAAATAAAAATGTCTATCACCTAAATGCCTTCGGACAAACGTCTAGTGCATTTTCTATTTTCTATACGGTAAAAAATAAATACGATTCGTATATCGATGGAAATACATACCAGCCTTATTTATACCTGGAAGATATTAAAGAAGGGAAGTATACACGGAAAGAATATGCTACATTCGACCATAAAGCACAGACCGTTAATGGCGCGAAAGGCAGCTTTAAGAGTAAAAACCCCCAGACATTCGATTTGCTGTCGGCCTATTATTTCTCGCGAAACTTGGATTTGTCTTCTTTAAAGGTAGACGATTCTTTTAAACTTACCTATTTTCTGAACGATGAAATCGGCGAGTTTAAAGTTACATATGTAGGCACTGAAGATATTAAAACAAGTCTAGGAACCCTGAACTGTATAAAATTAAGTCCTGAGATAAAACCTGGAAGGATATTTAAAAAAGACTCGAAGTTGTATCTTTGGGTGACCAATGATGGTAACCGGATACCGGTGAAGGCGCAGGTAGAAATTCTAATTGGTTCGATTACGATGGAATTGGTTAAAGCCGAAGGATTAAAATATGAACTCGGAAAAAAAGTAAGTTATTCTAAATAAAAAATACATGATTGAAGTTGGGAACGTTTTAGTGCATGAGGATATCATTAATAATGATTTTGTCTGCAATTTATCCAAATGTAAAGGAATATGCTGTATTGAAGGCGATTCTGGTGCTCCGTTGTTAGAGTCGGAGAAGGCCATATTGGAGGAAATTTATCCCGCAGTAAAGCCTTATATGACGGAAAAAGGCATTCAGGCAATTGAAGAACAGGGTAAGTATGTTATCGATGGCGATGGCGATTTGACTACAACCTGTGTAGATGGAAATAAAGAATGTGCCTATGTAACCTGGGAAAATGGAATTACGAAATGTGCCATTGAAAAAGCGTATGAGCTGGGGGAAGTAAACTGGAAAAAACCAATCTCATGCCACTTGTACCCAATACGTACAACCCATTACCCAGAATTTGACGTCTTACATTACGACCGTTGGCATATTTGTAAAGATGCTTGTTCTTTTGGTAAAGAATTACAGGTTCCCGTATACAAATTTTTAAAAGACCCCTTAATCAGGGAGTATGGATCAGAATGGTATGCCCAGCTAGAGGCAACAATTGAACCAATGTAAGTTTATTTTTCATTAATTTGCATGCATGCTGATGCATTGTAAGGAAGTACCATTTATTCATGCTAAGTCTAAAAGAAATACAAAAACCTATCGCCACTGAACTTACGGCATTTGAAGCCAAATTTAAGCAGTCTATGCAAAGCTCAGTGCCGTTATTAGATATTATTACGCAGTATCTATACAAACAAAAAGGTAAGCAAATGCGCCCTATGTTTGTATTTTTTGCTGCAGGCCTATGTGGGCAAATCAACGAGTCTACTTACCGTGGAGCGTCTTTGGTTGAATTACTGCATACCGCATCCCTCGTACACGACGATGTGGTTGACGACGCCAATGAACGCCGTGGCTTTTTCTCTATAAACGCTTTATGGAAAAATAAAGTCGCTGTCTTGGTCGGCGATTTCCTGCTGTCTAAGGGGCTTCTTTTATCTGTGCACAATAATGAACATGATTTGCTGAAAATTGTCTCCGAGGCGGTAGAACAAATGAGTGAAGGAGAATTATTGCAGATTGAAAAAGCACGTAAATTAGATATTCAGGAAGATATTTACTACGAAATAATACGTAAAAAAACAGCATCTTTAATTGCTTCCTGCTGTGCCAGTGGCGCATGTTCGGTTAAAGCAGATCCACAAACCATTGCAAAAATGCACCTTTTTGGTGAAAAAGTGGGATTAGCTTTTCAGATAAAAGATGATTTGTTTGACTTTGGTATGGATGATGTGGGGAAACCTGTAGGAAATGATATCAAAGAGAAAAAGATGACACTGCCGTTGATTTATGCCCTTAATCAGACCACAAAATCGGAAAAACGCCGTATTATAAACCTGATTAAAAATAATAATGAGGATCCGGAAAAGGTACGTGAAGTGATTAACTTCGTTCGTAGCAGTGGTGGCCTAGATTATGCCACAAAAAAAATGATGGCTTATCAACAGGAGGCTTTTGATATTTTAAAAGAATTCCCGGATAATGCGTATAATACAGGATTACAACAATTGGTTAAATTTACAACAGAAAGAAATAAATAAACCTATACTATGAGCCATGAAATTCTTTTTTTTGGAGGCTTTATCCTCTTCATTATCCTTATGCTGGCCATAGACTTGGGTCTATTCAGTAAATCCGACAAACCTGTAAGTCTTAAAACAGCTGCGATTATGTCGAGTATATGGGTATTGTTTGCCTTAGGCTTTGCATTAATCTTATATTTCTGGGGTAACCAATTGCACGACATACACGATTTTGCTCGCCTGCAGGAGGTAATCGCTAAACATTTCCATGATGTTAAAATCGTGGCCAACGACTTACCTGCGAGTATACAGGCCTATAACAGGAATCTTACCCTGGAATATCTTACAGGCTATGTCGTAGAGTATGCACTCTCTGTAGACAATATCTTTGTTATGGTGCTTTTATTTTCTTCTTTCGGTATTCCGGAGAAACATTACCATAAGGTATTGGTTTGGGGTATTTTGGGGGCTATTATCCTACGCTGTCTTTTTATTTTTATCGGGGCCGCTTTGATAACTAAGTTCGCATGGATACTCTATGTTTTTGGTGCTTTTTTAATATACACCGGTATAAATATGTACCTAAACCGCAATAAAGATGAAGAAGTAGATCCTGAAAATCATCCTGTAGTTCGATTTGCATCGAAGTACTTTAAGGTTACATCAAAAACAGATGGCGGAAAATTTTTTCATGTTGAGGATGGTGTACGTTATATTACACCGCTATTTTTGGTGTTATTGGTCATAGAATTTACGGATCTTATTTTTGCTGTGGATTCCATTCCAGCAATATTTTCCATCACTAAAGATCCTTATATTGTATTCTTCTCCAATATATTTGCAATTTTAGGACTGCGATCCATGTTTTTCCTTTTAGTGAATATTATCCATAAATTCCATTACCTGAAAGTAGGATTAGCTTTCTTATTGGTATTTATTGGTGTGAAAATGCTTTTACACGATTATCTGAAGGCTTGGGGTTTTACGACAACGCATTCCCTGGTTATCATAATCGGTATTTTAGTCCTCAGTGTAATTGCGTCCCTGGTTTTTCCGAAAAAGGAAAACTACGATAATTAACAATATCTCTTTATGTTGTTCACATATGGACCATAAAAAATGGGCTTATCCAAAATTAGGATAAGCCCATTTTTTTTCCTACCCTTTCCCCCTTGCCCATAGGCCGGCTCCTTTTGTTGATAGCAATGCGGGTATAAGTACCATAAAAAGCATTACCTATACTTAAGCACAGCGCCCCAACTACAATCAATTATCAAAAGTCTATGGCGGTAAACAGGCACAAAAAAAGCGATCATGTAATTTAATACAGTATCGCTTATAAATAATTTTAGCTAACCGACGAGAATGCAGTCTTTATTTTAAAATAATACTAGATCTTCCCATGATGGCATCATCAGCGTATAATAATACGGTATAAGCACCTTTTTGAAATTTATCTTTATCTCGCCATAGGAACTGATATTCCTCGCCTTTATTTGTGAAATTTATAGTCTCTTTTTTAGTAAACTGCAATTTATCGCCATGCACATAAAATACATTAGCGCTCTCAGCAATTAAATTGCCTTGTGGATTTATAATCCGTATAAATACATCTTTCGAACCTTCTTTTGCTAATGGATTATCGGCTATAGTAAACCGGATTTGTAAGTCCTGGATACGTTTGGCTTTTGTTTCAAGCTCCAATTCACCTTTACGATTTCGATCAACCCCGTTCACAAATATACTGGATACCTTTATAGAAGAGGCCACATCCACCTTTTCCGTTAATGCGGTATTACTCTCTTTAAGCACCTTAAGCTGAGAATCCTTTTCCTGTACCGAAGTATTGAGCTTACTATTTTCACGCGAAAGAATCTCGTTTTGCAAGCGCAGCTCGTTTAACTCATTTTTAAGGGAAAAGACATTACTCTTTAATCCTTGAACCTTATCGCGAGCCTCCTGCAAACTTTTATCCGAAATATTGGATCTATCTAAATCTGTACGTAAATCAGAAATAGCCTTCCGTGCTGCCGCTTCATCTTCGACCCATGCCGCAGGCATAACCTCGGTTTTATTCTGCTTAATATTATCTAATTCGGCTTCAATACGATCAATTTCTATTTGTAAGTTTTCTTTTTGTAATGCTACTGTATATAACTTTTCGCCTGAGGACTTAAATTTTATATAAAAATACACATTTGTCAATAAGAGGGCTGCAATAGCAATTACGAAAAAATAAATCTTAGAATTATCTTTCTTTTCGTGAGACGCTATCTTATCCGTTGTTGAACGCTTAATTTCCATTATTACTTATACTCTCGATTAAATTAAATATACGCCTATAGCGCTGCATAAATGTGCAACAAGCTTTAAACAAAAATTATTCCAAAAAATTATTCAAAATAGTTCAACGTATCAAAACCGCCTGCTTTCAAATAACACTCTTTACGCATGAGTTGCAAATCGGAAAGTACCATATCTTGTACTAAGGTGGTAATAGTATATTTTGGTTTCCAGCCTAATTTTTCAAACGCCTTAGAAGCATCCCCCTGCAGCTGTTCTACTTCAGTAGGTCTAAAATAGCGTGGATCGACCTTCACCACCGTTTGTCCTAACTTTATATGCTCAGCATCAATATTTAAGGAAGCTAAGCGATCCACATCAACATGGATAATAACCCCTTTTTCAGCTTCGCCCTTACCGCTAAACTCAACCTCAATACCCAACTCAGCAAAACAAAGGCGTACAAAATCACGAACGGTAGTCATTTCACCCGTTGCAATAACAAAATCCTCCGGTGTATCTTGTTGTAACATCAACCACATCGCCTCCACGTAATCTTTGGCATGCCCCCAGTCGCGCTGTGCCGATAGATTTCCTAAAAATACCTTTCCCTGTAGCCCCAGAGCTATACGGGCAACGGCTCTACTGATTTTACGTGTCACAAAGGTTTCGCCCCGAACAGGGCTCTCATGATTAAACAAAATCCCATTGCAGGCATACATGCCATAAGCTTCCCTATAATTTACGGTAATCCAATAACCATACATTTTGGCAACGGCATATGGACTACGTGGATAAAAGGCTGTGCGCTCAGACTGTGGCACCTCTTGTACCAAACCGTACAATTCGGAGGTAGAGGCCTGATAAATGCGTGTTTTCTCCACAAGCCCCAATAAACGTACCGCTTCTAAAATACGCAATGGTCCTAAAGCATCTGTGTTTGCTGTATACTCTGGATTATCAAAACTTACCTTTACATGCGATTGAGCACCAAGGTTATATATTTCATCGGGTTGTACTTCTTGAATAATACGTATTAAATTGGTAGAATCCGTCAGATCACCATAATGCAAAATAAAATCACGATTATTAAAATGTGGATCCTGGTATAAATGATCAATACGCTCCGTATTAAAAAGCGAAGTTCTTCGTTTAATTCCATGCACAAGGTAGCCCTTGCGTAATAAAAATTCGGCTAAGTAAGCTCCATCCTGACCGGTAATACCCGTAATCAGCGCTACTTTTTTAGCAATAGGTGATGTCATAATACAATATTATCCAAAAATATGGATAATATTGATTATGACTAAATTTTTCGGTAATTCTTTTTTAAGTATTACAGTAAAGAGCTTTATTTATGCTTCTTATAAGGCCGCTAAAGCAGCCTCATAATTAGGTTCATCGGCTGTTTCAGCAACCTGCTCGGTATACACCACATGCCCTGCTTCATCGATTACCACAACAGCGCGGCTTAATAAACCCTCCAAAGGCCCGTCAACAAATCGAACGCCATAAGCATCCGAAAAATTTGCATCCTTATATTCTGATAAGGTCTCCACGTTGCTCAAACCTTCTGCAGCACAAAAACGGGCTTGTGCAAAAGGTAAGTCTCTAGAAATACATAATACTACCGTATTATCTAATGCCGCTGCCGACTGGTTAAAGTGGCGTACCGACGCTGCGCAGGTGCCGGTATCAATACTTGGGAAAATATTTAAAACAACTTTCTTTCCTTTATAATTCGATAAAGACTTTTGTGACAAATCGCCTCCTGTAAGTGAAAAATCTGGTGCTGCCGTGCCTACAGCAGGTAAACTACCTTTACTCGTAACAATTGTACCTTTAAATGTTATTTGACTCATTTGATTGTATATTTTAAGCCTTGAAGATAACCAAAAAAAAACCTTTTAACACATCTTAATTATTAAAAAATTATTTTTTACGGAAAATAAATACTATGTTAGCATTGTAATTATACCATTATAAGCTAACCGAACAATTGTATGAAAAAGTTACTACTCACCCTCCTATCGGCAGCTCCACTATTGTTATGGGCTCAAGGATCCCAAGTTAACACACAAGGGCTAAAAGCAGTCGGCATGGCCGGCGCTGGTTCTGCATTATTTGTAGACGAATCCAGTATATTTTATAACCCTGGGGCATTGGTAAAGATGAAACATAATGCAATCTCCATTGGCGGTTCTGCGATTATGTACCGCTCCGCATTTCGAGAAATTAACGGCAGTGAACAGTATAACACGAAGTTTCAGGTCAGTCCGCCATTTTCAGTATTTGCAACATTCGGCCCCAAGGACACCTGGTGGAAAGCGGGTATTGGTATTTACACGCCCTTTGGTGGTGCAGTAGACTGGGGCACCAATTGGCCAGGAAAATTTGAGCTCAACCACCTAACCATGCGGGCGATATACATTCAACCTACTTTAAGTATAAAACTTACCGATAATTTCGGTATTGGTGGAGGTTTTGTCTATGCTATAGGGCCGGTGGACCTTTCCCGATCGCTCCCTGTATATTTCCAAGATGGTACGGCAGGTCGCGCAGAACTTAAAGGTACAGGTACCGCAACAGGTTACAATATTGGTGTACATTATAACTTAGAAAACGAATTTGCAATATCATTAAGCTACCGGTCCAAGGTGGTTCCGAAGCTAACCGACGGAAAAGCAACATTTACCGTGCCTGAGGCCTTAGCGGGCAGCTTCCCCAACACCACTTTTAGTGCCGAACTTCCTTTGCCATCGTCCTTAAATCTAGGTATTTCATTTCCGCTAAGCGAGAAAATAGATATCGCAGCAGATGCAACCTTTATCGGGTATGATATTTATAAGGAACTGGCATTCAAGTACGATGAAAACACACCTTTGCTACAAGACACCCATACGCCAAAGAATTATGACAATGCATTTTCTGGAAAATTGGGTATAAACTACAAACCAACGGATAAGTTTCATCTTAGAGCCGGTGCGGGGTATATTGTATCGCCTGTTAGAGGAGAATATGTGTCGCCAGAAACGCCAGACAACAACCGTTATATGCTTGCTGGAGGTTTTACGTATAACATATCCGAGAAATGGGATTTAACGGGCTCCTATGCCTTCCAACGTATTATGGAACGTACAGTAACGAGTGCTCCTACCGGACTAGCGGGTGCTTATAAGACCAATATTCACGCCCCTGGCATTTCTTTAACCTATAAATGGTAATCGTTATGAAAAATTTGAACATAAATACCAAACTATATATCGGACTTGCCGCCATGGCATTGGTGGTATCCTGTAAACCAGAATTTGACAGTTGGACAGCAGAGAAGTCGGCTACTGCAGACTTCAGCAAAGTCATCGCCGTAGGAAACTCACTTTCTGCTGGATATGCGGATGGTGGCCTTTATTTAGAAGGACAGCAAGCAGCCTTCCCCAATCTTATCGCCGATAAAATGAAGGGGGTTGGTGCGGGCGAATTTAAATCACCATGGTTTCCCAAAGCACAGGAAAATGGATCGGGTTATCTCCGGTTAAAGGCCCTGGTAAACGGTAGTCCGGTAACGGAATTTGTAACCGACAAAACAGCGTATACAGATGCCGAGAAAAATCATTTACTCAAAAATACCGACGATATTCAAAACCTGGGGGTACCGGGAATCCGTGTTGACCATTCGCAAGTACCTTTGGTAAGTGCGGCTAATATGTTCTTTGAGAGGTTACTACCGGATGCTGAGGTGGGCAAAAAAAGCTACCTGGATTTTGTATCCAATCGTAACCACACCTTTTTTACATGTTGGATTGGTGGCAACGATATCCTAGGTTTCGCGACCAACGGCGGGGTATTGAAGCTCGACGGCACAGCCACGCTCACTACCTTACCTGTCTTCCAGAAGATGTACGCTGATTTGGTAAACCGCCTTACAGAAAAAGGACAAAAAGGTATCTTAGGAACCATTCCTGATGTTACCAGTATTCCACATTTTACCACCGTGACACGGCAGGCGCTATTGGCGGCAGTAAATGCTAAAGTGCCAACCGCCGTTACGGATATTTATATCAACACAAAAGCGGGAGTCCGCCCTGCAACAGACCAGGATATGTTTGTTCTACCCTTCTTATCAGAAGGACTGCTGGGCGTTCCCAACAGCGAGGGCAGACCTTATGGTTTAGACCCTAGAAATGCCGTTGAAGATAGATTTGTACTCGATACGGAGGAAGCTAAATTGGTACAACAACGAACAGACGAATTTAATACATTTATCAAGTCTACCGCAGAAAGCAAAGGTTTAGCTTTGGCAGATATGTCTGCATTTTTACATAAAGTAAAATTTGGTTATAACTATAACGGCATCCCTATTAGTGCTAAATTTATATCGGGCAATGCCTTCTCCTTGGATGGTATTCACCTTACACCACTAGGAAATGCAATAACGGCTAATGTCTTTATTGAAGCTATCAATGCGAAATATGGCAGCCGCATCGAAAAAGTCGATGCCAGCAAATACAGAGGTGTAAAATTGCCGTAACTACCTGTTTGGTCTGTAGATGTACACCTAATCCTACAGACCAAACACTTATGACGTACGTATTACTTAAAACTTTTTTACATTTGCATATATGAAAATATCCCTATCCCGCGTAAATAAAGCTGTTCATTTTGAAGGTTCAAGTCAGCTGACTGATGTTAAAGTTAATATTGATGGTACTCCGGCAATTGGCGGAGAAGGTAAAGGTGTACGGCCGATGGAACTGGTGTTAATGGCATTGGGTTCGTGCAGTGTTTTAGATCTTATTTCCATCCTACAGAAACAACGTCAAGAAATTGTTGATATCCAGGTAGAAGTTGCTGGAAAAAGAAGAGAAGAGGTTCCTAATATTTTCACCAATATCCATATCGACTTCCTGTTAAAAGGAGATATCGATGAAGTTAAAGCCCAAAAAGCAGCCGAATTAGCCGTAAAAAAATACTGCTCTGTTCACGATATGCTTGCTGCTGGTGGTGTAGATATTACCTATAGCATCAAGATTAATTAAAATAAACGTGCTGAACTGGATCAGCCAAAAAGGTTCGTATATTCAATAAGGAGCTCGATATAGTGTCGAGCTCCTTTTTTTAAATTCCGTAATATATCTGTTTGCTGCTGCTGGTGTTGGCATGGTAAGCACAAATTATACTTATTAATAACGTTTAGGTTGTTTTTCATACCTATTTAGCGGAGCAACCTGCGTTAATCCCGAAAAGAGAAGAATTTATTTGTAACGTTTTTTACCTTAATCCTTATTTGTTTGTTTTTTCCATATTCTTTCCGACCATCTTCCAACCAACCAAAAGGATAGTGCTAAAATCAAGAAAAATAGGGTTCGATTTATACTATCCCATAAATATTCAACAAACCGTGTATATAAGTTCAATAAGAAAAACACAAAACCTATATCCCGTGCAGTGCTATTTTTCACTTTCAGACCATAAATCGTCAGTCCCAACGAAACCACAATGGCCAATAATCCCCAATGAAAAATCTCGATCTGCGGAATAACGGCCCATGATTCAAGCTCGCTATAATTGCCAAAGATGGAAAGACACCACAGTGCAATCATGGTATACAACAAACCGATCACAAAACTCGTCGATTGAAATGGCATCAACAACGTGACCCTGGGTTGCACCTCAGCGGCAGCAAGTGTTAGCAAGGCACCAAAAATTGTAAATCGCAGCGGAAAATTCATCCCCCAAAACTTCCAACCCCAATTGCTATGCATCGCTGTTTCCGTTGCAAACCATATACCCAAGGCAACGAGCATAAAAATCCATAGCAGTTTAGACCTTAGCTTAACTGCCAATATCGCGTATACCAAAACCGACATAAAGAATAATATGGAAAAATAATGGGTATTACGATCTATTACCTGCCCTAAAAAACCAATACTTGCCGCAGTAGCGCATGCTCCTGCCAGCATCAATGTTTCATTGGAAAAGGTCTTCTCCGGATATAAACCTTTTTGTCGGAAACCAAGAATAAAAAATAGAATGGCTACAGCTGCGAAGACTAAACAGAATACTATGTTTGGCGTCTGGTAAAAACGTTCAATAAAACTCACCAACATATCGTCGGCGAAAAGTGAAATAACAGAGAAAATTAAAGATGCCAAAGCCACCCAAAAAGCATATCTCGCCAATACTTTCCACTCAAAGCTACGCTCATCGATATTTTGCAGAAGCGCTGTAACCTTCTCCTCCGTAAGCATGCCCTGCTCCTGCCAATGCGAAAGCGCCTCTTCTACGACTTCTTTATCTTGTTTGCTAAGCTCAATTTTTTTCACAATTCATATTGGATTAATAGACAAAGTAAAAATTTTTTTTAAAAAATCAATAGATTATAAACTTTTTAACGTTATCCGTACGCAAAAAAACAGCCGCATTGCGGGAGCGCTACAGCCCATAAGCTACAGCTTATTAACTAAATATTTTTTAACTTTGCAAGTTGCAAAAAATTAATGTTCTAATGTCAAAGAAAAAAGCGGTAGATTTAGTAGATCAAAGTGCTGTAGAGGTATTTGGTGCTCGGGTGCATAACCTAAAAAACATAGATGTTTCTTTCCCAAGAAATGAGTTAGTGGTCATAACCGGCTTAAGTGGCTCGGGAAAATCATCGCTAGCATTTGACACCATCTATGCCGAGGGGCAGCGTCGATATATGGAAACATTCTCGGCTTACAGCCGCCAGTTTTTGGGAGGCTTGGAGCGCCCTGATGTCGATAAAATTGCAGGTTTAAGCCCTGTAATATCGATAGAACAAAAAACTACAAGCAAAAACCCGAGATCTACAGTAGGCACCATCACCGAGATTTATGACTTCCTGCGTCTACTATACGCGCGTGCCAGCGAGGCTTATTCCTTTGTAACAGGTAAAAGAATGCAACGTATGTCGGAAGATCAAATTGTAGACCGCATACTGGCCGACTTTAAGGAAGATTATATTTACATCCTCGCACCTATTGTAAAAGGGCGTAAGGGGCATTATAGAGAACTGTTTGAGCAAATCCGCAAGCAAGGGTATACGAAAGTAAGGGTAGATGGAGAAATTTTAGATCTTGAGCCTAAAATGCAGGTAGACCGATACAAGATTCACGATATCGAAACCGTAGTTGATCGTGTAAAAGTGACGGAAGAAGACCGTAAGCGCCTCTATACATCGGTATTACAAGCGATGAAAACTGCTAAAGGCATTATAAAAATCGCGAATAGAGACAACAGCAAGGAACAGTTTTTCAGCCGTTATCTTATGGATGCTGAATCTGGAATCTCCTACGATGAGCCACAGCCAAACACCTTTTCCTTTAATTCGCCCTATGGAGCATGCCCAAAGTGTGATGGCTTAGGTTATATTTTTGAAATCGATAAGAATACCGTAATACCAGATAGAAAATTAAGCATTCAAAAGGGAGGTATTGTACCATTGGGTGCACTTAAGGAATCGTGGAATGCTGCGGTACTAAAAGCTGTGGCCCATAAGTTTGAATTCAGCCTTACAACGCCGATTGAAAAACTGACCGAGGCGCAGGTTGATATTCTTCTTTTCGGTGCCGACGAACCGGTATCGCTTACCGTATCCTATGGCTCCTATGGAGCGCGAGAATATCGCGTTAGTTTTTCGGGGATATTTAAAATGTTGGAAGAACAAACTGGAAAACAAAATGAGGATGCCCCTGCCTTGGAAGACTTCCGCACCAAGGTTATCTGCCCTTCTTGTAAAGGTGCAAGGCTAAAGCAGGAGTCCTTACATTTCTTGGTGGATGGCAAAAATATTGCCGAACTGTCGGCAATGGACATCGCTTCGCTGAGCAGTTGGTTAGAAAATTTAGAATCGCGCTTAGACGAACGCCAAAAACTAATCGGCACAGAA
Source organism: Sphingobacterium sp. Mn56C (assembly GCF_049319645.1). Taxonomy (NCBI): domain Bacteria; kingdom Pseudomonadati; phylum Bacteroidota; class Sphingobacteriia; order Sphingobacteriales; family Sphingobacteriaceae; genus Sphingobacterium; species Sphingobacterium sp. Mn56C. The sequence goes on from NZ_JBMOUC010000003.1 coordinate 51,801, forward strand.
ATATTAAAAGAAATACGTACTCGTTTAGGGTTTCTGCTGGATGTAGGCCTAAATTACCTTACCCTAAACCGCTCGTCAAAAACCTTGTCGGGTGGTGAAGCTCAACGTATTCGTTTGGCGACACAAATTGGGTCGCAACTGGTTAATGTGTTATACATTCTCGACGAACCTAGCATCGGGCTGCATCAGCGTGATAATGAGCGCCTGATAAAATCACTGAAAAACCTGCGCGATATCGGCAATTCTGTACTGGTCGTAGAACACGATAAAGACATGATCTTAAATGCCGATTATGTAATCGATATGGGGCCAGCAGCCGGTGTGAATGGCGGTACAGTGGTCGCAGAAGGTACACCTAAGGATATTTTAAACGCAAAATCTCTAACTGCAGCTTACTTAAACGGGGAGAAAACTGTAGCAGTACCTGCTGCACGCAGAAAAGGTAATGGCCATACGCTGTCGCTAAAAGGTGCCAATGGCAATAATCTTAAAAATGTATCGGTTGATTTCCCTTTGGGCAAACTTATTCTGGTTACCGGGGTGTCCGGATCGGGTAAATCCAGTCTAATTACGGGTACCTTATACCCCATTCTAAACCAGCACTTTTTCAGGGCCAAAGCTACACCAATGCCCTATAAACGTATTGATGGTTTAAAAAATATCGATAAGGTTATCGAAATCGATCAGAGCCCTATTGGGCGAACACCACGGTCCAACCCGTCGACCTATACAGGTGTTTTCTCGGATATACGTACCTTATTTGTTCAGCTTCCCGAGGCGAAAATCAGAGGCTATAAACCGGGACAGTTCTCTTTTAATGTTAAAGGTGGGCGTTGTGAAACGTGCCAGGGTGCGGGAATGAAACTGATAGAAATGAACTTCCTACCCGACGTACAAGTACCGTGCGAAAGCTGTCATGGCAAAAGGTATACGCGGGAGACCTTGGAAGTACGCTACCGCGGTAAGTCGATTTCCGATGTTTTGAATATGAGCATCGACGAAGCGGTTGATTTCTTCGAGAATATACCTTCTATTTATCGCAAAATAAAAACCTTACAAGATGTTGGTTTAGGCTATATCACACTCGGACAGTCTTCAACTACGCTCTCTGGTGGAGAAGCTCAACGTGTGAAACTTGCTACCGAGCTTTCTAAAAAAGATACGGGAAATACTTTTTATATTTTAGACGAACCGACAACGGGTTTACATTTTGAGGATGTAAACGTTCTCCTTGGCGTTATAAACCGCCTCGTAGATCGCGGAAATACGGTGTTAATTATTGAACATAACCTGGATGTAGTGAAGGTTGCCGACTGGGTGATTGATATGGGGCCTGAAGGGGGAAACAATGGTGGACAGCTGATGTTTGCCGGAACACCGGAGGACCTTATTAAACAAAAAAACAGCGAAACAGCACGTTTCTTAAAATTGGAATTTTAACGGAATGCTTAGCGCTATACTAAAACGACTGTAGGTAGTTATGTTTATCGGGTATAGCGCTAATCGCAGTAGATCACTTATTTAAGAAGTGTAACTTTCATAAATTGTTTTGCGGAATCAATATGGCCATCTTCCGACCAGTATATTTTATTGTAAGCTACGGGTAGGTATATTGCACCATCTTTTGAAAAGAAAACATCCCCCCTTGTAACACTACCCATCCAATGTTTAAAAGAAAGAGATACTACCTTTGAAATTTTAGCCCCTTGGATACTGTATATTGCTACCTCTTCGGTCATTTCATAGGGGTCAGCGTGAAAAGATAACAGGTGTTTTCCGTCTGGAGACAATAGGGGGTAATCTTCAAGCTCTACCTGTGTTTTACCTGTATTTTTATCGATTAGCTTATAGTCGGACGACTCATAATAGTTGCCGGAAACCACATAACTTTCTAATGCAGGGATCTGCCCTATGTAACAATAATCTGCTCTTGTCTCTTCTGCTTCGGGCGGACTATCGTTAAAAATCAATTCCTTAGCCTTTGTTTTTAATACAAGTTTACCATCAACTTTAGGATGATCTACTGTATCTAACAAAAGAGCCTCATAGCGTTCGGCCTTTTTTACGCGGTAATCGTTTGCAGTAATAAGTGTTATATCTAAATATTCTGACAAGGGAAAGCCTTGCTCCTCATAACGCGACTTTCTACCCTCGGGTGTTACTGTTGTCACAATTTTAGCATCCTCTACATACAATTTCAACGCGCTTCTGCCACCAACAGCAGCCTTAGGAATAAATATTTTTCGGGATGCAGTAACGACACGAGGCTTGCCGTCATGCTCGCCAGCAAAGGGATAACGCTCTTTACTCCACACAGCAAGCCATTCCCCCAAATCTTCAATAACCTCAAAACTATCTCCGTAATGGGCTTTTTCCATCGTTTTGGCCTGCATTGATGGTGCTTGTTTTAGCGCAACTTCCGTTCTGCTAATAACATATTTCTCGGTAAATGGGGTATTACCGTCGCGGGTTACCACCGTTGTATCCAATACCTTTTGTTCTTCGAAAAGTGATCCCCTTGTAGAATCAATACCTGCACTACTGTGCTGTTGCTTTGCTCCAGAATTACAAGCCACTGCGAGCAGCATCGGCAGCATCGGTAGCATGGAGCGGAGGAGAGTAAAACCTTGATATCTGTTATTTTTTATCATACGATTGTACTCATCAATTAATAGACCAAATTATCTTTCCTTTCAAAGGAGCCATATAATTTCCAAAAACATTCGGCCTCTGGCAAATCAAATCTTACTTTTTTCCAGTCGTTTAAAACAAATTCAATCTTTTTTTCCGCTACCAGGTATTTGCCGAAAAAAAACTCCTCTCCATTTTGGTAAAAACCAAAATGTTGATCTAGGGTATGCAGAATATCTACCTGCACCTGTTCAAAAAATAAAATACTATTTTCCGGAAAAGGGAAAAAGTTGGGCCTAGCGATGTAGCTTACATTTTCTAAGGCTATTAACTTATGCTTCGTAAGGGTGGGTAAAAAAATCTGTGGAAACTGATCCATGGCTAACCAATTTACCTTTTCTTGCTGGAACAGCTCTCTACCTATAAAGGGAATTGCAGTAAGGGTGTTGCTATTCTTCGCCGGCTGATCTTCGAAAAAATGATCTTCAAAATTAAGAATTTCGTTTACCGTAAGTTGCTTTTCAAGCAGCTCGGCAACGGGTATGCTAAAATATTTTGCAATTTGCAAAACTACTTCAATACGAGGCTCAGCCCGAAATTCTTCATAGGAGGATATATTCCCTCTACTCAGGTTAAATAGGTCAGCAAATGCTTGTTGACTTAAACTCTTGACCTTTCTTAGCTTCTTTATATTAATCCCAATCTGACTCATATTAAAAAAATATAAAATTTATTTTGCAAAATATTTTTGCATTCATTATATTTATGCTAACATTATAAGCAAATATATAAATTTATTAGCCAATGCACTTTAATAAGGTAGAAAAATTTATAATTGACCTGGATTTTACCATTAAAAGTAAAAATGAAACGGAAGGTTTCTTCGTGGTAGAGAGTGAAACAGAGGGAATACGGAATTTAATAATTGGCGTTAGTCCGCCGGTATTGATATTTGAGCAGTACCTTTTTAGTCTTCAGGCTGATGACCTGAACATATTAAAGGCGCTATTAGTGAAAAACCGCGATATCATACATGGTGGCTTTGCACTAACAGAGGATGGCAAACGTGTAATATTTCGCTATACCGTACAGATTCATAATTTGGATCAAAACGAGTTTGATGCGGCTATCAATTCCCTCTCACTATTGCTTAATGAATACGCTCAACAGTTAATACAATTTTCTAAACAATAATATGTTATGAATATTTTTAAAAGACTTTTAAAGATTGGCCAGGCGGAGATTCATGCCTTGGTCGACAAGATGGAGGATCCTATACACCTTACCGAGCAAGGTATTAAGGATATGAAAAAACAATTACGGGAAACCGAGGAGGGCTATATACAGAGCCGTGCGCAGGTTATTCGAAATGAAAACCTTATACAATCAAAAAAAATAGAAGCCCAAGATTATGAAGATAAAGCGCGAATAGCATTGGAAAAAATACCAAAACAGGAGTTGGATATGGAGCAGGCTGAGCATTTGGCGATGGAGGCTTTGCGTCGGAAAAAAGATATCCTTGATGATTTGAAATTATTGAATGCAGAAACCGAAAAACATGCCCATACGGCTAAGGAAATTGCGGCATCTATAGATATATTAACGCGCAATATTTCCAAATGGGAAAAAGAATTGACAACTTTAAAAGCCAAAGAAAAAGTGAATTCAGCAGCTGAGTTTGCAAATAAGCAAATGGCAAATATAGCGAGTAACAGTACAATTGAGATGCTGGAAAAGCTAAAGGCTAAAGCAGCATCTGATGATGCTATGGGCGAGGCTTACCGGGAAGTTGCCCTTACGCAACGATTAGCCGATACTGACCCAATAAATTCTGAAGCACGTAACCAAAATACGAAACAAGAACTTGAACAATTAAAAAAGCAATTAGGACTAAAGCCATGAAAAAATTTGAATATAAAACTATAAAGATAAGACCTGGAGGCTTTTTCGGTAATATCTTAGACACAAAAAAAATAGACGCTGAGTTAAGCAGCCTCGGACAGCAGGGCTGGGAGCTGGTATCTGTTTATGTAATGCAGTATGCCAGACATACGGTATTCTATACATTTAAAAGACCTTATTAACGCGTTATTACCATGACAGAAATTATCCATATTCTTTTTAATCCGCTTCCGAATGCGATTATGACATTATTAACAGGACTATCGCTGTTGTACTGGTTGTTTAGCATGTTAATGGGCGATGGTTTTGACTTTGGCGACGTTAATGTGGATGCTAATTTCGACGGGGCTGATATTCAGGATTTGGATGCTGGTATGGACTTGGAGACAGACCAGCCTATGGAACCCTCATTTATAGGAAAAACAATGGATTATATTAATATGGGGAAGGCCCCCCTAATGGTCATTGTAACGCTTTTTAAATTTATAGGGTGGATCATTACGATAATTTCGTCTTTAACCTTTAACCTCGCCTCTTATGGGTGGAAATCGGTTTTTATCTTGATTCCTGTATTCCTGCTAACCTTTTTCCTGATGCATTATGTAACAATACCGCTGGTAAAACTGTATAAAAATGTAGGCTACAGTGGCGAAGAAAGACTTGATTTTTTAGGTCGCGTTGCTAAAATGCGTTCTACCATTCAGGATCAAAATATCGGTTCTGTAGAGCTTAAAATTAATTCGGATGTTATCCGATTGCCCGTTAAAAGTGTAGATGGGAAACCTTTAAAATATGGAGATGATGTCCGTATTGTAGATGAGCTGAAAACCGAACGCATCTACCTGGTAAAAAAAGATATTAACTTAAATAACCTGTAACAAACCATTAAATTATATGAACAATACCTTATTATTCGTGGATGGCATAACCGGAGTTGCCTTAATTGCAATTGGTGCTATCGTCTTTATTATATTCGCTTTTTTTGTAGTGCTCAGCATGTTCTACAAGAAGATTCCACAAGGAAAAGCCATCGTACGATCGGGCGTTGGGGGTACACATGTGGCCTTTAACCGCGGGATGTATGTTATTCCGGTATTCCATAAAATGGAAACCATGGATATTTCGGTAAAAAAACTGGAAATAAACCGGATGCAGGGTGATGGCCTTATCTGTAAAGATAATATTCGGGCAGATATAAAAGTTGCTTTTTTCGTACGTGTAAATAAATCCGTAGATGATGTGATCAACGTGGCGCAAAATTTAGGCTGTGAACGTGCTAGCGACCCTGAAACCTTAAAAAATATTTTTGAGGCTAAATTTTCGGAGGCCCTGAAGACAGTGGGTAAAAAGTTTGATTTCACCGAATTGTATGAGGCGCGTAGAGAATTTCGCGATGAGATATTAAATATTATCGGAACAGACTTAAATGGTTATATTTTGGACGATTGTGCCATTGACTATTTGGAACAGACATCGCTTAAATTCTTAAGCCCTGATAATATATTGGACTCGGAGGGGATTAAAAAAATCACAGAATTAACGGCTAAACAAAATATGAATGCCAATTTAATTCGTCGTGAAGAGGAGAAGGTTATCAAAAAACAAAATGTTGAGGCGCGTGAGGCTATCTTGGAATTGGATAGGCAATTGGCTGAAAAATCAGAGAAACAGCGCCGTGAAATTGAAAATATAAAATCGCGTGAAGAGGCGGAAATTGTTAAGGTACGGGAAGAGGAACGTCTAAAATCGGAAACTGTACGCATTGCCACCGAAGAACAGCTCGCTATACAGGAGGAAAATAAACTTCGCCAAATTATTATTGCGGAGAAAAATAAACTCCGTACCAACGCCGTAGAAACCGAAAGGGTTGAAAAAGATAGGGCCCTGGAAGCTACCGAAAGAGAGCGTATTGTAACTTTAGCACAGATCGACAAACAACGTTCGGTAGAAACAGAACAAAAAAGTATACAGACTGTCATTAAAGAGCGTGTGCAACTGGAGAAAGGTGTAATCGAAGAGCAACAGGCGGTAAAAGACCTGGAACTGTTCCGCGAGGTAGAACGTAAAAAACAAGCGGGGGTTATTGCTGCCTCTCAGGAGGCTGAGGAGCGCCTCATTGCGACGGTTAAAGCGGCTGAAGCATCCAAAATTGCTGCTGAACAGGAGGCCGAAAAGAAGGTTATCGATGCCGAGGCTGCACGCCAAATCGCCGAGAAGAAAGCGCAGGAGTTATTGATCGAGGCGGAAGCAAAAAAAGAAGCTTCAGCAAAAGAAGCCGAAGCACGCAAAATTATTGCTGAAGCTCAGGCTAAAGAAGAGGCTGCAATCGGGCTATCGGAGGCTGAGGTTATGGTTGCTAAAGCGGATGCAGAAGAAATACGGGGCACGAAAGAAGCTATTGTGATTGAAAGAAAGGCTGAAGCTGCACGTAAGGAAGGCCTGGCACAGGCAGAAATTATCCGTGAAAAAGCATTGGCCGAAGCGAAAGGTATTGAAGAAAAAGCTGCAGCAATGAAAGAGCTTGATGGCGTGGGTAAGGATCATGAAGAGTTTAAGCTGCAGTTGCAAAAAGAACGCGATATCGAGTTGGCACAGATACATGTGCAAAAAGATATCGCTCAGGCGCAATCAACGGTGCTTGGTGAGGCTTTGAAGACAGCAAAAATTGATATCGTAGGTGGCGAAACTTTGTTCTTTGAGAATATTGTTCGCCAGGTATCAAATGCTAAGGGGTTTGATAAGCTGATCAATCATTCGGAGCATGCTTTATCCATCAAAAATTCGTTGCTCGGCCCCGATGGCAATGGCGATATTGCGGAAAAAGTGCGTAACCTGGCCGATAAGTATGGTATTTCTACAAATGATATTAAAAACCTTACCGTTTCCGCAGCATTAATAAAGCTGCAGCAGGCAGCAAATAGGGAAGGAAATAACGAGGATACTGGATTTATCAACTCCTTGTTTGGAATAGCCAAAAACTTGGGCATCTCTAACAAGAAGATTGGGTACTAAAGGAATCATCAGCAACAATGGGGAGCAGCCTCCTCATTGTTATTAAGCAATAACTATTGTTTAATAACAACCGTATATGAAAGAAACGACACAAAACAAGGAAAATACTTTAGATACTGGCGCTTATGAAATTATCCGTAAACGCTTGCAGTCGCAAAAGGAGGAGCTCACCAAAAAACTCCATCAGCTAAATGATGCACGTAAGCGTGTTTTTAATGCCACCAGCTTTTCTTTAAAGGCCAATCAACGGATTACAACCGATAACAATTGTGTAGCACGGGGGATTATTGCGTTAGACCAACTTTGTATTTTTGGGTATAATGTACACTTTGGCTTGCGCACAGAGATTAAGTTGGAGGATGTTTTTAGTATTTATACTTTTGAAAATAACCAATTTACGCCGCAACCGCTTGACTTATTACAGGATCCTAACTTTATAAACGATTATCAAAATCTTTACAAGTATTACCGGGATGCTATATTCTCCAAATTTCGCAGAACGGAGAACTACTTGTATATGATCTTCCAGACGAGTAAAAATACGGATGATCTTAAGGCCTTTAAATGGCTTATCCGCGATGGTAAACTCCTCTACCAGGATGACCGCAGCATACATGAGGTAAAAGCTCCGCCGCAGTTTGCATTTGACTGGACAAAAACTACGCTCGAAGATCGACGTTTGGGAAAATACCCACATATATCGATTCAGGATAAGGTATTTATCGAGGCTATACATGGTGATATTACCTTCAAAATTGAAGATAATACCGATACTGGTAAAGGTATTTATAGCGAAAAAGTGTTCAATACAGACCAGCAGCTTGATGATGCGGATTACTTTTATGCTGACCTTGGGAATCTGTTGGCGGTACGCATAAAACCCTACCAGGAGGAGTTTAGGGCTTATATTTTTAACCAAAGAACCAAGGAGGTTGTAAACCTTAAATCCTTAAATCAATCGGCAATAGTATTACCTGATAACCAGGGGATAATTTTTTCGGATGGTTATTACCTGCAAAATGGCACCTACAAGCTGTTTGACAGCCCGGTAGAAAATGCAGCATTCTTGCGTAGTGTTGCTTCGCCGAATGGGGAGGACTTCTTGTATATCTTTACCCATGCGGAAAGTAATACGTATATCTTAATGTCGTACAATATCATCCAACAGACGGTAGAAACTCCGATAATATGTAATGGTTTTACGGTATTTGTAGATGGATCATTAATTTATTTCCGTACGGAGGCTGAAGCAACGCGTCATCACCAGGTGCAGATCTGGGATACACCCTATATGCTGGAGCTTCAAGAAAATAGTGACCGACAGGATGACCCGGTGTATAAGGTTGGCAACAAGCAGATTGTTCAGGCTATGGCTGAGGTGCAGGAGGTTATACAGCTTATCCAAAAAGAAGATAGTTACGAAGGTTTGTATGAGGATATTTTAAAAAAATCCACTTCTTTACTGGACAGCTATTTCTGGATTAACGACCCTGCCCTACTGCAACTTGGAGCGCCTCTGGCGCAGGTGCAGGAGGTGGCAAATACGGCTATAGACGAATTTGTAAAGGTGCAGGCGCAACGTAAACATGCCGCTGATATTCTCTTGGAAGTAGAGAAAAAGGTGAGCAGCCTTTTATTTTCCATAAACAGCACCGTCGTTACTGATCTAGACCAACTGGTCCATCAGCTTGCCAACACAAGACGCTTGCAGGGGGAATTATTAGATCTCAAAAATGTACGGTATGTCCAAGAAGAACAGGTTGATATTTTGCTGGAAAAGCTGGCTACCCTAGCGGACGAGCTGGCCGAAAAGACCATAACTTTCCTTTTACGCGAGGAGGCTTTGCAGACTTATGAGCATAGGGTAAATAAACAAAAAGCAGAGGTCGAAAATATTAAAAAGGCTTTTGATGCCAAAATTATTGAAGATAATAACAGCGAAATATCCCGGGAACTGGAATTACTAATCGATATATTAAATAGCCTTAAAATTGAGGATACCACACAGACTACAAAAATCGTGGCCAAGATATCGGTTATCTTCTCTTCCTTAAATGAGGTGCGCGCACAACTCACCCGAAAACTGAATACCTTACGTAGCCATGAAGCTACAGCCGAATTTGCGGCTCAACTGACACTATTGGAGCAGTCGGTAACAAACTACTTGGAGCTGTCGGGTACAGCAGAAAAACTGGATGAATATTACACAAAAATAATTGTTCAGCTGGAGGAGCTGGAAAGCAAGTTTTCGGAATTTGATGACTTTGCCTTAAAAATAGCGGACAAAAGGGATGAGGTGATTAAGGCTTTCAACTTGCGCAGGGAGCTTATGGTAACGCAAATCAATAAGCGTACAGCTTCTCTGGAGCAGATTGGTCTGCGGGTGCTTAAAAATGTAGAAAATAAGGCAAAAGCATACACAACGCGGGAGGAAATTTTAAGCTTTTATATGACGGACTTAATGATTGATAAAATCCGCCATTTAATCGCTGATTTAAGATCTTTGCAGGATGTCTCTAAAGCTGAGAACTTAGAAAATCTCCTTAAAAAATCGCAAGAGGATGCCTTACGTATACTACGCGATAAAACGGAGCTTTTTGCCGATGGCGAGAATAGTATTGCGCTGGGTAAACATAAGTTCGCTGTAAACCACCAAAACTTAAGCCTTACGCTGGTGCGTAGGCAGCAGGATTTGTATTTCCACCTTACGGGTACGAGCTTTTATAAACAAGTTAAAAATGCCGAAATTCTGGCTTTTACTGATATTTGGGATCAAGAAATTGTTTCGGAAAACGATACGGTGTACCGAGCTGAATATTTGGCGTATAAAACGTTCGTGGCCGGCCAGGGAGACCCTGGTTTTGATGCGGCTGAATACATCAGCAAAACTGTTGAACAGCAGTATAGCGAAGGATATATCAAGGGGGTTCATAACTTCGATGCCTTACAAATTTATGAGGCTTTAACTACACTCGACCAAAAATTGGATTTACTGCGTTATAGCATTGAACTACGCAATGCTGCGCAGCTGTTCTGGCATGACCTTGCAGCGGATGCCTGCAATCGGTTATCGGCATTAATTCAATCGACGGAGGCAGTACGCAAAGTTTTCCCCAATACCAATAGGTATGATTCTACATTGAACGAAATTATAGCGCAGTTTAAGGTTTGGGAAACGACACTGGATAAGGAGCTGATCGACGGTTACAGCTTAGCTTCTTATGTATTTAAAACGCTTAGCCAGTACAATTCTTTTGTTCGAAGTGAACATGCAGATCGGTTGAAGCAAGACTTTTCTCGGGCCTTAGCGGAGAAAAAGAAATGGAAGGAGTTTGCGGAGTTGTTAGACAATATCCATTTCTCCTTAACGGATAGGTTTTATTTGGTTTCAAACTGGGTAAATGCGTACGTCGATGCAAACCCTGCGGAGGAAAAATTCAGAAAATATGCGGATGAAACGGCTATAGCATTACTATTTCCCGATGACCCGCAAAAGCTGATCTTTGGCAAGGATAGCGTTACCCTTATGCAGCTTAAAGGTAACCACCCTATTTTAGATAACGGTACCCTGCATATGCAATACCATATTTTTATTCAAAAAATGGAACACTTTACACAGGTAAATGTTCCCCGTTTTGAGTCCTTTAGCAGCCTTAAGGATCAACTGAACAAGGCTTATGAAAAGGAGCTTAAAATTCATGATTTTGAACCCAAGGTGTTGACGTCCTTTGTGCGTAATAAACTAATCAACGAGGTTTATTTTCCACTAATAGGCAACAACCTAGCCAAACAGCTTGGGGCTGCTGGCGATACCAAACGCACAGCAAGGATGGGTATGCTGTTGCTAATATCGCCTCCGGGATATGGGAAAACAACGCTTATGGAATATTTAGCCAAAACCATGGGTTTGCATTTTGTGAAGATAAATGGCCCTACCATTGGGCATACCATAACCTCTATAGACCCTATAGAGGCTAAAACCTCGGGCGAAAGGGAGGAACTCAAAAAGATAAACCTGAGTTTTGAAATGGCGGATAATGTGATGTTATACTTGGATGATATACAGCATTTGAATGCCGAGTTTCTACAAAAATTTATATCGCTGGCGGATGGGCAACGTAAAATTGATGGGATATTTGATGGGGAGAGTAAAACCTATGATCTCCGCGGAAAACGTTTCTGTATTGTGATGGCCGGAAACCCGTATACCGAAAGTGGTGCCAAATTTCAAATTCCTGATATGTTGGCAAATCGTGCTGATGTTTATAATTTAGGGGATGTAATCGGAGATACGGAACAGCTTTTTAACCTCAGCCTTATCGAAAATGCAGCCATCGAAAATCCGTACCTCGAAAAGATTGCCAGCAAATCATTTACAGATTTCTATGCGCTTATCGAATATGTAGAATCCAAACAGGAACAGCTGCCTGATTTGGAAGGAAATTATCTTAAGCAGGAGGTCGACGATTTTATCGCTGTCTTGCAACAGCTGCTAAAAATCCGTGATGTGGTGGTTAAAGTAAACCGTAACTATATTCAAAGTGCTGCTATGCAGGATAGTTACCGTACCGAACCGCCTTTTAAAATGCAGGGCTCCTACCGGAATATGAGTAAGCTGGTGGGGCAGCTGGTGCCGATGATGAACGATAAGGAGATCGATAATGTTATTAAAGCGCACTATGAGGGGGAATCGCAGACATTAACTGCCGACACGGAAAGCAATCTCTTAAAATTGAAGGAATTGGCTGGATTATTAACAGCGGAGGAACAACAGCGCTGGGATGTTATTAAAAATATTTTTCGGAAAAATAATAGACATGGCGGCCTCGACAAAGACGATAAGGTGTTTGCGCAATTGCTTGAATTTAATGAAAATTTGGAAGGTATAATTCATGCTATTAAAAGCCAGTAGATATGTAAAACAATTTTTATTTTTTTAAGGTGCCTGTATTTTGGGCACCTTCTTTGCTTTATAGGATCTTTAACCCTGTTAATCCCATGAAAATACAAGCCCCCCTTATCGCTATACTGATACTCCTGTCGTTTGCCAACAGCAACGCCCAAGACACGCTTTATTTCGATAACGATTGGCAGGAGAGCAACCGTAATAATTATGCCTTTTTCCGGCCTTTGCCGCTTAAAAAAGTCGGCGACTTGCTACTGATACAGGATTTTTATAAAAATGGAAACCGCCAGATGCAGGGCTATGTTTTGGCCAGCAACCCCAATACGTATGTGGGGGATGTGTATTGGTACGATGAAAACGGTATAGATGAATCGACAAAACAAATCACAAACCCGAGTAATACGAAGGTGTTGACTTATTATTACCCGGATGGCATGCCCTGGAAAAAAATAACCTACGATGCGAACGGTAGAAAAAAGAATATTGCCGTTTTTTTTAAGGATAGAACCCTAGCGCAAGGGCAGTGTCTGGATTATAATGCCTTTTCTGGTACATTTATTAACCAATTGCCCAATAATTTTTACGAGGAAGCTCGGTTGAAGTCGGATTCGGATTCGGATACGGAGTCTATACGTCCTGTAGCGGCTGTAAAAATTGAAGCACAAGTCACCCCGGATAAAACTGCGGCCCCGCCTGTTACGCAATTTAGGGTGCTTACGTATTGGGATAATGGTCATCTGGCTCAAGAGGATGGCTATGGCAGTCGGAATGGCTACAACAGTGAATTGATAAGCCAAAAGATTTATGATCGTAACGGAAAACTTTTAAAAAACCTGCAGGTCGACCGTTCCCAGGATAAGGGCCGATATTTTAGCTGTAGCTACTACAGCAAAAATGGCCTTGCTGTGCAGCGTAAAGATAGCGTCAGTTACCAGGGATACCAAAGGGAGGGTATTAGCCGGTCATATGCGTTAGACGGTACACTGCTTGCCGAAAACACCTACAAGGCGGGTAAACCTTTTGAGGGAACTTTCCGTATCGAGCGCGGCATTATAACCGAGTTTACCCTTATTAATGGGCAGAAAACGGGGACGGAGGTAAGCTGGTCTGGCGACAAAAAGACGGTTGTTGCTACCGGAACTTATAAAGATGGGTTGCCGTGGGAAGGTTCCTTTTTTGAAAACGAGGAAAACTTGTGTATCTATAGCTATAGCCAAGGTAAACTGCAGGGTACACAGAAAGTTTTTAGCAACTATGCACTAACGGATATGATCCAGGAATATGAAACCACGGAGGGGCTAAAGAATGGATATGATAAGCTATACAAAAATGGAAAGTTGTTATATACTTGCCTTTATAAAAACGATAAACCTGTAGAGGGGGTTTCTATTCAAGGAAAAAATCGTTTGACGTATAACAAAGGTGATCTTGTGCTAAAGGAGGAATTTACGGATGATTCCTTCGCACATATTATCGTTTCCAGTAGGTATGCTGACCAGGAGCTACAGGATATTAGTTATTTTAATTTTAGTATTGAAGATCAGAAGCAGGTCGTCTATACAGGAACCTATAAAAATGGTAAGCCTTTTCATGGCTTCTTTAAAACAAAATCTCTTATCGACGACATCCGTATTATTGCTTATTACGAAAATGGAATCCTAAAAAAGGAGTATTCTTTTGATCTGATCGAACAGCTGGATGACTACCATTTCTATACCTACAATCTAACGACAGTTTATGAGGGTAACCGACCAATAACAGGACCTGTCTATGTTAGCCCCAATAGAAACAGCTATTTAACAACTTACTACCAGGATGGTATTCCTACAAAATTGGAATTCAATATTTTTGCCATGCATTACTTTAACCGTATTAGCTTTATCGGTTCTGCAGATGAACTGCGTATCACCGAAATACAATCGCCGGTAGAGATCCGCGTGAAAATGGGTGGCAGCATAGATTCTATTACCGTATATAAGGAAAACCAGGTATTTATACCTGCGGTACCGATGCTCCACACCACGATAGGTACCCCAAAATCGGCGACGTTTTATTACTTGGAAAACGATACTGTTAAAACCTATTCGATAAACCTGAGTGATATGGATAAGGATTGGGGAGGAAACGGTTTTCTGCAGGGCTTGTATCTTTCGCTACAAAATCTGAAGGTCAAAACCACAGCCGATATTATTTCCTTTTATTCCCAGGCATTTACGCAGGATGAGCGTAAACTTAATGACCTACTGAAATCCGACCTGGCCTTTCCATTTAAGGAGGTTAATTTCCTAGGCCGCGTACGTTACGACGAACAGGGAAAGATAAGCGAAGGTGTGCAAGTGAATCCGCAGAAAAATGGCAACATTGATGTATTGATCATTAGGGACAACAAAACTATTAAGTCGCATACCTTTACTTCTATTGCCGACCTGACCGCAAATAATAAAGCGGTGCTAACAGCGCTTGAACGTGCGCTGTTCGACTAATACGGCTAGGTGCCCGTACTGCAGGCATGGAAAAAACAATGCCTGCAGCGAGGGTATAAAAATCTGCTCCGGTTACCAGCGACCTCCGGCACCACCGCCACCTGAAGAACCGCCACCAAAACTCCCCCTGCTACTGCTTGATCCGCCGCTACTGCTGCTGCCTCCGCTACTGGATCCTGTACTGCGGCTTTTGGTGGCAATAGTATAGAAATTAAGGTGTAGAAAATAAGCGCAGTATGCACAACTGTCAAAACTTTCTCCTTCCCCGGTAGCGGTATAGGTTGCCGATCGGATGGTTCTATTTTGGTTGTGTATTACTGTATAAAACGAGCACTTCGGGCATATGGAATAGCCTGTTTTTTTATCCCAAGGAATACAACGTACCTCTCCCGTTTGGGTGTTCTTCCAGATCTCATAGCGTAAGCTTTTTATACTTTCCTCCTTCTGCTGCCCTTTATTGAGATAGGTCTTTGGCCTGGCGGCAGCATTGGAACGATTTAATCGCTGCCATCCAGGATGGGTATCGGGGGCATCAAAACGGCCTTTATTTCTTTTTAGCCGCTTAGTTATACTATACCAATCTATCCAGGATAAAGGGGTCAATAGTATGGGCAAATACATTCGACGAAGGTACTTCCGTAAGGTAGTATCGATATCTTCCTCATCTTTATAGGCATCGAGTATCAACATCCTCCCCTCTGTAATTTTCATCGTCATAATTAGGGTAACCTGCAGGTAGATAAAATAAGGGATATGCTTCCGCTGGTATACCTCCTCCAGATTATGGAATATAAAAACAAATACAAATAGACTCAGGAATATCAACAGCAGCATGCAACAAATACCATAAAAAAATGAAGTAAATACCTGGGGCTTTTTCTTTCTAGCTTTTACAAGATTTGCCGTAACACGATGGATGTAGCTGTATACAGCAAAAAATAATAGAACGACTAATATGCTGTGGCGTAGTGCCGGATTGTGGATGCTCCATAGGGGTGCCGAATTGGACATCATGGCCGTTAACTCGGTTCGGGTATGCGGCGATTTTAATTGTTCTTCAATATAATGTACCGCATCTAACAAGCCTTTATCGTAGTCGCTTTTGCGGAAATTTGGTACCAGATAGGTCTCCCCTACTCGTTTTAAATAAGCATCTGGCAACATTGCCTCCATACCATAACCTGTGACAAAACGGTACGACCGCCTATCCTTAGCCACAAATAACAAAAGCCCATTGTTCGTCTCTTTTTTCCCTATGCCCCAGGTATTGAATACCGCTAAAGCGAATTCAAAAATATCGGCTCCTTCAAAATTATTGACTACAACAACCGCAAATTCCGCCTGCGTACTTTCGTCGATGTGCTGCAATATCGAATCTAATTCCATAACGGTTGCTGCCGACAGATTGTGGTCCGGATCACTGACCCAGTATTTTTGTCCTTTTACTTTGGGTGATGGAATGTCTGCTACCGAATATTGCGCATAGCTATAGAGGTTATGTGTTAGTATAATAAGTAGCAGCAGTAGTTTTTTCTCATCCTTTAAATAGTAGTGCTAAAACTAAGAAATATATTTAGCTAATAGCTGCTGCTGCTTGAATAATTTTCACCTACCCTGTTATAAACTTATTGATATTACATAGATCTCAGACTATAGGTTTAAACTATATCGCATCAGCTTTAACGATAAGCAAGGGCTTATTTTTTACGCTATTTTTGAAACAATAGTTAAAGAAATTGTATTTATAAATTATAAAGATATAAGCTATGGAAGAGAACAAAAAGAAAATTACAACGGCCTCTGGCGCTCCTGTACCCTATTATCAGGACTCTTTGACGGCGGGACCTAGAGGGCCGATTTTACTGCAGGATTTTTTCTTACACGAAACCTTATCGCATTTCAATAGAGAGCGTATTCCGGAAAGAATTGTACATGCCAAAGGTTCTGGCGCTTATGGTACATTTACTGTAACACAAGATGTAACAAAATATACGCGTGCCAAATTTTTAAATGAAATCGGTAAACAAACGCGGATTTTCATCCGCTTTTCTACGGTTGGTGGAGAGAAGGGCTCCGCAGACTCTGAACGCGACCCACGTGGGTTTGCGCTTAAATTTTATACGGAGGATGGCAACTACGACCTGGTTGGGAATAATACGCCTGTCTTTTTTATCAAGGACCCCCGTAAGTTTGTCGATTTTATACATACACAAAAAAGAGATCCCGAAACTAACCTTAAATCGCCTACGATGATGTGGGACTTCTGGTCGCTAAATCCCGAGTCTTTGCATCAGGTTACCATACTGATGTCGGATCGGGGCACACCCTTTGGTTTCCGACATATGCATGGGTATGGATCGCATACATTTTCAATGATTAACGATAAAAATGAAAAGGTTTTCGTGAAATATCATTTCCGAACTGAGCAGGGGATTAAAAACCTTACTGGCCCCGAAGCGGATGATATGCGTGCTAAAGATATGGATTATGCCCAACGGGATTTATTTGATGCTATTGATAGGGGCGATTTTCCGAAATGGAAACTTTTTATTCAGGTAATGACCGAAGAGCAGACAAAAACCTTTAAATGGAACCCTTTTGATCTTACTAAGGTATGGTCGCAAAAAGACTATCCTTTACTTGAAGTTGGGGTGCTCGAGCTCAATGAGAACCCGGATAATTATTTTGCGCATGTGGAGCAGGCGGCATTCGCACCTGCGCATGTGGTAGATGGTATATCCTTCTCGCCAGATAAGATGTTACAAGGGCGGATTCTTTCGTACCCGGATGCACAGCGTTATAGATTGGGGGGAAACTACGAGCAGATTCCTGTAAACAGATGCCCTTTTATGGTAAATAACTACCAGAGGGATGGGCAGATGCGTGTAGATGGTAATGCTGGTAATCTGCCAAACTATTTCCCAAACTCGTTCGACAATAACCGCGAAGCGCGCGAATATGCCGAACCGGCGATGCATCTGGATAGTATTATCGCAGACCATTATGATAGAAATGAAAACGACGATGACCATTATACACAGCCCGGTGATTTGTATCGTTTGTTGGATATGGAACAGAAACAACATTTGATTAACAATATCGTTGCTGCCATGTCGGGTATTGAGGGGCCGAAAAAAGACGAAATAAGTATGCGGCAGTTATGCCATTGGTTTAGAGCAGATATGAACCTGGGCTTAGGTGTTGCCAAGGGTCTGGGGCTTTCTATGGATACGTTAGCGGAACATATGCCTCGGCAGTAATACCAAAATTTGGCCGTCTATTTGGACGGCCAATTTTTGGTTATGACAGGCCTAGAAATGGGAGAGCCGTCTTCAGTTTTGTGCAGCGCGGTGCCCCCTCGTGAATTTACTACGCTACGCCTTGTCAGAGACACCATTCCCGCTGTTCACTGGCCTTACCGCGTCAAAAAAAAATACCACTACACTTTCCTCTTTCCAAGGTTTACAAGCTCCATACAACTCCTTAGTAAGGTAAAGGATTTTCCAAAACTTGATGTTAAAACAACAATATTAGGTCATTTTCCTTTCCCACCAAATAACAAATAAAAACTTACCCGAAAAAGCATTATATAATTTTTTAAACGCCTTTTCTTTAATCGTCAAGGATCTTAAAATGAAAGCGCTAAAGATGCATATTTGGCAAAATATTAATAAAACAATTCTTTAACTTTGCCTATCATGAAAGAAGATCAATCCCGAATTATACGCGAACAGGCTCCCCGCTCAGCAACTAGAGAGCACTCTGTACCATTATATTTAACATCAAGTTTTATTTTTGATAGTGCCGAACAAGGAAGGGCTATCTTTGCCGAAGAAGAAGAGGGCATGGTGTATTCTAGGTATGCCAACCCCAATACCAGTGAGTTTATTAATCGCGTATGCACAATGGAAGGTGCTGAAGCAGGCTTGTCCTTTGCATCGGGTATGGCTGCCGTCTTTGCTTCCTTTGCAGGTTTCATTCAAAATGGCGACCATATTGTTTCTAGCCGTGCGATTTTTGGCTCTACGCATCAGCTATTAACCCAGCTATTTCCACGCTGGGGGGTAACACACACGTATGTAGATGCTGCCGATGTTGATATTTGGGAAAATGCCATTCAAGAAAATACGAAAATTATATTTTTAGAGTCGCCATCCAATCCGGGTTTAGCCTTATACGATTTGGAACAGTTGGGTAGACTCAAGGAGAAGTATCCGCATATTATTTTTGCTATAGACAACTGTTTTGCTACACCGTACCTGCAAAAGCCCTTACAGTATGGGTTCGATTTATCGATTCATTCGGCCACAAAATATATGGATGGTCAGGGACGTGTGTTGGGGGGTATTATTGTCGGCAAAAAAGAGCTTATAGATAAATTAATGTTCTTTATACGGCATACCGGCCCTGCAATGTCGCCATTTAACGCTTGGGTGTTATCTAAAAGCTTAGAAACACTGGGGCTACGTATGGACAGGCATTGTTCGAACGCATTGGCATTGGCCGAAGCATTGGAAAAACATACGGAAATAATTCAGGTTATCTATCCTTTCCTCCCTTCTCATCCACAGTATGAACTGGCGAAAAAACAAATGAAAGCTGGCGGTGGGATTGTTACCTTCGAAGTAAATGGCGGACAAGAACGGGCTTTTAGATTTATCGACCACCTGGAAATGATACGTTATACCTCAAATTTAGGCGATTCTAGATCGATCGCTACGCACCCGGGGTCTACTACACACTCAAAATTGTCGGAACAGGAAAGAGTAAACCTGGGTATTAAACCTGGCACGATACGCCTTTCGGTAGGTTTGGAAGATAAGGAAGATATTATTAAAGATATTATACAGGCTTTAGAGGCTACTAAATAATAATAGTTAGGACCTAATACTGCTGTTGAAACTTATAAAGCAAATAAAGAAGTGGGGCCTTATAGTATAGGAGCCCCACTTCTTTATTAACTTCATCCTTGTAATAAACAGGAGGCCTTAGAAAGGTGTTATTAAAAGCCCTCTTGCAGTGCGCATAACCTCGCCTACACCAAATGGTATAGGTAGGTTTAGCCATCCATAGTTGCCAGTTTAGCATAACAAAAAATGCCACCCCAAGGGATGACATTAATATAGTAAACCTTTTTATAGCCTATACTTTCTTTAGCGCTAGTATTAGCTATACTCCTGCGTTAAAGCAGAACTATTACTTTTGAATCTTCGTAAAATTAAATACCAAATATCCGATTTTACCATTGTCCAATGGCACTTCCATTTTCATGACTAAATTTTGCTGATCTGCAAAAGAAAGGTCTAAACGATATCCGCTAGTCACATTCGATGCCTTATCACCGGCATACAACTTCTTAAATTGAAATTGGGGTTGTCCGCCAACTTTTGTGGCGTCGAAAATAGACCATACAATAGTACGTACTGCACCGTTCGCACATAGGGTTCCTGTAGCATTAAATGTAATGGTACCACGTTGATTTCCTCCCGGAAGGTTCCATTCGCTACCAATAAAACAATCTACTGGCGACTCATCAAAAATATTCTTAATCGTGTACGTATTTGGAATATCTTCACGTGTCACCGAGTTCAATACCCAAGCACCTTTAACGCCTGCGCGCCATTGGGATGCCGAAGGCCCTGAAGCAGCTGTTGTTGACGACGAACCTCCAGATGTTGAAGTTCCCTTTTTCTGCGCACCACAAGATGCGGCAAGTAAAATCACTGTAAAAAGTGTTAATAAGGATAGGATACGTTTATGCATGATATAAATATTAATTATTCTAAGATGTATATTTGCAAATATACAAAACTAGATATCTTTTAGCGATGACAACCAAAAATCATACCATAAGTAAAATTGTAGCGAAATCATTCGTCCGATTGTTACTGCTTGTTTTAGCATTTTCGGTTTACCTTTACTTTGGTAAAAAAGACTTGGCAAGTGCTTCCTTATATTTTCCTAATCCTTGGACCCTTGCGTTTCCTTTTTTATTGTTTGTTTTAGTTGTGGTATTGCTTATACTAACCCTACGGAAGAAATACCAGGAGACAGATATAAATTGGTTATTTTCTTTATCTGCAATATTTTTTATTGCCTATATCGTATTGCTCTATAGTCGTATTTACCCTGCAATATAGGATAAATATGTACTTTTACACCTTTATAAAATACGATGGATAAAAATAAGGCATTTGTTATAGGGAAAAATATTTTTAAAATTATCGTAACCCTAGCTGCAATATATTGGGTATCGCAGAAAATACAGTTCAATGACATCAAAAATGCCATTGTCCATTCGAATTGGTTGTATCTATTTTTGGCACTATTGTCGTATATCTTAAGCCAGATGATAGCATCGTCGCGCTTAAATAGCTTTTTCAAAACCATAAAACTTAAGCTTTCTGAACAGTATAACCTCAAGCTTTATGCTTTGGGTCTTATTTATAATTTCTTCCTTCCTGGCGGTATTGGTGGCGATGCCTATAAGGTTTATTTCCTAAAACGTAAACATCAGGTATCGACAAAACAGCTACTCAGTGCAGTGTTTTTTGATCGTTTAAGTGGTTTATGGGCATTAGCAATTGTTTCCTGCGCACTGATAATCTTTATGCCGCGCTTCGCGATCCCGAACTACCTTACTATGGCGGGTGCCATTATAGGTACAGCATCGTACGTATCCATCTTGTATTTATTTTTTAGACCCTTTGCGAAACGTTTTTTACAAACGCATTTTAAGGCTTTGGTGGTACAGGGCTTACAGATACTGAGTGCAATTTTTATATTGTATGCCTTAGGGCATGAGGATAAGTTTTCACCTTATTTATTGACGTTTTTGCTCTCGTCGGTTGCAGCAATAATACCATCTGTGGGTGGCGCTATAGGTGTCCGCGATGCCTTTGCCGCTATGATGGCTACTTATTTAAAAATCGATGAACACCTGATGGTAGCGGTAACACTTATATTTTATACCCTTACCCTCATCACCTCGCTTCCGGGCTTATATTTTATTTTTAGACCCTCGGCATTGGGTGAAGATAAACTGCCTTCTGCTGCTGAGGTGGAGAGCGAATTTGATAATGAAACTGTAGAAGAAGAAAAATATGGCTAATATTATTATTACCGGTGCCAGCAGTGGCATAGGTTTTGAAACCGTGCTGGATTTAACCGCAAATAAAGACAATCAGGTTATTGCCTTAGCGCGGTCAGCAGATAAACTGCGTAAACTACATGAAATTGCTTCGTCTTTAAACCACGATGGCGGACAGCTGTTTCCGGCACAATTTGATATTGTATACGACAATTATACCGAAGGATTATTGCCTTTTGTAAAGTCGAAGTTTGATAAGGTTGATATCCTGATCAACAATGCGGGGGCATTAGTAAACAAACCCTTCTTAGCGACTTCCTCCGAGGAGTTTGCCCATATGCTGCAAACGAATATTTTAGGCCATGTCAATATGATTCGACATATCGCCCCTTTAATGACTGAGGGCGGACATATCGTAAATATTGGCAGCATGGGCGGGGTACAAGGATCTACAAAATTTTCGGGCTTAAGCGCTTACTCGGCAAGTAAAGGTGCTTTAGCGGTATTGACAGAGTGTTTAGCGGAGGAATTTAAGGCGCAAAATATACAGGTAAACTGTTTAGCATTGGGCTCTTCACAGACTGAAATGTTTGAGGAGGCTTTTCCTGATTTACAAGCAGGTACGCTTGCGTTTGAAATGGGCCGTTATGTGGCGGAATTTGCGCAGAATGGACGTAAATACTATAACGGTAAAATACTACCCGTATCGAATACAACCCCTTAATAAAACCGACCTTAGGTTATACAACATATAGGTATAGATACAAAACAAAAGGAGCTCCTTTCCTACAGTAGCTCCATTTGTTTTGTATGCCTGTGTATTTGTAGAGCGCCTCTGGCTACAGTTCGCTAGGGCTTACAACCCTATTATCCACTGGGCAATATCATGCATTACTTCGGGGCTCATGGTTTCCGTAAGCTGCGAATACTCGTCTAGTGTTCCTTTTTTTGCAGACTGAAATAGGTGGTTCTTCCCGTCGTATTCTTTAAGTACAGTCTTTTCATTTTTAGGCAGCAGATCAAATAGATTTTTAAGGTTCGAATCTGCGGGCACTTGAATATCCAATGAACCGTAGGCCGCAAATACGGGAATATGGATTTTACGTATAAAAGGTTCCGGATTTATGCGCATAAAATAGCGATATGCTGGCGCCAACATGGTCATCATCTCTACCTCTACATCCGTATTAGGTTTTATGCCTGCAGAATCGACCATATTGGTCATAATAGCTTTATAAGCTTCATCAACAGGTAAATTCCCTTTTACTATAGCAAAATTTCTGGCGTTAATTTTCGCTGCTGCAGCGCGCTGCGTTTCGCTCATACCTGCGGCTTTACCAACGGCGTAGAGTTGCTGCACCATTAGTTTATCAATAGGTATCGCCGGCCCTGCCAAGGATACGATAAAAGAAAGGTGCGACAAGCCTTGCCCGGCCAATAAGTTGGCAATCAGACCTCCTTCACTATGCCCAATAATACCCACTTTATTATAATCGACCATGGGTTGGTTTACCAGAAACGTAAAGGCAGCCATAGCATCCTTACTGAAATGCTCTATCGTACTCTTTTGAAAATTACCCTCACTTTTACCAACACCGCGATCGTCGTACCGCAGCACAACGATTCCCTGCCTTGTGAGGTAATCGGCCAAAACTTTAAAGGGCTTATGCCCAAAAAACTCCTCCTCCCTATTTTGGGGCCCCGAACCGGTTATTAAGATTACTGCAGGGTGTTTTCCCCCGCCTTTCGGAAATGTTAATGTGCCTGCTAAATTCAACCCATCGATAGAATTTTTAAACGTTACCGCTAGGGTATCATACGGATACGGCAGCTGTGGCTCCTGCGGACGTGGCAGGACAGGCACCGCTGTGCTGCGCTCCGCATTGCCACGTACCAAAGTCAGTGGCAGCTGCACTGCCCCTTGGTAGAATGTCGCCTCCATCGTATCTTGTTTACGGAACATACCCTGCACACGAATGCCTCCTTGGACCGTAATAAAAATAGAATCACCCTTTATTTTTGCCGTTGCTGGAATATTAAAAACCCCCTGCTTAGGGCTACCGGCCCAGGCTTTGACACCTGCTGGAGTATCCTGCAGATGAATAACAAAAGGGAGCACACTCTCACCAAATTTCAAATCGCCTTTCCAGGCACCATCCAGCACCTGGGCATACCCCAAACATGCATGTAAAGAAAAGAAAAGAAAAAAATATAATATTCGCTTCATTGCATCCATAGATAAATGTAAAAATAATATGCAAGTCTAAAATACAAAATAAAGTTCACCGAGGATGAAAACGTATGAATATCTACACGAAAAAGACCATTCGCGAGGAACAGTAAATTAATAGCCTTTTAAATAAACTACGCTAATGCATTCGTATACTATTTACTATATTTGTAGTTTTACTGAAAGTATGAGAAAGTTATTAGGCTATATTTTAACCCCGATTTTTTACGTTTTCTTTTCAATTCCATTATTAATTTTTCATCCTATACAATGGTTATGCTTAAAATTCGGTGGTTATGCGGTTCATAAAAAAAGTGTAGATATACTTAACTTATTTTTGACCTTATCTTATTATTGCTTATTCAATACCGTCAAATTCATCGACAACAAAAACATACCCACAGATAGACCTATTATCTTTGTGGCCAACCATCAAGGTACCTTTGATATTCCACCGTTGATATTTTTTCTACGCCGATTTCACGGAAAGTTTATATCCAAAATTGAATTAGCAAAAGCTAGAATTCCGAGTATTTCATTTAATTTATTACATGGCGGGGCGGCAAATATAGACCGCAAAGACCCTAAGCAATCTATTGCTGAAATCTTGAAACTTGCCAACAATATGAAACAAAAAAACTGGTCGGCGTTTATCTTTCCTGAAGGTACACGAACAAAAACCGGAGAAATGAAAAGTTTCTCGGTGGGGGGTATTGCAACCTTATTAAAAAAGAACCCCAATGCCTTGGTTGTACCTGTTGTCATTAACGGCTCCTACCTGATGGTAAAATATGGATCTTTTCCTTTACGTCCATTTACAAAAATGTCCTGGGAGGTTTTAGATCCTATCCCTACAGAGGGATTAAATCCAGAAGAAATTGTTCATAATGCGGAGCAAATTATACGGGCAAAGGTAAAAGTTTAATTAACCTTCCTCCCCTTCCAGTCGTACTTACCGGTATTGCCTGCAATACCAATATATACCAAATAAAAGCTGTGTAATACGGTAAGTAGTGGCAAGTATTTCAATACATCTTTACGCTGTGCAAACGCTGCTATCGGCACCATAAATATAAACTCTACGGCTAGTTTTAAGCCAAAAGCCGTTAACAGCATCCAATGCAACTGGGGAAGGCTACAAATAAACACCAATAACGAGAGAATCAAAACCAGGTTAAAAAACCATATGCTCACCCCCAATGCGATGACCTTTTTATCTTTGTACTTGGTACTTTTTGAAGCCCAACGTTTACGTTGGCTAATAAAGGAAGGAAGGTCAGGTTTGGCATCCGTATAGACGATAGCCTCCCTAGCCTTGCAAAAACCTATTTTATGTGCGTAACGTGTTGCCACCTTATGCAGGAATAACTCATCATCGCCCGACGCTAAATTATCAATACCCGTAAAGCCACCCATCTCAAAAAACACCGATTTCCTATAGGCCAGATTAGCGCCATTGCAAGTTGTCGGCGACCCATTGCCTATACCTGCGGCACCAAGCCCTATCAAATACATAAACTCGGTTGTCTGCAAGGTTTCAAAGCGCGATTTTTCTTCTGAATAGACTACCGGAGCAGAGAGCAAATAGGTGTCATTACATTCGAAATACTGCACGATAGTTTTTAACCACTGTGGCCCCATGCGGCAGTCAGCATCTGTGGTAACAATAATCGCACCGGTGGCGACTTCAATTGCTTTTGTAATCGCATATTTTTTATACGAGTTCATACGCGCACCAACCTGCAACTGCAGCAGCTTGACCCCCCTATTGGCATACTGCTGCACAATCGCGGCGGTATTATCCGTAGAATGATCGTCAATAATAATTAACTCCATCAGCCCATCGGGAAAATCTTGCTGCAGTATACATTCGAT
Source organism: Sphingobacterium sp. Mn56C (assembly GCF_049319645.1). Taxonomy (NCBI): domain Bacteria; kingdom Pseudomonadati; phylum Bacteroidota; class Sphingobacteriia; order Sphingobacteriales; family Sphingobacteriaceae; genus Sphingobacterium; species Sphingobacterium sp. Mn56C. The sequence goes on from NZ_JBMOUC010000003.1 coordinate 77,930, forward strand.
CGTACGCCCGATATTTTGCTCTTCATTCCTCGCGGCAATAAGCACCGACACAGGCGTATGAACAGCCTTATTGGAGGAAAAATATGGAATAATTGCCCAGCCTCGTCGCATATAGATTACCAGCACTACATAAATACCAGCAAAAAATAGTAAGATAAAATTAAGAATTGCTATCACCTAAATAATTAACGTTCAACACAAAAAAAGAGCCTATAATAGCCGGTAAAATTAAGTTTACAAACCACACACAGGAAACAATCGCCATTACGGCTATCTCCTGGTTAGTAACATAGCTATATAAATTACCCGCTACAAAGCTGCGTACACTAAAATCAAAAATATCCAAGGAAGGTACGGCAGCCTGCACAAAGAAAAGAATAAAAATCATTAATATCATGGCTACCAGGGGGATTTCTGGTAGAATAACCAACATAAGTAGTATATATTGTGAAGTAAAAATAACAAAACGCGTAAAGGATAATAATAACACAACCCTCAACTCCCGAGGCTGGACATCCTGAAGAACGGAGAAAAAAGGTTGCACACGACGTAATAACTTTACCCGCCCCACCAAGTTGTCGACCCAATGCACATTAAAATAAAGCAATAGAAAAGCGGCTACATAAATAATAGCCAAAAGCCATACGCCAACAAGTACCGATGCAGGAGCCGCCATAAAGGTCGATACAAACCAGGCTATACTTACGGCGCCAAAGACACTGGTCAATACCAATTGAGCAAATAACCCCACCCCCATTAACACGGCACCACGCGCTCTATTTTGGGGTTGGAGCAGCAGCACACGCCCCCCGTATTCGCCAATTCGATTGGGCGTAAAGATAGCCCATGTAAGGCCGCAAAACACTGATTTTGTTGCTTTCCAGAAGGTTAATCTCTCCAGCCCTCGGCTTAAATACCGCCATTTTACAACCTCTATCAACCAATTCATAGCCATCAGCATAACAACAGCCGCCAAGGTGCTATACATAACTTGAGGCGCTATACTTTGCATCAAATCTGTGAAGGCACGCAAATTTTCTTGATTATTTACCTTATTATAGACAAAGTAAATAGCCAACCCCACAATACCCAGCTTTATACTATAATTAAGATATTTTCTTTGTTTTTTAGTCAATGTATTATGTTTCTCTACACAATTTTAAGCATATTTTAATTAAAAGCAGGCATAGCACCTTAAAAGAGCGTAAACTATTCCTTAACTTTGCCGTATTATGCAAAAGGAAAAGGCTAAGGAAAGAATTATATTAGGGATTGACCCTGGAACTGTTGTCCTCGGATACGGTATTATAAAAGAAACCGGGAAAAATATCTCCTTAGTAACCTTAGGTGTTATTAAAATGGGGCACCTCGATGACCATGGCCTTAAGCTGCAACGCATCTTTAAAAAGACCCTAGCATTGATTGAGGAATATAAACCCGACTGTGTTGCGCTTGAAGCGCCATTCTATGGCAAAAATATTCAGGTAATGCTAAAACTAGGGCGCGCTCAAGGTGTAGCGATGGCAGCAGCATTAAGTCGCGACATTCCTATTTTTGAATACTCGCCACGAAAAATTAAACAATCGGTAACGGGCAATGGTAGTGCCAGCAAGGAGCAGGTTGCTGCTATGCTTCAGAACCTATTAAAATTTAAGGAAACGCCCGAATTTTTAGATGCTACCGATGGTCTTGGCGTGGCCGTATGCCATTCTTTTCAACAGAACAGCCTTAGCCAAGGGAAGAGCTATTCCAATTGGTCGTCTTTTATTAAGGATAACCAAGACCGTATTCGCTAAAGTTGCACCTGCCGGATTACATTTTTAACATTTAACTCCACAATATCTGTCATTGTTTTACAGTCGTAATAACAGGTATTATGGTAATAATCCGCATAACCTTCCCGTAAGCGGGCAATATTCTCCTCGGTAGAGAGTTGCTGAGTCTGGGAGGCATCTCGCAGTTCTTTTATCCGATGCCGCTCGCTACGCACGCGATGTACTATGGAAGATCTTTCCTCTTGCTGGTATTGCAATACGGTTTTATCGGTTAAATGGTTCATACATAAATGTACATAAGGGTAGTTTTCTTTAAAAAATTGAGGCATATAAACCTTCGGATTTCCTTCAAAAAACTGCTGATCAAAATCTATAGCACGCAGGCGAAATTGATAATCATCGAAATCCGGCGTTATCTGTACCACAAAATTATAAGCACGCATATCGCCTAGTAAGGAAATTATACAGCGCTCGTTAAATTTCACAAACTCTTTGGCAATACGTGTTTGGTTAAAATCAGGGTTATTCAGCTGCGCTTTACTAAAAACATCACCTGGAATTCCTACAATATGCTCCTCCACAAGTGTATCACCTGCAAAAATATAATTCACTTGATTTGGCGATAATATTTCCTCCAATTCCAACCCATAAATACGAGAGGCATCCGCTCTTTTGATGTAAAAATAGTCGTAAACATCGTTTAAACGGTTAATTATACGCACACGGAAGGGTTTTGTGTTGCCAAATGCGCAGTATTCAATGCGATCGATGATTTTATGCTCGACAATACGTGTATTTCCTGACGCTTTTAACTGTGCATAGATTATTTTCAGCCCATCGTATAAATAATCTTGTATATAAGGGGGATATAATGGTGTTTCCCAATGCGTATCGACACCATATTTATCCAATACAGGAATTGTTTCCTGAAAATTTAGTAAATCAAAGTACGAAATCGGTAAACGCGCATCACGCTGATACATTTTTAAATACTTCAACAAACCCTGACCAATTGGGAAAATAGGTTTCTTGCGTGAAATTTTTACATCTTCTATCTCCATAGGAAAAATGATTTATACTGTATTTACCATAAATATAAGGATTTACAGCAAACCCGAAGGCCTTAACTTTATACAAAAATGTCAAATTTTATTTCCATTTTTTCAAAAAATAAAAATAGAATCTGATTTTTTGTTGTTATTTTTGAAAAATATTTAAGAAGCAAGACAGTTTATTTTGGTTACTATATAAACGGAAAAAGCTCTCCGGGCGGAGAACTTTTTCGCTAACCAATTATAAACCTATGTTATTTTGAGGGAAGTAACATGCTTTTTTGTAAAAAACTCAACAAAACCGGAAAATTTTCGGTTTTGTTGAAACAAAATTAATATTTTTGTAAAACAACAGCAAATATTTAAGGTTTAAATCCAAAGATTTTGCAAAAAAATAAAAAAAGCACATAAAAGTTAGTATTTTTTAATTTTTTTATGGAAAAAAACTATTCAAACTACGATTTAGATAACTTGGACGTTCAAATTTTATCCATTTTAATGGAAGACGCATCCATACCATACACAGAAATAGCAAAAAAACTTATAGTTTCCGGAGGAACTATCCATGTTCGCATGAAAAAAATGGAAGAACTGGGTATTATTCACGGATCCAACCTAATTATAAACCCGCAGAAGGTCGGTTTTGACATCACCGCATTCTTGGGGATCTATTTGGAAAAAGGATCTCAGTATTCCGACGCTGTACAACAGCTAAAAGAAATTAAAGAGGTGGTAGAATTGCACTATTGCACGGGGCAATATAGTATGTTTGCTAAAATTATCTGTCGCGATACGGCGCATTTGCGTAAGGTCCTAAACGAGGATATTCAAGGACTGAAAGGTATTCAACGCACAGAAACAATTATTTCTTTAGAAGAAAGCATTAAAAGACAAATTACTTTATAATCATAGTGTTATAGCTAGGCAACCAAAACTTGCCTAGCTATGACAAAAACTATCCCGATTATAATCCATTAGCCAAGGTACGCCTGTATTTTTTTTCGTAACTTCGCGACGTATGTCGGATATTATTCAATTACTTCCTGATGCTGTAGCCAATCAAATTGCTGCCGGAGAGGTTGTTCAACGCCCTGCTTCGGCCGTAAAAGAATTGATTGAGAATGCTATTGATGCTGGTGCAGATCGTATTAAACTTATTTTAAAAGACGCCGGAAAGACTTTACTTCAAGTCATAGACAATGGCTGTGGAATGAGTGTTACGGATGCCAGGTTATGCTTTGAAAGGCATGCTACGAGCAAAATACGTAAAGCAGAAGATCTTTTCGCTATCCGTACCATGGGGTTTCGAGGTGAAGCCATGGCATCGATTGCTGCAATTTCGCATGTTGAACTGAAAACAAAAAGACACGAGGATGAGTTGGGGACCTTGATCGAAATCGAAGGCTCTAAGCTTGTAGAGCAACGCCCCGAAGCAACGCCAAACGGAACGAGTATTGCGGTAAAAAACTTGTTTTTTAATATTCCTGCACGTCGAAACTTCCTTAAAAGTAATGCCGTTGAAATGCGACATATTATCGAGGAATTTCAACGTTTAGCTTTGGCACATCCTGAAATATTTTTCAGCTTACATAGCGATAATAATGAACTCTTTCATTTATCGCCCGGAACACTGAAGCAGCGTATTGTTCACCTGTTTGGCAATAATTATAATCAGAAGCTTGTTCCTGTGGAGGAAGATACGACAATTATCCAGATTAATGGTTTTGTAGGCAAGCCTGAATTTGCAAAGAAGACCCGCGGTGAGCAGTTCTTTTTTGTGAATAAACGTTTTATTCGCGACCCTTACCTTAATCATGCGGTAATGAACGCTTATGAGGAGATTTTGCCTGCAGAAACATTTCCGTTGTATGTATTGTTTGTTGAAATTGATCCAAGTAAGATTGATATCAATGTGCATCCTACAAAAACGGAAATTAAATACGAAGATGATAAGGCTATTTATGCGATCCTTCGTTCGGCAGTAAAGCGTTCTTTGGGCAGATATAATATCGCGCCATCCTTGGATTTTAATAACCAGGAGTCGAGTTTCAGCAATTTGATTTCTGCAAAGCCTTTGGAAGAGATTCAAGCGCCTACCATTACATTTAACCCGGACTTTAACCCTTTTGAGTCGGATGCCGACAAGTTGTATTCCAACAAAAATTCAAGGGCTGAAAGCTATAGTAAAGGTTTGGAGGGTTTGAGCGACCCGGAGGATTTAACAGGTTTGGAGGGGCTGAAAGGCTTGGAGGGGCGCAAGGAGTCTACTTTTCTGAGCAAAGGTTTTGACACCGACTTTGGAAAGAGAACAGGTATTCCACAAAATTGGGACACTTTGTACCAAATTACGGAACAAGATACAAGTGAGCAGTTAGCGTTGCATCCGGAAATAACGGAAACAAAAGAACCTACATTTTTAAAATCGGAGGTTAAAAAACAATTTTTCCAAATCCATAAGCGTTACATTGTATCGCAGATTCATTCGGGCTTTATGCTTATCGATCAACAAGCGGCACATGAGCGTATACTATTTGAACATTATTTGGAACAATTGGATAATAATAAAGGTAGCAGCCAGCAGAGTTTGTTTCCAAGTACCATAGAGCTAACAGCGGCTGATTTTGAGCTGATGAAGGATCTTGCCCCAGAATTGCAGTCTTTGGGCTTCCAGCTACGCCCATTCGGCAAAACAACGTATATCGTAGATGGTGTGCCGGCAGATTTGGGTGGCAATGTGAATGAAGCTAAGGTGGTGGAGCAATTGTTGGAGGACTTTAAACAGAATAAAGCGGAATTAAAACTTACCAAAAGAGATAATTTAGCGCGAAGTCTGGCTAAAGGAGCGGCTATTAAAGCAGGTACAGAAATGGATAATGATGCGATGTCTGAACTTATTGACCGTTTATTTGCCTGTGAATCGCCAAATTTATCGGTGTATGGTAAACCTACGATTATTACTTTTACCTTGCAGGAATTATTGGAAAAATTTGATAAGCTATAATATTTACTATATATATGAATAATTTACTGGACAACCTAACTCCTGTAGTTAAAAACTTACTTATTATAAACATTATATGTTTTATAGGTTCCATAATTTTTGAACCGGCAAATGATTTATTTGGTGTTTATTATCCCGATTCTCCATTCTTCAGGATATGGCAGCCGATAACGTATATGTTTATGCATGGCGGGTTTACGCATATATTTTTTAATATGTTTGCCTTGGTTATGTTTGGCCCCATTATCGAGCGCATGTTTGGCTCAAAACGTTTTTTAAACTACTACCTTATCTGTGCTTTGGGAGCGTTGGTGTTACAGTATGGGGTGCAGGCGTATGAAGTAAACAGCATTATGGGTACACCATTAGCAAAAAATGAGCTGATGTCGTTTACGGATGTGTACAATAACAAGGGCTATATCCCGAATAACCCTAATTTATATTCTAATGATGCTGTAACTACAATTGCGAGTATCTATAGTACACCAATGGTAGGTGCATCGGGTGCAATTTTCGGTTTGTTGTTGGCCTTTGCTTTCTTCTTTCCGAATATGCCTTTGTATTTTATGTTTATTCCGGTGCCTATTAAAGCGAAATACTTTGTCGGTGCTTACATAGTAATTGAAATTTATTTGGGTTTCAACAACTCGGGTTCTTCTATTGCGCATCTTGCACATGTCGGCGGTGCGTTATTTGGCTATTTGCTGATTAAGATCTGGAATATAAAAAGAGGCTATTATTAGAATTAAAAAAGCCATGAAAGAGAGTATGTTAAAGACATTCGTTCGAGAGACGTATAAAAATGCTTCTCCGATACCGTATATTATATCTATACAGGTTGCCTTGTTTGTTTTAATTTATCTTTTTGATTTATTGGGCGACCAGGAGATCGTAAATTTCGATCTTTTCACATTTACTTATGAGAAACTTAGTCTCCCCTCTACTTTCACGGTATTTTTACAACAGCCTTGGTCTATTTTAACGCATGCTTTTATTTATAAAGAGATATTCCGTATTCTTTTCGACTGCCTATGGTTGTTTTGGTTTGGTAATATTTTCTTAAATCTACTCAATACCAGACAGTTATTAACCTTGTATTTTGGCGGTATAGCTGTTGGTGCCCTGACCTTTCTCCTGGCCTCAGCACTCCCATTTTTTGGCAGCGCATCGCCGTTATGGAATGGAAGTTCCATGGGGCTTGCGGCTTTGATTATTGCTACAACCTTACTGGTACCAACAATGGAGGTACGGTTGCTTTTATTTGGTAATGTAAAGTTGAAAACTATAGCTGCCTTATTTTTAGGCTTAGAATTTGGTTTTCTTATCCTTTACAGCCCTAATGCTGCCCCTGCATATCTTGCTGCTGTACTTTTCGGATTCGGATTTTTACGAAGCTTAAGAAAGGGTAACGACTGGAGTAGTGTGTTTCAGAAATCGCAAAAAAATAAAAATCTGAAGGTGGTACATAGCAATTACAATAGACCACCATACAATGCTAAAAAACATCCAAACGATTTACCTAACCAGGAGGTCGTGGACCAGGTGCTGGACAAAATTTCGGTAAGTGGTTATGAAAGCCTAACTTCGCAAGAGAAAGAAATTCTTTTTAGAGCAAGTAAGCAGGGAGAATAATGGGCAATCGGTTGTTTTTTAGAAATAAACTTGGCTACTTTAGCAGAACCGTATTTACCGCCAATATATTGGCCGCATTGGCGCTTTTATTAAGTTATGCTGCTTCTTTTATTGACCCACAGCAGTTTTGGCCTATAGCATTTTTTGGCTTGGCTTTTTTGCCGATCCTCCTGATCAATTTAGGGTTTATTGTATATTGGTTTTTACGTAAAAAAAGATATATGCTTATCAGCTTGCTCTGTATCCTGGCAGGCTGGAACCTCTTAAGTAAACATATAAACTTTAAAAATAACAACGACAAGATGGTCGTTAAAGCCGACACAATCCTCCGCGTCATGAGTTTTAATGTGCACCTTTTTGAAAAATATGATAACCCCAAGGCTACTTTTAGGGAGGAAACTGCGGAGCTGGTAAATACCGTTAGCCCTGACATTGCCTGCTTCCAGGAATTCTATAGCCGCATACGGGGGTCAAAACAGTTTGTAAAACACCTTTTGGAGGAGGCGAATTTTGAAGATTATTACTTTGAACCAGCATCGCAGAATGATTATGAAGGATATGGTCAGGCTATTTTTTCGAAATTCCCCATTATTAATCAAGGTACAATCTTAAAAAATGGATACGGTATAAATCGTATTATCTTCGCCGATATTAAACGTGAAATGGATACGATCCGAATATATAATGTGCACCTCCGATCTTTTGCCCTGCAGGATGAGGACAAAGACTTTATTCAAAAAACGGCATCTGCACAGCAGATTAAAGATGAAAGAAGTACCAAAAGAGTGGGCAGAAAACTTAAAAGAGCTTTTACAAATCGTAGTGAACAAGCTAAATCCTTACGCCAGCATATTGAACAGTGCCCTTATCCTTACATTGTAATGGGCGATTTTAACGATACCCCAATGTCTTACAGTGTAAATTTAGTTGGAAAAAATATGTATAATGCATTTGAAGAAAAGGGCTTTGGATGGGGCGTAACGCATTTTGGAATGTTGCCCCTTTTTCAAATTGATTATATCCTCTGCGACCGTAGTATACGGGTCGATAATTATGGGATTATTAAGGAGAGATTATCCGACCATTATCCGATTTGGGCAGACCTTATTCATTAATTTATTCTACTTTTTCAGCTGCGACTTTAGGTTTAGGGTTTAGGCTTTAGGTATTAGATATTAGAAACTAGGCATTAAGAATTAGGTACTAGGAACTAGGAACTAATATTTCTATTGCTCGACTTATAAAATCGTCATAGCGATTCTTAACCTTAAAATAGGCTTCACGCCCAAAGTAATAGCGCCCTACAATGGCTTCCATATCGGAACGTATCAACTCCATTAAATCTCTTTTCTTTCGTTCACTAACGCTTATTCCTTTGCTGTTTAAAAATAATATAAACCGATCATACTCCTGTTGCGGCAGATGGTAGCCCTGCAAAAAATTATCAATAGAGTATGCGGGCAATTGCTTCGTAAAACGCTCGTACACAAATTGTTCCAGGTAGCTAGATTTCACAATATTTTGGTATAGCAAACTTAAGGAATTGGAATCTATAGACATTTTGACGTCTGGACTTACGCCACCTCCACTAAACAGCTCCCGACCGGCCATCGTTTTAAACATTTGCGCATTGGCATAGGTGGTATCCAAAGCCCAGAGCCCTTTGTACATGCCGGCATAATCTATCATATTAGACCAATTTGCGGTATACTTTCGTTGTATACTTCTCCCTAAAGGGGTATAATACCTTGAAATACTAAGGTTCACCCTAGAGCCGTCCGAGAAATCAAACTGCTCCTGAACAATACCTTTGCCAAAGGAACGGCGCCCCACAATAGTACCTCTATCCCAATCTTGCACGGCGCCGGCAACAATTTCGGATGCTGATGCCGTAGACTCATTGATTAAAACCACTAACTTCCCTTCGGTATAATTGCCATCGCCTTCGGAATAATATTCTCGTCTATTCTCGTGTGCCCCTTCGGTATAAACCATTAACTTTTTATCCTTAAAAAATTCACTGGCTAAGCGGATGGCGACATGGAAATAACCGCCCCCATTATCTCGCAGGTCTAAAATTAAATTGCGCGCACCTTGTTTCTTAAGCTCTTTAATTTGATGTTTGAAATCTTCTGCCGTCTTTAGTCCGAACCTTCGTATCTTAATATATCCTACGGATGGTTGTATCATATACGAAACATCGATTGATGACACATTTATCTGATCGCGCATTACCTTAAAAACTTTATTCGATATAACCGTATCCCGGTTGATATAAAGTTTTACCATCGATCCTTTTTTACCGCGCATAAGTCGGTCTACTACTTTTTGTGCAATATTACGGCCGGAAACTAAGGTTGAATCAATACGTAAAATGCGGTCGCCAACTTTTAAACCTGCTTTTTCGGCTGGACCATTCGCCATGACTCCTACAACCATCAAGGTGTCGTTAAGGTTAAAAAACTCCAGGCCTATACCCTCAAACGTTCCTTCCAATGCCTCGGATTGGGCTTGCGATTCGTTGGGCAATAGGTAGGAGGAATAGGGATCTAAGTGGGCAATAATATGATTAATGGCGCCATTTTGTAGCGAGTCTATATTTAGGCTATCGACATAACTATTGGATAAAAGATCCAATACCTGCTGCATTTTATAGGAGTTATCCGACAATCCGATGGGTATTAAGGAACTCCCCGGATTATTGCTTTGTTGATCGACATAGTTTTGACCTAAAATCAATCCTAAAAGCAACGTAGCCGCATAAGTAGCCGCAACAAATATATTCCTTCCAGTCCCCTTTTGCATGTAAAAAATTGCCTGAGCAAAAATAAAGAGTTAATTTTATTTTTTAAATCGATAAAACGACTCAAAGATACCAAAAATATGTTCCAAACCGTTTAATATCAGTAAACAAAAGGCATATTTATTTATATTTTTTCAATATGCACGAACTTGAACCCTTCTATAACTGGCGCCACGACTATATCGCTTCGGATGATGAGCGCTCACCTTTCTATGAAACTGTTTATAACGAATTTGAATTTGATAAGCAGGTATACAATTTTCTGCTGCACCCCCAATGGGATGATTTCGGCTCGCAGACCTTGTACTTAAAAATCTTGTATGTCGACTATGACCTGGGTTACAGCATAATTGAATTTATCGGAGAATGGAACGATGCTATTTACAATGATATCATGCTCCTAAAACGGGAAATCATTGATTTAATGCTAAACGAGGGGATTACAAAGTTTATCCTTATCGGAGAGAATATCCTAAATTTCCACGCTTCCGATGATGCGTATTACGAAGAATGGTTTCAGGATATCGAAGACGGCTGGATTGCTGGGTTGCACTTTAGACCGCATGTTATTGAAGAGTTTCAACAGCATAACATCGACTATTACATTAGTTTAGGGGGCTACTTAAATGAAATCCCTTGGCGAACGTTGAAGCCTAAACAGCTGTACCACCATATCAACGAGCATATTCAAAAAAGACTGGGCATGTAGCTGCAATTACATCCTGCACAGCCATACGTAGGTCTAAAAAAGTTGGGAGATAAATTTTAAACGGGCCCTTATATTCAGTAACTTTGTGCAACAAAAACAAAACGCTTATACTATGTCATTCAGAATAGAAAAAGATACTATGGGTGAAGTTCAGGTACCTGCAGACAAATACTGGGGTGCACAAACAGAACGTTCACGTAACAACTTCAAAATCGGTGCTCCAGCTTCTATGCCTCACGAAATTATCGAAGGTTTTGCTTTCTTAAAGAAAGCGGCTGCATATGCCAACCATGAATTGGGTGTACTTCCTATCGAAAAACGCGACGCTATTGCTGCCGTTTGTGATGAAATCCTTGCCGGAAAGCTTGACGACCAGTTTCCATTGGTTATTTGGCAGACAGGTTCGGGTACACAATCGAATATGAATGTGAACGAGGTTATCGCAAACCGTGCACAGGTATTAGCGGGTGGCCAGATCGGTGAAGGCGAACCTGTATTAAAAGCGAATGATGATGTCAATAAATCACAATCTTCAAACGACACGTTCCCTACGGGTATGCATATCGCAGCTTACAAAGCTGTTGTAGAAATTACAATTCCTGGTGTTGAAAAACTTCGCGATACCTTGAAACGTAAGTCTGAGGAGTTTATGCATGTAGTAAAAATCGGACGTACTCACTTAATGGATGCAACACCGCTAACATTAGGACAGGAGCTTTCGGGTTATGTTGCACAATTAAACTACGGCTTAAAGGCTGTTAAAAATACATTAGCCCACCTTTCTGAGGTAGCTTTAGGTGGTACAGCTGTAGGTACAGGGTTAAATACACCTTCAGGTTACGATGTTACGGTAGCCAAATATATTGCGGAGTTTACAGGTCATCCTTTTGTTACTGCAGCAAATAAATTTGAAGCATTAGCGGCACACGATGCTATTGTTGAAACTCATGGTGCCTTAAAACAATTGGCGGTAGCATTGAATAAAATTGCAAACGATATCCGTATGTTGGCTTCTGGCCCACGCTCAGGAATTGGCGAAATCTTAATTCCTGAAAATGAACCGGGATCGTCGATTATGCCTGGAAAAGTTAACCCTACACAATGTGAGGCTTTAACTATGGTTGCGGCACAGGTAATGGGTAATGATGTTGCTATTACTATTGGTGGCACACAAGGACACTATGAATTGAATGTTTTTAAACCTATTATGGCGGCCAACTTCTTACAATCGGCACGTTTAATTGGAGATGCTTGTGTTTCTTTTGAAGAGCATTGCGCGGCAGGAATTGAACCAAACTATACGCGTATCAAAGAATTGGTAGACAATTCTTTGATGTTGGTAACTGCATTAAACACGAAAATTGGTTACTATAAAGCGGCAGAGATTGCGCAAACAGCACATAAAAACAACTCTACCTTAAAAGAAACAGCTATTGCTTTGGGTTACGTTACCGCTGAAGAATTTGACGCATGGGTAAAACCAGAAGAAATGGTCGGAAGTTTAAAATAAGCGGGTGAAAAAACTCTTTAAAGAATATAGTAATAAGAAAGCATACCTCGGGATGTCCTTAGGTATGCTTTTCGCTTTGCTGGGCTGCTATAGGCACTCCGATATGCAAACCGAAGGGGTGCCCTTTTTACAAGGCATTTGGGTTCAAGATTCTGTAGCACATCAAGATCAATTGTTAAGCTATACCCTTAATCAAATGACGTTTACCTGCGATTCTATGTATACACAGATGCAGGTGCATGCCAAGACACAAACCCTACCGGATAGCTGTTATAAAGGTGGGCAATGGACCGAATTTGCTAAGGCTGTTTATGTGCTTCGTGGCGATAGTATTATTGTCGACGGCGTATACACCAAAGAAAATGGGAAACAGAAAATATCGGGCTGTTATAAAAGTGGCGAGTACGCACCGCGGTTTAAACTCACACAAATATCAAAAGATTCGATCATCTTGGAAAACCGCTTCGACGGTACGCCTATATTACTACGAAAAATTAAAGATATTACCTGCGTACCAAAAAAACGCTGGGAAACTTAAGATATAATATTGGATACTTTATGTACTAGCAGCGGCGTCTTATGACGCCGCTGCTAGTACATAAAGAAATTAATTAATCAGTTTAGCATCATCGGAAGATTTTAACAGCTGCTTTTTCAATTCATTTTCCGTCTGCAACAAATCTTGCTCTACCACTTTACGCTTTTCACGTCCATCCCGCTGGATCTGCAACACCTGCTCAATGGTCGATATAATATCCGAATTAGCCTTTTTAATGGTTTCAATATCGACAATACCGCGCTCCGTTTCACGGGCAACGTTGATGGTCGATTCTTTTAACATTTCCGAGTTTTTACGCAATAGCTCGTTAGTTGCATCCGTCACCGCCTTCTGCGCCTCCAAGGCACGCTGCGCATGTGCAATGCCTAAGGTTAATACCATTTGATTTTTCCATAACGGCAGCGTATTCACTATCGAGGACTGTATTTTCTCCATTAGGGAGCTGCTATTGCTCTGTATCATACGAATTTGTGGTGCCGTCTGTAGCACTACCATGCGGGTTAACTTCAGGTCGTGTATTTTCCTTTCAAAACGTACCACATGCTGTTCCATATCCTTATACTGTTGTATTTTATGCTGGTCGCCCGACTCTTCTGCGTCGCTTCGCATGGCGGGCAGGGTGGTATTTAATACCTCCTCCAGCTTCTCCTCTCCAGCAGCAATATGTAGAGACAGCTCTTTAAAATAACCTTGATTCTCTTCAAAAAGTTTATCAAAGATATTTACATCCTTTAAGAGGGTTTTGTAATGCCCTTCTAACTTAAGCTCTATCTGATGTATATTGGTTTCTACCGATGCATACTCTGTACGTAAGCGGGTAATTTTTTTCTTTAACGTATCAAAAAATGGAATAAGTGGTTTCTTATTCAAATTCTCATCAAAGGATTTTATATCGTTACGCAAGTTTAATAAGATATCCTCGGCACCGCCCATATCCTTGGTACGCACCTGCTTTAAAATCTCGTTGGAAAAATTACTTATTTTAGTCTGGCTAGCCACACCGTATTGAATAATATCGGTCGTCGAATTCAGATTTATCTTATCCTTATACTGCTGCACCAGTGCTTTTTCCGCTGCAGTGAAGTTTACCTGCATATCCGTATTTTTACCTGGATTAGGATGGTTATCGTCTTCGTATGTTGTAAGGTCTATTGTTGCCATAATTTCTATTTATCTAAATCGTTGTTTAAAAGGTTTCTATTTTTTAAGGTCTGAATATATACCTCCGATTCTGCCGATACATCGAGCAGTCTATATTTTATTAAATTCGTGACATCCGATTCTATAGCCGATGCAGCCTGTGCTAACACCTGCTCTAACTTAATTTTTGAATCTACCGTAACCGAGTTATTCAGGCGGGTATTCTCCAAGTCATCGTACTCCCGCAATACATTAACGACAGTGCCATGACGTACCAAAAATCTATCTGCCTCGTGTTTATCTCTTTCTTCCAACAAACGAAATAAACGTACAATACGCTCTATATGTTGCTGAATATTTCGGTTTTCAATGGTATTCCGGTAATACATTAATTTACCAATAAAAGACTGTGCCGTTTCCATCTCCGCCTGCGCCAGCTCCAGGCGACGTTGGTCGGCTATACTGTTTATCCATGTTAAAGGCCGTATTTCCGCTAGCGCTAAACGTTGTAAATACGATTTCGCCTGTTTAAGCAATAGACCGTTCCCTACGATGTACGCACTAATATAGGCACATATGGTCATCATCATGCCAAAAGACATTGCTCCGCTAAAAAAATAAAAGCCATAAAATATGCCCGCTTGCACAGCCAACAAGACCCACGATAGCATAAAGCGCGATCGTACCTTCGTCCGATAGGCTTGCGACATCATAACAATGGAATGAATAGATGGTATAAAAATTAAAATGGACAAAAATGTGCCCAATAATTGGCTTAGTTCCCAACGTTTACTTTTATTTGTTGCCCATCCCATAGTATATATCCTTATTTAAAATCTAAAATACTTAAAAAAATAAACCAATCTCATTACAAGCCTGAAAATATATTGTTTCTTACCTTTACTAACCTAAAGGAGCTATTTTTCAACAGCAGCTTATATGTTGGTCGCCAAAATCGTTTTTTTGTTACGCCATCCAAGAAATCATCCACTTGGAAAACAAAAAAAGCCACCCCGAAGAGTAGCTTTACGTTATCTTTTACCTAGTGAAATAGGCTTTAATAGCTTAATTAGAATGGCAAATCATCATCATCTGCACCAGAAGAAGTAATATCAACCGGTGTTGGCATATCGCCGTATCCTGCAGCAGGAGCCGAAGCTGTTGTATTTGCTAATTTTGTAACACGCCATGCAACTAAAGAGTTGAAGTAGGTAGTAACCCCTTCTTTATTCGTCCATGGACGACCACGTAAGTTAAAAGACACCTCAATATCCTCACCTACAGCCAGGTTATCGAAGATATTAACGCGATCTTGTGTCGCTTCAAAACGAATATATTCTACAAATTGTGGGTTTTCTGCATAAGCAACAATTATATCTCTTTTTTTGAAAGACTCCGTAACTTGCTGTGTTGCACCAACTTCGTGTACTTTTCCTCTGATTTCCATATACAAAAATTTTAAACCATAAAATTACACATTTTTTGCGTGTTAGATTAACTAACTTTGCATAAATATGAAGGAAGTTTTCAACACAGCAAACAAAGTAATAGTGACATGCAATAAAAGACTGTCACCATTCTTACAGCAGGAAGTACAGGGCTTAGGTTTTGAAATTAAGCGTGCTTTTAATACAGGGGTAGAATTGAATGCCTCTATAAATGAATGCATTAAATTAAATTTACACTTACGTACTGCTAGTCAGGTATTATACGAGCTCGCAGCTTTTCGGGCCCGCGATGCAAAGGAGTTATATGCTGCACTTTCCAAAATTGAATGGGAAAATATTATCCCCTTCGATGGGTATTTTTCTGTAACATCCAACGTACATAACGAGACCATTACGACGCCACTTTTTGCCAATGTTAAGGTTAAAGATGCTATTGTTGACCGTATCAAAGAAAAAAAAGGACTACGTCCAGATTCAGGCCCTGATTTATCGAAAGCAGTTATCCACCTGCACTGGATGGAAGAGCGGGCAGAGATATTCTTGGATACTTCTGGGGAAACTCTTGCAAAACATGGATACCGCAAGTTACCGGGCAAAGCACCGATGTTAGAAGCTTTAGCGACATCAACAATTATGGCAACGCAATGGGATGGCCTTACGCCATTTGTTAACCCCATGTGTGGTTCAGGAACATTAGCTATAGAGGCAGCCTTAATGGCACAAAAACGCCTTCCTGGTTTACAACGAATGAATTATTCGTTTATGCACTTTATAGGATACGACGAAGAGGTATTTTTTGCCGAGCGGAGAAAACTTAAGGAGGTAACAGAGAAAACAAATATCCCTCCAATTATTGCCTCAGATATTTCGGATCAAGCTGTAGAAATTGCCCGAATGAACGCAAAAACTGCCGGTGTGGAGCACCTTATACAGTTTGAAACCTGCGACTTTGCCGAAACAACTGTTCCACAAGGCCCTGGTGTTATTATGTTTAACCCGGAATATGGCGAGCGTTTGGGCGTGCATACTAAACTAGAAATTACGTACAAACGTATCGGCGACTTTTTAAAACAACATTGCAAAGGATACCGCGGTTATGTGTTTACAGGAAACCCAGACCTCGCAAAAAAAATCGGTTTACGTGCTTCGCGAAGGTTCGAATTTTTCAATGGTAAACTCGACTGTAGGTTATTGCAGTACGAATTGTATGAAGGCACGAAAGAAAAATAATTATGCAGGAGTATATTCTAAAAACAGTAGCTTTTGTTAAAGAAAGCCTACAAAACGCGGAAGCAGGCCACGATTGGTGGCATATTGAACGGGTATGGAAGAATACGAAGCTTATTTTGCAAACGGAGGATGCAGATCATCTGGTTTGTGAATTAACAGCTTTATTGCACGATATTGCCGATAGCAAGTTCCATAATGGCGACGAAACCATCGGACCGCGTATAGCAGGCGAATTCTTAAGCCGTATCGGTGTTGCTTCGGTTACTATAGAACATGTACAGCAGATTATTTTAAATATGTCGTTCAAGGCTTCCTTGGGCGAGGTCACTTTCCACTCTAAAGAGCTGGAGATTGTTCAGGATGCAGATCGTTTGGATGCTATTGGTGCTATCGGTATTGCACGCGCCTTTACTTATGGCGGGTTTAAAAACAGAGAAATTCATAATCCGAATATCCCTGTAGTAACCAACATCAGCAAAGAGGCGTATAAAAATACAACAGCGCCAACAATAAACCACTTTTACGAAAAGCTATTATTGTTAAAAGATAAAATGAATACCCCTACAGCACAAGCGCTTGCGGCACAACGCCATGAATTTATGGAGAATTTTCTGCAACAATTTTATGGCGAATGGGATGGTTGCCTTTAATTTAATGATAAATTAATAAGAGACTTTTATTTTTAGGCAGTTTTTATAATTAAACTGCCTAAAATGAAAAAATTAACACTAGCAACGGTACTACTTTTAACAACAACGCTAGTAGCGTTTGCACAGCAATCGAAAATTATCGCCCACCGTGGCGCATGGAAGCATACTCATGCTCCGCAGAACTCTATCGCATCGCTACAGGAGGCAATTAAACAAAAGGTTTGGGGTTCTGAGTTTGATGTTCACCTTACGAAAGATGATATCCTCGTCGTAAACCATGATAATGATTTTTATGGTTTGGATATTGCGACATCGACTTACGAAGAGTTGTTGACAAAAAAACATCCGAATGGGGAGTCTATTCCTACCGCTGAAGAATACCTCAAAGAAGGACTGAAACAAAAAAATACCAAACTTATCTATGAGCTAAAAACCAATCGCTTAGGTGTTGAGCGTACTCTCCAGGCGGTACAGCAATCCTATGACTTGGTGAAGCGGCTTAAAGCAAAGGATATGGTGGAATTTATTGCTTTTAGTTATGAGGCCTGCTTAAAATTTAGGGAACTGGATAAAAAGGCGAAAATCCATTACCTTTCTAGTGATAAAGCACCCCAGGAAATTTACAATGCCCAACTTAGCGGAATTGATTACCACCTATCTGTGTTTAAGAAAAATAACGACTGGATAAAGCAAGCAAAAGCGTTAAAATTGAAAACCAATGTCTGGACGGTAAATAGTACCGAGGATATGCAGTTTTTTATAGATCGTAAAATTGATTATATTACAACGGATGAACCTGAATCTTTATACAAACTTTTAAATCCGTAAAATCTGTAATATGAAAAAAGCATTCGTTGTATCGGTTTTGTGTTTTTTTACGCTTATTGGACTGGCACAAACCATTCGTGTAGCGTCGTATAATATCCGAATGAAGACTGATAACGATGTGGGTAACCTTTGGGAGGTACGTAAAAAACATCTCACCGACTTAGTTCTGTTTCATGAATTTGAGATTTTTGGTATTCAGGAAGGGTTTCTCGAACAGCTGCAAGATATGCAGCAGAACTTACCGGATTATGCCTATGTGGGCGTCGGCCGTGATGATGGCCACAGCAAAGGCGAACATTCGGCGATATTTTACAATACAACACGTTTTAAGGCTTTACAATCAGGGACTTTTTGGCTTTCGGATAGCGACACCGAAAGGCCTAATAAAGGCTGGGATGCGGTTTTACCAAGAATATGTAGCTGGGCCGTATTGGAGGATCTGTCGAACCATAAAAAGTTTATTTTTATGAACACGCACTTTGACCATATTGGCCGTAAAGCACGCACAGAAAGTGCTAAGCTAATTTTAGCTAAAGCCAAAGAGTTTGCTAAGGATCTACCGCTCATCTTAACCGGAGATTTTAATGTGGATGAAAATGATGAAGCGTATTTTACCCTTGCCAACAGCGGTGTCGTGCAGGATACGTATACCCTGGCACCGCTGAAGTATGAACCCAACTCCAGTTTTAACGGTTGGGGTGAAAGCCTGAAAGAGAAATCACGTATTGACCATATTTTTATTACTAAACCTTTTAAAGTACTTAAATATGGCATTCTAACCGACACGTATATGGGGAAATTTCCTTCCGATCATTTTCCCGTGATGTCGGTATTGAAATGGTAGATATCAAATTTATCTTTTGTATTTTTGCTTTGGTTTAAAAATTCCGAACATGAAATATGTAAAGATTTGTATGCTTGCGGTCCTAACTATTCCGGCAATAGCGTTTGCCCAAAAATTAGATAAGACCGCAAGTTCTATTTTACAACAAAAGGGTAAAAACAGCTCAAGTAAAACAACGAAAAATAATACCGCAACAAGCAATACCGCTGTTACACAGCAGGAAGCCGCTACGGGGATAAAACAAGCCTTAAGTAATGGGCTTATGAGCAGCATAAATGCGCTGTCGGTAAAGGATGGTTTCCTGGGAAATGCTGCCGTAAAGATCCTGATGCCCGCAGAAGCGCAGAAGATTGAAAAGACACTACGTACGGTGGGTATGGGCGCCTTATGCGATCAGTTTATCAATAGCCTGAATAGGGCTGCAGAATCTGCCGTTAAAGAAGCTGCTCCTGTATTTGTGAGCGCTCTGTCGCAAATGACTGTAACGGATGCTTTTCAAATTTTACTGGGTACCCAAACAGATGCCGCCACAAACTACTTTAAAAGAACAACAACGGCCACATTAACCGAAAAATTTAGCCCAATTGTGGCTTCTGCATTGGGCCAAAATAATGTGAGCACCTATTGGACACAATTAACCTCCGCTTACAATAATATTCCCCTTACCAGCACCAAGGTGCAAACCGATTTAAATGCCTATGTTACGCAGAAAGCAATTGATGGCTTATTTATTAAGGTGGCAGACGAAGAGGCTAAGGTACGTACGAACACTGGAAATGCACGTAATTCGGCGCTCTTAACAAAAGTATTTGGCTGGGCCGATAAACAGAAATAAATTAGGAAACTCTAAACGCTTTAATACCAACACTTAAAGCATACGTACAACAACTTGTTTTATATGATTAACAGTTTAAATAAATTTGAGGTTGCCGAACGTTTTATGCGTTATGTGCAGATTGATACCCAATCGGATGCTGCATCCGCAACATTCCCTTCTACAGCGAAGCAATTAAACTTAAGCCGTATTCTGGTACAGGAATTATTGGATTTAGGATTAACCGATGCGCACCTAGATGAAAATGGATATGTATATGCCACTATTCCGTCCAATACCACGAAAGATGTACCGGTAATCTGTTTCTGCTCGCATGTAGACACTTCTCCGGACTGCTCAGGGAAGGATGTAAAACCTATTGTACACCAAAACTATCAGGGGCAAGATATCGTTCTTCCGGATGATAATAGCGTAGTAATCCGCTTTAATGATCATAAAGACCTTGCTGAACAAATCGGGAATGATATTATTACCGCATCGGGAACAACTTTATTAGGTGCCGACGATAAAGCGGGTGTTGCTGAAATTATGGATGCTGCACGTATCCTGATGCTTAACCCGGAAATAAAACACGGTACCATTAAAATTTTGTTTACACCGGATGAAGAAATTGGTCGTGGTGTAGATTTTGTAAACCTCGAAAAGGTAGGTGCAACGTTTGCCTATACTATGGATGGTGAACGTGCCGGAACTATTGAGGATGAAACGTTCTCTGCAGATGGTGCTAAAGTTACCATCCATGGTGTTTCGGTGCACCCGGGCTTTGCGAAAAACAAAATGCAATCGGCCCTAAAAATTGCAGCTAAAATTATAGAATCATTACCAACAGACCGACTATCACCAGAGAGCACCTCGGGAAAAGAGGGCTTTGTGCATCCAACACAAGTATCAGGAACGGTGGAAAAGGCAACAATAGATTTTATTGTGCGTGACCACTTAACCAGCAACCTCCAAAAACATGAAACAGAGTTGGAGAATTGTGTAAAAAATATAGTCGCGAAATACCCGGGAACAAGTTATACTTTCGAAACTAAAGAACAATACCGTAATATGAAGGAGGTGTTGGACAAATACCCACAGATTATGGAAATCGGACTGGCAGCTATTGAAAGAGCAGGCATGAAGGCCGAGCGCCGCTCTATCCGTGGTGGCACAGATGGCTCGCGCTTGTCATTTATGGGCCTCCCTTGTCCAAATGTATTTGCTGGTGGACACGCCTTCCACGGTAAGATGGAATGGGTAAGTAAACAAGATATGGAAAAAGCGGTAAAAACAATATTGCATATTGCCTCGCTTTGGGAAGAAAAATCAAATTAATACGATACAACAATGAGTAAACAAAACGCAGTATTAGATGCCATTCATTTCAGAAGAACGGTAAATCAAAACAGCTTTACACAGGAAGATATTAGTCGCGAGGATATCCTTACTATTTTGGAGGCCGCAAACGCTGCACCAACACATAAACGTACACAGCCTTGGCGTTTTGTCATCTTCCGTAAAGAGGGCCTAGAAAGATTAGGAACGGAGCTTTCCCGTATTTACAAAACGGTAACCCCTGCAGAGAAATATACGGAGGCAACAGCACAAAATATGGCTAAAAAAGCAACACAATCTAACGTTGCTATCGCGCTTATTGTAAACTATACGGGCGACCTTCCTGAATGGGAAGAGCTAGCAGCAACTTCTTGTGCTGTAGAGAACCTTTGGTTAGCGGCACACTCCTTACATATCGGAGGTTACTGGGCAACACCGGGTTTGATTAATCACTTAGGTGGTTTCTTAAACTTAGCAGAAAACCAAAAATGTATTGGTATTTTCTACTTAGGCCACCACAACGCAGAAAGCCGTGAACCGGCACGATCCCCGATTGAGGATAAAATCCGTTGGGAGGAATAATACAAAGAACAAGGGCTGTCTTCATAGAACAGCCCTTGTTCTTATTTCTTATATATTATTTTTCAACTATTAATTTTTAATTTTCATTTCATGCAGGTTCACCCGTATTTCGGCTTCCTGCCCTTGCCATTTCCCTCCACGCTGTATCAGATTTAGAAGCTCTTTATAAGTATCCGCATTAGCATTACCTTTTCCATCGTTTAGTACAAAATCTTTTGGCAGCCCTTCGCTTGATATACTAAAGCGAATTAAGACATCCCCTTCCGTATGCCTATGCCCTGTATAATTTGCTGTTAGATAATCTTCAAAAGCCTGCCATCCCGCCACTGGCTCGCCATCCGATGCTCCAGTATTTGCCAATGAGACCGTAAACACTTGGTCCTGCATGAGCTCGACCTCATGCAGATTACTAGGGTTTGAACTCGGTAGGTAGCGGATTAATAATAAGGTCGATACTGTAACAAACATTACCGCAGCCGTCATTCCTATAGCCAAGCGCTGCCAACTATAAAAACGTTTATTTTTGCTGATGTTATTTTCCGCAATACGTGCATTAAAGCGTTGCTGCAGCAGGCTAAGCTGCTTCACGTCTACCCCCTGCTGCATTCTATAGCCATCTATGGCATCCTGAAGGAAGGGGTCGGCCAAGGCTTCTTTTTCCAGGGCATACATCTCCTCAGGATTCATTAAGCCATTGACGTAATTATGAATTCGCGATAACTGATAGTTATTTTCCATTATTTTTACTTTCCATGCAGATCCTGAGGTTACGCTTGCCATTCTGAATGGCACTCTTCACTTTATTTAAGTCGTATCCCGTACGATCTGCAATATCTTTATAACACATTTGCTCCAAATAAAACAAACGGACACATGTTTCCTGTTCGTTGTTGAGGGTTTTCATACAGCTTTCCAGTGCATCAAAATCCTGTTCTTCCCATTTATTTTCGTCGGGTTGCAATAAGGCAATCTCCGTTTCTGCCAGGCGTTCATCTATATCTACATGCGGGATACGCTTATCTTTACGTAGCTGCATTAAACAATAATTCCGTGCATAGACATAAAGCCAGCTTTTAAAAGCATCAACCTTATGCTGCCGTAGTTTAGGGATAAGCTCTTCAAAGATCTGCATCACCGCATCCTGACTGCGTTCAGCATCCTGCAGGTATTTAAAACAAACACCATACAACAATGACATATAAGGAGCATATAACTTACCTAAGACCGCCAGGTCTCCTGCAGTACGGTACTGTGCCAAAAGCTCCTTTTCATTGTTGTTCATGCCAAATATTTCAGAATTATGATGCTACAAGTTACTAATTTCCATAAAAAAAAGATTCTCAGGTTTAAGAAATAGCGTTGGAAAGTATGGATTAGCAAAAAAAGACGTAGCGTTCCTAATAAGGTTATCGGAATCGCGATTAACCAGTACAGTCTAACAAAGTCGCTACTATGCAGGATGTTCTTCAATACCCTTGCCGCATAAAATGGTCTGAAAACTAATTCTTCTTGCTATAAAAACAACAAGTAAGGCTCCTCTATCGCTTGCGACGAAGGCATTATTTTTGGGCTATACTATTTTTCGATTCTTTATTAGGCATTTAAGGTAGAAAAGTTCTTTGACGCTTTTACAGGACAGCATAGCTAATACGCTAAAACACCATAAAGCAAGATTCACTTTACTGTACTTCAATGTCGATATAAGGCTGCTGCGATTCCTTAAAATAAATCGGAACCTGGCCAATATAACCACGTGGCACCCGTTTTCCGGAAAAAATAGTAATAGAAAGTAGGCCTTTTGTAGGTTGTTTCAAGTAAGTTTTACAAGATCTACAAACGCGAAACTTTCCAGCCTTTTGCAGTATTATGCTATCATTTTGCGTGTACGTTAATTTATCCGATGATAGGTTAGCAATTACTAGTCCTCGCTTACAGGCATCGTAATCCAATTTAAGGTCGTTGTTTTTATCGAACAGATAAAAATTACTTACAGAAATATAATCTAATAACCTAAAATCTTGTAAGCCCAAATCCGCCGCTTTTACCTGTATTTCAAATAATACGGTGTCCCCCACTTTATAAACCGCTTGCTGCGGTTTCAGTTCTAACCAGACTTTTTTCCCTTCAAGCCCTTCCAGAGGCCTATAGATGTAATCCGCTTTTCTACAGTGCATAGCCGTAGAAACACACATAATAATAATGGAAGCGAATAGGGATATCCTTTTGCTGTTTAGTTTAATAGCCATAAAGTTGGAATAATCGCGTAATCTCATGGTTGGTATTTTTGTGTGGGTAATATTGAATAATCTTATTTTTTAGGTCGGTTACGGATCGTACATCGTTTGTTAGAAAACGATAAAGCTGCGAATAGGTAAACCCGACAACTGGAGTTACGCTGCTCAATAATGTAGTACTGTAATTTTTACCATCTTTTAATTCGACTTCTCTACTTTCCTTGCTTATTAAATCCCGGAATAAACCGGATGGGATCCAACAGGCCAAATTAGCACCATCCCCATCTGTGCTTGGAATGGTAGAGGGCGATGAACTTTGCGTATAAGCAGTCATAAGGATAGCATACCTTTCTTTACCAAGCAGTCCGATCTGCTGCATTAATTGATATTCTATAAAATGGGACCAAGCCTCTGCTACGCCTGTATATTTAGCATAGGTAGAACTACCATCACCATAGGTTCCAGCAGTTTCATCAAACATAGCCTGGTATTGTACCTGTGCCCAATACGCATCACTTAACTCCTGTTAAAATGATTTCTTGTTACCTTATACGCTAGTGCTTCAATTTCATCTTCCTCATCCTGAGGCCTATAAAGTTCTTCCAGAACTTCGTAATGTACCTGTGGAAATATATAGTCATAATCAACGATAGCATATTGCCATGTATATTGGTCTTTTGGAATAGAAGGATCCTGATAGTAACTTAGATCTGCAGAATTCTCATAACCATAAGGTACAGAATCATAATAAAGAGTACTATCTGCTTCCAACAGAAGCATATCTTCATAAGTTTTAGGTAAAAACCTGACCAACAAATGCGTGGGTTTTAATTCAGGAGCTAATGCGGATGTTCCATGTTTAGATTGCAAATGTGTTAAAGCGATCTTGATATTACGAACAGCATAGGGATTTTCAAGCTTTTTACCCAAACCATTAGACAGATTAAACGGTTCTTGAACGGGATCGGGGGGTTGTATGTGTAAATTATCCTTTGTACAGGAGCATATAATAAGCAAAAATAAAAAGTAAATATATTTCATAGGATTTTGATTTCGTATGATCAAAAAGAACTAAAAAAATATATTTACTCCCTATGCTTTTGGACAGTTGTTAAACTTCCTAAACTTTTAGTTAGTATCCGCATGCCCGAACCACCGAAGGTTATTTTTTACGACTACGGTTAGCGGAATAACAAGAGGGCGATAACCAAAGTAACGGCAACATTAAAGGTCTGTGCAATTAAAAAGGCATATAACGGCTTTTTATTGCTATGCTGAAAAAGCTCTTTAAAGTTTGTTTCCAGGCCAATAGAAGTAAAAGCCAAGGTAAACCATAAGCCCTGCAGGCTTTTTAACCCATCTTTAACCTGAAGATTTGTTTCGGGCGAAATCACAAAGGAAAACAACAATGAAGCCGCTACAAAACCGATTACAAACTTCGGGAATCGTTCCCATATCACTTTTAAAGTTGGTTTTCCATTTTTTGCTTGCTCTTCTACCGACTTCGTATAGGTCCAGTATATACTAATCATAAATGCGGCAATACCCAACAATACATTTTGCGAGAATTTAACAATGGTACTAATCTTTAAGGCCTCCTCGCCCACCAAAGACCCCGACGCTACTACAGCACCAGTGGTATCTATACTTCCACCAAGCCAAGCACCTGTTACCTCCTGAGAAAGCCCCATCCATTCGGCCATATAGGGCATAAAAATCATCATCGGAATGGCGGTAATCAATACCAGCGAAATCACATACGACAGCTTCTTGCTGTCGCCTTCTATAGCCCCTGATGTCGCTATCGCTGCCGATACCCCACAGATCGATACCGCACTGGATAACATGAGCGACATTTCTTTATCGATCTTCATCTTTTTGCATATCCAAAAAGCAAAATACCAAACCGAAACCACCACAATCAAGGCCTGTATCAACCCCAGGGAGCCTGCTTTCAGGATATCCCCAAAGATTACTGTCGTACCCAATAAAACCAGACCAATTTTTACATACAACTCCGTGCTTAAGGCATTTTTAAACCAAGCTGGCAAACTAAAAAAATTACTTATCGCCAAACCTATTCCTAAACTAAAAATTACCGCCTCAAGATTATATTCTTTAATCACATTATTCCCAGCCACGACCAAGGCTACCAGCGTTAACACATAGACTACAGGAAATACAATCAACAAGCTTCTGAGGTTTTTCTTTAGGAGCAAAGCACCGACAATAGCAATAACAAAAACCAAAAGAAATTGACTTAATATAGCCTGTATATTCGCTATTGAAAATACGGTTGTCGTTAAATCCTGCCAATCTGCCCAATTAAAAGAAGGGACAGGAACAATAATACCGCATAAGGCGAGCGCAACAGTGGCGAGCCCGAGAATAACAACGACCCAATCTTCGGTAAAAGAAAAAGATTTTGATGACATTAGATTTATGTTGATGTTAGTAATTGATTTAAAGCATCGTGAATATAGGGAAATTTAAAAGAAAAGCCCTCTTGTAACGATGTTTTTGCGCGAACAGGAACAGTCTGCAACAATACACTGCTATCAACTCCTTTAAAAAACGCCCCAACATGGGCTAAAGGTGTCGGTAAAGGTAAACCCATACGACAGCCTACAGCCTCCCGAAAGGCATGCATAAATTCGCTATTCGTAACCGGATGTGGGCTGCAGGCATGGTAAACCGAAGCAGTATATTCCTTCTCCATGATCCAACAAACCAAAGCGGCTAAATCGTGCTCGTGTATCCAGCTTACCAGCTGCCTGCCGCTACCCACCTTCCCGCCAAGGCCCCACCTAACTAAAGGAAGTAATTCGGAAAACATTCCCGACTGTGCACTTAAAACCGGACTAACACGCAGCGCCACCTTATGGGTATTGGGCGTATTACTTAACCAAAAAGCCTGCTCCCACTGCTGGGTAAGCTGCGCTAAGAAATCGCTACCATAGCTGGTGCTATCCTCATTCTGCACCTGCTCCATCCCATTAAAAATCGATATTCCAGAAAAGTTAATCCATAATCTGGGCGGCTGCTGTAATGTCGCTATCGCCTCCCCTAATACGCTAGTAGGAGCTAAACGAGAGCTCTTAAGTACCCTTTTATTAGCATCTGTAAACCGGCACTGTATACTCTTTCCACTGAGGTTTAGCACAACATCAGCTCCCTCAAGATGCTGCTGCCAGGCACCTAAAGTTTTTCCATCCCATAACACCTTATGCAGGCCATCGACACCACCCTTTAAGGTGGCTGGCGCATTTCTAGAAAGAATGAAAAGGGCTACCCCGGGGTAGCGTTTCCGAAATGTACGGATCAACAACGAGCCCAAATTCCCGGACCCTCCAGCCAATACTATTTTTTTCATTGTGTTAAAGATTTATGGTAATACCGTAATGATCTTTTAATGCCACTTTAGCCGCATGGAAACCACACATTCCGTGCACACCGCCCCCCGGTGGGGTCGATGAGGAACAAAGGTAAACCCTACTATTGCTGGTGCGATAAGGGGTTAAACTCGGCACTGGGCGTGTAAAAAGCTGTTTTATATCCATTAAGCCACCATTGATATCACCGCCCCTATAATTCGGATTATAGGCCTCCATTTGCATCGCATTGAAGGTCGACCGTGCAAGAATAGTGTCCTTAAACCCGGGTGCAAAGCGTTCAATCTGGTTTTCAATTTGTGCTGTCATATCGTTTGTAGCACCGTTAGGTACATGGCAGTATGCCCAGCCGGTGTGCTTTCCAACGGGCGCCCGACTGTTATCAAAGTTACTTTGCTGGGCAAACAACACAAAAGGCTTATCCACAATCTTCCCCTCCTGTGTCAATTTTTCATGCCTTGCAATTTCGGCAAACGTATTTCCGATATGAACCGTAGCCGCCTGTTGGCAGCGATGGTCTTTAAAGGGTGTAAGATCCGACAAGGCCCAATCTATTTTAAAAACCCCCATCCCCTGTCGGTATTGCTTCAATTGGGTACTATATTTTTCCGTTAAATTTAGACCTTTTAATTTCAGCAGCTGATACGGGGTTAAATCAAGCATTAAAATACGATGTTGGGGTAACAGCCGAATATCATCTACCCAGTTGTTTAAAATAACCTCTCCACCCAATTTTTTGTAATATGCAACCATAGCATCGACAATCGCCTGCGACCCTCCCACCGGAATTGGCCAGCCATATCGATTCCCAACAGCCATTAAAACCATACCAATTGCCGATGTAGCCCAATTGGATAACGGCTGGATGCCATGCGCCGTCATCCCAGCCCACAGCGCTTTTGCTTTTTCTGTTGCAAAAGACTTTGCAATCCAAGTTGCCGGCTGAAGTGCCTTCAAGCCAAAGGCAGCCATATCAAAGGGTACCTTCGGAAAACGCAATGGTCCCAAAAGATCCGGAGCCAAGGTTTCCCATGCGTTAAATAAGGGTTGAATTAGGTTCTTATAATATCTTCCATCCAGCCCTAGCGCATCAACCGTTTCATCCAGTGTAGGGTATAATAATGCTGTTTCATGGGAATCCAAAGGGTGGGCAGCAGGATATGGGGCATGCACAAACCGCAGGCCATAGTCTGCCAACGGCAGAGAACGCATAAAGGGCGAAGCCATCGCCATCGGATGTATGGCCGAGCACACATCATGCTTATATCCAGGAAGCGTTAAAGCTTTCGTCCGTGCGCCACCGCCCAGGCTGTCGCCCCCCTCTATCAACAAAGTTGCCAACCCCTGTTGCTGCAGGCTTATTGCCGCAGCTAACCCATTTGGCCCAGAACCCAGTATAATAGCGTCGTAGTTTTTCAAATTAATCGATCCTCACAATTTCCTTAAAAATATCAAATAATATTGTGATTACTATACCCCTATATAAAATGCATAATCGCCATTCCATAACCACAAAAAAAAGAAGCGACCGAAAGCATATTACCTTCAGTCGACTTCAATAGGGAAATGAAAAATTTTTATACCATCAGCATACCTAAAAAAGCTGAATTAGTAGCCTTCAAAAAAAATTAACGCCAGTTATAGCGTAGCGTAACACCATAGGTACGTGGGTCGCCCAAAATACCAGCATACTGCCCATAGCTACCTGGCGCCGCCAACAGCTGTTCGTAATAATCGGTATTCGCCAGATTACGGCTCCATACCAAAATTGAAATGCCATTGGTGCCAGAAAAACCTACACGCGCATTCAGTAAACTGTAACCGTCGATATTGAGGTATTTTGAAGGGGAAGGGCTCGAAGAGAATTTTGAACGGAAGAAAAGATCTGCTGCTAAGAAAAATTTCCCCTGCAATCCGATTAAAGCACCCTTCTGACTTACCTCAGCACCAAAAGACCCCGACCATTTAGAAATCCCTGGAAGCTCCCCACCAGAAATATCCTTAAAAGCCTGTGCGCCACCAACCTCCTCAAGGGGCACCGGTGCATTTGTAAATTTGGTATACTTTCCGTCGGTATAAGCCAAGGCCGTATTTAAGCGTAAAATATTTTTAATATTTACCGAACCATCGAGCTCTATCCCCTGCACACGTACTTTCTCGGCATTGGCCAGGTACCCCCTGTTTACCCCCGGATCAGGCGTTTGCACCTGCGTCTGGAAATCCTTAATATCCGTTTGGTAAAGGGTTAAATTAAGTATAGCATTTTTTCCCGGACTGCTCTTTATTCCAAACTCTTTATGCTGTACCCCTTCCGGCTTTACACGCGCCAGATCCAGCAGCACCTGCCCATTTGCTGTAGGCAAACCACCCACATTTATACCTACAGGTTTATAACTGATGGCATATGTAGCGAAAGCATTAACTTTGGGGTTCAGTTTGTACTGCACAGAAAGCTGCCCCGAGAAGTTATCAGCAGAAGCGTCAGTATCAAAAGATTGATCGGTATAAATAGAGTTTTTAAGTGCCAATAAAGCGGGATCTTGAGTATCTAACCCACCGTACCTTTGCCGGTTATAGTTAGCAATTTTTTTATCATAATTATAACGTAAACCCGGCAAAACATGAAGCTGTGACGTAACAGCCCAATCAATCTGCGTATAGGCTGCCAATCCTGTACTTTTAATACCATATTTTGTACGTATACCAAAATTATCAAACAACCCAGGGGTCTTCCACAATGCACTCGTCGAGCTCTGCGCAAAACGCCATAAGGCCGAACCGCCCTCTTCCGTATGTACAGGATCTGTTTTTAAGTCTTGCCATAATCCAAAAAGCCCCAGCACCCCAGAAACCTTATCGCTTATTTTTCCTGAATACCGAAACTCCTGCGAATACTGGTTGTGTTTCGAGTTGCCTGCCGATATGGTGAATACAGGAATACCCAAATAATCGCGATCGTTCAAAGGCACCCAATCCCAATACCGCCATGCCGTAGTAGAGGTCAAGGTACCATTGCCTATTTTTATATCCGCATTTACCGAAACACCACCCAGCTCATTATCGGCCTTCGATTGCGTATCCAAATCAATTTTACGCTCAAATGCGCTGTTATAAGGAATAACATAACCCAAGTCTTTGATGATGGCATCAAACTGCCTGTAATCTGCACGTTGTGTTTTTACTACGCCAGCCACACCCCAGCCATAACCATCGGGGCGTTGCGTACCTACATCCCCTGCCACAACAATTTTCACATCATCGGAAGGGGTAAACAAAACCTGTCCGCGCACACCTAAGTTATTGGTATTATTTATTTTTCGATTGGTAAAAACATTAAACAATGTTCCATCGCGCTGTGTTCCGGAGAAGGAAACCCTTGCTGCTAAATTCTTAGCCAGAGGTCCTGTAATAGAAGACTTCGCCTGTATAAACCCATAATTACCGTAGCTAACCTCAAAGTTCGCTTCCGGGCGAAACTGGGGCAGGCGTGTGGTGACATTGAATGCTCCTGCGGTAGTATTTTTGCCAAAAAGAGTACCCTGAGGTCCGCGTAATACCTCAATCTGCTCAATATCTATAAAATCTAACCAGGTAGCTGCCGGCCGCGCCAGGTAGACCCCGTCGAGGTAAAAACCAACGCCCGGATCGATACCATCGTTTGTCAAACCATAGGTGGAACCTAAGCCCCGGATATTTAAAGTAGTATTGCGTGCATTAGATGAATACAACTGCACGGTAGGAACCAATTCCTTTAGGCGGTTTACGTTAAAAGCACCGGCATCCTCCAATGCTGCACCCCGTATTAAGGAAATTGGAATCGGAATATCTTGCAATTGTTCTTTTCTACGGCGCGACGTTACCAGCACCTGATCCAGCGACTCCACCTGAGGCTGTAGCTCGATTACAGTAGGCGACGTATGCACCACAATTTTTTGTGTTTGATACCCTACACGGGTAAGGATTAACGTAAAAGGCAATTTCTGTCCGGTAACAAACTGAAATAAACCATCCCGGTCGGTACGCACCTGGTGGGTTACAGCATCCAGCTGCACGGTAACGCCTTCTAAAGGTTCTTTTGTCAGCGCATCGACTACCGATCCGACAAGACTTGCATTTATAATAGGTTTTGTTTCTACCTGTGCAAGCAAAATATAACTACCTGCAAATAGGCCAACAAAGGTCAATAAGATGCGGTAAAAAGCATTTCTTTTCATATATTTAGGTTGATTATTAGTGGAAAAAAGCAAGTTCCAACGCCAATTGACTACTTGTTTGATTCTTACAGTATGGGGAAGCCTAGCTTCCCCATCCATATATATATATTAAGGGAAGAGAAATTTAACTGCACATTCGCTCGTCAACAATCAGGCTGCTTGTCAAGTTTACCACCCACTGCTGTCGGTTTTTTCTTATTTTTTTTGCGTAAATGTTATTCATAAATGTTCGTAATTTTTTGGTTAATAGCAAGACTGCAACTATGATTACAATCAATTCTTAACAAATGTAAAAACATTTTTCAAAAAAGACTACTATTTTTATAGATTTAATATTCTTTTTTTTTTATTCCTCTAAAATATCTGTTGCTAGAAGCAAAAAAAAACTACCATCTCCGGCATCAAATCCCGAAATGGTAGTCTAAAAAAATATTATAAATAAAATTAGAAACTATATTTATTGTCGTCAATTAGTTTGCGCGCAATACGCTGGCGTGCATCCTTAACGTTAAACGGCTGAGCTTTGGTAAAACGACGCAATCCGACGAGCATCATATTCAATTCATCGCCCTCGCCAAACGAGTACAATGCCTCTTTTCCCGCGCTGTTCACCTTATCAATAGCAGAATACAAGTACACTTTAGCTATATCTACAGGGAGTGCCGCAGCAGCTTCACCCTGGGTATAATAAATCTTTTCGGCACGCAATAAAACCGATTCGGCAACATACACATAACCAATAATATCCGCAATATTCATTAAAATTTCTTGTTCTTTAGACAAAGACATCATTAATTTTTGTACGGCAGCGCCAGCGATTAACAAACCCGCTTTTTTAAGATTGGCAACAATTTTCTTTTCCGCAGCAAAAGGCGTTTCATCCGCATCAGCAAAGTCCGGAATAGCCATCAGCTCAGCAGCAACAGCCTGCGCAGGCCCCATCAGATCCAGTTCCCCCTTCATCGCACGCTTTAATAACATATCAACCACCAAAAGACGGTTTACCTCGTTGGTACCTTCAAAAATCCGGTTGATACGCGAATCCCTATACGCCCTTTCCATAGGCGCGTCGGCCGAATAGCCCATGCCACCATAAATTTGAACCCCTTCATCCACGACATAATCCAACATTTCGGAACACCACACCTTAATAATGGCACATTCAATAGCAAACTGCTCTACCGACTTCAGCTTGGCTTTCCCCTCATCCATCCCCGCAGCGACCAAAGCAGCATACGCATCATCGATATTTTGGCCAGCACGATACGCTGCAGACTCGTTAGCATACAATCGTATCGCCATCTCAGCAAGCTTATAACGTATAGCGCCAAACTTAGAAATAGGCAAATTAAACTGCACCCTTTCATTGGCATAATTAACGGCGGTAGAAATAGCTTTACGCCCAGCACCGATAGTTGCCGCACCCAATTTAATACGGCCAATATTTAAAATATTAACGGCAATTTTAAATCCATTCTCCCTGTCAGAAAGCATATTCTCCACCGGCACAGCACAGTCGTTAAAGAAAATCTGTCTTGTGGAAGACCCCTTGATTCCCAATTTATGCTCCTCAGGGTTCATGGTAATACCGCCAAAAGATTTTTCAACAATAAATGCGGTCAAATTTTTATCGTCATCAATTTTTGCAAATACAATAAAAATATCCGCAAAGCCCCCATTGGTAATCCACATTTTCTGCCCATTAATCAGGTAATGTGTACCCTCGGCATTTAACTTCGCCGTAGTGCGCCCCGAGTTGGCATCAGAACCCGCATTAGGCTCTGTAAGGCAGTAAGAAGCCTTCCACTCGCCTGTTGCCAGCTTCGGGATATATTTTTCCTTCTGTGCCGCATTTCCGTAATATAAAATCGGTAAAGTACCAATCCCCGTATGGGCAGACAGTGCCACCGCAAAGGAGAAGCCCCCTCCGACCGCATCAGCAACCAACATCGACGTATTAAAATTCTTACCAAAACCACCATATTCCTCAGGAATAGAAACCCCCAGCATACCAAGCTCGCCAGATTTATCCATCAAGCTCTGCATCAGCCCCTCCTCCTGCGCATCAATTTTATCCAATTTCGTAAGCACCTCCCTGTCCAAGAAGTCCAAGCAGGTTTCACGTATCATTTTTGCCTCTTCATCAAACTCCTCAGGAATAAAAATATCCGTATATTTCGTCTCTTTTATTACGAATTCTCCACCTTTTATTGTTGTTTTTTCGCTCATAATTTTTGCATTTATAGTTGTGAGAAATCTATTTTACATTATAATAGTTCAAATACACCGGCTGCCCCCTGTCCGGTACCCACACACATGGTAACCATACCATATTTTTTACCTCTACGTTTTAGCTCATGTAAAAGCTGTACAGTAAGTTTAGCACCTGTGCAACCTAGCGGGTGGCCTAATGCAATAGCACCACCATTAACATTTACTTTATCCTCGTCGAGCCCCAATGTTCGAATTACCGCCAGCGACTGCGAAGCAAAGGCTTCGTTCAGCTCAAAAAGATCGATATCCTCCTGCTTTAAGCCAGCCTGTTCCAAGGCTTTAGGAATGGCATAAATCGGACCAATACCCATAATACGCGGCGGAACACCCGCAACGGCATACGAAAGAAGCTTGGCAATAGGCTTTAAGCCTAAAGCTTTCATTTTACGCTCCGACATAACCAACACAAATGCCGCCCCATCCGATGTTTGAGAAGAATTTCCTGCGGTAACACAACCATCGGCAGCAAAAACGGGCTTTAACTTCGACAAAGCCTCCAATGTGGTGTCAGCACGCGGCCCTTCATCCGTATCCACGACATACGAGCGGGTAGCTAATTTGCCATCTTTACTGTAGTTCTCCTGTACAGTAATCGGTACAACGCCATCCTTAAGGTGCCCATTTTTTAGGGCCTCAACAGCTTTCTGGTGCGATTTTAAGGAGAAGGCATCCTGATCTTCACGTGAAACTTTATATTCCTGCGCTACAGCTTCAGCTGTTAAACCCATTCCCCAATACCAATCGGGGTTATTTTTGGCAACCTTAGGGTTGGGAACAATTTTCCAACCACCAAAAGGCATTCCCGACATCACCTCGGCCCCCCCCGCAATAATGACATCAGCCATACCTGCTTTAATCTTTGCTGTGGCCGTGGCAATGGTATCCAAGCCTGAAGCGCAATAGCGATTTACGGTTACGCCCGGAACCTTATCGGTATCCAGCCCCATTAAAGCGATAAAACGCGCCATATTCATACCTTGCTCCGCCTCGGGCATAGCATTGCCAACGATTACATCGTCGATTTCTTCTTTATCTAAGTTTGGCACCGATGCCACAAGATGTTGTATAACTGCTGTTGCCAAATCATCAGCCCGCATAAAACGGAAACCACCACGTGGTGCTTTCCCTACAGCGGTACGATATCCTGCTACAATATATGCTTCCATTTTTTCTATGTTTAGTCGTTTACAGGTTGTACTCCAGCGTTAAAACCGCCTAAAAGCACAGCTCAAATTCTAGTTTTTACGGTTAATTTCTTAACGGCTTACCCTTGGTTAGCATATGTTGAATACGCTCCAATGTTTTGCGTTCGGCACAAAGCTCCAGAAAAGCTTTACGTTCTAAATCCAAGAGATACTGTTCAGATACTTCGGTCGGTGCAGAAAGATCTCCACCGCACATAACCCAACCTAATTTTTCTGAAATTTTCTGGTCATGATCGGAAATGTAATTTCCGGCACGCATAGAAGATGCACCAACATAAACAATACCCAAACCCTGGTTGCCCAACACCTTGATATCTTGACGATGCGCAGGTTGTATATACCCCGCATTGGCCAATTCTAATGCTTTATGCTTCGCATCTAACAACAACCGAGATCGGTTCATGGTAATGGCATACTTTCCTTTTTGTAGGTATCCCAACTCATACGCTTCCACGGCCGACGTTGACACCTTTGCCTGTCCAATGGTCAGAAACTTATCTTTTAAGGTATTTTGCACAATCTGATCGTCCTTATATTCATCGGATGCACGGAGGGCAAATTCCTTAGACCCACCACCACCTGGAATAACGCCAACACCAAACTCTACCAGCCCCATGTACGTTTCAGCATGTAGCTGCACAAAGTCGGCATGCATAGCAAACTCACAACCACCACCCAGCGTAAGCTGGAAAGGAGCGACCACCACCGGGATTGAAGAGTAGCGTATCCGCATAGATGTATTCTGAAACATCCGTACCGCCATATTCAGCTCGTCGTAATCTTGTTCTACAGCCATCATAAATATCATTCCGATATTAGCTCCGGCAGAGAAATTCTTGCCATCATTACTGATAACTAAACCTTTGTACTCTTTTTCAGCGAGGTCTATGGCTTTATTTACGCCCTGAATCACATCGCCACCAATGGTATTCATTTTGGTATGGAACTCACAATTTAAAATACCATCCCCCAGATCAAGAATAGAAACACCCGAATTTTTCCATATAGTTTTGGTATCCCGGATATGGTCCAAGACAATTAAATCTTCCGTTCCTGGAATAGGTTTGTAAGATTTACTGGCAATATCATAAAAATGACGTACGCCATTTTCAATTTTATAAAAACTTTCCGCCCCCGACTCGAGCATTTCAAGCACCCAAGAAGCGACTACCCCCGACTGTCCGGGTAGACGTTTAGGCTCGGCTTTAATTTTTTCTAAGGACGCCCGCACACCGATAGCATCCCAAACCTCAAAGGGCCCTAACTCCCAACCAAAACCCGCACGTATAGCATCGTCGATACGGAAAAAATCATCCGTAATTTCGGGCACTCTATTCGACACATACTCAAACAAAGGGTAATGCATTGCACGGAACAGCTCCCCCGCCTTATCCGTACCTTGCTCATATACCTGCATACGTTTCGCCAGGTCATCAACGAGCTTGGTAGCCTCCAACGTAGCGGACTTCACTTTCTTTTGCGTCGCATAAGTCAGCGTTTGCAAATCCAGAGAAAGAATTTCGGAACTGCCATCCGCTGTGCGCACTTTTTCATAAAAACCTTTTTTAGTCTTTTCGCCAAGCCATTTATTTTCCACCATCTTCGAAATAAACGCTGGAAGCTTAAAAATGCCCTTAGCTTCATCGTTTGGTGCATTTTCGGCCAAACCATTAGCCACATTTACCAGCGTATCTAAACCAACCACATCTGCTGTACGGAAGGTTGCAGATTTAGGGTGCCCCATTGCCGGGCCAGTATATTTATCAACCTCCTCCACAGAAAGCCCCAACTGTTCGACCAGGTGGGTAATCGCCAACATAGAATACACCCCAATACGGTTGCCTATAAATGCCGGCGTATCTTTACACAGCACTACCGTTTTCCCTAACATTCTATCACCGAAATCCACCAGAAAATCAATAACATCTTTTTTAGTATGTGGGGAAGGTATTATTTCTAACAACTGCAGATAGCGCGGCGGGTTAAAAAAATGGGTACCACAGAAGTGGTCAATAAAATCAGGCGAACGCCCCTCGGCCATTAGCTGTATGGGGATACCAGAGGTATTAGAGGTTATTAATGTGCCAGGTTTCCGATACTTCTCCACCTGTTCAAAAATAGATTTTTTAATATCCAACCGTTCTACTACCACCTCAATAATCCAGTCGACCTGCGCTATTTTAGGCAAATCATCCTCAAAATTCCCTGTCTTTATCCTTTTAGAATAGGATTTACTAAACAAGGGTGCTGGATTAGATTTTACCGCGGTATCTAAAGAAAGATTCACAATACGGTTACGCACCATTGGAGAGTCCAAGGTTAAACCTTTTGCCTGCTCGGCTGGAAGCAATTCCTTTGGTGCAATATCCAAAAGCAATACCTCTACACCGATGTTTGCAAAGTGGCAAGCAATTCTAGACCCCATTACTCCCGATCCCAACACCGCTACTTTTTTAACACTTCTTTTCATATTGTCTATGTTTTTCAGTTTCTATTTGGTTTCTACTAAAAGCTTCGATTCGTAATCTAAGGTCAGTTTATTAACTTTCATTAAAAGAGTTATCAACTGTAACCTTTCTCTTTCAGTAAGTTTATCACTCAAAAAATCGTTAAAGCCACGTACTACGTTCTTAGCGATTCTTCTTTTTTCGACCCCTAATGGAGTAAGATAAACTTTCACCGATCGCTTATCCGAATTATTGCTCTCCCTATAAATAAAGCCTAAACCTTCCAAATTGTTTAATACCCTGGATAATGAGGTGGTTTTAACTCCCGTAGAATTTGCAATTTGGGATACGGGTGTGCCCTCCTTATGAATGTTTATTAATATATAACCTGCGGCTTGTGTAAAACCATGCTGTGATGCAATGGTATTGTATTTATTGGCAACACTCTGCCAAGCGACTTTTAAAAAATAATCAATGGTACTATTTTGGCTCATAGCTGATCTATAATTGTGAAACATGCTTTTTTGTTATGCATGCATATCAAATTTAAGGTTTAAGAATCAAATATCAAACTGTTTGCAAAAATAATTTGTTATTGTAGAGTGCTAAATTGATATAATTGACGGTAATAAAACTTTTCCACAATTCGCGATTCTTGAAAACTTTACTCACTGAAAACCTTAATTTTACAGGCAAATAAAAATAAAATATCAACATTTTAAGAAAACGCTGACCTACAAGGTCTTGAATATTCTTTTCAAAAAAATTAGTATGGCATTAATAAATATCCCACGTTTAGACCTGCAACATTTTACTGTAGGAAACGCTACAGAAAGAACGCAGTTTATCCAAGACATTGGAAAAGCTTTCAATGAAACTGGGTTTGTAACGATTGCAAACCATGGATTAAGCCCTGAATTAATCGATGAATTGTACCAGGTAGTAAAGGATTTTTTTGACCTTCCACAAGCGATAAAGGATAAATACGAAATTCCAGGCCTTGCCGGACAACGTGGATATACCACAAAAGGTAAAGAAAAGGCTAAAGATGCCAAAACCCCAGATCTTAAAGAATTCTGGCAACGCGGACAAACAATTGTGGGTGAAGAATATAGTAAATCTGATTTCCCGGACAACCCTGTGGTAGAAGAGTCTGCGCGTTTTAATGCAGTAACTGCCGAAATTTATAAAAAACTGGAAGATGCAGGTAGAAACTTGTTGAAAGCGATTGCAGCATACCTGGATTTGGAGGAGAATTACTTTGAAAAGTATGTTATCAATGGCAACTCGATCTTGCGTGCTATTCACTACTTCCCGATCGAAAACCCCGAAGCTTTATCTCCGGATGCTGTACGTGCTGGAGCACACGAAGACATTAACCTAATTACCTTACTTATCGGTGCCAGTGCCGACGGATTAGAGGTCTTGACAAAAGATGGCGAATGGTTCCCTATTAAAGCAAAGGGCGAAGATATCGTTGTTAACGTGGGCGATATGTTACAGCGTCTTACAAACAATAAATTAAAATCTACAACACACCGTGTTGTAAACCCTCCGCGCGAGCTAATGAAGACTTCAAGGTATTCTGTACCCTTCTTTTTACATCCAAAGGCGAGCATGAGTTTAGCATCATTATCTTCTTGTATTTCGGAAGAACACCCGAAAGTATACGAGGATTATACCGCCGGACAATACCTCGATGAAAGATTAAGAGAAATTGGTTTAAAAATGTAGTACCAAAAGGGAGGTGTCTTTTTAGACACCTTCTTTCGTATTATAGTTTTCTCAAGCGCTATTACCTTTTTATTTCCCATATTAAGCCGTAAGTCGGTATTTTGGCTTTCGAGCCTTTTGAGCGCTACTTTTAATACAAGTAAAGCGTTATTGCCATCAAACCGAACTCCACAGCAACTTTCTCTAGCCCTTTCCTGCTGAACCGACTCAGCTTATTATTGCGTTTCATCTGTCCAAATAATCCTCTTCAAGACTCTCGAGCTCCTTATCTATAGACTTACTTGACGCTTGGAATTTATCGCTTTATTTTTTTTCTTAAGCTGAGCACTATCGATTTCCTTGCTCATTCCTTGATTACCTAATGTAGATTGATCTTCACGTATTTGCGCGTCAATTGCCGATAGTACCGAAGCCCTATTGGCTTTCAATTTTGACTTGTTCTTCTCGATAGATTTCTTCCAAACAAACGTATAGCGACCGGCAGCCGATTCAATCTTCGCACGATCTACATCCAGCTCGTCAACAACCTAAGTTTACCAATCGAACCGGATGATGCAAGGAAAT
Organism: Sphingobacterium sp. Mn56C; assembly: GCF_049319645.1. Lineage (NCBI taxonomy): Bacteria > Pseudomonadati > Bacteroidota > Sphingobacteriia > Sphingobacteriales > Sphingobacteriaceae > Sphingobacterium > Sphingobacterium sp. Mn56C. Next base: position 117,909 of record NZ_JBMOUC010000003.1, read on the forward strand.
ACGGTCTAAAATATGCGCAGGAAATAAACTAGGATTATGGGATGGTAAGTCCTTAAATCGTACTTTTACCTCATTTTTTTTGTAATACCTTAATTTACAAACCATTAATGACAAAAAAAACAAAACCCCGACATTTTTTTGGCGGGGTTATTTTTTTAAGAGACCTTAGTAGACAGCCCCTTTATTGTTATTTAATTTTCATTCCGATACCGACGTTCAGGAAGATATTATGTAAGCCGAAACTAATACTTTCAAACCCCGTTCGCATAATATTATTAAAGCCATAGTCGAACTGAGCTAAACCATAAAAACGGTTGCAAAACATATATCTACTACCGACACTCATTCCTACATCAATCTTACGCACATCACTAGAAAAGTCATACTCCGAATCGGTGATCAACACTTTCGTACCTGTAGGTACTATAGAACGCATATATCCCGACGTCGCTTGCCCATAGAATTTTCTACGCACAGCAAAGGAAACATACGGGCCAGCTTGTAGATCCCAAGCATCCGATAGTTTAAAGGTAGCCTGCACGGGTACGGTGATATACAAATTATGCACATTGGTCGTGATATCTCCGGTATAATAACCTTTGACATTTTCCTCAGAATTTTCATTGGCATTAAACGAAGTGCGGTAACCTTTAACGGTTGCTTTGGTATTCATACCTTTGCCCTCGAAAGTAACCCCTGTTTGAACACCCCATTTCTTATCAATTTGATAGGTAGCCTTTACCCCCACAAAGAAAGGTAAAGCGGGCTGATAACTTCGGATTTTACGGATTTCTGCAGGCATGGAAACTGGTGAAGAACCTCCAATTTTACCACCAATTAACGCCTGAAAGCCAAAACGATTTTCAACGCTATCTTTGGATGTGGAAGCGGAAGTTGCATTTTGTGCCATAGCAACACCAGACACTAGAACCATTAAGGCTATTGTATATATTATCTTTTTCATTATTTCGTAACAATTTTAACGTCATCAACAATCAATTTACTCCCTACAGCACCATGAAATTTATCACCATCCTTACTGGATGAAAATACAATAGCAATGTTATAGTCTAGTTTTTCAATGGCCGCATAGTCCACATCTTTTTTAAATACAAATGGAAGGGTAAACTTTTTAAAGTCATTGCCGGCTGTAGAACCACCATCCGCTAACCGCGCAATAGCTACCACCGATGGGTCTGTTAATACATTTTTTCCTGTTAGGTAGCCTACCTTTACCTTACCTTTTGAAGATTCTAAAAGCTCTTTACGGTTATAAAGTACCGCATAAATATCACACGAATCTTTACTTGCCAAAGGTTTAAGGTTTTGATCGGTCTTATTTTCGCCTGCCTTATATTTATAGTAACCTTCTATAGCAACAGGAACTTTATTAAAAGGGAAACCAAAGTGAGTAGCACCCAAAGCATCGACCACCGCATTTTGTGTATCAAAGGTTCCTATAAATAAGTTTCCAGCAGCAATTGGTTTTTTAAACATCGCACCGAAGGTTCCGGTAAGTTTAGTCTCCAACAAAGCGGCATACTGCCCGGAGTGACTTTCTGTCGTTGCCGAGGTAGGATATGCTTCGGGTTTCATCTCTTTGGATGGGTCGAACATAAGGGAAACTGCGAAACCACCATTTCCTGAGGCAAGATTGTAAAAACGTTGACCACTAATGGTGTTGTAGAAAACATTGAATTTATTCTCCTCATCAATTTCTACGGATTCAAAATCAAAAAATGTAGGCACGAACTCATTACCAACAACAACGACATTTACCATATACTTCTTAGAAAACTCGCCGTTTTCTGACGTTACGGTATATTCTATACCATCGGTATAATCTAATTCTTGGCCAGAGGCAGGCACTGCAACGGCACCAGGAGTAAGCTGTAGGTTAAGTGCTACTTTTTTTATATCGATATTACCAGACTTAAAATATACTACTACTCGATTATCGGTGATGCTGGGCGCAACGAAGAAGTCCGCATTCTTGGGACTGATATTCACAATATCAGCCTCTAAATTTTTAGGCTCATCCTTAATACAGGAGGAAAGGAAAAACGTGGTTGCCATAAATAGCAACAGGAGATTTTTAAAATTCATAAATTAAAATATTAAGCGCCATAAAAGGTTAACGCAATTCGTCGCAAAAGTACGACAAATCGTATGAAGAGGCTTGCTAAATGGTCAAGCAATTACGTTATGTTGTAGAAACTTTACAATGAAAGTACAATTAAGGAAAACAAAAAGTGCTGACAGGTGTTGCCTTAGGTGGAAAGCTCTTGCCTTATTTTTAAAGGTAAAGAGGCAACAACGAGCGCATAGCTGTGGTCTATTAAAGCGAAAATTTGCGCATCTGGCAGCTGCCTGTTGGCGAATACGGTATTCCAATGTTTTTTATTCATATGATAACCGGGAACAACGGTTTCCTCATACCTTTCTCTTAAAAGCACGGCCTTTTCAGGGGCACATTTTACATTAAAACGTAATGTACCTACCTGATTTAAGCTTACCAGAAGAAAAATCTTGCCAGCAACTTTAAACACGAGTGTATCAGGCCCAAATGGTGTTTCTTCACACACGGAGCCCTTGGATAGGCAGTAATCCCGCAATTGTTCGATGTGCATCGTTAAGATATTTAGTATTATTATTGTAGGAATGGGTAGAGGTAGATTATCTGCTTGGAGTTGTTAGGCATTAGCGCTTACCAAGGAAGAGCTAATGCCTGACGATTACCTCTACGCTACCTACGGCTTAAGCAATCCTATCAATTCCTGCTGCAATGCTGCTCCTTTATCTTCATTGTACCATTTTTGCATCATCTCTTTGATTGCAGCAAATTCCTTCCCTTCGTTTTTCATTTCCGTAAAGATATCTTGTAATGCTTGCGGACGTGGGCCCCAAACGGCTATATCTGCACCTATCGCATCCCGGATAATAAGTTTGGGTATGGATTTACCCCCATTTGTTAAATAGTGATCAATTAAATACGGTTCCGCATCACGTAGCTGTACCTCAAAGGTAATATGGGCATTATCTTTTACCAGTGTATATAATTGTGGCACCGAATGGGCAGCATCTCCACACCAAGGTTCTGTAATAACAATCCAAGTTTGTTTTTCCTGAATAGCATCAATGGCGGCCTTCATCGCTACTGTAGGTTCAAATTTTTTCAACCAACGGTTAGACCGAGACTGATTTAACTTTGCATAGTTATAATATTCAGCATCTTCATAGGTGGGATGTTGCTGCGGATTTGCAACCACATCTTCCATATACTGCATATATTCTTTAAAATCCATTTTTCTGTTTTTTGGCAAAAATACCATTATAAATAGAAAGTTTAGTCATTAAAATGTTTCAATCCATTTAACACTAATTAATAATTGAACAGCCTATATTTGGAGAATTGTTGACCCATAATTCATGAAAAACTTTGTTTTAAGTATATTTTTAATTTTTCTCACGTTTAGTGGGTTTGCACAGCATACATTCTCCGGGAAGGTGCTCGACAAAGCCGACAATAAACCTTTGACGAATGCCAGTGTCATCCTCCTAAGCCAGGACTCTATTCTGCAGTATTTCACCCGTGTCGATGAAGATGGGAAGTTTACATTTAAAAAGATAAATGAACAGCCTTATATTTTTATTGTTTCCTACCCAAAATTTGAACTTTACACGAAACCTTTGACGCTGACGGATGCGGACTTAACACTTGAGCCTATAAAATTAAGCTCGCAGGCGAATCTTATTGAGGAGGTAGTAATCCAGCAAAAGCTTCCTATACGTATGAATGGGGATACCATTGAATACAATGCAGGCAGCTTTGAAACCGAGAAAAATGCCAAACTGGAGGATCTCCTGCGACGACTGCCTGGCCTATCCGTTTCGGCCGACGGCCAAATTACGGCGCATGGGAAGTCCGTTTCTAAGGTGTTAATCGATGGGGAAGAGTTCTTTGGTTACGACCCTAAAATTGCGATACGTAATGTTCGTGCCGATGCGGTAGACAAAGTACAGGTGTATGAACGGAAATCTGAAGAAGCTGAGTTAACGGGGGTAGACGATGGCACGCGTATACAAACCATTAATGTGGTGCTAAAGGAAGAGGCCCGGAAAGGGGTCTTTGGAAATACGGAGGCATTGGCGGGAACATCAAAATTGTATACCGGAAACTTGTTTGCGGCTATGTTTAACAAAACTGAACGCAGTGGTGTCACCGTAAATACCAACAATATGGGGTCAGGGAACGCTACTGGCAGCTTGCGTATGAACAGCCAGATTGTTGGCAACCCGTACAGTACGCAGGTCGGCGCAAATTATGAAAATCAATTCTTGCAGAAAAAAATGCGCCTGAATACCAACTATAATTTTAATACTTCTGGCAATAATAATGAGAGTATAGGTTACCGAAAACAGGTATTACCGGATGTGGGTATACAGGAGAACCATACAGATCGTAAAACGGAAAACAATAGACAGAACCATGGGCTACGTGCGGAGGTGCGCTGGCGTGTAGATTCTACAGCCAATTTCACCCTACAGTTTAATGCCGACCGTGGCAACAGTAGTAGTTATAGCCGCACTATAGACTCCTTATCCAATGAAAAACAAGGAAGGGTAAGTAGGTCTATAAACGAAAATAGTTCCGATGGCACAACCAACAGAAGTGATTTAAGACTTAATTATCGTAAGCGTCTTAATAAAAAAGGAACTTCCCTAAATGTATTGTTTACCAATCGTCTTAACAACGGTACGACCAATAGTACCGTAAATGAAACAGCGGTTTTCTATCTTAAAGATAGTATTGGCATCTTAAACCAGGAAAGAATTAATGTAACCAAAAGTAATGCGGTAGGCGGACAAATTCAGCTGAATCAAAATTTAGGTAAAAACCTAAATTTCACCTTAGGCTATAATGTTAATTATACTAAAGGCAGCACGGAACTTAGTTCTTATAATCTTAAAACGGGCATGCAGTCGCGGGCTTTAGATTCGCTATATTCCCAAGACCAACATACCGACAACAGCAATAATACACTCGTGTCGAGCATGAATTTCACGGCAAAAAAAGTTATTATCAGCCTTTCAAACCGTGTTATTTACCGTAGCCAGGCTTTGGTTGATAATATACGAAGCATAGATCTTAACAGAACATTCTGGGATAATGATTTTAATATGGATATGAACTTTAACATATCCAACCGTAAGGGCATTAACCTTAACTATCAAAATAGCTTCGACATCCCAACTTTTGCGCAGCTGCAGCGCTTGCAGCCTTTGACCAATCAATTGTTTATACAGGAAGGTAATCCGAACTTAAAAAAGACGAACAAAAATAATTTCCGCTTAAACTATAATACCATGAGCTTATTAAAGCGTTCTAGCTGGAATATAAATTCGGAAATAGGTTTTGTAAGTAACCCTATCGTGAACCAGATGGCTATAGACTCCCTATCTGGCGTTACCACAAGCTCGTACGTGAATGTATTTGGCAAGTCGGCATGGAATGCCAGTGTTAACTTAAATTATGGTAGACCGCTATTCCATAACGATGTGCAATTTGGTGGTTATATGGGTACCAGTTATAACAATAGCTTCAGCTATATCCGCTTTGCTAACGCCGCTCAAAATAGCCAGTATACCTTAAACAATACCCAAACCGCAAATGTAAACGTGGGGGTAAACTTAAACGAGCAGAATAGCAAGGGTCTGGATTACGACATCAGCTGGAACTTTAGCATAAATAATGTGCGGAATAGTGTGAATAAGGATTTGAACTATACGAATCTGAACACGGGAGGTTCTGCTTATCTCAAATATTTTCTACCTAAAAATTTCTTTGTAGGTTCGACGATTAATTATGCTTTGGAGGGGCCTACAAAATTCTATACAAAGAGTATACAGCAATTTTATACGAACTTGGAGTTAAGCAAGAAGTTATTGAAAAGCGAGAGTTTAATCGCCAGTATTAAAATTTATGATGTTTTTAAATCGTATAATAATATTAATCGGAGTACTTCGGCAGATAGCTTCTCGCAAACCCAGCAACAGATGTTAACGCGTTATGTTCTCCTGGGATTAAAGTGGGATTTTAACAAAAACTTAGGCAAAAAGAACAATGAATAGATATATCCTTATCTTGCTAGCATTATGCCTCTCTACCTTAGGCAAGGCACAGTATGCTTATTTTGGTACACGAGGGGTTATTGCCTTCGAAAAAATCACCTTTACGAAGGCTAATGCGCGCGAGATGATGCGCAACTGGGAGAAAAATAACGGCCAATTTGGGTATATGGGGGGCGGTGGAGATTTTTTAAACCGTATTCCGGAATCGCAAACAGAAAAATATATACTGCAATTTGATGAAAACTCGACCTTATCGTACTTGGATAAAGAAGACGATAAAGAGAAAAAAGATAGCAACAGCGCTCGCCCTTCCAATACCCGGAACCGAAATAGCGGCGGTAATAGGCAGGGCGCAGCAGCAGGGCAATCCTTACGTTTTAGTACTGGCGGCAATGCTATGCCTATAGGTAGGAGTATTCGGCAGTCGGGCTCTACAAAAATCCTTTTTCAAGATCTCAAAAGCGGCACCGGACAGGTACAGATTGAAATTGATGATAAATACATCCTTTCTGACACGTTGCACCCTATCACCTGGCGCTTTACCGATGAGTACCGTAATATTGCGGGTTTTGAATGCCGCAGGGTGAATGGCGCTACCGTAGACTCGTTATATTTAGTAGCCTTTTATACGGAACAGATTCCGGTATCGGCAGGGCCAGCATTTAGCTTTGGCCTTCCGGGTATGATCTTAGGTCTTGCCATTCCGGAAATGCACATTCAATATTGGGCCAGCAAGGTTGATTACAATAATGAAGCTGTTCCTAAGGATTGGAAGGACAAAAAGGTTAAAAATATGTCGCTAACCGAATTCACCAATAGTCTTGGCAGGTATTTTAATAGAGGTGACAATAATTCAACTCGAAAAAGCGTTTTAGAGCATGTTCTTTATTGACAAACGCCATTTTGTCACAAACATGTGTCATAAAGCAGACATATTATACCTGTTTTTTTAAAAATTTTAGTAAACTTTTTATTGGCACAGGGGTTGTTATAAAAGAATCGCAAAGCAGTATTAATAAAAGTTAAAAGAAAAAACATCAAGATATGTCTAAAATTATAGGAATCGACTTAGGAACTACAAACTCATGTGTTGCCGTGATGGAAGGTAACGAGCCTGTAGTAATTGCAAACAATGAAGGTAAACGTACAACGCCTTCTGTTGTAGCATTTGTAGATGGTGGCGAGCGTAAAGTAGGTGACCCTGCAAAACGTCAGGCTATCACAAACCCACATAAAACAATTTATTCAATTAAACGTTTTATGGGAACTTCATTTGATGAAGCAACAAAAGAAATTTCTCATATCCCTTATAATGTAGTAAAAGGCGATAACAATACCCCTCGTGTTGAAATCGACGACCGTAAATATACACCTCAAGAAATCTCGGCAATGGTACTTCAGAAAATGAAGAAAACTGCTGAAGATTATTTAGGACAAGAAGTAAGCCGTGCCGTAATCACTGTGCCTGCGTATTTTAACGATGCACAACGCCAGGCAACAAAAGAGGCGGGTGAAATTGCAGGTTTAAAAGTTGAGCGTATTATCAATGAGCCTACAGCAGCAGCGCTGGCGTATGGTTTGGATAAAGCGAACAAGGACATGAAAATTGTTGTGTTCGACTGTGGTGGTGGTACACACGACGTTTCGGTATTGGAATTAGGTGACGGTGTTTTTGAAGTTAAATCTACTGATGGTGATACACACCTAGGTGGTGATGACTTTGACAATGCAGTTATTAACTGGTTGAACGACGAATTTAAGGCTGAAAACAATGGCTTCGATTTGAAAAAAGATGCCATGGCATTACAGCGTTTAAAAGAAGCTGCTGAAAAGGCTAAAATTGAACTTTCAAGTACTTCTTCTACAGAAATCAATTTGCCATATATCACTGCCGACGCTACTGGACCTAAGCACTTGGTACGCACGTTATCGCGCGCTAAATTTGAGTCTTTAGTTGCCGACTTAGTGCAGCGTACTATTGCACCTTGCCGTACGGCATTGAAAAATGCTGGTTACAGCACTTCAGATATCGACGAAGTGATCTTAGTAGGTGGTTCTACACGTATCCCTGCTATTGTTGAAGCGGTAAAAAGCTTCTTCGGAAAAGAACCTTCCAAAGGTGTTAACCCAGACGAGGTTGTTGCTTTAGGAGCTGCAATTCAAGGTGGTGTTTTAACGGGTGAGGTTAAGGATGTATTGTTGTTGGATGTTACGCCGCTTTCTTTAGGTATCGAAACTATGGGTGGAGTGATGACAAAATTGATCGATGCAAACACGACAATCCCTACTAAGAAATCGGAAGTTTTCTCTACAGCTGCAGACAACCAGCCTTCAGTAGAAATCCATGTATTACAAGGTGAAAGACCTATGGCAGCACAGAACCGTACTTTAGGTCGCTTCCAGTTAACAGATATTCCGCCTTCTCCACGTGGTATTCCTCAGATTGAAGTTACGTTCGATATTGATGCCAATGGTTTAATTAAGGTATCTGCTAAAGATAAAGCTACAGGTAAAGAGCAGAATATTCGTATCGAAGCTTCTTCTGGTCTTTCAGATGATGAAATCCAAAAAATGAAACAGGAAGCGGAAGCGAATGCTGAGGCGGACAAAAAAATTAAAGAGGAAGCAGATAAATTAAATACAGCTGATGCTTTAGTATTTTCTACAGAGAAGCAGTTGAAAGAGTATGGCGACAAAATTTCTGCAGATAAAAAAGCTCCTATCGAGTCTGGCTTAGAGAAACTTAAAGCCGCGTATGCAGCTAAAAACTTTGCTGATATCGATACTGCATCCGCAGAATTACAAAATGCTTGGACTGCAGCTTCTGAAGAGATGTATGCGGCATCGCAACAAGGTAACCCACAAGCTGACCCTAACCAAGGACAGGCAAACGGTAATCAAGGTGGTGCTGATGATGTACAAGATGTAGACTTCGAAGAGGTAAAATAAGTACAACGTACCTTATATAAATAAAAAAGCCCCGAATATCGGGGCTTTTTTATTTATATAAGGTATCGGTTATTTACCTATAATGCCGAAGTATCCCCTTATCAAATACAGTCCAAATACCAGCTGGCATACCGGCTTTTTTAAGTGCTGTATTGGCCCAGGTATTACAGGAAAAAAATAAATTATACGCCCCTTTAGCCTCATAAAAGGCGTCGTTATCGCCATAAACAGCAGTGGTGGGTATTAAAATCGGTGCCTTAGCGCTATCCGTAGCTAAGCTATCCATAATATACCTGCAAAGTGCATTAAACTGATTGGCATCGATACTTACCTTATAACAATGCTCATTTTCGTACATCGCCGCATAGTATGTAACATGTAAAGCTGTTTCCCCAAGCCCTGATGCTGCCAGCAAGGCGGTAGAAACCTTTAAATCTTTCCACTCGGGTGTATTGAGGTAAAAGCCTTTATCTCCCCAGCCTATGGAAACCCAAGGAAAAGAGGAATTCTTAGACCGGATGTTATCGGCAGGAAAAACCGTATACCAGTCTATTAAATCCGTGCGCACCGGCAGCACCAAGTCGGTATGTACCCCATTCGACAAGATATAAACGGTATATTTTTGACCTTCTCCTTTCCGATAAGCCTTAGCTGGAATACGGGAAAGAATAGCATCTGCGCACCAGTAAAGTGCAGCGAATAAAACAAGTGATAAAAAAATATAAATCAACACTTTGCTTACTTTTTTTATCATAACATAGGTATAAATGCTGTAAGCTAAGGTATAGCTTACAGCATATTATTTAAAATAACTTTGTCGGATATAGCCCATCAGCAACCAGCTTGGAAATACTTTGCTGCACAGCGGGTTTATCTTCAGGATATGTTACGCCAAACCATTTCGATGAGGTAGGGATAACGCTGAAATCTGCAAGTCCGTTTTTCACCATATAATCCGGAATACTAGGAATAAAAAATTCCGCCTTAGGGTTATCGGCATTTTGATCCACAAATGCTGGAAACAAAGATTGTGCTACTTCAAAGATACGAGGTGTAAAACCCCAAAAGTTCATGGAAACACGTGCTTTTGAATCTAAATCATAGGTTACGCCCTCCTCTTCATAAACAATTTTTCTATCGTCACCTTCGCCTTGGTAATAAATATTGGTGCGCTCCGTAACGGAATCCATTGTGCCCGCCTCGCTTACTTCACATACGCCACGCGATACAAAGCCATATTCAGACATGGTATTGCCCACTTCAAAACCCATTAAAGACATATGTGTATCGCTAACCTCATTACTTAAGAAATCGGCCATTTTTGCAAAAGCATCCTCCCCATAAAAATCGTCGGCATTGATTACACAGAATGGTTCGTTGATTACATCTTTGGCACTCATCACCGCATGTGCTGTACCCCAAGGCTTCACACGCTCGATAACACGATCCACACCAAATTTTGTGAGATCAAAGTTTTGAAAAGCGTAGGTTACATCGATTTTACCCTTTAATTTAGCGTCGAATTTTTCGCGCATAACGCCTTCAAATTCCTCCCGGATAATAAATACTACTTTACCAAAGCCTGCGCGTATAGCATCATAAATAGAGTAATCGATAATGGTTTCGCCATGAGGGCCGAAACCATCCACTTGTTTTAAGGATCCGTAACGGCTAGCCATACCAGCAGCAAGAACTAATAAAGTTGGTTTTCCCATAATATTGCTATAGATTATAATGTCAATTTTGCTGCAAATATACTAAAATCTGTTACTTCTTTTTGAAGAAAGCGTTCATCAAACCGGTAGCAAGCTTCCCTAACAACTTCACACCTTCCCGTGCTAAAGTACGGCTTGCCTGCGCCTGCGCCGCCTCCAATGGTGTTTGCCTACGCGACCCAGCCGTTTCCTTGCGCTGCGCTTGCTTCTCGCGCTCCTTTACCGCCTCTTGATGGGCTTTATCCAGGGCAGCTTGTTGTGTATTAAGCTTTTCACGCTCATTTAATAGCTCCGCAGCAGACCGATTAACGATGAGGTCCTTATAGGTATTGTATAAAGCTGAACCCCGCGTAATTTCCGAATAGTGCTGTGGCGAACAAGGGCCCATAACGGCACGTGCCGGCACGAGGTGTGTAGCGACAACCTCTGTTGGTATTCCTTTATCGTTTAATACGGTAACCAAAGCCTGTCCTATCCCTAAGGAAGTTAATACCTTGTCTAACTCATAAAATTCGGATGAAGGATATGTTTTTACAGTTTTACGCAAATTCTCGGCATCGTTTGGTGTAAAAGCCCGCAAAGCATGCTGCACCCGATTTCCCAACTGCCCTAAAACTGATTCGGGAATATCACTGGCTGCTTGCGTGCAGAAAAACACGCCAATGCCCTTCGAGCGAATTAGACGTACAATCTGCTCCACCTGCGATAAAAAGGCCTTAGATGCACCATTAAAGAGCAAATGCGCTTCGTCAAAGAAAAATACCAACTTAGGTTTATCCAAGTCACCCACTTCAGGCAGGTGCTTAAACAATTGGGCCAATAGGCTTAATAAAAATGTAGAAAATAATAAAGGCTGGTCTTGAACATCAGCGATGTTAAGCAACGATATTACCCCTCTGCCATCCACCCGACCAAATAAATCCTGAATATCGAATGCCTTCTCGCCAAACACCGCGGTCAACCCTTGTTGTTCTACCGCAACAATTTTACGCAATATTGTTCCTGCACTTGCACTGCTTATTTTACCATAATCGGCTTTTATTTCATCGGCACCAGGACCATCGGATAGGTAAGCTAAAAGTTTCTTTACATCGGCTAAATCGACCAGTGGCAACTGCGTATCGGTCGCATATTTAAATAAAGCACTAAGCACTCCCGTTTGGGTATCATTAAGATCCAAAATTCGAGCGAGCAGAATTGGGCCGAAATCACCTACAGTAATACGCATGGGTATCCCTAATTTACCGCTAAGGGAAAAAAGCTCTACCGGAAAGGCGGCAGGTTCAAAAGGAATACCTACAGCCTGGCCACGTTCTAGAAGTGCTGCGTTAGGCACTGCAGGCTCGCTAAGGCCAGACAAATCGCCTTTTACATCCAGCATAAATACAGGAACGCCCGCATCGGATAGCTGCTCGGCAAGAAGTTGTAAGGTCCGTGTTTTTCCGGTCCCTGTGGCACCCGCAATGAGGCCATGCCGATTCATCATCTTCAAGGGCAGCTTGACTTTAGCGTCACGGATAACTTGCCCATTCAGAATACCAGAACCCAATTCTATGAAAGCACCCTTAGGGCTATACGCGCTTACGACTTTATCAATAAATTGTTTTTCCATAACAAAAATGGTCTATGATAGAACCGAATTTATAAATATTTACCCACAATACTTAATAAAAGTATAACCTAAGAATCTGAATATGAAGAAAATATTACCAATTAAGGATTTTATAGCAACTTTTGTAATATTTACATTATAAAATTTCAAAAACTATTTACTTCTTAGATTTTTATTTTATTTTTGTAAAAACTGAAGTTAAAGTGTAAATGAGATTATTCGACAAAACACAAAGAATCCTCGCAGCAAAGATCTGCTTCTTTGTCTTCTTTACGAAGATGTTGATCTCGTTTACCCCAATGTTTATAGATGTACTCGATAAGGGTACTATCCTACAAGTTGTCATGCAACTCGAGGTTGAACAAACAACCAAAGGGGCTAACAGCAATAATGAAGACTTGCATGAGCACGGCGTTAAGGTTTTTAAACCCGATGCAATTGACTACGTAAGCTACAATCCTACTATTGAGAATACAGGAAAAAGAAAAGCTTACTTAAGAAACGAAAAGTCTACATATTTATACCATGCCTCAGTTCCGACACCGCCTCCGAACTGTTAATTCATTTATCCGCAATTTTTTTATGCAATAGACTTTGTCATTTTTTTTGGCATTGTAGGTTATTGCTGTGGTTTTTTATGAATTAATAACAACATTTTTAGTATTAAAATTATGTTCGGAACACGGGTGTCTGCTTTTCTAAAACTTTCGAAAAGAGACTTAAAATATGACTTTCCTGCAAGTATTGTAGTTTTTCTGGTAGCCTTACCTTTATGTTTAGGTATTGCAATGGCATCTGGAGCACCATTATTTGCCGGAGTATTAACAGGAGTTATTGGCGGTTTAGTGGTAGCCTCCATCTCCAATTCGCAACTCAGTGTTAGTGGACCTGCCGCGGGTCTTACTGTAATTGTTTTAGGCGCCATCAATCAATTAGGTGCTTATGAAACCTTTTTATTGGCTGTAGTAATAGCCGGTATAATTCAACTTGTGCTCGGTATTGTAAAAGCCGGAATGATTGGAAACTACTTTCCTTCGGCAGTAATTTTGGGTATGCTTGCTGCCATTGGTATCACCATTATCATGAAACAAATACCGCTGGCGTTCGGAATGAACGAACCGCATGCGTTTGAAGTGGAAAATGGCGGAGGGATCGCTGCATTTACCGATACTTTGCTGGGATCGGTAAGTTGGGGTGCTACCATCATTTGTTTCTTGTCTTTGGCGGTGTTGATATTTTGGCCTTCTATTAAGGGGTTGAATAAGGTACCAGCACCATTAGTAGTGGTATTACTGGGCGTAGGTTTGGGTTTAGCGTTTCAGAATACCTCCATGGCTTTGATGCCGGCACATTTTGTTTCTATCCCGGTAGTATCCTCTTTCCAGGAGTTTACGGGCTTATTTATCTTCCCTGACTTTACACAAATTGGAAATAAAGAGGTGTGGATCGTTGCTTTTACCATTGCCATTATTGCCAGTTTGGAGACCTTATTAAGTATTGAGGCCGTTGATAAATTGGACCCTTTTAAAAGGGTTACCCCTACCAACCGTGAATTGGTGGCTCAGGGGGTGGGTAATATGACATCTGGTTTTTTAGGTGGCTTACCTATGACATCGGTTATCGTGCGCTCATCGGCAAATGTTAATGCAGGCGGTAGAACCAGACAATCGGCTATGTTACATGGTATTTGGTTATTGGTTGCTTTATTAGCGATTCCTGTATTAATCAACCTGATACCTTTGGCTTGTTTAGCTGCGATTCTTTTACATACAGGGTATAAACTGGCAAAGCCCGCCTTGTTTAAGCAAATGTTCAGAAAAGGCTTAGACCAATTTATTCCGTTCACCATTACCGTCATTGCCATTGTATTTACGGATTTATTAATGGGTGTTGGTGTAGGTATTGTTGTCGCCACATTCTATATCTTACGTGCTAACATGCAAAACGCGTATAAATTCAGCATTGTAGGCGAGCAGCAGGAAAAAGCCGTATTGGTATTAGCAGAAGAGGTTTCTTTCTTAAACAAAGTGCCTATTCAGCAAAAATTGTACAGCTTACCAAAATCGGTGAACACTGTCTTAATCGATGGACAATACAGTAAATTCATTGATAAAGACGTTATAGAGGTTATACGAGACTTCGAGCAAAATGCGTTAAGCAAAGGGCTATCCATTGAATTACACGACGTTAGCTATAAAAAGCACAGCGTTAAAAACAAAACATTACAAAAAGTAGTTTAACAGAACAAAAAGTTTAATTATTAATGCAGTAATTTGGGCAGTGAAATAGCATGTCCTTACAAAAATTAAAAATATGGGAAATACAGATTTAGAATTAGGATTTCAGAAAATACTTGACGGAAATAAAGATTGGGTAAAATTTGTTAGTGAAGATACCACAGGTCGTTTCCAACAACTAGCAAAAGGTCAAAGTCCAGAAATTTTATGGATAGGTTGTGCCGATAGCCGTGTACCGGCAAATGAAATTACAGGAACAAAACCTGGTGAGGTATTTGTTCATCGTAATATCGCCAATATGGTTGTACACTCGGATATGAGTATGTTATCGGTACTGGATTATGCTGTAAATGTGTTAAAGGTAAAACAAGTAATTGTTGCTGGTCACTACGGTTGTGGTGGTGTTGCGGCATCATTAAGCCGTCAACAATTTGGTGTAATCGACAACTGGTTATGCCATATTAAAGATGTTTACAGATTACATGCACAAGAAATTGATGCTATTGATAATCATGAGGATAAGGTGAATAAGTTAATCGAGCTAAATGTTAAAGAGCAGGTATTCAACCTGTGCACCACTTCCATTATTCAAAATGCCTGGAAAGAAAGAGAAGATCTTGCTATACACGGTATGGTTATTAATATTGGAACGGGTGAGCTTATTGACTTAGGCACAACCTTCACAAACAACCAAGAATTGGGTGAAGTTTTTGCTTATAAATAGCAGCGAATTGGCTACAGGCTGTAGGGAGCATATGGTAATAGCTCCTTACAGCCTATACCTTATAAAAGATAAAGCGAGACAAAAAACAGTTTTGTGACTGTGGCAATGCTTAATTAACAAATTCCCCTTTGTTATTAATCGCTTTTGTATAAGGATTAGCATACCTATCGATCAGTACCGCAAACTCGTAGGGTGTTACAGGATGTTCTAAGTCAAAGACACCTTTAAATTTTAAGCCCTGAGACCATTCCTTTTCAACTTGAGCATCAATCTCCTCCCCTCGAAACGAAACAAAACGGATAAGCGACAAAATATCTTTTAGACGGAAGGTTTCAGCCTGATTCTCTGCAAACCAAATCTTACTCCTGGAATAAAGCTGATGAAAAACTGGTCTTACTGCAGCTACAGAAACCGTTCCACCAGTATCTAGGCTATACCCCAGGTCTGCATTTTGCAGCGGCAGCAGGCCGGCCAAATATACCTTCTGCAAGGATTTAAAATTGGGGTCGCTTATCGATATATTCTTTGCAGGCAACAAACGAGCATCAAAAACCTGTAACTCGCTTTGTAGCTTACGCACATCAATACGAGTATAGTTGGTTTTGAAAAAAGCACAGTAAGCTGCTGCTGCGCCTACCGCCTGTCCGACAGTAAACCGTAATGGGATATACTCGGAATCATCCGCAGGCAATAACGAGGTAAAAAAAACATGCCCGATTCGGTATTGTAAAATATGAGCGAAGGTAAGGGCCATTGCATGGGTATTATGCGCTCCAAGAGCGACAATAGTGCGTTGCAGAGGCTCCGGTATAGCCTGTACCCTCTGCAACTTATCCGCTTTTTGCAAAGAATCCTGGCCCGCAACAAAGGCCGCTAAAGCTTGGTTCGCTGTAGCGTCGACAACGGCACGGAACGAATATTTCTTTTTATTGGACAACCTTACATCGATATATTTTTTACGCATAGCAAGCTTGCTCACCGATACATTCATCATAATGCTGAGTTTAGTCTCGGCCCTGGCGATTTCTTCCAAGGCATGCCTTACAACATCGGGATTCATTCCGCGCTTTGCCGCAATTGCTGTGGAATCGTTTTTCGTCTTGGATTTACTGATTTTCATCAGGAGATCTAACCATATTCCAGCATCCATATAATCATTAGAAGTTATAGAAAGCTGCTTTTGCGACAACTCTGCTGTAAATACATCCGCATTTACCACCCATAGTGTAGGTACATTCGAACGCGCAGCCTGAACTGCAGCGGCAAAGGCTTCTACGCTATTGCCGTACACTAATAGTGTAGGGCCTTTATCTTTAGCTATACCCATAAAAGGAACCAAACAGAGTAGTAACCAATTGATGTGGAAAGATTTTCGGTTTATCATATCCTAAAATACATATTTTCTACGGGGAATATATCGATAAAGATATTTTAACCCAGCATTGTTATGTTAAGGCTTAAATAGCTAACTTTGTATCATGATAGAGGAAGATAAATCATTAAATTTTATTGAAGAAATTGTCGAAGAAGATCTTCGCAATGGAACACATGACGGACGTGTACTAACACGCTTCCCTCCTGAGCCCAATGGATATCTCCATATTGGCCACGCTAAATCCATATGTTTGAATTTTGGATTAGCCCAGAAGTACAATGGTAAAACTAATCTACGTTTTGACGATACCAACCCGGTAAAGGAGGATGTAGAATACGTAAATAGTATTAAACAGGATATCCAATGGTTGGGATTTCAATGGGCAGAGGAATTATATACTTCAGACTATTTCGAGACCCTTTATCAATATGCTGTTGAATTAATAAAACAAGACTTGGCCTATGTTGACGATAGTACGGCAGAAGAAATTGCCGCTGCTAAAGGTACACCAACAACGCCGGGCGTTCCTACACCTTACCGTAGCCGTTCTATTGAAGAGAATCTGCAGCTTTTCGAAGACATGCGCGCAGGTAAATATAAAGATGGAGAAAAGGTTTTGCGTGCCAAAATTGATTTGGCAAGCCCGAATATGCATATGCGTGACCCTTTATTATATCGTATAAAGCATGCACATCACCACCGTACCGGCGATGCCTGGTGCATCTACCCTATGTACGACTTTGCGCATGGGCAATCGGATTCTATCGAGAAGATTACGCATTCCGTATGTACACTGGAGTTTGTTCCACACCGTCCGTTATACGATTGGTTAATCGACAAGCTTGAAATCTTCCCTTCCAAACAGTATGAGTTTGCACGTTTAAATATGACCTATACGGTAATGAGTAAACGTAAACTCTTACAATTGGTAAACGAAAAGCATGTAGAAAGCTGGGACGACCCGCGCATGCCAACCATTTCGGGTATGCGCCGCCGTGGTTATACACCTAGTAGTATTCGCAATTTTTGTGAACGTATCGGTATTCAGAAGCGCGAAAACATGATTGATATCAGCCTTTTAGAGTTCTTTGTTCGCGAAGACTTAAACAAAAGTGCATGGCGCCGGATGGCAGTTATTGACCCTATAAAACTGGTTATCACAAACTATCCTGAAGGACAGGTGGAAGAACTTGTTGGCGAAAACAACCCGGAGGTTGAAGGTGGAGAGGGCTCACGAATTATTCCATTCGCTAAGGAATTGTGGATAGAGCGCGACGATTTTATGGAAGATGCACCTAAGAAGTTTTTCCGCTTAGGCCCGGGTCTTTCTGTACGTTTGAAACACGGTTATATTGTAACCTGCCACGACTTTAAAAAGGATGAAAATGGTAAGGTAACAGAAGTACACTGTACCTATGTCCCGAACTCTAAATCGGGTGAAGATACCTCTGGCCTAAAGGTGAAAGGTACAATCCATTGGGTTTCAGTTGCACATGCGAAAGAAGTTGAGGTTAGACAATACGACCGTTTATTTCAAGTAGAGAACCCTGCTGCTGAAGAAGACTTCAAGGCGTCAATTAATCCTAACAGCTTACAGATTGTAGAAAAAGCATTTGTAGAGCCTGATTTGTTAAATGCAGAACCTGGAAAGGGATATCAGTTTATTCGTTTAGGATATTTTACCCTCGACAGCAAGTCAACACCCGACCATCTAGTGTTTAACCGTACGGTTACCCTAAAGGATTCTTGGGCTAAAGTTAATAAATAGGCCTTATACAACGGGTTATATAATGTATAGGCAGTAGGTGCTAAGTATTACCATAAAGCTTAACACCTACTGCCTATTTTTTTTTACGGCCTTGTTAAAGCACGCTAGCCGCAGTTTATACAAATAGCAGGTCAAGTCGGCCGTTGCCAATAACCAAACGGCAGCTCTTTTATACCGTATTTTTGGATAGGCTTTTACCCAAATCAGACCTTTGTTAACAAGAGTTAAGCTAAACGCGCTACAATCTTTTTGGTAGGGCCAGGGTTACTCATGGTGTAAAAATGCAATACAGGCACGCCAAAGTCTATTAACTCCTTACATTGCTGTACCAACCATTCCTCACCAACCTTGCGCACATCAGCGTTAGTCTTACATTGATCTACAGCATCACTTAAATCCTCCGGAATATCAAGGTGAAAGATTTTAGGCAGCGTAATCAGTTGTTTTTTTGTCGTTAGTGGTTTTAACCCCGGAATAATAGGAACATGAATATCATGCTCGCGGCATTTAATAACAAACTCCTTATACTTATCGACGTTAAAGAACATCTGGGTTACAATAAACTCGGCTCCCATTTCCACTTTCTTTTTTAACCATTTGAAGTCGGTATTAAAATTCGGAGCTTCAAAATGTTTCTCAGGATATCCGGCAACACCAATACAGAAGTTCGTATGCTCCGAGCTGACCACATCTTCGTGTAAGTATTTACCCTGATTCATGTCCAATACCTGCTGCAAAAGGTCAGTTGCATAGGCATGCCCCTCCGGTGTAGGAATAAAATCGGGATCCCCCTTACGTGCATCACCGCGTAATACCAATACATTATCAATACCTAAGAAGTTTAAATCTATCAGTGCATTTTCCGTTTCCTCTTTGGTAAAACCACCACATATTAAATGAGGCACCGCATCGACCTTATATTTATTCATAATAGCCGCACAAATAGCTACCGTACCTGGGCGTTTTCTATACGACACACGCTCTAAGAGACCGTTGCTATGCTCTTTATATAAATAATCTTCCCGATGGTAGGTTACATCTATAAAAGGAGGTTTAAATTCCATCAACTCATCCATTGTATTAAAGATACTTTGGATCCCCTGCCCTTTAGGGGGCGGCAAAAGTTCAAAAGAAAACAAAGTTCTCCCCTTTGCGTTCTTGATATGATCTACAATTTTCATGTTTGTTAGTTTTTAGGCTTAGAGAAAATGCACGTGAGTTAACAGTGATTCTTCAGCTTATCTTTCCCATATGGGTAGAATGCAGCACCTTGACAAGCGTCAGGTTGCTAAGGCTTCAGCGGGTCTAGTCCCTCTGCCTTTCTCTATAAGCGTCGCTAATATCGCTAATCAAATCAAGAAGTAAAAATTAAAAAAGAAAAAAATAGAAAGTAGTAATCAACAGGTCATAATTTGAAGCAGGCTTTAGCACAAAGAGCATAGGCGCCACGTATGCTAAAGCCTGCTGCAGTGCGTTACGCTTTATAGAGGTCTACCAACCCTTCCGGAAGATCTACTTCGAGCACTTCCTCTTCAGCATCAATCCCTAAAATTAAATCATCAGACAATGGAAACATCAATTCTTTGCCATCCATATCTACGGTAGCTATAAACTGCTGTGGCATTTCTTGAACATCAATAATTTCACCAAGCTCACCATGTTCCTCATCGACAACCAGGTAACCGATTAAGTCCGTATAGCGAAAATCATCGGGATCACGCTCCGGCATTTTATCGTTTGGTAAATACATTTTTTTGCGTACCAAAACCTGCGCCTTATCGATATGATCGATATCTTCGAAGGTAGCATAGGCCGTACTATTGGGGTGTAGCTTTATTTGATCAATAAAATAGGGTACTAATTTTTTGTTCACTTCTAAAAAGATTATATCAAATTCCAAATCCTTATAATCTTCAAATTCAAAAAATAATTGAACCTCCCCTTTAAGACCGCGTGTCTTACTTACATAACCAATATAAAAACTGTCTTCGTTTGTCATTTTCTTTGTTCAAAACACAAAAATACAAATAAACCTGTATATGCAGGTCCGAAAAAGGAAGGTATATGTTAACGGGCTAACTAAAAAGCTTTCAGCAAGGCATAAACGTAAAGAAGGTGCTCCTTTTTGGGAGCACCTTCTTTAAAAAATCTGTGTAGGTAAAAATTAACCTTCAGCAGATTCTGTGTTTTCAGCAGCTTCTGTTGCTTCTACTTCTTCTGCAGCAGCTTCTTCAGCAACTGGAGCATTTTTAGCAGCTACAGCAGCAGCTATTTCTTCTTTTTTCTTCGTCTCAGCGATAAGAGCAGCTTTTTTAACTTCCGCTTTAGCGTTTGCTAATCCAGCTTTTTTACCTTCAACACGTGAATCTTTACCTTCTACCCAAGCAGCGAATAATTCTTCTGCTTTAGCTTCATCGAAAGCACCTTTTTTCACACCACCTTGCAAGTGTTTTTTGTATAAAACACCTTTTTCTGAAAGGATAGTACGTGCTGTATCAGTAGGTTGAGCACCGCTATTCACCCATTTTAAAGCTTTTTCTACGTCTAAAACGATAGTTGCTGGGTTAGTGTTTGGGTTGTAAGAACCTAAACGCTCAATGAATTTACCATCACGTGGTGCACGTGCGTCTGCTACTACTACGTGGTAAAAAGGTTTTCCTTTTTTACCATGTCTCTGCAATCTGATTTTAGTTGCCATGTTTTATTATAATTTATGTATTCAACATATCCCCCGTACAACATGTAAGAGGGGACGCAAAGATAAAAAGATTTTTTGGTATTTTAATAACGTTCTTTATAGATTACTAGACGAACAGGATAACATTAGTATATTAGTGAATTCGTAATAATATAAACGTACAATAAGATAACACATTGGCAGCACCATTAAAAATACTGAAGGCATCAGCGGGTTCAGGGAAAACGTTTAGCCTCACTTTGCATTACTTATCGCTGCTATTGGCGAATGAAAATAGCTATAGAGAAATACTAGCCGTAACTTTTACCAATAAGGCTACAGCCGAAATGAAAGACCGTATCCTGTCGGTATTACAGGGCTTAGCCATCGCAGACCCAAGCAACCGGATTGAAAGTGTGCGTAGCCTATTATTAAAGCAAAACCCTTCCTGGACAAGCAACAGTTTAAAGGATAATGCTTATCGGGTGTACCGTAAAATCCTGCACGACTACAGCCATTTTACCATCAGTACGATCGATGGATTTTCGCAAAAGGTAATTCGTAGCTTCACCTATGAACTTAACCTGGATGCAGCCTATAAAATCGAGATGAATACCAATAAGGTTAGAGCAGACCTGACGGTGATGTTAAATCAGCTGCTGGATGAACGTCCGGATTTGCTGGATTGGATAATTGGTTTTGCGGAGAAAAAGATTAACAATAACGAGAACTGGAACTATCGGCAGCAGTTGATGAAACTTGCAGGCCTTATATTCTCCGAAAACTTCCAGGAATTTGATGGTGCTTTAATTACCGCTGATACGCATCGTATTTTCAACCTTTTAAACAAGGAGGTAATGGAAAAAACAGCCGATTTTATGGAGGCCTTAAGTACCGCAATTGGTGCTTTTCAGGCATGCTATCGGCAGCTGCAGGTCGATGAAGGCGACATGAAAGGTAAATCGAGAAATAAACTCGTATCGGCAAGTAAGGTATCCACGCATGTACATAAACTCTCCACCTCCGATACGGCAAAACTTCTGGACAAATTTATTGGGTTAATCGATAATGATGATGCCTTTACGGGCCAGGATAAACAGGTTCGCTATGATCTTATGACGGCTTTTGCTCCAGTCTTGGCACATTTTGAAAACTTAAGACAATTTTTTCCGAGTTACATTGCCTACCAAGCGGTACAAGGAAACTTGTATTACTTGCGTCTATTAAAAGAGATGAGTGACCTTTTGAGCACTTGGCGACGTGAAAATGGGGCTCAACTGATATCGGACTCTCAGATTTTACTGAATAAACTAGGCCTGGATAATCATAATGACCCTACCTTTATATGGGAGAAGATAGGAAACCGCTACAAATATTTTTTGTTTGATGAGTTTCAAGATACGTCTCGAATACAATGGAAAAACTATAGCCCTTTATTGCTGAATGCCCTCGGCGACACGGAAGGTATACGCAACGAGCATTTGATCGTAGGCGATGTAAAACAAAGTATATACCGATGGCGAAATGGCGATTGGCGCATACTTTTACAGCAGGTGGAAGAGCAGGTAACGACAACTTTCCATTTAACCGAGCACAATAAGTCAAACTTTATAGAGAACGGCACCTTAGATACCAACTTCAGAAGCCTCCCTAATATTATTGCATTCAACAATTATGTGTACGAAAAGCTCCCGTTGTTGTTGCAACAGGTGCTTAATGAAAAGGTGCGGAGTGAATTAAACGAGGAAGGGCAAACCTGGTGGCATAATTCGCAGAATGATGCCATGTTGATAAAGGCTTACGAAAATAGCCGACAGGAGATTCCGGAGGATAAAGCTCAAAATACGGAAAAACAGGGCAGCATAGAAATTGCCTATATTCCGGTCGAATCGGGTTCACGTCGTAATAGGCAGGTCGAAGATCAGGCGATTGATAGGCTGTGCGAAAAAGTGGGCGAGTGGATAACTACGGGGCGCTACGAGGCTAAACAAATTGGTATTTTGGTGCGTAGCAATGCACAGGCACTTGCGGTAATAAAAGCCTTAATGGCGTACAAAAATAATAGTGGTATAGCTTTGGAGGTGATATCTGGTGATGCTTTATCGTTGGCATCCAACGATGCAATACGGCTATTGCTGGAAACGCTATATGCTATTGTTTATAATTCGGATAAGCACAGCATTCATCTAGCCCGTATAACCTACCTTTACCAGATTTTACAAACTGGAGAGCACTTCGATGCGGCATTGTGGTTAACATTTAAAAACAATGCTATTCAGGAGCTTAACAGCATACTGCCGGCTGCATTAATTGAGGGTTGGGAGCTTTGGCATAACCTTCCTTTGGTGCATCTTATCGAAAAACTAATCGAGGTATATGGCTTTACTTCCTTAGGGAATATACACCTACCTTACCTGCTTACCTTTAAGGATATAGTTGCCGGCTTTACGGCGAATGGCGAACGTGGCATAATACAGTTCTTAGAATTTTGGGAGGAGGATGGATTTAAATCCGTATTACCATCAAACGGCAAAGTCAATGCCATCGAGGTTACCACCATCCATAAATCAAAAGGCTTAGCCTATGATGTGGTAATGATTCCTTTTGCCTCTTGGACTATAGATGGCATGGTAAACGGCGACTTTTGGATTACAACCGAGAATACGCCATTTGCGCAGTTGGGGAAAATTCCGATTAAATACAACAGTAGCCTCGCCGAATCGGTGTTCTACAAGCAATATTATGAAGAAATGCTGTTTAACTATATGGATGCTTTGAATACGCTCTATGTGGCGACCACCAGAACGGTCGAGCACTTGTACATAACAGCACCGGCATTTAAAGAAATTGTAGATACTAAAACAAAACAGGTTACAGGGTACGACATTAAAAACGAGTTTATTTCGGACACCTTATTTCAAATATTAGATTCCGATAGCGCCCCATATCCGTTGGAAGATGGCTGTGTTCAGGTAAACCAGATTATTCCCAGGGTCCAATTAAAGGAAACGGAAAATCAGGAAAGCACCACTGCCCTGCAACGCTATCCGATATCGCAGGCTTTGGAATCGGCATTAAACAAATCCAGCAAAAGAAATTTAAATACCATTCTGATGCTGGAGAAAGCTTCGCAGTATGGTATTCTTGCACACGAAATCATGTCGGAAGCTAGACAGGAACAGGATATCGAAAAAATCGTTTCCCGGTTTATTCAAGAGGGTATTTTGGCTCTTGAGGATAAAGAACTGCTGCTAACGGAGGTATATCGGGTTTGGCAGCACCCCCAAATTCAGCTATGGATGCAGGGGAATTTTAAAATTTGGAACGAGGCTGCAATTATTACCGCAGCAGGAAAAACCATCCGCCCTGACAAGGTATTTACGAGCAAGGAGGAAACGATAGTCCTGGACTTTAAATTTACCAATGACGACTATATCGAGCATAAGTATCAGGTGGATCAATATATGCATGCATTAAGGAACCTCGGTTACCAAAACGTATCTGGGTATCTGTATTATGCCAAATCAAATAATTTAGTAGCAGTTAAATAAGATAGTCTATGTACCCACCATTTTTACGATCTGTAGCAGAAGATATCAAAACAAGATTTGGCAATGACCTATCGGATATCGCCATTATATTTAATAATAAACGCCCGATCAGCTACCTCAAAAAGCATCTTGCCGAGGTGTATGGAAAAGCGATTTGGTCGCCACAGTTTTTTACCATACAAGAATTTGTTTCCCTATCGTCGAACTATGAAGACGTATCGGCATTAACGCAGTTTTTCTACCTTTTTGAAATTCACAATACATTGCTTGAACAGGAGGGTTTGCCCACCGAAACGTTGGAGGATTTTTACCCTATTGCTGAAATTATTCTAAGCGATTTTGGGCAGTTGGACTACGATCTTGTGCATATAGACCATATTTTTATGGAGCTTTATGACAATAGCCGTATCGATTTAGAATTTCAGTACCTAAGCAAGGAGCAGCAAGATTTTATTCGCCAATTCTGGCAGTCTTTTACTATTGCTGGCCATACAGGAATACAGCAGCGATTCTTAAACCTATGGCGCCGTCTTCCGGTTTTATACCGTAAGTTTAAGGATAAGCTGGCGGATGAAAACCAAAGTAACTACCCTACGCTATATCGAAATCTCGCCGAAGGGAAGATTGACAACCCCGCGTTTTTGTCGCCTTTTAAAAAGCTGCTCTTTGTAGGATTTAATGCCTTGAATAAGGCTGAGGCTACCCTATTTAGCCAATGGCAGGAGGAAGGACGGGCATTATTTTATTTCGACGCCGATCGTCATTACCTCGATGATCCACAGCAGGAAGCCGGTTTATTTATCCGACGAAATATACAGCAGACAGGGCTGCAGAATGCGCTTGCTACCTGTCGTAATACTATTGGTACGCGTACCGACGTGGTAAACCTGTATGCTGCCACAGGCAAGGTTAGCCAAACCAAACTGCTGTACAACATTTTGGAGCAGCATGAGGAACCGGGAAAAACATCGGCTATTTTATTAGCCGACGAGGGCTTACTCGTGCCCTTATTGCAAAGTTTACCGACCTCTTATAAAAACAACGCGAACGAGCAGGTGCCCCTAAAGGTGAATATTACCACTGGTTTTCCGCTTACACAATCGCCCATTTATGGTATTTTAGACCTCTGGATGCGGGTTCAGGAAACGATATCCCATGGCCGTAAGCATAAAATTCCTTTCAAGGATATTGAAACTTTTCTGAATAACCCCTTAACTAAAGTTCCGACAGAGGATAAGATTAAAAATCAGCAGCTAATTGCCGAAAAGCAACAGTATGAGGTAGATCTTTCCAGTATACATATTGAAAACTCGGCCTTACCAAACTTTTTTGCTCCCCTACGGGATAGTACTGCCGTAATCCCGGCATTGATACAACTTTTGGACGAGCTGTTGTTGTCGTCGGCTGGAGACAGCCACATCAAACAAATCGACAACAATCTGCTTATCGAAACTAAAAAGGTGTTGAACCAGCTAGACTTAGGGTTCTCAAGGATTCCGCCGTTAAATATGCTATTCCAAATAGGCCTGATACGTAAGGCTATCGCGCCGGTAAACTCGGCAATCGAAGGTGACCCGCTGGAGGGCTTACAGATTATGGGTTTATTAGAAAGCCGCTGTTTAAATTTCGATAATGTCTATATTTTGGGGGCAAATGAGGGGATATTACCTAAGACGTCCAGTAGTATTACCTTTTTACCCAATAACCTGCGCCGCGCCTACGGATTACCTATACTGGAAAACCAGGATGCCCTATCGGCATATTTATTCTATCGGCATTTTCAATTTAGCACACAGATACATCTTTTTTACAACGGCATTGTCGACGAAAATAGCTCGGGTGAAGAAAGCCGTTTTATACGGCAGCTGGAATTTGAGAGTTCATTTAAGTTTATAAAAAAACAGCAACAACAGCCTATACAATTTGCCGGAGCAGTTGCGCCTGTATCCATACCGAAAACAGGAAAGGTATGGGAAAAGATGATCCATGATTTTGTAACTTCAGGTAAAAAAATTTCAGCAACGGCATTAACCATGTATCTGCAATCGCCGTTGCAGTTCTTTCTTCGTCATATTGCTGAAATAAAAGAACCTCCCTCCATTTCACAGGAGTTTGAAATGAACCGATTGGGCACCGTAATACATGAAGTAATGGAAAAGCTGCTTACCCCGTATAAGGGTATCAACAGCTTTACGGCAACAGCAGAACTTCAGCATAAAATGCCAGAGATAGCGCAGCTTGTGGTGCAGGAAATCGGATTACAGTATGCCACAACTTATAATAGCCTGCAGGACTTAAACAGCTTGCAGCGTATTATGCATAAAATTGCTACAGCTTATATTACCATGTACCTGCAATATGATATTGACAATTACAAGGCCTTTAAGATTATTGAGCTTGAAAATAGCAAGGACTATGTTTTGCCCTTCCCTATTCAGATTGAAGGCACAACACAGTCGATTAACCTGTATGGAATCATTGATCGTGTCGATGAGGTGATAACCGATGATGGACAGGTGAAAACTAGAATTGTAGATTATAAAACCGGTGGCGACTCGGTAATATTTACCCATATGGACAAAGTGTTTGCACCCAACACCGAGAATAAAGCGTTGGTACAAACCCTGTTTTATGCCTACGTTTATGAGCAGGTATCTGGTAGAAAAGCATTAGAACCGCATCTCTATGTAGCGCGCCGTATGCGCGAGGATGGCACCCTTTTTGGCAGCAAGGGGACTGTACTGACCGACGTGTATTTACAGGAGCAGAAAAATGCCTTTGTAGAGTTTTTACGCAATACCTTAGAAGAGATATTTAATCCCGCTATTCCATTTGTACACCATCCTGATGCCAATATCTACGACAGTGACCCGTATACGTTATTTTATGGGTAATGGTTCGTACCGTATTAAAAAAGCCGTAAACAAGTCAATCTTGCGTACGGCTTTTTTCGTCTTATTGTTTATCAGGGATAACATCCCTAAGCTTATTTTTGAATTCTACGCATTGCTTTATTTGCCCTACGTTTTGCGATCTGGATTTTATAATCATACCATCGATCTTTAAAGATTTTGCGCATGGTATCATCAAAATGACGCGTAATAAATAAGTTTCTTGCGCCCTTAATTTTTTCGGTCATCGAATTTGCCAAAGCGCGAACAGAGATAGAATACCCCTCGGTTTCATATTGGATATAATGCCACCAGCCTGCTGGCATATATAGCGTATCCCCTGGATTAATAACCGCCTCATACCCATCTAAATACTGTATTGCGGGAAACTCTTGAATACTGCCCGTTTTAATATTCGGTAGACTGTGAAAGTTGTACGGTAACTTATACATTAAGTCCGACTGGTCGTTGGGAAAGAGCCAGATACGTTTTGTCCCATGAAACTGTGAAATAAATACATGCGACATATCAATATCGAAATGATTACGTGTAGAAGATCCCTCGCCACCAAAAAACATATAAGGCAGCCATTGCAAAACCTTTCCACCCGTAACATCATTAAAAATAACATCCTTTTTAATTTCAGGGCGTATTTTCATTAAGTTAAATAGGAACAAACGTAGTTCTGTAGGTTCACGACCGATGAGATCAAGATACTCGCCAAAACTCATTCTTCCCACCGGAGGACTGGCAGCATAGTTTTGTCCTTCTTCTTCTTTACCATAGATATCTACTTGTTCATTTCCTGCTATTTCCTTGAAATAGTCGTAACTCCACTTCGTCCAGCAAGGGCTATCTTTACTTATAAAATCCTTAATAAGGACAGGTTGCCCTTTATTGAGGTAATCCCTAATAAATTCCTTTGGAGCTATCCCCGAAATACTATTGACAGGTTTCAGTTTCACGAGCTAATATGTTTTATCCCTTTACTACAAACATAAAAAAAAATAATGCTAT
This sequence comes from Sphingobacterium sp. Mn56C, assembly GCF_049319645.1. Classification (NCBI taxonomy): domain Bacteria; kingdom Pseudomonadati; phylum Bacteroidota; class Sphingobacteriia; order Sphingobacteriales; family Sphingobacteriaceae; genus Sphingobacterium; species Sphingobacterium sp. Mn56C. The sequence goes on from NZ_JBMOUC010000003.1 coordinate 146,557, forward strand.
TATTTATAATAATACTAAATTGTAGTATTTTAAATGTAGTAATAATGATAGCGGTCACTAATTGAAAAATATTCCGCAACCCTAAAAAGTAATAGCCCTATATTGATTTAAAATATAAGACATAAAAAAGGGATCTGTTGTAGATCCCTTTTTTATATGCTGTAATATATATTACTTATTAACTTGTTTGATATATTGCTCTACCGCCATGGTCATGCTTGGAGCCTGTGGCGTAGGGGCAGGAATATCCAAGATCATTCCTTTTTCTAACAAAGCCTGTTGTGTAGTTGCACCAAATGCCGCAATACGTGTATTATTCTGAACATACTCCGGGAAGTTTTCGTACAACGACTGTACACTCGAAGGGCTAAAGAATACAATAATATCGTAAAAAACATCCTTCAAGTCTGTAATATCAGAGATTACCGTACGAAACAGTACCGCTGGCGTAAAATTATAGCCATTGTCCTGCAACCATTTATGCGTGTCCTCGTTAGCGACATCAGAGCAAGGGAATAAAAACTTCTCTTTACTATGTTTCTTCAATACCTCTTCCAGATCTTTTGCCGTTTGCTTACCAAAGAAGATTTTACGTTTTCGATATTGAATATACTTTTGTAAGTATAAGGCAATAGCCTCGGATATACAGAAGTATTTCATGTCTGCGGATACTTCAAAACGCATTTCTTCACATACCCTAAAAAAATGATCTACGGCGTTTTTGCTTGTAAAAATCACAGCAGTATGTTCTGCAAAATTTATACGCTCTTTTCTAATATCCTTAGCCGGGACTCCTTCCACATGAATAAATCCACGAAAGTCCAATTTTAGATTGTACTTTTCCGCAAGGGCAAAGTATGGCGATTTGTCATTTTCAGGTTTGGGCAAAGTAACTAATATGCTTTTTACTTTCTTCGCTCTAGCAACATCAATTTGCATATATTCTCTCATTAATTGTTTAGTGTTTTCACTAATATTAAAATCGGTGCAATTTCTAAGGTGCAAAGATAAAGAATTAAATAAAAAAGTGAAAATCTTAGATTGCCCAATAGATTATACGCAGTTCTTAATACCCTGTATAAGAACAATATAGACACCACAACACTAAATAAAATTAATATAAATTTAAAGTATTGTGACGTGGAAAAGGTAACAAACAACAATAAAGGCATCAAAATCAGCATACTATTAAAGTATACCAAATACAATACAGTAACATATTCGCGCGCCAATCTTTCAATCTGAAATATGCTGGCAACGAACCTTACCAATAAAATTTTAAGAAGAAACATGGCGCCAACAATTCCGGCTATTCGAAAGAAATTGATTACTGTTATCACCGAATTATCAACAAAAGAGGACTGATAAATCAGGATAAACATGGCCAACGAAAAGCTGAAAATTATATATAGGAAAATATAAGGCCAGGAGGTTACCACATTATCTTCTTTACTAATCTGCGTAAGAATACGTTCGTTAAAGAAGCCCAATACAATATTTTGAAATACATGGACAAAAAATAATCGCACAAGACCTATACAGAAGAATAAAAATAACACGACAAAAAGCACCCATAATGGCCTATCAAACCTGTCAGTAGCGGTCATTTTTTGAAAGGCATCCTTTTTTAGTAAGGAATTTGTAAAAGCCATCCAAGAAATAAAATCATTATCGGCAACGACAACCTTGGCACGAAGGCTATCCAACATGGGATTACCCCGATTGGGGTTAACGACTATAAAAGCTGTAGCCAAGGAATCTTGTATATGTTTCACCTGCAGCAAAGAGTCCTGCTGCGCCAGCTTTACCGAATCTACCACAGGCACCGCCCTATTACCTTGCGCAAACATAAGGCTTGGCAACATAAAAAGAAAAGCAATGACCAGGTAATGCTGGTAATGCAGGCGTGGAATCAATTTGAAAAAACTATACATGTAAGGTCAAAGGTAGTATTTTTATATAGGGAAATCCACTACAAAGTATGGGGCGAAGACACTTCTTTATAAATATCAGGCAGATTACGACACTGCCCGTTATAGTCTAAACCATAGCCCACCACAAACTCTTTATCAATTTCAAAACCTACATACATAATATTATCAAAACTATGCTGTAAACTTTCGGGCTTTAGTAATAAAGTACAGACCGTTATACTGGCGACCTCTAAGGCTGCTAAGGCTTCCATGGTATGTTTCAACGAAGTACCCGAATCCACCACATCTTCTACGATAATCACATCACGGCCCTTCAGGTCCATGCCCACCCCTAGCAGCTGTTGTACATTTCCCTGCTCGGTACCAGCATACGAAGCAAGCTTAACGAATGTCATTTCACAGGGAATATGGATACATTTCATTAAATCTGCCATAAACATAAAACAACCATTCAGTATGCCTACAAATACAGGATGTTTATTTTCAAACTTTACATTAATATCTATACCGATTAACCGAATACGTTTCTGAATTTGCTCGTACTCAATAAAAGGCTCAAAGCTAAGGTTATCAATTTCTATAGATCGCATATTATTGTTGCTCCTTTCCGAATATTTTTTCTAATATTGAACGTTTCACCTCTTCATCCTGATCCATTTCGCGCATAAAAGCCTCATGCTCATTAATAATATCCAGGTCGGATGTATCTCTGAATACCGGTGTTGCAGGGCGTAATTTCGCCTGTAACAGAACCTCATAAAAACCATAACCTGCAGGAACATCCACATTGCGCAGATCCCCAACTTTGGTCATAATACTTCCATAGGTATTAAAATGGCGTTGCACCCACGGCTTTAAGTGGCCCGTATAATCGAAAGACGAGAGCCCAGTCTTTGGGCGTGGGATAATACTGGAAAGGAATAAACTTTCTCCAAGATTGATATCCTGAGGTTTCTTTTGGAAATAATAATTTGATGCTTCAGCAATACCATATACATTCGTACCCCATTCGATAACATTAAGGTAAATCTCCAGCAAACGATCCTTACTCACCTGATGAGACGACTCCATAAGCCATACCAAAAGTATTTCTTCAAATTTCCTAGTCATGGTTTTTTTACGGTTCAGGAACACATTTTTCACCAATTGCATAGAAATAGTACTCGCACCACGTTTAAATTTCTTCTCCTTGATATTCGTCGCAATAGAAAGCTTAAAAGCCTCTTTTTCAAAACCCTTATGCTGATAAAAAAACGGATCCTCGGTATTACGTACGGTCGTTTTCAGCACATAAGGGATTGCAGTAAGAGGCACAAAATTTGGATTAGCCGTACCCACCAAAATTTGGCGTACCAATACCGTATCATTATAGGCATCATACGTAAACGGCCGATTTAAAGATGCAATATCAGCTTTACCCCATCTTACGATCTTTAGGTCCTTATCGTCGACGGTGGAGTTAAAAATAATATTATCCGGTTTATCAAAGTCAACCGCAAAATCCAAGTTATACGCCACATCCCCTTCCACCTGTATACCATCTAAAGTTTCGAAAAGACCATTTGGTATGGCATCAAAAAAATCCTGCGCTTTAAACTTACCCGTATGTACGGCCAGCTCCAGGCGTTTCGAAGGCTTCATTATAAACTTCACCCGCGGTGCTAAGGAGAAATTTTTTACCTTAATTTTTGCATCATCCGTCAGCGCAATATAATTACTGGCAATCTCCAGCCCCCCCGTGCCCTGAGCCTCTGGCAATAAAATAGCAGAATCCGACAGTCGTCGATGTTTTACAAGCAAGTTTTCATAGGCAAAGCTACCATCAATATGTAAGACATCCTTTTTAACCCTTTTTATACCCGTAAGATCAAAAATCAGCTTATCGAAACTTACGGCCAAGCCATATTTACCTTTGATAAAAGGAAGTTCAACCCCCTTTTCTTTGGAAGACACCTCCACCTTCAAACGCTGCTTGTCGCCATTCACATAGCCCTTTAATTTCCATTCGGCATCGTGATCATTTAGAAATAAGCGCGTTTCAAAATCACCATCGTCAATAATAGCTTCAGGCACACGAATACGCTGATAAAGCACAGAATCCTTGTAAGACAATTCAAAGTTCCGCATTAGCATACTATTGGGGACCTTAGAAAACACCTGCTTCGCCATCTTCTCGGCCCATTCGGCAAAGTTGCGCGTATTAGGCTCCTCCAGCTTTACGCTATCTTTGTTCCGCTTGCGGAATAGAAAATCGTAATTACTAACCGTATCCTTTTTGACAAAAGATACCTTCCCATTTATCAAATTGAGGTCATCAATTTTTATATCTCCAAAAATCAAAGGCCATAAGCGAACCCTAACCCCTAAACGATCCATCGTTGCCAGCGTATCACGATGTTCCGGCTTTAGCAGTACCTGATCAAAAACAACGGTCGAGAGACCATCAAACTTATATTTACCGACTAAAAAATCAACTTTATAATCCTGTTTAAGTTTATGCTGCACCTTTACTACGGCTGCTTTTAAATACGCATCCCTTTTCGACATCGCTAAGGCATAGGCCACCACAAAAAGCACAACCACCGTACTTAAACTTATAATAATCCACTTCTTCTGTTGATAGGATAACTTCATAAAAGTATCTTCTTCTATATCATTATTAATTTGCGAATAAAAATAGGGTAAAAAAATCAAAAAATAGTTTTTAGCCGATGGATAAATAGCGACCTGCATATTGTATTCCAATTAACAACACAGCGATGACAAGATATTATGCGGAATGATGTAGATTTGCAGCAGCAATATGAAACTATGGTTACAAAAGAACAAATATTACATGCCTTAAGTCATGTGGAAGAACCCGATCTAAAAAAAGATTTGGTAACCCTGCATATGATTCAAAACATCGAAATATTCCCTAATAAAATAAAGTTCGACGTGGTATTAACCACGCCGGCATGCCCCATGAAAGGGCATATTGAACATGCCTGTAGAAATGCTATAGCGTTGTTTGTGGATAAACATATGGAGGTAGAAATCAATATGACATCACGCGTCAACAGCGTGGAAACAAACCAGCTTAAGGGAATAAAAAATATTATTCTGGTATCGTCAGGGAAAGGCGGTGTGGGAAAATCTACCGTAGCCAGCAACCTTGCACTGGCATTAGCTGATTCGGGGGCAAAGACAGGTCTTTTAGATGCCGACATTTATGGGCCATCGCTCCCTATTATGTTTGGACTTACAGGTGCCAAACCTACGGCGACGCAAACAGCCGATGGAAATACAAAAATTGAACCTATAGAAAAATTTGGTTTGAAATTATTATCCATAGGCTTTTTCACCGACCCGAACCAACCTATCCCATGGCGGGGTCCGATGGCGACATCGGCCATAAAACAGCTTTTTAACGATGCCGACTGGGGCGATCTAGATTATTTAGTAGTCGATATGCCTCCAGGCACTGGCGATATACATATTACCGTAGCACAAAACTACCCCATTTCAGGTGCCGTTATCGTGACGACACCACAAAATGTAGCCTTAGCCGATGCGATCAAAGGTATAGGGATGTACAAAATGGAAGGTATAAACATTCCAATTCTCGGGATAGTAGAAAATATGGCATACTTTACCCCAGCAGAATTGCCAGACCATAAATACTATATCTTCGGTAAAGATGGCGGTAAACGCTTAGCAGCATCAAATGACGTCCCATTCTTAGGTGAAGTACCTTTAGTAAAAGCGGTAGTTGATGCCGGAGACAATGGCTTCCCGATTATCCTAGATGCCGACGAGGCTATTGCCAGTACCTATAAAAATATTGCCGGCAAAGTAGCGCAGCAGCTAAGCATATTAGCAGCCACGAAAGCATAAAAAATACACTATACAAGCTGTCCGGTAATGCGGGCAGCTTTTATCTATCCAGCCATTTTTGGAAAATATTGGATTTCTCTTCGCTGACAACAACCTCAATATTAGACGCTACCGCTGGCGACAAGGTTAGGCGAATCCGATTGCGGCTGATTTTTACCATATCCCGAATAGCCCCGATATGCACGATAAACTTCCGGTTTACCTGAAAAAAATCATTCGGATCCAGTTTACTAGCCAAGTTAGAAATGGTATCTTCAACAATATATTGATCTCCCTGTTTTACAGCAACATACAACAACTTATCGTCGGCCATAAAGTAAGCAATATCAGTTACGGCAATAGATTTAAGGTAGACGCCATATTTCACTAAAAACCTAGTTTTATAACTTTGTTTTTCCTCAGAAAAAGACGGCAGCAGTGGTTTAACACGTGCTAAGGCCTCCATCAAATCCGATAATTCATAAGGCTTCAACAGGTAAGCATAACCTTGATTCCGATACGCATCCAGCGCATAATTGTCATAGGCTGTTGTAAAAATTACAGGCGCCTGCACTTGAATATCTTCAAAAATATGAAAACTTAAGCCATCGGCGAGATGGATATCCATAAAAATTAAATCAGGCTTATTTTTCTGCAACCAGAGTTTGGCATCACGAATTGTTTTCAGATGAACACCCTCAAAATCAAAACCTTGGATAGTTTCCAACATATCCAAAAGACTGTCTTTTGCCCAATCTTCATCTTCTACAATTAATATTTGCACCGCCATAAATGCCGAAATTAAAAAAAAATCCCCATCTCTACAAAGAGATGGGGACGGGATATAAAAAAAGGAACTATACTATTCTTTTAATTTGTAGCATTTAAATCCGGATTATTTTCCAATGCAGCCTTTGGAAAACGGATTACATAACGCGGGTCGTTTTGCTGTAAAACAAAGTCTTTATCGAAAAATCTATGCGTAATAGTTGGCCTTGTCGTACGTTTAAGATCGTACCAGGTTAACCCCTCCAATGCCAATTCACGCTTACGCTCTGCCAGAATTACATTCAATAGTTGTGCATTATCCAAACCTGCATAAGCTGCAGATTGTGTTTGGAAGTATGCTGGCGTTAACCGGTTTTTTAATAAGGCATTTAACTTCGCTAAGGCCTGATCTTTATGCCCAAGACGGCTATAAGCTTCCGCTTCCATTAAATACAAGTCACCGTTACGGAAGGAAACGTTATAGCGGTTATCCCCTCCTTTTAAGCTCACATAATCACCACCTTTTTTCTGGAAGTACTTTGCGAAACGTAAATCGTTTACCTTATCGTAGCTGTTTAATAAGTTTTGTGAGATAAACGTAGATGTCGTTGTAACAGGCAAAGCTACCTTATCCAACGAAAGAATCATTTCTTTAGACTGGAAATCGCTAGGCATAAAGGCATCCGCCTGGTTTAAATCCTCGAGATTTGAATTGATTGCCAAAGCCTTATCCGCGGCATCCAAAGATTTCTGCCATTCCGAACGGTATAAAAATACACGCGCCTGGAAAGCATATAACGCACGCTTACTAAACCTATATTTCACCTTGCTATCTTGGTCCTGCACCTGCATCAAACGATCTGCCTGATCGATATCAGCAAAAATCTGCTTGTAAACCTCCTCAATGGTTACCGGAATAAAACGCTGTTCCAAGTCGATTTTTGTCGACAAGGCAATCCCACGTTGCGCAGCATTTGCAGGCGTATACGTCTCGGCATACATATTCAACAACTCAAAATGCGCGTAAGCACGCATTAAATAGGCCTCCGCTTTCAACTGATTCACATCACCGTTGCTGGCTAATTTTTTATCGATCGTTTCTAAGACCTGATTGGCATAGAAAATACTCTTGTAAAACGTGATATAAGGATACGCAAATGTAGCCGGATCCGGATTAAGATCATTCCAAAGGAAAATATCCTTTAAAGACGACATATCCGTGGAATACTCGTCCAGCTGCAGTTCGTCGGTACGCAAGTTCAAATACGATTTATGCGCCGGAAACCCCAGGTAGCCGCTGGTCAACAAACCCCGAAAATCATCGGCAGTCTCTGGCACCACAGTACCTACAGGTTTAATATCTAGGTATTTGTTGCAGGAAACCAATGCTGTTCCGGAAACAAATAGTAGACTCATATATAAAAATATCTTTTTCATGTTGTGCTTAACTTAAGAAATTAAAACCTCGCTGATAAACCCAAAGCAAACGACTTAGAAATAGGCTGTGCATAGTAACTACCATAGGTTTCGGGATCGAAGAAACCTTTGAAACTCGAACCGAACACAAATGGATTACGCGCTTCCACACTGACGCGCAAATTTGAAGTACCTATTTTCTTGCCAACAGCTGCCGGCAGCGTGTAACCTAAGCGCATACTGGTAATACGTACATAACTAATTTTCTTTGCCCAGATATCGTACATTTCGTATGATTTTGCAGGGTCATTATCCATCAACCAGCTGTAAGCCATCCAGCGATCATTTAACTCGCTATTTTTACTACCTAAAGCCATAAAAGGGCTGCCTGCTGTACCCACCTGCAATAACGCACTAGACTGGTTAATACCACGGTCTACATTACTTGGGTTATAGAATGGCGTAGCCTTTGTCCATTTATCTAAGTTAAAAGATGCCGAAATGGCGAAATCAAAATTACTATACCGGAATCTATTGGTGATACCACCGATAAACTTAGGATCCAAACTACCCTTATAGGTAAATTTATTCTGATAAGACGTTGTCGTTAAATCTGTTCCGATAGTATAACCCGGGAAGAAATCTGCCCATGGATCAAACAGACCAAAGTAGTCTTCAAATTTTACCGGCTGACCATCTTTTCCTTTAAACTGCATAACGCCATCTTTATCCAAACCTGCTGTCTCCAACACATAAAGACCATTCAAGGCATTCCCTTCACGTTGATTTACAGTATAAGCCGATGGATTGTTTTTCACGCGTAACAGTTTGTTGTTATTGTGGGCAATATTAAAGTCTGTAGACCAGGAGAACTTGTCGGTCGTAATATTACGGCTCGAAATTGTTAACTCCACCCCTTGGTTACGAACCGATGCCCAGTTACGCTGCACGTTTTCGAAACCCGTTTCTAAAGGCAACTGGTTATAGCCAATTATATCCAAACTCTCTCTGTTGTAATAGTCTAGCGTAACATTCAATCGATTATTCCACAAACCTAAGTCAATACCCGCATTCCAGTTTCTGGTCTTCTCCCAACGCAACTTATCGTTAGCAGGCGCTTCTACCACAACCGAACCTTCGTTATTTCCTGGCGTAATGGTTCCTGTTCCATATTTTCCGATAATAAACGGATAAGTATTACGGTCCACATTTCCTTGTATACCGTAAGATGCACGCACCCTTAAATTAGAGATAGCGGAAATATTTTTAATAAACTCCTCATCCGAAGCATTCCATGATCCCGAAATAGACCAGATTGGTAAGAACCTATATTTAGGGTCGACACCGAACATATTAGAACCGTCATAACGAATACTACCGTAAACATTATACTTTCTGTTGTAAGTATAACCCGCATTGGCATAAAATGACGCATACGAAGTCTCGCCAATTGATTTGCGATACGCTTTATAGTTTTCGTTATTTAAATAATTGCTGTTCGGGAAAACAATATTCTGCGATGTCAAAGTAATGGGATCGAAGCCAAAACCACGGGTTGTAATTATAGTATTGTTGGTATGGCGTAACTCGGTACCAGCCATAAGCTCCAACTCATGTTTATCGGCTAACGTTTTTCTAAACTGCGCAAAACTCTTCCAATTATATTGGAAGCTACTATTACTCGTATTTTCTATCGTTCCACCATCAGGCAAGAAATACTTATATTGCTTGCTAACACTATCATAATAGCGTGTTGAAGCTCTAAATTTACGCGTATTATACGACTCTTTATCGGCAAAACGCTCGGTAGCGACCTCCTCAAACTGTAAGCCCAACTCAGAACGGATAGATAAAGAAGGAATAATCTGATACTCCAAATACGTAATAGCCTTTAAACTTTTGTTGTTCAACTTGTACTTGGTATTATTGCGTTCCTCAAAAGCATTAAAAGGAATATAGGTATCTTTCTCAAAACCCTCAATATCCGGATCGTAAATATAGTTACCATTTGCATCCTTCGGTTGCAGGTAAGGGTTTGCCGTACGCGCATAGTACGTAGGGTTTGTAAACGCATCTCTATCGGTAATCGGGTTTGTTCTACTGGTTGTAGACCCCATTAAATTCAATCCCCCCTTTACATTACGGCTTATCCGGAAGTCGTTGTTAAACGTCAAGGCATAACGGCGCATTCCTACGCCCTCTGTAGCTCCTTTTTCATCGTAGAAACCTCCAGAAATATAGTACCGGTTAGCTTCAGTACCCCCCGATACAGAGGCCGAATACTGCTGGTTTAGCACATTACGGAACATAACATCCCCCCAATTGGTTTGGTTATTACGCAGTGCATTAATAGCGTCCTGTGTGGCTGGTGAAAGGGCAGAAAAACCACCCGAGCGGTATTTCTCCAATTCATTTGATGCATTTAACAGCCGTGCAACAGCACCACCATTCGGGCGGTAATCTAGATTTGCACGCCCCGCCATACCCAGTTCAAAATCAACCTTCTCGTTGGCGTTCATCAAATTCAAACGGCCAAAGTCAGGTTTCTGCGTTACAAAGCTATTCAAGGAAACCTGCACCGATGCCGGCCCAACTTTACCTCTTTTTGTCGTCACAACGATAACACCATTTGCCGCTCGAGCACCATAGATTGAAGTTGCCGCAGCATCTTTCAATACGGTGATATCCTGAATATCATCCGGGTTAATACCCGCAATCGGTAAGTTTGTTAAATTATTGATATTATCTTTATCAAAACTGTTTGGCAATGTAGTCCCTTCAATCGGTAGCCCATCGATTACCCATAACGGATCCTGCGTACCGTTTAAAGATACGGTACCACGAATACGGATCTGCGGCGCACTGTTGGGGCCACCATTTAAATTCGACAACTGCAAACCTGCAACCTGCCCTTCTAACATCTGGTCGATACCCGACACACCCACCTGCTGAATCTGATCTGCATTGATTTTGGTATATGCCGTTGTATTTTTACGTTTTTTGATATCCGTATACCCTGTAACAATAACCTCTTCTAGAGCCCCATCATTCGGTTGCAATAGAATTTTTTTTGTGGTAATATCTACAGGAACTTTTGTTTTTTCGTAACCTAAAAAAGAGAGCGTTACAAATTTAATGTCCGACGGTAGTTTCAAAAGAAACTTTCCGTTAACATCCGTCACCGTGCCTAAGGCCGACTGTTGGATTTGTCCAGGAATAGTGGTATTCTCCGAAACAGTAGAAGCTTCTACGACAATGGTAGCACCAGCGATAGGCTTCTTCGTTTGGGCATCAAGCACTTGACCATCCCATTTAATCCATTCCTGCCCCTGTGCAAGCTGAACACAGGCCAGAAATAAAACGATTAGATATTTATTCATATATAAGGAAATAGGTAAATTACTATTTTTTAATTTCCAATGTATTTGCAATACGCAAGATCAAGTCTTCATAATGCGCTTTTGTTGCGGCATCTCCCGAATTACGTGCAGTTTTTAACAAGTCATAAATTGCCAAGAGCTCGGTACGTTTGTTCATCAGCATATCAGAAGTACGGCTCATACCAGAGACATGCACATTGCGCAGGTTGTCGTCTTTATGGTCTACCGCATGCACAGGACAGATATCCGGACGAACGGCAGCCAAGAAACGGTCGACATCTGTAAGTTTTTTGTTAATCAGTTTCTCCATAGTTTTATTAGTAGAAACCATCAACACATCCACATAGTTTTGCTGCAACATACGAACGTTAAGGTCTAAGCGCTGTTTACGGATGGTCTCTGCAAAAACTTCCTTACGGATATCCTGCAAAAACTCCTCTGCACTCCAAGCTTTTTCTTTTCCAAAAAGCTGCTCCATTTCTGTCATGCGCAACAAACGCTCGTCCTTAACTAAATTATACAATAAACTATACTGAAATTCTCTTTTTAAATTATACGGGGCATACTCAAAAGGGCCGATAGGACTTTCGCGCAGAGGAAAGCTCTTTGCCATTAAGCTTTTATCAAACAACCAATCCGGAAAATTAAAGATCTGCTCTTTAACATACTCCAGCGCATCCTTTTGCTTCTGACGTGGTACCGGTGCGTAAGCATCTTTTTGATCACCCAACACAGGGTTTTCCAAATATATACCACCAATATTATTGATGACATGGTCGGCATACGTATACCATTGCCCAATAACGCCCATATACAACTTTCCAGCGTTAATATAATCTTCGCCAGGTTTTGTAGTCCATTGAATAATATAAGGCATGGTACGTTTTAAGTTCTTGATACCGTAACGACCGGCCAACATCGCATCGTCGCCCAAGTCTTCCGACTGCGACCTTGGGTCTACAATATTTTTGCTGCTCTGCTGCTCACCGTACCAGTAGAAAGGATCGTGCTGATGTTTTTCTATCGCTGCACGTAAGGCCGGTAATTCTTCCCAAGGCGACTTCACATCATACCAGCGGTATGCCCAAGCAATAGCATATTTATCGTACAAACCAATAACTGGAGTAATTACTTTCACCCCATCCTCGGGCTGTGCAACATAGTTAAAGCGCGCATAATCCATAATAGATGTTGCCGTTCCTCCCATTTTTGACGTGAAAGATGGCGAACGTAAGGAATCTACCGGGAAGCTAAATGAGCTACCCATATTATGCATTAACCCTAAGGTGTGACCAATCTCATGCGAGGACACAAAACGAATAGCGTGTGCCATTTTTTCGTCCGAAAACGTATTTCCACGTACTGTAGTATCGATGATACCCGTTTGAATGCGCATCCAGCTATTTAATATAGTCATTACATTGTGCCACCAGATAACATCAGCCTCCAAAATCTCACCCGAGCGCGGGTCTACCACAGAGGGCCCCATGGCGTTGGCTTGCGACGAAGCTGCGTATACGATTGAAGACACATTCGCATCGTCCATATCCAATACCGTATCCTGAGGCATTTCTTTGGCAATAATAGCATTTTTAAAACCAGCCTGCTCAAAAGCGACCTGCCAATCGTGTACACCGGCAATAATTTCCTGGCGCCATTGTTTCGGTGTTGCGGGGTCCAGATAAAAAACAATAGGTTTTTTAGGCTCCACCAACTCCCCATTCAAATAACGCGCCTTATCCTCGTCTTTAGGCTCTAAGCGCCACCGCGTTACGAGGTTACGTTTTTCAACCTCCTGCTGTTTATCGGAAAAATAAAGCCTTGGTGTCGTAAAATAACCAATACGCGGATCGCCAAATCTTGGCATCATCGCTTTTTCAGGCAACGCGTAGATATTTGTTGTTACACGAATAGAAACCGGAACAGACGACTGCCCTTCGGTAACTTTTGTGGTAAGAACAGATCTTACGACGATATTATTCTCAAAAGATTTTATGGTTTCAATAGCTGACAACGCTGTTTTCGCCGATGTCCCCAAGCCTAAGCTGGTAAATACATCGCTAAAGCTTTTTTCGGTGCCATCAAATACTTTGTTGACTTTAATAACGACCGACGAAGAGTCTTTACTAAAGTTTTCGATTTTAAAAGATTCGATAAAAGAAGGTGTATAGTTGTCTTTTACCGAGCTTTGGATAGCTGTTTCTTTGGCCACATCAATACGCGGGTCAATTTCACTTACCCAAACTTCTTTTCTATTTTTGTTTACCGAGAAACGGATTACCTTATTTTCAAAGTTCATCCCTTTATTGACGCCTGCATCATTAATGGCCATTGGCACAGAAGACACTTTTTGTATCAGCAAAAAGTCTTTACCCATTTGTGTCAATGGGATATCAAAATAAAAGTTCCCTTCTTTTTCGATAACCTGAAAAAGGCCACTGTCAATTTTGGCATCTTTAATAAGTTTACCATAAGCTTCAGCAGAAGTGTCCTTCTTCTTTGCTGTAGTATCAGCCGCCGCAGCGGTAGTTGGAGATTTGGTTTTGCGCCATGGCAACCAAATTTGACAGGAACTTAATAGGGCAGCGGAAAATAAACAAATAAATGTAAACCTTGCCACCCCATTGAGGCGTTTGTTTTTCATCAAGATAATGTAAGGTCAAATGAATCAATAACATGAAGATGAAAAGAAAAAAACAATATATAAATTGAAAAACCGTGAACACGTAGTTTTATGGAGTGAACACGCCATTAAAGAAGAAGAAGTTTTTCTGCAATTTTTACAGGAGGGGTAGGTAAACCGTAAAGTTAACACCATCGTTATCTATCCGAAAGCCTTCTACGTTATAATACTGATATACAGCCTGTAAAAAAGCAATACCATAGCCACCATTAAGGTCTTCCTTGTTAAACTGACGCTTGCGGATAGTGTTATGTATACGCAGCGCGCCGCCCTCCTGTTGAATAAAAACCTGTAGTGGGTATTCGGCCGAAACTTCGTTATGCTTTATCGCATTTTCAATCAATATCTGAATGCTCAAACGTGGAATTTTTTTCTGCAGTGCCTCCGTATCCATAGCGATAGATAGAGGCTTCAATACATCACCAAAGCGCACATTCTGTAAATAATAATACTCCTGTGCCAGTTCGAGCTCTATAGAGACCATAGAAAGCCCCTTATCATCGGTATGCAAGATCTTGCGATATACCCGTACCAGCTTATTGACAAAGGTACGTGCAGGCACGTTTTCCTTACGTATAAGCTGCTGCAAGGACCCCAAAGAGTTGAATAAAAAATGAGGGTTCATCTGCTCCCGAAGTTTTTCAAACTGCATCAGAGCACGCTCCCGTTCGTATTGAACATTATCGAGCTCGACTTTACGAAGCCGCTCCCGATCGCGATACAATAAATTGATAAACAATACACTTATACCGATAAAGAGAATTCCAAAAACAATGATAATCTGCAATACCTCACCGAAATCATTAGCGTTTAAAAAAACCGGAATGGAAATTAAGATTTTGGTGGGCCCAAGGTAATCATTCACATCCAGCGAATTTACCATCACATCCAATTCCAAGTAAGGTGAAATTGCAATGGTATCGCTTACCGCTGTTAACTTATCAAGTTCGGCCTTATTTTGAAGGCCTACATAATCAAAACTTGGATGCATTAAACATATTCCATCTGGAGAATACACGGAAAAATAAGCCCTCCCACCCATAGCTGCATTCCAAAAATATTCGTTCAGTTTATGCAAATCAATAAACCAATACACCTCTCCGCTACCTAGCGGGAAATGGCGTATCACAAAAAACCTTCCATCAATTTTATGGAATTGCGCTTCCTCCTTAAAATTTGTATTTACAGTAGATATACGATCTTCGTCGACACTAAATCCTTTTTTAAAAACGTTATTATGGCGATCTCTAAAAACATATGCTGCCAACATATTATTAAAGCCAGTATCTGGCGTAATAATTTTATCCATGGTAAGTCGTTCATCAACAACCAACAACTGATTTAACATCAGCACATGCTGATACAGCAAATTAAATTCTTTTTTTACAACAAGCCCGTTTTCTTTAGCGGTTTCTTTTAACATCCGTTTATTTAACTGGTTAAGCTTGAGGGATACCTCCTGAAATCCAAAACCCGCAATAACCGCAACCATCACAATACCCAGCAGGTAAATGAAAAATCGTTTTTTAGACTTCTTTAAAAGGGCTAATGTTGTCCGCATATCAGCAAATATAAACGATGCCTTGCTTATTTCCATAAAACTAAATTTATAAAACCACAACAAAAAAAGTGGCTACCTATATAAGATAGCCACTTCTACTAAGTATGATTTTATAAACCTAACTTAAGCTAATTAATCATTTTGTTCAATCAAATTGTTAGCATCCATTTCTGCTCTAGGAAACAGAAACTGCCATCTCATATCACCAGCTGGAACCTCCATCAAATTGTTCACAGAATTACTTGAGAAATTCGGTGCCAATGTTCGATCCAAAGGTTGATTTAAACGTTTTAAATCTAAAAACCTAAAACCCTCACCCCATAGCTCAATACGTCTATTAAACCAGATTTCCTCCATTAAAGCCACACCAGTATTCGTTGATTTTGTGGCCTTAAGGTCACGAACTTTAACCAATTCAAATAAGGCATCCTGTGCGAGCCCCGACTGTCCGGAACCAGCATATCCTTCTGCAAGAATCAGATACATTTCCGAAAGACGCATCAAAGGCACATCTCCTAACGCCCCTCCTGGAGCTTTAATAGAGAATTTTCTAGACATATAGTCTTGACGAGCAAAACTCGCCGATGGCAAAGGAAAGTTTTCTACTGTTGGTTTTGGCTCCCACATACTTCTTCTAATATCTGTAGCCGAAATTTTATTATATAACGCCGAATTAATTCGTTTTGGATTTCCACGCTGAAATGCTGTATTTGCATTATAGGCAATTTGCGCAAAATAGGAACCAAAAGCATCCCCCTGATCTTGGGTTGGCATGGAAGCCCACATAAACTCAGATAATACAGAAGCGTCATTAAAACCTTTTAAATAATTCTCCTGATTCATTAAAGTAAAGACTTTGGAATCAATAACTTTTTTAGCATATACAATTGCATTAGGATAATCCTGCATTGTTAAAGCTACACGAGCACGTAAACCCCAAATAACTTGATTATTTATCTGAGATTTATTAACTCTACTAGAAATATTAAATTGTTCTGCATCAGTTAAATCTTTGATAATAGAAGCATAAACTTCAGATACCGTAGCACGTTCTAATTTAACATCTTTAGAATTCAATACCAGAGGCACACCCAATTGACTATTAACCCCTAAGGTAGCGTCATATCGTTTTGCGTACAATTGAATCAGATTAGCATAGCCATATGCTCTTAGGGCTAAAGCTTGGGCTTTAATTGTATTTTTTTGAGCATCAGTAGCATTAATACTATCGACATTCTCTAAAATGAAAATAGCATCACCAATAATTTTATAAAAAGTTCTATACGTATAAAATGTTACTGTGCTATTATCCATTCTATGTCCTACCCAAGTTCCCTCTCCAGTATTGGTAAACCAAGTAGAGCCAAGCGTACCTAAATCTTCACCCATAAAATCCATACTCAGCATAATCCCCCCAACTCCTGGGCGGTTTTGTTGATTTGAACTCACTAGATCTGTACGCTCAAACATAAATCTATATATACCATTCAATGCTGTATTAGCATTTTCAATGGAACTAAATATTTCATCCTTACTGACTTTGTCCGTCGGAGAAGTTTCCAAGTAATTTTTGCCACAACTTGAAAATAACAAAGCTAAAGAGGCAGCAGATACTGCTAATATATTTTTTTTCATAATAATAATATCTATAAGCTTAAAATGCCACATTTAAACCAAAACTGAAAATACGTGTTGGTAAATACGACGTACTATTTGTACCATCAAAACCTTCCGTTGGGTTTAAGCCCTTACGTTTTGTAAATAATGCTAAGTTCTCTCCAGTAAATGATAATCTTGCTGAAGAAAGGTCAATTTTTTTCGTCCAAGCATTAGGTAACTTATAAGAAAGGTTAAAATTACGGATACTGAAATACGAAGCATCAATTAACCATCTCGTAGAGGCTGCATTGATATTTGAACTGTTTGCAATATCTAAACGAGGAATACTACTATTTTTATTCTCTGTAGTCCAAGCATTTAAAGCATCAGTATGATAAGATTTTCCATAACTGCTTGTTGACATTAACCCTGCATATTGACTATCATAAATTTTACCCCCCACTTGGTAAGTCAATAAGAAGGAGAATGTAAAATCCTTATAAGAAAATGAATTAATGATCGATCCTGAAAAATCTGGAATTGCAGATCCAGAATAAGCAAAACCTGCTTTATTTTGATCTTTTACATAGTTAACACCATCTATATTCACTAAATCACTATTTGTTGCTTCAGCTGAAGGCATGTATAAGGAAGCGCCATCACTAGGGTCGACACCTTTAAATTGTCTTAACCAAAAACTGTAATAATCACGGCCAACCTCTCTACGTTTTGTACCAGAAGTAACCACAGGAGTTTCAACTGGCATTTTTGTGATTTTGTTTTTAAAGGTCGAGAAGTTTTTAGTTACAGTCCAAGTAAAATCTGCATTGCGGATAATATCACCAGAAAGTGAGATCTCTAACCCCCGATTATACATGGAACCTACGTTTTGGAATATCGAAGTAACAGGGGAAGAAACAGGTTGTGGTACAGACATTAATAACTGGTCAGAACCACGTTTATAATATTCAATTTCCCCACGCAATCTATTTTGGAACAAAGCGAAATTTACGCCTACGTTAAATGTATTAGAAGTTTCCCAAGTTAAGTTAGGGTTTGGAAGACTATTCAAAATAGTTCCCGGTAAATTTCCATTATTATAACCTAAATTATATAAAGATTGGTAGGCATAATAAATACGGTTACCATCAGAATTTAAAAGGTTATTATTTCCCACTTGCCCATAGGAAGCCTTCAAACGTAAATCAGAAATCCATGTTTGATCTTTTAGAAAATCTTCTTTGGAAATAGCCCAAGCACCACCGGCAGAGAAGAATGTACCCCAACGATTATCTGAAATAAAAATAGAAGAACCATCGCGACGAATAGAACCATCTAAAAAGTATTTTTGGTTATAATTGTACGAAACTTTTCCAAAATAAGATTCCATACGGTTTACATTTTTGTAACCACCTGTTGATAAAGGAGTAACAAAATTATCAGGTTCTGTAATACCAGAAGTTACCTGTCCTGTTTTGGATGCAGACCTTCTTGTAAAAGAATAATCATAATTCTCATGTCCTAAAATTACATTAATGTTATGTGCATCAAAGGACTTTTTATAACTCAATACCTGATTAAAAGTATAAGAACGGGTAATATCATTTTCCCAAGATACTAAACCATCATAAGAAACACCATCACCTACAATATTATTAAAGTTGTAATCAAAGTTTCTATTAGCTAAATCAATACTAAACGATGGTGTAAAGGTAAAATCCTTTAAGAATTTCACTTCAGCAAAAGCTCTACCTCCTAACATGGTACGTTGATTTAACCGATTGTTTAAAATTGTCTCATAAACAACATTACGACCATTACTCGCGCCAGCAGGTCTAATTTTCGCACCTGGGTGCATGCCATAATCATAATATTGTTCACCTGTTAAAGGGTTAATAACAGGAGCACCTGTAGTTAAGTCGTAAGCATGAACTGGATAAATAGGTCCTAAACCCCTAATAAAATTAAAAGGATTGGAAAAAGATGCAGCATCTCCACTCGAAGCATCAACAGCCATTGTACCTTGGGAGTTAGCTCCAGATACATTTACACCTGTTTTCAACCAACTTTTTACCTGGCTATTCAAATTAATACGGCCGTTGAATCTTTTAAAATCGGAGTTCAACAAATATCCCTGATCATTTAAATACCCCACAGATGCGAAGAAATCATTGTGTTCAGAACTACCAGAGAAACTAGTATTTACATCTGTACGTTTACCAACGCGTTGAATTGCCTTATACCAATCAAAATCATCAAATTTTAGTCTTGCATCGGGATTCATTTTCCCATTTTCATCCAAAATTTCATTATTGGCAACGTTGAATGGATTATACACTAAAGCTCCAGATATTTCTTTAAGTGCCTTTGTTATTGCATCAGCTTCACTTATTGCCTTTTTTGGATCCAAAGGAAACATATAAGAATTTTTCATTGCTTGAAATACAGTAGGATAATAATCAAACGTACCTACCCTATCGTATTCTTTAATACCACGCTCAGAAAAACCTTGTGTAATGGAAGCAGTTAATTTTGCAGGACCACGACCTTTTTTCGTAGTAATCATAATAACACCGTTACCAGCACGTGAACCATATAATGCGGCAGATGTTGCGTCTTTTAATACAGAGATGCTTTCAATATCAGTAGCATTAATATCACCAATATTACCATCAAAAACAGCCCCATCTACAACATATAGAGGACTACTAGAAGCCCCCATAGAACCGATACCGCGTAAACGTACGGTGGCACCAGATCCTGGCTGTCCATTTCCTGAGGAAACTGAGATACCAGGCGCCATACCTGCAAGTGCATTCGACACATTCGTAACCGTACGTTTATCTAAGTCTTCGGCCCCCATTGTGGCCATAGATCCAGTAACTTCCGATTTTTTTGCCGTACCATAAGCGACAACGACAACCTCATCCAATTGACTGTCTTCTTCAATTAATTGCACATTAATACTTGTTTGTGCAGCTACTGAAATACGCTGAGCCGTATAGCCAATATAAGAAAAATTAAGAATAGCACCATTACCAACCGAAATGGAATAGTTACCAGCGCGATCTGTTTGTACGGAAGTAGGTGAACCTACTACGGTAACAGAAGCCCCCGCAATTGGTGTACCATCCGAAGAGGAGGTAACCTTTCCACTAACTTGGCGGCTTTGTGCAAACGCATGCCCAATCAGGCAGGTTAATACAAATAGTACAATAAGTAGTTTTTGTTTCATTTGTTGTTTAGTTTAATAAATTTTATTTATCATAATTTAACAATAACAGGTTTATATTGTTAAAATTTGTTAAAGACAGCAAATATATATCACTAAAGTTGTTTTTGCAAGTATTTTAAAACAAAAGCCAATTTTTTGAAATGAATTGAATATAAATCAAGCTTTATTGTCAATTATCAAGGTTTATTGCAGTTTAACAGCAGCTGTTTTATATCCTATTTTGGCATACATTTGGACAAATAATTACATATACAATAAGTGTTAAACCATGAAATATAAAGTAAAATGTAGCGCTATTAAGAAAATATTCATAGGAAGAATGACTGAAAATAACACAAAAAAAGAAGCCCCAATATAGATTGCCTTCAAATTCATCCCTCCCTTCCTCCAAGGTTTTATCTAATGATTTAAATTTAAACGGTAAGAATAACGTTTAAAATCAGGATCAACTTGAGAATTCCCTTTGGTATTCAAGTAGCCTAATGAGGTTAAATAAATTGTTTTACCAGAAGACATCCTGACAAACATGGATGGCCTGAACTTGGGTCGTCTTAATATTCCCAATTTTTATTTTAAATAAATAAATAAATAAATAAATATCTCCTAAGAGGATTTTTTAAGTAAACCCTATTTATTTAAACCGTATTTAATTATAATAACCATTCAGCTTCATGAACAGGATTAAAAACAGGTAAAACACAAAAAAATACTTACAAAATAAAAAAGAGAGTTTTTCTGATTATCAATATATTTGATGCTATAATCAGTTGAGTCTTTACCCAAGAAACGTTGGTTTGCTTCCGGTAAGAAGTATTTTTTTCAACCGACCAATGCACTGCATCACATACCCAATCAGGATAATCATTTTGCTTAAAATGTTGATTTTTAAGATGCGAATATAGAAGATCATATTGCTAACACCTATCTACCTATATAAATTTTAAAAAAAACTAAAACATTTAATTCACATCTATTCCGTACTTTAAAAAGAAAACCTTACTTAATTTTTCTTTATTGTTTATAATATCTCCCTATAAAAATAAGTTACTAACAAACGTTTACTTAAATACAAGGTTATATTTTTCTTAAAAATTATTTGTAAGATTGAGCAACTCGAAACAAAAATTCATATTAAAGATTATAATATTAAAATATTCCAGCGATAAAAGACACCTTAAAAACGGCACCTATTTAAATAAAAGGCTGTAAACGATACAAAAAAAAGAGGCCGTCAAAAAATGACAGCCTCTTTTAAAACTCACGATTAAATTAGCCTACCAACCTTGATTTTGAACTAATTTATCATTTAAAATAATCTCGTACGATGGAATACCCCAAACAAATTTATTATCCGTAGCCGGAACAGATTTATCATAAAAACCATCCTGTCCAGTCTGTAAAATATCCAAATCTTGTGGATCTCTTCTTGTCATACCAAGTTTCCATCTTTTCAAATCATCCAAGCGGAAACCTTCAAAAGCTAATTCTCTTAAACGCTCATCTTTAACAGCATTTAACAAATTTTCCCCTGTTAAACCAGTTAAGGCATCTAAACCTCTAGCTACCCGCAATTCATTCAATCGACTTAAAGAAGTAGCCGCATCCGTTTTAGCTGTTGCTTCTGCAACGATCAAATACAATTCAGCTACACGGAACACTTTAGGCTTATTATAATTATCTGCTGCACTAGTATTTAAACTTGGGTTACCAGGAAATTTATTGTTTATAAACACCGTACGTTTTAAACCACCACGATCAAGTGTTACTTCTTTAAAATAAGCGGCTTTCCTATAATCCTTATCTTCATATGCATCAATAACCCATTTAGAAGGAATAAAAAGCGATCTATACGTTTTCTCATCAGCATTATAACCGAAATACAAATCGTTACTATTAGGTCTTTCGTTGGCTGCAGAAGTAGCAAATAACTGCATAATTGTTTCTTGAACCTCATCCTTTGCCCAAATAGATGCAACACCTTGAGCAGTATTGAACAGTTTATAGGTATTTTTTGCAATTACCTGTTCAGCTGCAGTTTTAGCGCCAACTAAATCTCCCATATATAATTTTACTCTTGCTTCTAAGGCCAATGCCGCATCAATAGTAAATTTAATAGATCCCGGAGTACCAGACACCTGAGCAAGTCCTTTCTTTGCTTCAACAATATCTGATAAAATAAATTCGTACGTTTGTTTTAATGTCGCACGGGCAGGTTTTTCATTTACATCAAATTTTGTTACCAATGGAACACCCAAATCCTTATCGGCCGTTGCTGGGTCATATGCTTTACAATATCTCAACGCTAGTTGAGAATAGTAATAAGCCCTAGTCAAATAAGCTTCGCTTAAGTATTGATTTAACTTTGTCTTTTCAGTCTCATTTGCAACAGGAACAGCTGGAAATTTCTCAATTGAAATATTTACATTTTTTAATGCAGCGTAGTAACCAAGCCAAATATCCCGAACTTCATAACTATCTGAATTAAAATCTTGCCCCCATCTATGTACAGCACCACTCACATTACCAAACTCGCGCGTTGCATTCAGTAAATCTGTTTGCACATCCGAAACTTGCGTATACGTACCATAAATTCTACCTCTTAATTGCGCATAAAAATTATTTGTCCATTTCTCCGCATCAGATAATTTTTCAAATGAATTAGACCTTTCAATACTATCTTCAGGAAATTTATCTAGATTACAAGACTGAATTGTTGTGCTCAAAAACAGGCCCGCTATTATGTATTTAAATATTTTCATCTTTATCAATTTATTCATTAAAACGTTAATTGAAAACCAAACAGAGATTGTTTAGTATTTGGATTTGCACCAGTTACCAAGTTTGAATCAATCTCCGGGTCAGCACCAGAGAATTTAGTGAACGTCAACAAGTTTCGACCAGTATAGTACACCTTAGCACCTTTAAAGAACTTCGTACGTCCTAGCAATTCTTTTGGCAATTGATAACCCAGCGTAAAGCTTTTTAAACGTAAGAAAGATGCATTTTCAATTAAAGAATCATCGAATTGTCGAGCAACACCAAACCTAGGAAATTCCGTAACATCCCCTGGTTTTTTCCAAAAATCATTAACAGCCTTAGTTTGATTCATCCCTGCAAACTGTCCAGGGTTAGAAAAGAAGAATGCGTCGTTATTAATTAAATATTTACCTAAAGAATATGTAAAATAAGACTCTAAGAAGATTCCTTTATAACCAGTATTCAAACCAAAACCACCGTTAATAGGCGCATATCGCTTAATACCCGTATTTTGTTGCAATGCAGCAGAGCTAAACGATTGAGTTACATTATTTGGGTCAGTATTTGTTTTAGTATTATCTGGACCAGGCACATACCAATCAAAATTACCATTCTCAGGATTAACACCCTTTAACATTGGATAAAAAAAGGAGATTGGTTGTCCGACTACATAACTTACCCCTGTATTCGGAATAATCCAATAGTCTCTACCTTGGAATAATTCTTTGATTTCCTGTTTAACATAACCAAATGTTACGCTCGGTGTAAGGTAAAAGTCAGGGGAATTAAAGATATTATAACTCACCTCAAAGTTAAAACCTTTATTATTCAACTTACCAACATTAGAAAGAATCTGTGAATACCCTGTAGTGTATGGAATAGGTATATTCATTAACAAACTTTTGGTATCTCTATTAAAAAATTCAAAGTCAACATTTAATTTTTTAAAGAGCGTCGCATTAAAGCCTATATTACTCATCAGCTGTTTTTCCCATGTTAAATCCGGGTTTCCAATTACATTTAAGCCCCAAGCCGCAGAAGCGTTATATTGCGCAGCACTAACTGTTGGAATATGTTGGAAATTCCATGTTGATTCAGAACCACCTGAATTACCCGAGGTACCAATTGATGCTTTCAATCTTAAATCGGTTAACCATTCCACATTATTCAAGAAAGCCTCTTGTTTAATATTCCAGTTGGCACCTAAAGACCAAAATGTTGCTTTTTGATTGTTTCTACCAAATCTTGAAGAAGCATCTTGTCTTAATGTAGCATTAAAAAATACTTTTGAATTATAATCATAAGCCAATCGACCGAAGTATGAATTGTAAGCATATTCAGTTTTACTCTGGCCAACCGCAAATGTATTTGTAGCGTTACCTAATAGAATTAGACGATCATCAGCCACTCCAGCACCTTCTCCAAAGAATCCATCTTGCTTATAATCTGTATACTCCTGTCCAGCAAGTGCAGTTAAGCGATGAATATCATTTATATTCCATTTATACTCAATAGTATTGGTAATCGTTCTAGACACACCTTGTTGCCATTCTTCTCTCGCAGTACCATTATTTAAATTTGAATTATACGAAGGTAAACGTCTTGTCGAAGTACGACTATTAAAATAATCAAGCCCGGCTTGTGATTTTAAAATCAAATTTTTAACAGGAGAAACCTCAATAAATGCCGTTGGATTAAACTGTTGATTTGTTAATTGAGACGGAAATTTATCCGCTAAATATTTTGGCGAATACCTAGCTAATCCAGGAATTTGTCTATCATAATACTCATTCCCATCTTTATCATAAGGAGTATACCATGGTAATGCAAGAATTGCCAATCCACCCTGTAAAGAATTTGAGGTATACTGATTCGTCTGACGTTTATCAACACCACCAGCCAGATTCAAGCCTAAACGTACCCAATCGTTTAATCTAGTGGTCACATTACTTCTTAATGTCAATCTATCAAAACCAGACCTATACATCACCCCTTCCTGATCAAAATAAGACGTAGATATATAATACTGTGTTTTATCGGAACCACCAGAAACATCTAGATCATACTGTTTGGTTGGCACATTTTGCTTAAAATAATAATCTGTCCAATACGTATCGTTTGGCCAATCTTTACGAATCTTATCAATTTCTTCTTGGGTACTAAACCCTGAATCCAACCAATACTGTTGTAATTCAGCAGAATTCATCATATTTTTTTGCGCTTCCGATCTAGCTAGATTCGAAAATCCCCATTGTGCCCTTGCATTAATCGTCGCTCTATCACCACGAGCACCTTTTTTCGTTGTAATATAAATAACACCGTTTGCAGCTCTTGAACCATAAATCGAAGTTGCAGAAGCGTCTTTCAATACTGTTACACTCTCGAAATCATTAGGGTTAAGTGATACAATGGACCCCGATCCTACTGGAATTCCATCCAATACATATAAAGGTGAGGTACCCCCATTAATAGATCCAACACCATTTAATCGAACAGAGGGCGTAGCTGACGGCTCACCAGAGCTTGTGAAAACCTGTAATCCTGGAACCTTACCTTGCAAAGCGTCCAAAGCATTTGCAGAAGGTCTAGCCTCAATATCCTTTGCTCCAACACGAGAAAATGAACCCACAGCATTTTTTGATGCCACAGCAGAACCATATCCAACTACAATAACTTCATCCAAATCAGTATTAGCGTCATCTAAAGTTACTAAATACGTAGTAGCTTTACCTACAACAATCGTGTGCTGGGAATAACCAATAGATCTGAAGATTAATGTCTTCCCCTCAGGTACTGATATTGAATAATTACCATTGGCGTCAGTTTTTGTAACAATACTAGTCCCAGAAACTTGTACAGTAACATCAGCTACCGCCCTACCTGAACTTGTTAGTACTTGCCCAGATACTTTTTTTTCTTGAGCGAAAGCCACCGAAGTCAAAATAGCCCCTCCCAATAAAAAACTTAGTAGTTTTTGTTTCATAAATGTTTGTTTTGTTTAGTTAAAAAATTCCGGTTAGAATTCATTATCAACACTTGTTAAAAAATGTTAATATATCCCAAATATATATTCTTAAACTTGTTATTACAAGTATTTTAAAAAAAACATAATATTGTTGTAATTCAAAAAAAAACAAACCATATTTTTGAAAACAAACCATCTTTTTTGCGAAACAAATAAAAGGCAAAATAATATAAATTCAATATTTAATTTTGCCTATAATACGTTTAATAAGTTGTTACAATACATAAAAAACTTTTATTATAATCAATATTTCATATAACAATAGGATAAATGCAACATCAACAATTAAATTAAGGCACCGTAAATAAATCAAAACATACGTAACTAACACTTAAATAAAAAAAAATTAATCTAGTCTTTATCATTTTAAAAAAATCAAAATTTTACACGTATAAACCAATTTAGTGTAACGAAATAGAAGGATAGCATCGTAACCAAACGTTTTAAATAAACTAAACTTTTTTTATCGCTATAAAAAGCATGCAGGAATTGTAAGAAAACATAAAAAAAGGACGCCTCAAAAGGCGTCCTAATAAAACCAATAAATCAGCTGGCGTTAATTATTAAATGGATCATCAATATCATCCACAAAAAACTTAAACCAATTGTTTTGATTTACAACATCCTGCAGTAAGAGTTCTTTAGGATTTTCTGTACCACTACTATTTGTAATCTTAAATACACGCGAACTAAATGGTGAAAAAAAGTCATTTAAACCACTCGACCACATAGCTCCCGTAATATTTCCAACGATCCTTCCGTCAAAGGTAATACGCACCTGATCTGTTGTTCCAAATACAGGAATGATATTGATAGTTACACCACCAAAAACCGCTCCTCTTTGCATAGACCAGAATAGCCCCTGAAATCCAGAAATTGTACCCACATAGAAATTATCTACGGTATACCCCGCTTGAGTTAATTTAATTTTTGCACCATCCCAAAATCCTTGCCCAATAGGACCTATATTTTTATAAGATGTTGCCCAAACATTATCTCTAAACAAGATGTTTAAAGGCGGTGGTTGTGGAATAAATTTAAAGGTAGAATTCTCATCTGTAAAATAACCTTTAAGGTATTGAGCGGAAGGCGCTACATACTTTAATTTCTTTACCTTAACACCACGAATTTCTGTTTCTTTATACAAATCCAAGCCATCAGGTACAACGCGGAAGGTAATTAAAGGACCATTCAAATCTTCAGGAAGCTGAAAAGTTCGTTGCCCAAGATTAACATCCTCTATATCGCCCGCTTTATTCTCAAAAAGAAAGTACGTTTGATTATCAAAAAATGCTGCAAATTCAATATAACTATCGTGAACAGCTTGGCCAGTAGCATCCATCGGCTCCATTAGAATGGTATTTCCTGACTTCTTACCCTTTAAAACAATTCCTTTTTCTGTTGCCTCCAATACAATAAATTCAAAATCACCTCCCATTCCAGTATCGTTGGCCCCGTTGCCACTATCTACCCCGGGTTCAGAGAAATAGTGAATCACTTTATTATAGGAATTAAAAGTTAGAATTGGCCCTCCCTCAGGCACTACAGCATACGAACTTTTTATTGTAGATAAATTAATATCAGAAGTTAAAGAGACCTCAGCGTCCGAGGTAAATTTCGCAAAGAGCGAGTAGCCACCGAATTCTTGTTCAGGATGTGGAAAATAACGGATTATCCAACCATTGGGATTAGCACGCAACACACTGTATATATGTGTAATAGCTTCATCCATCCTTACCGAAGGTGACTTATCAAAAATTTCATCTTGAGTCCGTTTACACCCAAAGAATATCAAAACGGATAAGATTGCTAAGACAATAATATTTTTATTTCTCATAATAAGCTATTTAATATTCAATTGGTCAAAATCTTTCAAAGCAGCCGTTCTTTCCAGCACCTCGTCTCGTAAAATATCCAAGTCTATTCCCCAGGAATTTAACATATATTCCTTCACAATACCAAATTTGTTCAGGATAATATTTCGCCCAGCTACGCCTGCTGCTCCTGTGCCACCAGCATTTATACGTGCATTCCACTGTGCCGGAGTTAGCGTGACATAAAATGCAATTAACTCGACAAA
Source organism: Sphingobacterium sp. Mn56C (assembly GCF_049319645.1). NCBI lineage: Bacteria > Pseudomonadati > Bacteroidota > Sphingobacteriia > Sphingobacteriales > Sphingobacteriaceae > Sphingobacterium > Sphingobacterium sp. Mn56C. The sequence goes on from NZ_JBMOUC010000003.1 coordinate 174,850, forward strand.
GTCCTCGTTCGCCTCTTTCCCGGCATAGGGTGAAATAAAACCTTTCTGTGCAGCCTTAGCGTTCGTATCAAATAAGGTATTCCAAGCATCATTAACATAGTCCTTAGAAGAGATTTGATTAAAATTAATACTAAAAGGTTTATTCTGATTTAGAATATGAGCAAACTCATGGTGAATCGTATGAAAATACCTTTCTCTTAAAAGCGCAGCATTTGTTGAATTCGCTGCCGTAAGCTGATTTAAATTATAGATTGAAATCTTCCTTCCCCCTTCGGCTGTCCCCAAAACTATAGTACCGTTATTATTATACGCCGGAGACCCTATGTAATTTAAAATCTTAGGAAAATAAGCATGGATAAAATCTTTACTTCCTGTGACTTTATCGTACGCCTCAATTGCCAAATATTGAATTAAACGCGTCATACGTATAGAGCTCTCATAATTTGCCGGACTTAAATTATAATTCATATCCGATTCTTTGTCGACATACTTATAAATGACTGCAATATTATACGGTTTTGTATACTCGCGTTCTACATATTTATCCAATTCATTTAATGCAATAGAAGAATCAACAAAAATACTATTCGAGTCTAATTTTTCCTTTGAACAGGAAACACTCAATCCTATCCCAAGTAATAAATACAAATATTTCTTTTTCATAATTTCCAATTTTTATCTAGGGTTAGCTTGTAAACCTGCTGCAATAACAGCCTTTGGCAGCTGCAATGCCTGGCGTTTATCTCTATTCACTAATTTAGTAGCCGATTCTATAGAAGCTACAACAGTCCCTGCTTCCAATACACGACGCTCAACCTCAATACCATAACGCTTAATATCAAACCATCGTAAGCCTAAGTGTAACGTTTCATTCCTGCGCACATGCAACAAAAAGTGCAACAAGTTTTCCTGATCTCCAGCCTCAACCAAAAAATCTGGCGCCAGTTGTTTCTTTGGTGTAGGAAGCGAAGCCGTAAAATAAGGGGTTTCCTTTGCCCAAGTATTAATCTGTGCAAGACCAAATGCAGCCGAAACAGGGTTTACCAATTTATTATTGATTACACGCTTTAGCTCCTCGACAGCTTCAGGATATTTCTTCAGCATAATATTTGCTTCTGCACGAACTAACATCGTCTCTTCTACAGTAAACGGTGCGTAAATATTATGTCGGTATCCAATCTGTGCTACAGGATCTGTAAACTCAAATAAATAAGGCTGATGTGGTGCAACAACTTTATCAAGATTTGTACCACCATATTCATACAATCTAGGTCTAAATGCTGTAGAATTCAATTTTCCCCAAGCACCTGGCGCTCCCCAAGTCTCGGTATTATAAATTAAACTACCATGACTATACTTAGACCCTTCATAATATGGGCCAAATACAAGTCCAGCATTACTAAAACCGGTCTGAATTAACAAGTTCGCCCTTTCCGTACTCGCATTATAGAAAACACCCATCTGCACAGGTGATTGTGCGCCACTATTTGCTAAGGCAGTGGTATTACGCATTATGGGGTTAACACCAATAGCTTTATTGGCATAATCAACCGCTTTCGCCCATTGCTGCATATACAAGGCAACACGTGCTGCAAAAGCATAGGATGCAGCCTTATTCATATGGAACTTTGGTGTCGAATTATAGATGGCATCATTAATTAACGGAAGTCCTTCTTCGATATCCTTGGTAATATGATCGTATACCTCTTTTACAGTACCACGAGAATATTGTGGCGAAAGCTCTGTTTCTGGACTTGTTAAATACGGAATCCCTAAGTCCTTATTCGAATCTTTCGTGGTATAATGCATAGAGAATACATTCACCAAAATAAAATGACTATAAGCCCTAGCCAATAAAGCTTCTCCTTTCTCCGCTTTTAAGCTTTCTGGATTTCCTAATTCAACAATGGCATTTAAAGCCTGATTAGCACTTCCAATCGCCTTATAACAAGACTCCCATAAATCATTTGGCGTATCCAAACCTATCTCCGAAACATCATTCCAGCGAAATAGCTCGTTGTACAACCGTACGGTATTAGGGTTTCGAGGCCCATAATCATCCACATTATCTGAACTAAGTTCAGTAATTAAAGTATAGGAAGTTGTAGGATATGCAGAAACTAAAATTTTAGTTATCTTTTTTTCTTCATTAAGTTCTGTCCTATTATCTGGCATCAAATCCAGGTATTTATTACAGGATGAAAGAGACAACCCTAACGTTCCTAGTAGTAATAGTATATTAAATTTCTTTTTCATGTTCAAACCTGCTATGTTATAAACCTAATCTTAATGTAAGCGTGTATTGACGAGGTATAGGAGCCGCGACACCTCCAGAGTTTATGAATTCTGGATCCTGACCATTAAGCTTTTTATCCGCATAAATTAAAAATAGATTTGTCGCATTAAAACGTAAACCCAATGAAGATAATTTCCAAGCAGCAATTTTTTCCTTTGGAAACTCATACGCCAAAGAAACATCCTTAAGACGGATAAAATCTCCTTTAGCAATACGATCTGTAGAGTAATTGTAGGAACTGTAGGCAATTTTTAAATCTGTATCGTTTCTATTTTGCCTAGTCGTTGCAATGGTAGGAATGGTTGTACGGTCCTCATCTCCTGGTATAACCCATCTATTTTTGAATTCCCTAGGCATCGCCATAAAATCCGTATAGCTGTTACGGAAAATAGGATTCAAACGAATAACATTGCCAAAAGAGTAGGTCATAAATACATTTAACCTGAAACCACCATAGGTAAATGTATTCCCTAAGCTACCCATATCCGTAGGTTCAGTTGTACCGGAATATTTCAAGAAAGATAAATCATCAGTCTCTTGAAAATAAATACCAGAAACCGTAGTCTCTCCATTCTTATTATTGAAAGTTGGCAAACCCTCATTATTTAAACCCGCAAAAGGAATAGAAAACAACGATCTTGCTGAATACCCCTCTAAGGCAAAACCATTTCCTGTAATCAAGTCAATAACCCTACTTTGAGTTTTTAAATCCGTAACCTTATTCGTTACATGTGTGTATATAAAATTGGTCGTCCACTTAAATTTGGTATCCCTAAATATATGCCCCGTTACACTCAACTCAGCTCCCTGCGATTTCATATTCGCAACATTACCCATCTTGTAGATCGTTCCCGAAGCACCTTGCGTATTGATAAAACCAATAAGGTCAAAATTATTACGTTTAAACCAGTCGAATTCTAGGTTAATTCTATTGTCTAAAAGCCCGGCACTCAAGCCTAAGTTAATCTCTTTTTTCTTCTCATAAGTTAACCCTCTATTTTCAGGATCACGAACCTCTAGTCCAGACTCTGAATCAATTACGTTCGGCCTCCATGGATTGTATGCTGAAATTACCGCTCTAGAATTCGTTACATTCGATGGGCCTCTATCTCCTGTTAAGCTATAAGATGCCTTAACCATTAGGTGAGAAAGCGCAGGTGTTAAATCTTCGAAGAAATTTTCTTGATGAATATTCCAAGCGCCTGAAATATTCCAAGAAGGCATCCAGCGCGATGATGTTGTCATACCTAAACGGTTAGAGCCTTCATAACGAGCCGATCCATTAAGGATATATTTATTATCGTAACTATAGTTAGCGTTAACTAAAAACGCAGCCTCACGAGATCGCGTATTTACTAACCTATAATACGGAGAATTTTCCTCCTGCCCTCGTTTAAATGTTTGGTATACTACATAAGGAATTTCTCCCAAATCATATTGCATACCCCAGCCCCTAAACCAAGTGTTGGTACGTTTGGCATCATTAATGGTAGTCGCCCCGAATAGGGTTAAACTATTTTTATCATCAAATTTTTTATCATACTGCACTGTAAATCTAAAATCTTTAGTCAGCAAATCATAGTCTGAACGATTGTAAATCCCCCCTTCCGTCAATACGCTAATTGGCAATGCATAAGGGTCATTTGGATCTTTATACAGATAAGGATTTAAATCTCGAATGGCAGTAGTTGGCATCCAACGGTATGCAATAGCTTGATTGGAGCGATCTTTAATATGATGGTGTTGGGCAGTACCTTGATAACGTAAACTACCTAACGCAGTGAACATTAGGTTTGTTAGCGGCTTCCAGGTTAACTCCCCTTGAAATTTTAAATCTGTAACTTTATTATCAATATAATTATTTTCTAATTCGTTTAAAATATTGAAAGGTGCATAATTACGCACATAATACTCCCTAGCATCCATTGTTCGCGAAGTATTCATCGCATACATATATGGATTGATATCAAAATCACGTTTCACCTCACCAAAAACGACATCCGTACTTTGGCCTAATGTACCTGGAGCCTTTTGATTACGGTATGAACCATTGGTGATGATATTTAACTTAAAATTATTGAAAATGTTATAATTTGCATTCAGGTTATACGTATAACGATCAACACTACTAGCTTTTGTCCATCCGGGATCTACTAAGCCACTCAAGGAAGCATAATATTGCGCCTTTTCTGTACCAGAGGATAAACTCACGGAGTGATTATGTTGCAAACCCGTACTAAATAATTCATCAAACCAATCGGTATTACGATACTCCGCTTGCCTTAAATATTTATTTGTTTCGGCACCACCAAGATATAAGTCATTAAAAAGTTTACCCTCGTTAATCAATTGATACATCTTACCATAAACACCACTCGAAGAAGCGTTTGAAGTTTCCGCCAAAAGTAGATACCCTTTTTGGTACATCTCCTTATAAACAGACATCTGCTCTTGGGAATTCATAATATTGAACTCCGTATAACGTGGTATAGCGCGGGAAGTATATTCACCGGAATACGTAATAGCATTTCGACCAGCAACACCGCGTTTAGTTGTAATAACAATTACACCCGCCATTGCTCTAGCTCCATAGATTGAAGTTGCAGAACCATCTTTTAAAATTTGAAAAGATTCAATGTCATTCGCATTTAATCCTGCTACAGCAGAACTAATTAAAGTTAAGGCATCTCCAGAAGAAAGCGCATCAGACGAAACATCCGCAACATCTTCTAGAATAACACCATCTACAACCCAAAGAGGTTTCGAGCTACCATATAACGAAGTTGCTCCACGGACTTTGATTCGGGGTGCAGTACCAAATGTCCCCGAAACATTCTGCACACTCACCCCGGCAACCCTACCTTCTAGACCTCGACTAGGATCTGGAAGGCCGCCAATAGCAGCAGCTTCACCTGAAATTTTTGAGGTTGCACCAGTAAACAAACGTTTGTCAACACGTAACCCCATACCCGTAATTACGACCTCGTCAATAGTTTTATCGTCAGACTCCAGCTGAACATTGATTTCGGCACTGCTGCCTACGACAACCTCCTTTCTTTGAAATCCAACATATTGAAAAACCAACGTCGTTCCTTGCGGAACTTCAATAGAATAAACCCCAGATGCATCTGTCGAAACGCCCTTAGCGCTTTGCTTTTGAAATACAGAAACACCGGAAAGGGATTTACCTTCAACCGAGGTTACTCTACCTGTAACCCTTCGGCTTTGTGCCATAGAAATATCAATTAATGATAGGAGCACAATAAAAAAACTGAGCAGTTTTTTCCCCATGTGAACAAAGATTAGTTAAAAAAAATGATAATAAATTGTTAATAATCTGGCTTTGATAGCCCTTAGTATACTCTAAGTTAATAATTTAATTTTATATTATAACTAATAATACATACCACACTACCTTATTGTAAATAAAAAAATAAATAAAAACCTGTAGGACAATTATTTAGTTTTTCGATAGAACAACATTAGAAATTAAATTTTCCTATTATTAGTTTTGATTGCCAAATATTTAACACCAAAGGCTTAACACAAGATTTCCCGCTTAAACTATTGGGTAAAAAAAAAAATACTCTTTACTAAATATATAGATAAAAAAAAGCACGTTAGTTTCATTTTCAACTACTACAATTCAACAAATTATTCCAGGAATAAGACAGTCAAAACATACAATACTAATTACGAACTATTATCTTTGCAAGATGCGTTTTGATATTATCACAGTATTACCTTCTTTATTGGAGAGCCCTTTTGCTCACTCCATATTACAGCGAGCCCAAAAGAAAGGTCTGGCTGAAATTCATGTACATAATTTACGTGATTATGCGACCAACAAGCATAAATCTGTCGACGACTACCCTTATGGAGGGGGCTCTGGTATGGTGATGCAGATCGAACCTTTTGCTGCCTGTATTGAAAAGCTGCAAAGCGAACGTGATTACGACGAGATTATTTATATGACACCAGACGGCATTACGTTAAACCAAGAGATAGCAAACGATTTGTCGACACGTGGAAATATTATTATTTTATGCGGTCATTATAAGGGTATTGATCAACGTATACGTGATATTTTCGTAACCAAAGAAATATCAATCGGCGATTATGTCCTTTCTGGGGGAGAGCTTCCGGCCGCAATTGTTGTAGATGCGATTACACGTTTAATACCGGGTGTTCTTTCGGATGAAACCTCCGCCTTATCGGATTCTTTTCAAGATGGGTTATTGGATGCTCCAATTTATACCCGCCCGGCAGATTACAAAGGACATCGCGTACCGGATATCTTATTAAGTGGCAACGAGGCTAAAATCAATGCCTGGCGCGATGAACAGCAGCTTAAAAGAACGCAGGAAAGAAGGCCTGATTTATTAAATGACTAAGTTTTAACACATTTTTTTAATTTATTTATAATTATAGTTTGATTATTTGAAAAATATTATAATTTTGCATTATAATGAACAAACAAATGACATATCAATTCTGGTGGTGGCCTGGTGCAAAAGCGTCGGGATGTAGCTGTATTTGGTATAATGCATAAAGATTTTTCATAATCAACCAAAACAACAAAAATAAAGCCCGGCGTTAATTCGTCGGGCTTTTTTTATTAACATTGAAAACTATTTTTAGCGATATGGCTTATCTATTTAAATCAAATTACAAAAAACTGCTTGCAGATACCACAACACCTGTAAGCATCTACCTACGCCTTAGGGATTCCTTCCCAAATAGTCTTTTGTTAGAGAGTTCGGAGTACCATAGCCGTGACAATAACATCAGTTATATCTGTTGTCAACCGCTTGCTGGCATTGTATTAAACGAGAATGAGCTTGTAATACAGTATCCAAACCAAGAAAAAATCAGCAAAAATGCGGATACCATAAACCTTCGTCAAGAGGTCTCAGATTTTAGAGAATCCTTCGAAGCTACAGCTATTCCAGAGGTCAACCTAATTTCTAATGGTCTTTTCGGTTATTTTTCTTTCGATGCAGTGGAGCATTTTGAAGATATTAACCTTACAGCTAAACTGGATGACAGCCGTAAAATACCTTTTCTACAGTACCATATTTACAAGTATGTCATTGCTATAGACCACTTCCGAAACCAACTGTATATCTTTGAAAATCTCTTGGAAAACGAGGATTCTGATTTGGAACGTATGGAATACCTGATACAGAATAAGAACTTCCCTGAATATTCATTCAGTCTAAATGGCGAGGAAAGCTCGAATATGACCGACGACGGATTTAAAACCCTCGTCGAGAAAATGAAAACGCATATCCGCCGTGGCGATGTTTTTCAGATTGTACCCTCACGGGCGTTTTCAACACCCTTTTTGGGCGACGAGTTTAATGTATACCGCGCTTTAAGATCCATCAACCCTTCGCCTTATCTTTTTTACTTCGATTATGGCGACTTTAAGTTATTTGGCTCTTCGCCAGAGGCTCAGTTAACCATCAAAAAAGGGGAAGCCACAATTTATCCGATTGCCGGAACATTTAAACGTACTGGAAATATGGAGGAAGACGAGAAGATTGCCGAAGCACTTAAAAATGACCCTAAAGAATCTGCCGAGCATGTTATGCTGGTCGACTTAGCGCGTAATGATTTGAGCAGACATTGCACTCAGGTGAAGGTTAAATCGTATAAGGAGGCGCAGTACTACTCGCATATTATACACTTAGTTTCCAAAGTATCCGGACAACTTAATCCTAGCGCTAACCCCTTTGATGTCGTTGGCGATACTTATCCTGCCGGAACACTGTCTGGAGCACCGAAGCATATGGCCTTAACGCTAATCGATCGCTACGAGGGCTTACAACGCTCATTCTACTCGGGTGCCATCGGCTTTATGGGGTTCAATGGCGATTTTAACCATGCCATTATGATACGTTCTTTTTTAAGTAAGAAAAATGTTTTACACTATCAGGCTGGCGCTGGTATTGTGCTGGACTCTGATCCGGAAAAAGAATTGCAAGAGGTAAACAACAAAATTGCGGCCCTACGCCGCGCTTTAGAATTAGCACAGGACATATGATACGCCCAATCGATTATTGCGAAACGCCGGACCATTTCTCGTCCAGCATCTTAACCATAGAACAGCGCATCGAAGAGCTGCAAACTCTTCGTAAACAGTATATTCAAAAATTTCAAACCCTAACGGCTACAGTAAATCTGACCGCAGTAGAGCAGCCTCAAGAAAGTATATATAATGAGCAAAAATAAAATTATTGTTATAGATAACTACGATTCATTCACGTATAATTTAGTACATCTTTTACAAGAGCTTGGCGAGACATATGAGGTCGTAAGAAATGATAAATTTGAACTGGAGTATTTGGAGCAGTTCGATAAAATATTGTTATCTCCAGGGCCTGGTATTCCAGAAGAAGCGGGGCTATTGTTAGATGTTATACGTACTTACGCAGCAACAAAAAGTATTCTGGGGATTTGTCTTGGACAACAGGCTATCGCTGAGGTATTTGGCGGCAAACTTTTTAATATGCCTAAGCCATTGCATGGGGTAGCCTCCTCTATACACATAACAGATAAATCGGAAAGACTATTTAAAAATTTTCCCGAAGACTCTAAAATTGGGCGTTACCACTCCTGGGCGGTAGAAAAAGAATCGTTACCCGATAGTTTAAAGGTAACAGCAATAGACGAGAACGGAATAATTATGGCATTATCGCACAGCACTTATGATGTGCGTGGCATGCAATTTCACCCCGAATCTATCCTTACCGATAATGGAAAGATTTTACTTGCAAACTGGATTAACGGATAATACGAAAGATATGACCATACTAGATAAAATCGTCGCAAAGAAAAAAATTGAAGTTGCGGAGGCAAAGGCAAAAACTACAGTTGAAGAATTGCAGCAGTATCCCTTGTTTTCAAGAACCTGTTACAACTTAAAAGCGTCCATATTAAACCCTGAAAGAACGGGTATCATTGCTGAGTTTAAACGAGCATCGCCATCCAAGGGTTTAATCAATGGCAACGTTACGGTACAGGAGGTGGTAAAAGGTTATCAAGCGGCCGGTGCTTCGGCTATATCGGTGCTTACAGACCCTGACTTCTTCCAAGGTAGCTTGGCCGATCTTACGGCAGCACGCGAGGTATTAACCATTCCCTTGTTACGCAAGGAATTTATTGTTGATGCCTATCAAATTGCAGAAGCGAAAGCGTATGGCGCCGATATTATATTATTGATTGCCGCTTGCTTAAGTCCTGCAGAGGTTAAAACCTTGGCAGCATATGCCAAGGAATTGGGATTAAATGTTTTGCTTGAGGTACATAATGAAGAAGAGCTTTTTGCTAATACCATAGAAAATATTGATGCTATTGGGGTAAACAACCGCAATCTAAAGGATTTCTCGGTATCTCTGGAGCATTCGTATAACTTGGTAAACTTAATTCCTTCGCCGTATATTAAAGTATCAGAAAGTGGCATTTCTGACCCGGAAAGCATACGCGATCTTAAGCAGCGTGGTTTTCAGGGTTTCCTTATTGGCGAAAATTTTATGAAAACCGACAATCCACAGCTGGCCATAAAAGCATTTGTAGCGCAGTTATAAAGGCCGTGGGTTTGTCATGTTTACTTCAACATTAGGGTGGCTTTTTCATTTTTGTCTTTATTATTTCTAATTTTGCAAAATGTCTGTAAAAATTGGCGAAAATATTGATTTAGGAGAGTTTCCATTGTTGCTAGCTCCGATGGAGGATGTTAGCGACCCTCCTTTTCGTTTTGTGTGTAAACAAAACGGAGTGGATATGATGTATACGGAGTTTATCTCCTCGGAGGGCTTGATACGAGACGCGGCAAAATCGCGACAGAAGCTGGATATTTTCGAGTATGAGCGGCCTATTGGTATACAGATTTTTGGTTCCGATATTGAGCATATGCGCCAATCGGCAGAAATTTGTGCACAGGCAGGTCCTAATTTAATCGATATTAACTACGGCTGCCCTGTAAAGAATGTGGCTTGCCGTGGTGCCGGTGCATCTTTATTGCAGGATATCGATAAGATGGTGGCTATGACAAAGGCGGTTGTAGAAGCAACAGATTTACCTGTTACCGTAAAAACACGCCTGGGGTGGGACGATAACACCAAGAATGTGTACGAAGTAGCTGAACGTTTGCAGGATATCGGTATAAAGGCTCTGTCTATACATGGACGTACACGTGCTCAGATGTATAAAGGACAAGCCGATTGGAGCATGATCCGTGATATAAAAAGAAACCCACGTATTACCATACCTATTTTTGGAAATGGTGATGTAGACTCGATTGAAAAAGCTGCCGCTTGGCGCCAGGAGTATGAGGTTGATGGCATCATGATAGGCCGTGCCTCTATCGGATATCCGTGGATATTCAGAGAAATCAAACATTTCTTTGAAACGGGCATGTATTTAGATGGCCCAACAATTGGCGAACGCGTGGAGGTATGCCGTACGCATTTAACAAAATCTATTGAGTGGAAAGGCGATAAAACGGGAATATTTGAAATGCGCCGTCACTATGCTAATTATTTTAAAGGTATTCCTAATTTCAAAGAATACCGTATGAAACTGGTCAGTTTACAATCCTTTGAGGAGATACAAGAAGTTCTTGAAGAAATAAAACATAATTTTAGCGAAGAATTTATTGGATAAAAAGAGATAAAAAAGGCATGCCTTTTTTATCTCTTTTTATTTTATCAATCAATTGTATATTTACTTTTTACGCAACAAAGCTAAAACCTTATTCTTTTCCTTCCTTACGATAAAAAGGATAAACAACAAGAATAACCCATTGCTGATCCAGACCGTACTATCTAACCCGTAAAATATCAACGCCGACAGGCCTGCACCTCCGAATAAATAAAACAAATTGCTACGTGTATGGTAGGGAATAGGATAGTTTTTTTGCCCCCATACATAACTTAAAATAACCATGATGCTATAGGCAAGTGTTGTAGAAAGCACAGCTCCCAAAAATGAATAATGGGGGATAAATACAATATTTAAAATGATGGTCAATACGGCGCCAATACCTGAAATATAAAGCGCATACCGGGTTTGATCCGACAACTTATACCATACCGATAAATTCATGTAGATCCCTAATAATACATTATTAAACAGCAATATCGGCACAATATATAATCCCGACCAATACCCTAAGCTCTCCTTATCACCCCCTTTAATAAAATACTTCAGCCAGTCTAGGTTGGCACAAATACCCACCATAACAACGACCATGGCAATTATAAAATAATCCATAATCGAAGCATAAGTTTTACGTGCATTCTCATGTTTGGCATGCGAGAAGAAAAAGGGCTCTACCCCCAGCCTAAATGCCGTAATAAAAAGATTAAGGAAGATCGCTAATTTAGCGACAGCACCATAAATCCCTAAATCGCGATCGCCCAGCTCGCCAGGCAAAAGGCGTGGAAACATCATTTTGTCCAAATGCTCATTAATAATATAGGACACATTGGCAATTAATATGGGAAGACTATAGGCCAACATACTACGGATAAGCGCTTTGTCTGGTGCAAATTTGAAAGCACGAAGCTGCGGCAATAAGAGCAACAGCGTTACTATACTCGCTATTAGGTTGGATATAAACACATTACCTAGCCAGCCTTCATGAAACCAACCTGAAGCAAATTGCTGCCAAAAAGAAGAATCTTTAACCAATGCGGGCAACCAGAATAGTAAAAAGCAATTGCTCAATACCAATACAAAAATATTAATCAATTTTATGGCACCATATACCAAAGGTCTACCTTCGGCTCTGAGCTTCACAAAAGGTATAACAGCCAAAGCATCTGCCGCAAGAATGACGCCGAAATACTTTACATAGGAAACATACTCCGCCGCATCTGCCACCTGTTTCCCTTCGCCAAGCCAAGCCGCAATAGGGTTTATAAAAATAAATAAGGTAAGTATAAATAGCGTACTCGTAACAAGGGTAATAAGGAAGCTATTGTTAAATATTTTGCTGCGATCTTCTTTTTCCACGCGCTGCAAATACCGGAAATAAGTCGTTTCCATCCCCAATGCTAATACGGCATTTATCATGGCAGCATAGGCATACAGATTGGTAAAAACGCCATATACAGCAGTCGGAAATTTGTGGGTAAAGATGGGCGTTAACAAGAAATTAAGTACACGAGCAATGATTGTACTTAAACCATAAATCATGGTGTCGCTAAGCAGTTTTCTAACGGAAGACACAGTTTAGTTTTTGATTTTTTTTAGGACCTCAAAATTCTGAAAACCTTTGATATCATCGTGTTCAGTAAAACTTACCGCTTCCACCACAGCCCTATCTGTGCCCTCATTACAAAAATCCAATAGGGCTTCCAATGCAAAACCATCACCCTCGGCTTCTATATAAACAGAACCATCCGGCTGGTTAACAACAAATCCCTTTACACCCAACTGGTCAGCAACAGCTTTTGTTGTCGCTCGGAAATATACGCCTTGCACTTTTCCTGTAACCTTGATATTCCAATGCTTCATTAAAGCAAAAGTAAACAATTTATTTACTTAGACAATGCGCTCTACTTCGACCTTTTCAGTTAGTGCTAAATGCTCTATATTTTTCAATAATATTAAACCTGGTCGCTTACCAACATCCAAAGAACCCAACTCCTGCTCTAAACCCAATGCTTTAGCACCATTTAAGGTGGCCCATTTCAGGGTATCCTGTAGATCGAGATCTTTAAAGTTGGCATGTAGGGTTTTTAATTCTTCCACAATACTTAAGCTATCATTAGAAGCATAACTATCTGTACCTAAAGTCATTAAAAATTTATTATTCTTTAGAATATTAATATTCGGCAGACTTCCTTCGATATACAAATTCGCCTTCGGACACAAACAAAAGATAACATCGCGCTCCATACGCTCAATAAAATCAACATCTTTCGAAGAGGTAAAAGTGTTGTGCACTAAAATAGTTTTATTTTCCATCGGCAATAGCGGAAGATACGATTGTATTGAATTGCGCGCCTGCGGCTTAAAATCTTCTAAAGGAAGACCCATGCGTTCGTAAAAACCTAAAAAATCCCCCTTCTTGTATCGGAAAAACTTATTCTCTTCTTCAGTTTCTTGATTATGTATAGAGATGATATTGTTGGAAGCAATGGATTTCTTAAAAACTTTAAGCATTTCCTTGGAACAGGAGTATGGGGCGTGTGGCGTAATAGAGGCATGGCCCGCATCGAAATTAAATTCGATTTCCCTTGCAGCATCTATTTTCTCCCTAGCTTCGTCCTTCTTGACACCAATAATCTCTACAAAGGTATGGTAGTGCATTTTACTCTTCTCCTTCACCTGCGCAGAAATAGAACCGTTAACATGGTCTCCAACGGCCTGTATACCTGCAGCATACATGGCTTCATCGGCCTTTTCCATCGCCTCCTGAACCAGCTTATCATCGGCCTTACGCTTTCCGATAACCTCGCCAATAAACGTAACAAGACCAGTGTTCTGCGCAATCTGACCTTTCAAATGGGAAAGCTCTAAGTGACAATGAGTATTCACAAATCCCGGGATTAAAACTCCCGACAATTCTGTAATTTTTATATTCGGTGGAGCATTAAATCTCTCGTAGACTCCAACTACTCTTCCATCCTGATCCATTCCAATTACTCCATTTTTAATGGGCAATCCCGTGATTGGCATCACGTAATCTGCAGCATAATAAACTATCATATATTCCTCCTTAATTGTCCTCCATCACCCCACAAAATTAATCCTAAGCACTATGAAAGACAAGAACTTTCTAAATGTTTTTATATTAATTCAATTTTAATACCAATAATTTAATTTTGACAAAAAAAAACTACAATTAGTCGTTTTTTCTCCACCAAATACTGTACTTTTACCGAATCAATTAGGGGTGCCTTGTTCATAGAACACAAAAAAAGGCTGAGATTATACCCTGTCAAGCTGCATTTTAATTTTTTTTTGTGCAGGACGACATACCTGATCTGGATAATGCCAGCGTAGGGAAAAGGGCGGTTAAATTTGCCATTATTGTAACCCCTTGCAATAATTTAGTTTAACTCAATTTCATTATTATATTATGTTTAAACAGCTTTATGCCACTGGAGCATTTTGCCTTACAGTTATGCTGGGTATAGCCCAGGAAACCTTATCGGTAAAAGTTACCGACAACAAATCTATAGCCATTCCCGGTGCTACGGTATATGTAGAAGGGAAGTCCAAACAAACCAACGCCGATGGTAGCGTATCTTTTGTCGTAAAAGATAACCATGCCGCCCGTGTTACGGTTCGTTTCTTAGGTTTTCAAGAATTTCGTACCACCCTTAACCAGGGGCAGCATACGGTATTGATTCAACTACAGCCCGACCAAAATATAATGGCCGATGCCTTTGTTTATGCTTCACGTGCGAAAGATAATTCGGCAACGACATTTAAAAACATCAATAAAAGCGAAATCCGTCGTAATAATCTGGGGCGCGACATCCCCTATCTCTTGGATCAGACGCCTGGTGTCGTTGTAGGCTCGGATGCCGGTGCTGGTATTGGTTATACCAATATGACTATACGAGGATCCGATAATGCTCGTATTAATGTAACCTTAAATGGTATTCCCTTAAACGATGCCGAAAGTATGGGCTCCTTTTTCGTTAACCTCCCCGATTTTGCCTCGAGCGTAGAAAGTATACAGGTTCAACGGGGTATTGGTACGTCAACAAATGGTGCTGGAGCGTTTGGCGCCTCCTTAAACATACAAACCGATGCATTGGAGGCTAGCCCATATGCCGAATTTAACAACAGCTTTGGCTCCTACAATTCCTGGAAAAATACCCTTAAAGTTGGATCTGGATTATTAAACAACAAGTATGCCTTTAACGCACGATTATCGCGAATTTCATCGGATGGTTATATCGAGCGTGCTTCGTCGGATCTGAAATCATTTTATGTAGACGGGGGCTTATATACCGAAAAACATACCCTAAAAGCTACGGTATTCTCGGGCAAGGAGAAAACCTACCAGGCTTGGTATGGTACGGCTGAGCCGCTTCTAACGGGCGATAAAGCCGAGCTACAGCGCTATGCAAACGACTCCTTCTGGCTGTTTAGCGGCCCAGAATACGATCGTTTTATGCAGGGAGATCGTAAGTATAATTATTATACCTACCCCAATCAAACCGATAACTACACCCAAACGCATGCACACTTGCAATATAGTGGCCAATGGGCATCGGATCTTCGGGTAAACGCGGCCTTACATTATACCCGTGGAGCTGGCTATTTCGAAGAGTTTAAAGCTGGCGCTAAGTTTTCAGAGTATGGATTAGAAAATGTGACTCTAGGGGATACGACCTTAAAAAAAACAGATTTAATACGCCGCAGGTGGTTGGATAACCATTTCTATGGGGGAACATATTCCATAAATTACAAACCTTCGCAGGCCTTTAATATTATTCTTGGCGGCGCTTATAACCAGTATAAAGGTGACCATTATGGCGAAATAACCTGGGCTCAATATGCCTCCAATGGCAGCCTTGGCGACAAATATTACCTTAATAACGCCGTAAAAAATGACTTTAACACATACCTTAAAGCCGATTACCGCCTGGATAAATGGTTGTTAAATGTTGATCTTCAGTACCGTAATGTCACGTATAAAGTGGACGGCAACGATAATAAAATTAAGAATATCCATATTTCAGACAATTTAAACTTCATCAATCCAAAAGCGGGCGTTACATACTTTATTAACCCAGCCTCCCATGTGTATGCATCCTATGCGTATGCCGGGAAAGAGCCTATACGTAAAGATTATATAGAAAACCCAAATAATTTATTCCCGAAACCAGAAAAAATGCAGGATATTGAAGCCGGTTATCGCTTTAAAAATGAAAGTTTTAACATCGGCGCAAACTTGTATGCCATGTTATATAAAAATCAGCTGGTACAAACGGGCAGCCTTAACGATACGGGTAGTGCGCTGCGGGTTAACGTTCCTAAAAGTTACCGTACAGGTATTGAAATCGACGGCGCATGGAACATAAGTTCTCAATTTTTATGGTCGGCTACAGCGGCATTAAGTCGCAATAAAATCAAAGACTTTGTAGAGATGGTACCTGTGTTGGATAAAAATGGTAATAAAGTAAGTGAAAAGGCCTTTAATTACGACAACACTGATATTGCTAAATCGCCAGCAGCGGTATTATCCAACAATTTCACCTACCGCCCTATGGAGGCTTTATCGATTAGCTTCCTGAGTAAATACATTTCCCGTATGTACTTAGATAACACCTCCGCAAAAGAGCGTTCTATTAAACCTTCTTTTGTAAACAATATAGCCGCAAACTATACCTTCAAAGCATTGGGCATCGAACGTATAGATCTTAACCTGGCCGTTAACAATATATTCAACACTAAATTTACCACCAACGGCTATACATATAGTCAGATACTAGAAAGTAAAGGTTCCCGGGAATACTTTAACTTCTATTATCCACAGGCCACAACGAACTTTATGCTGGGTTTAAACTTGCGTTTTTAAGCACTTAAACTCCATAAAATATAAAGAGGGCATCCCAAAAGAATGCCCTCTTTATATTTTATGGCAATTTATTTTTGTGCTGTAACCTGCTTAAAAACATGCTGCAAGAATCCTGTGGTGATTTTTTCATGGAGCAGTCTATCGTAAACATCCTTCCCTCCTATTCCGATCACCAAAAGCTACATCCTTTAACAGGCTATATTTCAATACTATTTCCTTCGCCAATGTTAACGCCTGCATAGATCCTGGAATACATCGCTGTTTACATTTAGCGATCATACAATAATCCGGCAGCCCTGTTTACAGCAAACAACCTGACATGGACCTCTGCTGTATAGACATTTAAGATTTCGGCATAAATAAATTTTAGCGCTTTACTAAAAATAGTTGAATACCGGGATAAATACCCTTGGCTGAAAATAGTTGCGCTACCTTCTTTGTAACATCTGATTATGCAATTGATTTTAGGTTGCAAACGTTCTGCTTCAGCTTAACAAACAAACAAGCAGGCTGTAGGTCAGAGATCCTGTTTAAAGTAGCTTCAGGAAATAATTTCGGCCTATTGGATAACAAGATTATAACTGTACAATACTATTAATTTTTGACGCAGCTTTTACGGCACCTAATCTTAAGGACAAAAAAAGCCGCCATTCGGTCATTACGAATGACGGCTTTTTTATCCCGGCTTTCAGCAGCACTTTTATATTTTAATATCCCTTTGCGGTATCATCCCCTCTACGATCCGCACCAGTTTGAAGCTTGCCATTGGGCAAAATAACGATATTCTCCACCCGGCCATAGGGCTTTCGTTTATGTATGGAATAACCATCCTTTGTTAAACTTTGGCGTACCTGTTCAGCAATAGCACCATCCTCCACATCCACACGATCCGGCTTCCACTGATGGTGGAAACGGGGCGCATCCACAGACTCCTGTGCAGTCATATCAAACTCCAAAACATTTAATATACTCTGCAGCACGGAGGTAATAATGGTAGACCCACCTGGAGTACCAACCACCATGCTCAGCTTCCCATCTTTCTCCAATATTGTCGGAGTCATCGCCGACAGCATACGTTTATGCGGCGCTATAGCATTCGCTTTACCACCAATTAAACCATATAAATTTGGTGATCCCGCTTTCACCGAAAAATCATCCATCTCGTTGTTCAACAAAAAACCAGCACCCGACACCCATACAGACGAGCCGTAGGCATCGTTTATGGTGGTCGTTAACGACACCGCATTTCCATCTTTATCCACCACACAAAAATGCGTGGTATGCTCGGGTTCTACCCCGTCGAAAATACTAGCCTTCACCATATCGCTCGGCGTTGCTTTCTGCAACGACACCTGCCGCATACGTTCTTGGTTAAATTTAGCATCCGTAAGCTGCGCGACAGGAACATTATAGAAATCCGGATCCCCTAAATAGGAAGCGCGATCCGCATATACCCGTCTTTCAGCCTCCACAATTGCACGCACAGTACTGTCGGACTGGAAGCCCCATTTTTTTAAGGGATACGGTTCTAAAGACTGTAATAGGGCCAGCAAGGCAATACCACCACTTGATGGTGGAGGCATAGAAATTACCCTAAAACCTTTGTATGAACCTTCAATAGGGGTACGCCATACGGCCTCATAATCCTGCAGATCCTGATGCGTGATTAGGCCATTTCCAGCCTTCATTTCCGCAACGATTAGATCGGCAGTTTCGCCCCTATAAAAACCATCACGCCCAGATTGGGCAATACGCATCAACGTAGAGGCCAGCTCCTGCTGCACAAAAATATCTCCAGCTTTCCAGGGTGTATCTCGAATTATAGCGGCACCCCGAGGGTTATACTTCTCGAACTTCGCTTTATGTGCATTAAACTCTTCCGCCTGTCTTTCCGAAATTGGGAAGCCCTTTTCCGCCAGATCAATTGCCGGCTGTAACAGCTGCTTCCACGGCAAAGAGCCATATCTTTTATACGCAGCATCCATGCCAGCTACCGAGCCTGGTACACCCGATGCCAACTGCCCCAGCAGGCTCAATTCGGTAATTGGATTACCCGCCTTGTCCAAATACATATCCCGCGATGCCGCAGCTGGCGCTTTCTCTCGAAAGTCTAAAGCCGCAATATCCCCCGTTTTTCCGCGGTACAGCATAAAACCACCCCCACCAATATTTCCTGCATTTGGATAAACGACCGCTAAGGCAAATTGCACCGCTATGGAAGCATCTACTGCATTACCGCCTTTTTTGAGGACTGCAACACCGATATCCGACGCCAAAGCCTGTGCAGACACAACCGCAGCCCGATCAAAAACCTCGCCCCTAGGGCCATGCAACTGCTGAGAGGAGGAGCACCCTACAACAAAAAAAAGCATAAAGGCCCAACATATAACTTTCTTAACTGTCATTATACCATCTTTGAACACAGCCTGTATATTCATTATTTTAATTTCGTATTGTTCTTATGCCTATCGGCATCACGGATACTCTTCTTCTCTAAATTTTTTGCTAATGCATCGGTTAAATCTACCCCTGTCTGGTTTGCTAAGCAGATTAATACAAACATCACATCCGCCATTTCATCGGCAAGATTAACCTCCTTATCCGACTGTTTAAACGACTGTTCTCCATACTGCCGCGCCATAATACGGGCCACTTCACCAACCTCTTCCATCAGCATTGCTGTATTCGTCAGTTCATTAAAATAACGTACACCTGTGGTATTAATCCACTTATCTACTAATTCCTGTGCTTCTTTTATTGTCATTCTTAAAAACGCTTTTGTATCCTACACATACTGGAGTTTAGGCTTATGTAATTACTGGAACTTAAATTTCCGTACTCCGTACCCCGAACTCCATGAACTCCATGAACTCCTAAACCTTTAACCCCCTAAACCCCTAAGTCTAATAGTTATCCTTATCTTTCGTATTCATTACAATGGTAACCGGGCCATCGTTACGGAGGTCGATTTTCATGTCTGCAGCAAAAACACCACACTGCACCTCCTGCCCCAGCAGCTGAGAAAGCAAAGCCGCCATCCTTCGGTACATAGGTTCCGCCATATCACCTTTTGCAGCTCGAGTAAACGAAGGTCTATTCCCTTTTTTTGTTTGCGCAAATAATGTAAACTGAGAAATCAACAAAATATTACCCTTTACATCCATAACCGAGCGATTCATTAACCCTTGCTCGTCGGAGAATATCCGTAAATTCACCAACTTCTGTGCCAACCACTCCAAATCCGTAGCGCTGTCCTCATTTTCTACACCCAGGAACACCAATAAGCCCTGATCTATCTTTCCGGTTACGACTGCATCTACGGTACATGATGCGTAAGATACCCGTTGTATAACTGCTCGCATTTTCGAATTGAAAAATTAATACATTAAAAAAAATTGCATTCGTAATTACTCCAAATACTTATCGTCTATTTTTTTTGTGGCTTTAGCCCCCAAAGCTTTCAGGT
The DNA here is from genome assembly GCF_049319645.1 of Sphingobacterium sp. Mn56C. Taxonomy (NCBI): domain Bacteria; kingdom Pseudomonadati; phylum Bacteroidota; class Sphingobacteriia; order Sphingobacteriales; family Sphingobacteriaceae; genus Sphingobacterium; species Sphingobacterium sp. Mn56C. The sequence continues at coordinate 195,166 of NZ_JBMOUC010000003.1, forward strand.
TTTCAATTTTTCGGACAACATTCCCTGTGCCCGAAGAAAGCTTACGCATAGCCTCTTCATGCTTCTCCGACGCCTTGTTCAGGTGCACCTGTATCTGATCCATATCTTGCAGAAAACCAACGAATTTATCATACAACAATCCCGCTTCGCGCGCAATTTCTATGACATTTCTATTTTGGCGTTCCTGTTTCCACATGGCAGCAATGGTACGCAGGGTGGCGAGTAAAGTCGAAGGACTCACAATAACTACCCTTCTATCCCAAGCGTCGGAAAATAATTCAGGTTTGTGCAATACCGCCACACTCAAAGCCGATTCTATAGGCATAAATAAAAACACAAAATCCGGCGTATTTATGCCATAAAGATTCTGGTAATTTTTGGCCGAAAGATCCTTCACATGGCCTTCTATCGAGCTTACATGCTGCTTCAGGAATACCGTACGTTCCTCCTCTTCCACAGCATTTACAAAACGCTCATAAGCCACCAAAGAAACCTTAGAATCTACTATAAGCTGCTTATCATCGGGCAAGTCAATAATCGCATCCGGTTGCAGGCGCCTGCCATATTCATCGGTAACCGATGCCTGCAATCGATACTCCTGATCTTTACGCAAGCCCGATCGTTCCAATACCTTTTCTAAAATCACCTCGCCCCAATTGCCCTGTTTTTTGGCATCCCCTTTTAAGGCACGCGCCAAATTTCCGGCTTCATTTTTAATCTGCACACTCTGCTGCATCAACTGCTCGACCACCCCCTTCAACACATTCCTTTCTGCAGCCTCCTGGTTATACGATTTCTCCACCTTATCTTCGAAGCTTTTAATCTTCTCCTTTAACGGATCCAGCAATAAGCCCAGTTGCTGCTGATTAAGGTCTGTAAACTTCTGTGACTTCTCCTCCAAGATTGCATTTGCCATCACCCTAAAATCAGCGTTAAACTGCGTTTTAATCTGTGTTATTTCCTGCTTCTGTTCTTCCAGCTTCTCTTGCTGGGCCTGCAGGTAGGCAGTGGTGCTCTCCAAAGTACGCTCGGCCTTTTGTCTTTCCTGGTGCTCCACGAACCAGCGCTCGTTTAGCACCAGATTTTCCTCTTTCAGCATGCTTACCTGCTGTTCGGCCTTTGCGACAGCAATTTCAAGCTCCTGCCGCTGCTTTATCAAGGCTTCGTGTGCGGCAGCAGAAACCCCCTGCCCATTACGCCACGAAAGATAGGCACAGGCAATACATAATAGTATGATTCCCAGAATTAGAATATATTCCATTTATTTTTCGATGAGGGCCGAAGGCCTATTGACAAATTGAAAAATTGACACGCTATAAAGCAGTATACTATTAACGCTACTGCAGCTTTTGATGCGTACGCCACCATAAGTCTGGCATCTCTCCCGCTACGGCCATTTGATAATCTTCGTAACGGCAAGGAACCAAATAAAAACGTTCATTTACCGAACGCGTGCCGAAGTAGGGCACCTGCATCCACCAGCGGTCGGTTTTCTTTGATTTTACAAACACCATTTCATGGGCTTCATTTTCCAGTGGTGTACGGTAAATAATATAAGCCGACTTCGGAACCAGTGGGGTATCATTTTTACGGTTATAAAAACCATCCATAAAACACCATATCATCTGCGCTAGTAACATGGCCGTATAGCCCATTGGGTCGAAGGTAGGATTAAACTCATAAAAACCGATAGAGGTACATTTATCCGACATACCGGCATAACGCGCCAGCTGACAAGCATCATCGCCGTAAAGGCCATTTGGTGTAGCGTTAGCATTCCCCGGGGCCTCCGAAGCACGGATGGCGCCCATATCAAAGCTGATCATGTCTGCAGCACGAATTATAGGTTCTGCCTGATTCAGTTTTCCGGCCAGCATCCCGAGTCGTAGTGCATTAAAGAAAAGCTTATCGAACATTTGTATCGACTCTTTACTTACCAGGTAGGTCTGAAAGGCAATATTACTCAAATTAAACAGGTAATCTGGCTGATGTAAAATAATATGATTGAGGTAGGTCGTAGAATTTAACGGCATATTATCCACATGCTGCTGATCCAAGTCAAACTTCGCGTCAATAACTGCGACCTCCACTTTTTGTTCTAAATTTTCGTACCCCCGGTATTGTGCATACGTAAGGTCCTGCCCCCCACCGATAATAACAGGAATAATATCTGCTTTTATCAACTCCTCGACCACGGTTCGTAATGCTGCGTAGGTATCTTTCACCGTTTCCCCGGGTTTTATATTTCCTAAATCGGCCAGCTTTACCTGGTAGTCTCCTTGATACAGCTCATACAAATGTCTACGCACCGCATTAGGTGCTTTAGCAGCGCCTGAATTACCTAGCGCTTCCCGGTCCTCTTCAACACCGATAAGGGCAATGTCTGGCTTATTTTCCGTATCTGTAAGCTGTGGAAAATCGTCTATATAGGCTTGAATAATATAGCCGTACTGAGAATTAATAAATTCTTGTTTAGAAGAAAAATCAGCAAAAGCAATGGGAGAAAAAAAATCTACTAAAGACATCATAGTTTGGAAAGATTTAGTCCAGAAAACTGAAACATTATACCGAAGTATTTCGCAAATATGCATTTATTACCTTACTTTTGAAAGGAATAAGTTTTCAACAATACGTTAGTCAGTGATATTAGTAACAGGAGGAACAGGATTTTTAGGATCTACTTTGATAAAACTTTTAGTAGAGCAGGGAAAAGCTGTGCGTGCGATTAAGCGAAGCGACGCTATTACACCCGAATACTTAAAAGCTTCATCACTTATAGAATGGGTAAACGCCGATGTTACAGACTATTTCTCTTTAGACGACTGCTTTCATGGCATTAAACAGGTGTACCATTGTGCTGCAATGATATCTTACCAAAAAGCCGATGCCCCCCAGATGTTTAATATCAATATCGAAGGCACCAAAAACATCGTAAATCTTTGCTTAGCCTATCAGGCACGCTTGGTTCATGTAAGTTCTATTGCCGCCTTGGGCAGCAGCAAAGACAACCAGCCTGTAGATGAGCGTGATAAATGGGAGTACGACGCTAAAACACCTAACTATTCCCTATCGAAGTACAAAAGTGAACTCGAAGTATGGCGTGGAATTAACGAAGGGTTGGAAGCTGTTATCGTAAATCCATCCGTAATAATGGGCGTTGGAGCAGGTAAACAAGGCTCGCGTGTTATTTTTGACCTCGTGAACCGTGGTTTAAAAATATACCCTCCAGGCAGTGTAGGCATTGTAGATGTCCATGACGTCGCACAGGTGATGATACAGTTGATGCAGCGCGACGGAAGTTTAGGCCAGCGGTATATAGTAAACAGTGAAAACATCAGTAATAAAGACCTGTTAGAGCGTATTGCGCAACTGTTAGGCAAGCAGCCTCCTACCGTTGCTGCGAAGCCCTTTATGCTAGAAGTTGCTTGGCGTATTGCTCAGGTTATCGCATTTCTTCAACGGAAAAAAGCCGCATTAACGGAAGAGTCGGCACGCGCATCGGCAATAAAACTTGCCTATAAAAACCAGAAAATAATAGAAGCGCTGAACTACACCTTTAAACCCGTAGATACGACGCTAAAGGAGATTGCAGCCGCTTATTATAAATAACATAAAAATAACAATCTAAACTACAGTGAAAAACTACTACATCATCGATTTCGACAGTACCTTCACGCAAGTGGAAGCATTGGACGAACTCGCCAGAATTTCTCTTGAAGGGCACCCTGATCAGGAAAAAGTATACCAGGAAATTGAGCGCTATACGAATCTTGCCATGGAGGGCAAAATTTCTTTTCGCGAGAGTCTCGCCGGTCGTATTAGCTTGCTAAAAGCCAATAAGTCACATTTAGCAAAGTTGATTACTCACTTAAAGAAAAAGGTATCCAAGTCTTTCGATAGAAATAGAGCATTTTTTATGGAAAATGCCGAAACAGCATGGATCGTGTCTGGCGGATTTAAGGAGTTTATAACACCTGTAGTTTCAAAATACGGTATTCGTACCGAAAATATCTATGCCAACACGTTTATCTTTGATGATGCGGATAACATTATAGGCTACGATGACCAAAATCCCTTGTCGGATGAAGGTGGAAAAGTTAAACTTTTGCAAGAACTGAATATCCAGGGTCGCATTTTCGGTATTGGTGATGGCTACTCCGATTTTCAGTTGAAAGAATCGGGAATGATAGAGAAGTTTTTTGCATTTACAGAAAATATTTCCCGGAAGTCGGTTACCGATAAGGCCGATCATGTTACGCCAAGCTTCGACGAGTTTTTATACGTAAATAATTTGCCGAGGGCGATTTCGTATCCGAAAAACCGTATCCTTTGTTTAATTATTGGCGATGTGCCTAGTATTGCTGCCCATATCTTAAAAAATGATGGATTCTCAATTCGTGTGAAGGACACGATGGAGGAAAAATATATTAAGGATGTAGGTATGTTGCTATTAGGTGATAATATAAGTTTAGATAATGAGCAGCTGGCTGCTGCCGCTAAATTGAAGACCATCGGCTACCTTGGCGACTGTAAAGGTAGTGTCAGCAGAACGCTTTGTAATGAAAAAGGGATTGTAATATTTGATGATAAAAAGCACAAAAAAAACAATGCCGAATTTATTGCACGTCGGATGGCCGCGTTTATAAATAATGGCGATACCGACCAAAGTAGAAACTTCCCGAATTTAATCCTTCCGAAAAAAATTAAGGGGCACCGCTTATTGCATATTCACAAAAATGTACCGGGCATAATGGCGCAGCTTAATCGGGTATATGCAGAGAATAATATTAATATTCTATCGCAGTTTTTAATGACTAAAGGTAGTATTGGTTATGCCGTAACAGATATAGAAAGTAACTACGATAAATCTTTATTGAAACAGCTTAAACAAATCGACCAAACCATTAAGTTTCGGATTATTTATAAGTAAGCTCCACGTGGAAGCTGCTGTTATAAGGTTTTTTATACTTGAAATTTTTGAAACGTTTTAGACTAATAAATACCATAAAATGAAAAAAATTATTCTTTCTTTAGCTACGGCGTCTTTTCTATGCATGGGCATACAGTATGGAAAGGCACAGGTTAAACTACCACAAGCCAGCAGCACACAGACCGTGATACAGGGCTTAGGAATTAAAAACATTAAGCTTACCTACCAAAGACCAAATGCAAATGGACGCAAAATCTTTGGCGATCTGGTGCCTTTTGGTGAGGTTTGGCGTACTGGTGCAAACGTGGTTACGAATATCACGTTCGAAGAGGAGGTTTCCATACAAGGACATCTAGTTCCTGCCGGTACTTACGGTTTGTTTACTATTCCTAACAGCAGCGAATGGACCATTATCCTGAGCAAGAATGCTACACAATGGGGCGCATACCAGTACAAAAAAGAGGAAGACTTGCTGCGTTTTACTGTAAAACCACAGCAGTTGAACCATAAGGTGGAGACTTTTACCATAGGATTCGATGCGGTGACTACGAAATCTACACAGGTAAGTCTGGCTTGGGAGAAAACGCAGGTTAGCTTTAGTATTACAACAGACCAGTCGAAAGAGATTATGGCTAGTATTGATGAGGCGATGAAGGGCGAGAAAAAACCGTACTTTCAGGCAGCCCTATACTACTACAATAATGATTTAGCAATTAGTAAAGCTGTAGAATGGGTAAATAAAGCCGATGAAGGCAATACCACAGCTCCGCATATTAAATATTGGAAAGCTCGTATTTTATTGAAATCGGGCGACAAAAATGCCGCTAAAAAGGCCGCACAAGAGGGTGTTGATATGGCTACAAAAGCCAATAATCCAGAATATGTAAAATTAAATACACAGGTGCTAAAGGAAATTAAATAACCAGAGGTTTACGATGTAAAAGCTGCAGCAATGCAGCTTTTTTTTTACCTGGTAAGATTTTCTTTCGAGAGAGCATTGCTGCGTTAGCGGTAGGGCGTTGCCATTAGGAGCATTTAGGCGTCATAAAAACAGTATCTGGAAATTTAAAGGCTATATAAAACTATAATTCATCCTTTAATATCTCCTCCAGCTCTTCCGGACTCAGGTTCATATTTACATTGCCATCCTTGGCGTAGGAAATCTCCCCCGTCTCTTCGGAGACAATAACGGCAATTGCTTCCGACACCTCCGTTACGCCGATTGCAGCACGATGACGAAGCCCAAACTGTGGTGGAAGGTCTTCACTATCCGACAGCGGCAGCACCGAACTGGCCGTCATTACCCGGAAATCAACAATTACAACGGCACCATCGTGCAGGGGGCTATTTTTAAAAAATATAGACTCCAGTAAACGCTTAGATACAGGGGCATCGATATACTCGCCAGACGACTGGTAGTACTCCTCATCGAAATACCGAGAGAAAACCAATAAGGCTCCGGTACGAGATCTTGACATGCTGCGACAGGCTTCAATAATAGGTTTTATTTGTTCGGTATGGTCGGTCTGTGAGGTCTTTTTAGCACCCAGGAAGTTCCAAAATAACTTCTTACGTTTCATGGATATATTCTTACCGATATGCAGTAAAAACCTACGTATCTCCTGTTGAAATACAACAATTAAAGCAATGGAACCTACAGAAATAAAACCCCCGAATATTTCGGTTAACAACCGCATCTCCAATTGCTTCACGGCGAGGTAGATACCATAAAATAAGGCTACGCCCAGCAAGATATTAACGGCTATAGTTCCTTTGATTAAGCTGTATATATAGTACATAATTACAGCAACCAAAAGAATATCTATAACATCCAATAAGCGGAAGCCTTCCAGCAGATTTAAACTTAGTCTATCCATTTGCAATGCAATTTAAAAAATTTCCTTGAATTAGTGCCTTATTCCCCACGCGATAGCCTCGGCTGTAGATGAATAACTAAATTTCACGAAAATAAAATGTTTTTTTTCCATTTAATACCGGTTGTATCGTGTTTTTACGCCCCAACCCAGGTGCCGAAAATAAGGCTGCTGCGGTATGCAAAAAATAAAAGTATAACAGGAAAAAAGGAAAAAAAATGCTTAATTTTCACCATGACAAAGTTATCTGTTAACATCAATAAAATTGCCACCCTGCGCAATTCTCGGGGCGGTAATGTTCCGAATGTGCTGTCGGCAGCCTTAGCATGCGAGCGCTTTGGGGCCGAAGGGATTACGGTTCACCCACGTCCAGATGAAAGACATATCCGCTACCAGGATGTTTACGACCTGAAAGCTGAAATACAAACGGAATTTAATATCGAAGGCAACTGCCAGGAGCAGAAGTTTGTAGACCTGGTTTTGGCCAATACGCCGACCCAGGTAACCTTAGTACCAGATGCATTAGGACAAATTACATCGAATCACGGCTGGGATACGCTAAAAAATAAGGCTTATCTAAAAGAGATGGTTAAAATTTTCCAAGATCATGGAATTCGGGTGTCGATTTTTGTAGACCCTATCGAGGAGATGGTAGAAGGCGCTGCAGAGACGGGTACCGACCGTATCGAACTTTATACCGAAGCCTATGCTGCGGAATATGGCTTTGATAAGGAAAAAGCCATAGCTCCCTATTTTACGGCCGCGGTAAAAGCACGCGAGTTAGGCCTCGGCATTAATGCAGGGCATGATCTTGACCTAAACAATCTCGCCTATTTTAACCAACATATTCCCGATTTATTGGAAGTAAGCATTGGCCATGCCTTGATTGCTGATGCTTTATATTTAGGCTTAGAAGAAACTGTAAAAAGATACCTGGCAGCGTTAAAATAACAGGCTTTAGGTATACCTTAACGCTTACGTGGAGCCATTGGGTCCAAATTTTGGAAGCTCTGCCCCTCAGGCTTGGATGGATGTGCATCATCCGAAGGTCACTGCTCCACGTAGGTTTTCCTCCTAGACGGTTGCCCCTTAAACAGATTATAGTAACAAAAACCATACATTAAGGGCTTATTAATGGTTTTATTAATCTATTGTTAATCGGCGCTGGCCATCTTTAAGATTCTTATTAATCCATATAAACCATAAGAATCGATTATGAACTTAAAACATTTATTATCCCTATGTATTGTATTTTTTTATCTGCAAAATGCAAACTGCCAGCAGCAGTATAACAGCTATGAAGGGCTCACTATGGCGGGCTACCAGGGCTGGTTTAACGCGCCCGACGATGGTGCAGACCGAGGTTGGTACCATTACCGGGGGAGGAATGGTTTTAAACCGGGCTCTACCAATGTAGATTTCTGGCCCGACGTCAGGGAGTATAAAATCACCTATCCAAGTCCATTTAATTTTAAAGACGGTAGTCCAGCCCCCCTGTACAGCGCCTACGATTCGTCGTCGGTAAATCTACATTTCAAGTGGATGAAAGATTACGGTATAGACGGGGTTTTTATGCAGCGTTTTGTTGGCGAGATAGCAAACCCTAGCGGCCGCAACCATTTTAATACAGTGCTAGCATCGGCGATACATGCCGCAAATAGCAACGACCGCGCCATCTGCATAATGTATGATTTAAGTGGTATAAAAGATGGCGATGAAAAGGTGATATTCGAGGATATACAAGCGTTAGAAGCGCAATGGCAACTGAAAAGACGTGAAGCAGCAAAAACCTATCTTTTCCATAACCAGAAACCATTGATTGCGGTATGGGGTGTCGGGTTCAACGACAACAGAAGGTATAACCTGCAAACGGCAGACCGTATTATAACGCACCTAAAAGAAAAGGGATATAGTATATTACTTGGCGTACCTACCTACTGGCGCGAGATGGGGTCGGATACCGAAAAAGATCCTTTTTTGCATGAATTAATCAAAAAAAGTGATATTATTATGCCTTGGTTTGTAGGTCGCTACAATCAGCAAAGTTATGAGGGCTTCAAAGGGCTGATAAAAAAAGACATGGACTGGTGTAAAAACCATAAGGTAGCCTATGTGCCTCTTTGTTATCCAGGATTCTCGTGGACGAATATGACGGGGAGCAACAGGGCCTTTGTACCCAGAGACCGGGGAAATTTCTTGTGGCAGCAGCTTAGCTTTACCATCAATGCCGGAGCAAAAATGCTTTATATTGCTATGTTCGATGAGGTAGATGAGGGTACAGCAATTTATAAAACGCTGCACCAAAAAGATGTTCCCCTAAATGGAGATGGCAGCTTTGTGGGTATTGAAGACGATCTACCCAACGACCATTACCTTTGGCTTACCGGGCAGGCGGCAGCATTGCTCAAAGCCAACAAAACAGTACCTGCTAAGCAACCTAACCGACCTAAAAAATAAACCTTATTATGATGAGAACCTTTAAATCAAAATGCCTTTCTGCAGGAATAGCCTCCGTACTTTTTTTCGGTATGCAGGGATTATTTGCGCAACAGAATCCTTTTGTTAGGCATATGTTTACGGCCGACCCTTCGGCGCATGTATGGAAGGATGGCCGTTTGTATGTGTACCCTTCCCATGATATCGATCCGCCACGCGGCTGTGACCTGATGGATCGTTATCATGTTTTTTCTACCGATGATATGGTTAACTGGACTGACCATGGTGAGTTTCTAAACAGCACACAGGTGCCGTGGGGACGCCCAGAGGGGGGCTTTATGTGGGCACCAGACTGTGCTTATAAGGATGGCACCTACTACTTTTATTTTCCCCACCCCAGTGGTACGGACTGGAATAATACCTGGAAAATTGGAATCGCCACCAGTAAAAGCCCCACTTCGGGATTTGAGGTCAAAGGGTATATTGAAAACCTGCCATCTTTTGCCATGATAGACCCGGCAGTTTTTACCGACGACGATGGGCAGGCCTACTTTTACTACGGCGGTGGTGGCAAATGCCTTGCCGGAAGGCTTAAGGATAATATGGTGGAACTGGATGGCCCTTTACAGGAAATGAAAGGACTGAATGACTTCCACGAAGCTGCCTGGGTGCATAAGTACAACGGTAAGTATTACCTCTCTTATGCGGATAATAAACCTGGTGCCAACCGCATGAAATATGCCATGAGCGACTCGCCATTGGGGCCTTGGGACTATAAAGGGGTGCTGCTGGAAAGCACTAGCTCCGACACCAACCATGGCTCTATTGTAGAATTTAAAGGTAAATGGTACCTTTTTTACCACAATAGCGACCTTTCGGGCATGGGAAACCTGCGTTCTATATGTTTTGACCCTTTGTACTATAACCCCGATGGCACCATTCAGGTTGTTAAGCAATCCACGACCTTACCGGCGAGTTTGCGGAAGTCTAAAATCGACGCCAGCTGGAGCGACCGGGCGCAAGTGCAGCCAACAAAAACTGTTGCCGAAGCAGCGCAGAAATTATGGTATACCGCACCGGCTAAGGTCTGGGAGGAGGCGCTGCCTTTGGGCAATGGCAGATTGGGAGCAATGGTATTTGGCGCCGTAGCCGACGAGCGTATACAGCTTAATGAAAGCACCTTGTGGGATGGCAAAAGTTTAGACCCAAATAATGTAAAGGGTAAACAGTACCTTCCTGAAATTCAATCGCTTTTGTTTGACGGAAAGAATAAAGCCGCCATAGAAATGGCCGATAGCACCTTAATGGGTGTTCCGAAACATATCCGCCCGTACCAATCTGTGGGCGAGTTATGGTTGGATATGCCGCATCTTGCTGTTACCGATTATCAGCGTAATCTGGACCTGGAAACGGCGGTACAGACCACAAGTTATACCCATAATGGCGTGGGTTATACCCGCGAAAGCTTTATTTCTGCTCCTGCGGATGTTATGGTGATACATTATACGGCCGATAAAGCCCAGGCTTTAAACTTAAACTTTACTTGGCGCCGGCAGCAGGATGCTACGGTTATAACATCGGCAGACGAGCATGTCTTAATTTTAAGCGGACAGGTGGGGCAAGACCGCCGCCAAGGAGATAAAGGGGTGTCTTTTGTTGCCACAGCCAAGGTTATCCTTAAAGGAGGCCAGCTGACGCAGCGTAACGGGCGCATAGAAATAACAGATGCCGACGAGATAACCTTAATCATCGCGTCGCAAACCGATTACCCGGGCTTAAAGGCCATGGCAGCTGGTCAGCAGAAAACAGTTCAAACTCCGCTGGCACAAGCGCTGGCCAAGTTAAAAGGCCTGGAGAATATAAGTTACCAAGCTTTAAAGGATAGCCATGTAAAAGATTACCAGTCGCTATACAGTCGCGTAAAGCTGAATCTGGATACGAAAGAAGATCCGGCACGCAGACAGCTACCGATTGACGAACTGCTAAAACTTACAAAACAACAACAAACGATTCCTGCCGTACTTATCGAAAAGTACTTTCAATTTGGCCGTTATTTGTTAATTGCCAGTTCTAGGCCTGGTACCATGCCGGCGAACTTACAGGGCATATGGGCATGGCAGATGGACCCTCCTTGGAATGCCGACTTTCATACGAATATTAACTTACAGATGAACTACTGGCCTGCCGAGTCGACTAATCTTTCGGAATTGCATACGCCACTTTTTGATCTTAACGATGCTTTAATACCATTCGGACAAAAAACTGCGGCTACGCTTTATGGAGCTAAAGGTTGGGTTGTACATCACCTCACCGATGCCTGGGGGTTCACTGCTCCGGCCGATGGCGTACAGGGGATATGGCCTATGGGGGCAGCGTGGCTGGCGCAGCATCCCTGGGAGCATTATGCTTATACCAAGGACATTAACTTCCTAAAAAATCGTGCTTACCCGCAAATGAAAGGGGCTGCAGAATTTATCCTGGACTTCTTAGTGAAGGTGCCTGCAGGGAAATCCAATGCCGGGAAATGGGTTACCAACCCATCCCACTCGCCAGAAAATAGCTTTAGACTGCCAAATGGCGAAGAGTCTAGTTTTACCTATGGTGCAACGATGGATTCGCAGATTATCCGCGATTTGCTGCAGCATTGTATTGAGGCATCAGAAATCTTAAACATCGATAAAGACTTTCGCGATCAATGTAGAAAGGTGCTCGCCAATATGATCCCTACACAGATCAGCAAAAAAACAGGTGGTATTATGGAATGGATAGAAGATTATGACGAGATAGAAGTCGATCATAGACATACCTCCCACCTTTTTGGCCTGCATCCTGGCGATCAAATTTCAATCTTAGCTACACCAGAGCTGGCAGAAGCGGCCAAGAAAACCTTACTACGCCGCGGCGATGGCGGTACTGGCTGGAGCCTAGCCTGGAAGATTAATATGTGGAACAGGCTACACGATGGCGACCATGCTTACCTGCTATTGCATAACCTGTTGAGCGATAAAACCCTGCCAAACCTTTTTGATAACCATCCGCCTTTTCAAATCGACGGAAACTTTGGCGCTACGGCAGCAATTGGCGAGATGCTCCTGCAATCGCATGTACGCGACAATAAGCAGGGTTATGTCATGGAGCTATTGCCCGCACTAAGTCAGCATATGCCTTCAGGCTCGGTAACAGGTCTAAAAGCACGGGGCAATGTATTGGTAAATATAAGCTGGAAAGACGGGAAGCTCAGCGCTGCCGAGATTACGGCGGCCACATCTGGAAACTACAGCATTAGCTATGCCGGTAAAAAAATAACCGTAAAAGCCAAGGCTAATACCCCAACAAAAGTGATTTTTTAACCGTACAAAAATAAGAGGTCGCCCTTTTGGGGCGACCTCTATCACACAACAATTGATATAACCTATTTGGGAATACCCCAACTAAAGTTCGCTCGATTCCCCATCTCAAACTCCAGAAGCCCTCCCTTTAAGATATCCTCATGTTTAAGCTCTGGTCGCTGTAGCGCCACACCATTTAAGCGGGCCGCCTGTATATACTTATTTTCTGCCGATACATTGTTGGCCTTTACAGTAAACTTTTTGCCATTTGTTAAGGTTATCGTCGCCTCCTTAAAAAAAGGGGTACCAATACTATAGCTTGCAAGCCCCGGGGTAACAGGATAGAACCCCAGCTGGGAAAAGACTACAAAAGCAGACATCCCGCCACCATCTTCATCACCAGGCACCCCCATCAGGTCATTTCGAAACCATTCCTGGATAAGTTTGCGTATACGTTTCTGTGTCATCCAAGGCTGCCCGGCATAATTGTAGAGGTACGGAATATGCAGTGAAGGCTCATTTGCCATGGAAAACTGCCCTACATTGCCCGTATGGTCGGGTAACTGCGCATAGAACTCGAATTTCGAGCGCCCCAAAGGCGTACGGAACATCTCCTCCAAATAGTGCACAAACAACTGCTCACCCCCCATCAAGGCAATTAAATCGGGGATATTATGCTGCACATCCCAGCGGTAAATCCATGCATTATTTTCGCCATAATATTCCCGAGCCCCCTGTCCGCCAGCGAAGATATAATCAAAAGGTTCAATAAACTTACCATCTTTATCTTTCGGGTGGAAAAACTTAGTTTTTTCATTAAAAAGATTCCGATAGTTAAAAGACTGTTTCATAAAAGTGTTATAATCCTCCGTGTACCCCAACTCGTTGGCCAGCTGCGCGAGACACCAAAGGTCGTACGATGTTCCCAGCGTAACCGCAACCGGCTGACGTTTTTCGAATGCATTGACCTCCGGCACCGTCTCTACTTCGCCAGGGTAAAGCGCAGGAATATACCCCTTATCCTTAAAGAAGCGATCCAGCTCACCGGCAGGTTTCCCCGACCATGGCGCTAATGTTTTTTCCGTTATAGCACCTTTAGCGGCGAGGTACGCCTTTTTAACATCAAAATTACGTATCCCCTTACGGTAGGCATCCAATAAGGTAGCCACACCATGGTTGGAGTTCATCCGTCGGCTGTCGCCATTAATCTCCGGAAATGTTGGCAGCCAAAAGTTCGGCATCTGCTCCGACATCCGCACGAAAGACTGCAGCATATCCGACTCCCTATCGGCATCAATTAACACCCTTAACGGGTGATGCGCACGGTACGAATCCCAAATCCAGTCGTCGGTATAAAAAGGGCGTCCCTGATCCTGATGCACCTTGCCATCGAAAGCACTATAATAACGGCCATCCTCCGAAATATTCACCGGACGCTCAAAGGTGCGGTACAAAGAGGTATAAAAAACATGCTTATCCTGCTCCTCGCCAGCGGAGATTTCAATTTTTCCGAGGGCCTCATTCCAAGCTGCGCGACCTTTTTCCTGCAAGGCTTTAATAGAAAAAGACTTAATTTCACGGTCTACATTAGCCTTCGCCTGCTCTGCATCGATAAAAGAAATACCATATTTTAAGCGCAACGTAGGCTGCTTATTAGCAAAGGTTAATATAATATTCGCACTCCTACCCGTTGCTACTTTTCCATCCTTCAGGGTTTCATTTTCTAAAACCTGTACCTTTTGCGGCAGTACCTCCGGAATAACATAGATAAACACCTTGGTGGCATTACCAAAATCCTGACTTCCCGACAACCCTTTACCATCCCAGCTCAAGGTACCATTGGTGGCGTTAAACTGTAAAAAACTATTCTTCCCTTCGGGGAAGGTTAACGCATATAAAGCCGATTGATGCGAAACGGCATAATCTACAGCTATTCCCTGCTGATCTAGAAAAACCGCATACCCATAAGGGCTAATTTTTTCTTGATCATACGAATAATACTGTACAGGGGTTAATTTTTCCGGTAGCGTAGCGAGCGGATTTAAATTAAACGCCGATTTGCCCCTATGGCTGGTAACGATTAAAGGTAAGCCTCGAATTCTATCGGATGTAAAATCCTCCCGCTCCGGATAAACCCGCAGCATACTATTTGGAAGGTGTATAGTCGGGTATGTAGGCACCAGCAGGTGACTTATATTTCCCATGTACGGATTTACATACGACACCGCATCCTTACGGGGTTGCGCTATCGCCATATTTCCGGTTAAGAGTGATACAAAAAAAGCACCGCCAACTCCACGAAAGAAGAGCTTTTTGAATGCGCTATTTAATTTTTGGTTTGAAATCATATAAAAAAATTAACTTATCTACAGCGTATAATACTAGCCAATAAAATATCCCGATACCCCATAATGTAGGTATTAAATTAATCCACCTTTGGCAGAGTAGGTTTCTTCATGCTTATCGGAATTTCCTTGCGTAGCATACGGCCTGCATCCTGGGTTATACGTAAATAATAATCCGCAGAACAAGCGACGCCATCTTCATCCAATGCCAAGATATTGGACCCCTGAGGCACATCAGAAGCCGTTTCTGCCGTTTTAGCAATCTGGTTCCCTTCGTTATATTCATCGTACATAGAAATATAAAGACTACGAACCTCCGCTTTGATATAATTATGAAACTGTCGCCACATAAACTCCCCATGTTGGCGCTGTCTTTCCTGCAAATCTCCCGGCAAAACACAAGGCTGGTAGTCGATACCATTTTCCTTACAAAATTTTAGATCCGGAACAATAACATCATTCGTATGCCTATCAATATCCGTAATCTGACCAATTCGGCCCACCATCCAGGGCGACAACATATCAAAGGCCTTATACACATGGAGGAACCCCGGTCGTGCATCCTGCCCGGCAGGCGCTAAGCGCCAATTCGTGGGCACGCCCCCCATCACATAGCAGCCTTGATCCTTAAACCAATCGATAACCTCTTTACATTTATCTGCCGGCCACGGATGATTGTCATCGTTAAAGCCAAAGCCCCAGATCCCCACAACGGGCTTCCCATTCTGCATCGCATATTGCGGTGATGCCGTATATTTACGCATCTTGTCGGTCCAGTCTTTTTTAATTTCAGGCTGCATATTATCCCATCCCGAAACATCATACATAATATAAAACTTAACCCCATGTTTTTCGGCCTGTTTTTTAACCGTTTCAGTTATCGCATCCCGAATAGGGCCTTCCACACCATTCGGGTTAAAGCGCTGCAGCGCTGCCGTATGAATGCCATACTCCTTCATCCAGCGGAAATGCACATCCACCGTCTGCTCATCGTACGAGGAAAAAAGCGTAGCCTTCTGCCCATTACCCAAATCCGGCAGCTGTGTAGGATATACATGATCATACTCCCGGTTATCGGGCCAAGATTTAATGGTCAGGTTTTCCAAGTTCGGTGTTGCCTCCCAGGTATGCGTCCAATGCCACCAATGTTTTCCCATCGGCGATTTATCGCCATTACAAGAAAACCAGCCTTGATACCCCGTCGTTATCTGTCCGACAACATCGCCAATAGGCGACTCCTTAACCGGAGGATTTTCCTCTTTTTTTTCGCCCACATCCGTATTTCCACCCTTCGAGCAAGCCATATAGCCCAACAACAAGGGCGCCAGGCATAATTTTATAAGCAGGTTTTTATACATCATAATTTTGAATGGTATTAAGAATAATTAAAAACGGGAACAACTGTGAGGCAGTGCTCCCGCTTAACACACTAACTAATTTATTATAAACCAAAATATTAGTCTCCAATAACGGCGGTAAGGCAACCCAAAAACCTACTGAGGTTTCGATATAAGACCAGTTGGTTTCACCATCTGTATGCTACCATCCGCATTATAATAAAGCTTATCGACAGCGATAGACCTTAACCAATCATTAAACTCACCGTTCTTTTGCGACAACTCGCTGTTATGGTAAAAAGCATACCACTGCCCTTTAAACTTAACAATAGAGCCATGGTTGGTATAACTATTCGTTGGCTCCATATAAATACCCATGGATTTCCAGGGCCCTAAGGGGCTATCACTAATGGCATAGCGCATCCGGTTGTCACCCTTTACACCATCGTTCCAATTGTCGTCGTGATTATCGGAGTACGATAAATAATATTTTCCATTATATTTATGTACCCAGGCCGCCTCATGGAAATCCTCCAGCCCCTTCATTTCCTGCAAAGCACCATCCACTTCCAGCATATTATCTTTTAACAAGCCAGCCATACAGACGCCCCCACCCCCTTGGTAGAAATACGCCTTACCATCGTCGTCGATAAAGATATGCGGATCGATTAAAGCATCCGCCCCCTGCAAGTAGCCCTGTACTTTAAAATCCTTCGCTGGATGTTTACTCGTAGCAATACCTATTTTCCAAGTTTTATTCCATTCCGTACCACTGGGATGCGGGAAGTAGAAATAATACGTTCCATTTTTATAAACACAATCTGGTGCCCACATAAAACCACCTTCGGGGCGGCCCCAAGGCACATCACTGGCACGTAAAATTTCGCCATGATCTTTCCAGGTAATCATATCAGCCGTAGAAAAGACATGGTACTGATCCATAAGGTCACAGCCCCTTGGCGGAGCAATATCATGCGAAGCATATACATACAAGCGCCCGTCTGCCCATACCCGAGCCGAAGGGTCGGCGGTATACATATGGCGGATAAAAGGATTTTCGGCCTGCTTTTTTGCGGGTACCACGGTTTGTTGTGCAGCAGCAGTATGCACACCAACACCTAGCGCTAATGCGCAGCCCAGCGCAAACATAATAGATTTCTTTTTTAGCGTAATTTTCATTAGTCTTCGGATTAAATAAAAAAGGAAAGAATACAGAAGTGGCTAAAAACAGCGCCACTTCTGTGGTTAAGTTTTTTTATTACACTTACGGCACTTTAATCGTTTCAATAGCCGAGTAGTTAAATTTCTCAAAGGTATCGCGCACCTTGGCCCCCATCCGTACATAATAGGTATATCCAGATTTTAGCTGTAGCCCATCGATATGGTAGGTTTCATTTCCGATACCGGTATTGACATCACCGATTTCAGACCAATTTTTGTTGATTAGCGCGCGGTATTCGTCTTTAAAATATGCATCTATTCTACTACCGGCGCCCACGTAAGGCGTTAAACTTAAAAATGGTCTAACCTCAATAACCTGCGGTAAGCCTGCCACTACAGGCGCTTCCAAGGTACAAGACATGCTTAATTTATTATCGGCGGATAAGGTCCATTTCACATTTTTAATCTTTAAATAAGGTACCACATTAAAATCCTGCGTCCCTTTATCGCCAAGTTTAAAGTCCTCCACTTTTGCGGCAGGCCAAAATGCGCCAGCATACGGCTGCAGCGTGTAGGTAGCCTGAAACAACTTCGTATTCTGATAAGAACCCTCCTGTTTTACGGGAAGATCCTGCGGAGCAGGGTTATCGCTCCAACTCGTTTCCAAGAGTCGTATAGAGAACTCCCCAGGCCCGGTTAAAAAAGGCTCTTTCGTTGTTTCGTCATATACGGTACCCGATAAAGCAGCATTCGGCCCATCGTAATTATCGGTTTTCATACAAGAGCTCATCCACAAGCTGGGCACGATAGCACACAATAAAAATAACTTTTTCATGTTCATTCAAATCAAAGGATTAATAAATTGGATTCTGCGGATACAATAGCGGATTTTTATTTAACTCTCCACCTGGAAGCGGCTCATAGTACCATTTCTTTTCGAAGGTAAAACTCTTGTTCCAAGGCTCCCTTTCGCGGATAAAAATATACGAACCAATGCGTTCACCATTAGGTTTATACTTCACCTCATCCAACACCAGATACGGCATTAACGAGTTGGGCACAAAATTATTTAACTCCACATCCGCAATTCTCCAGCGGCGCATATCCCACCAGTGGTGGTTTTCAAAACACAGCTCCCGCTCGCGCTCCTCGCGAATAAACTGCAGGTTGCCATCAATTGGGTACCCATATTTATTACCCACCACAGGACCGCTATTATACACATACGGTTTTGCTCCTGCGCGCTCGCGGATTCTTGCGATATACGTAAAGGCCTCCGTTTTCAAGGTCTCGTTATTTTTTAATAAACCAAGCTCATACGCTGCTTCCGCTTTATTTAATAACACCTCCGCTAAACGAATTACCTTCCACGGCTGGGTGCTATTATACAACTTCACCTCCTTGCTAGACATCTTATAGTTTATATACTTACGCACATAAAACCCAGAACGCGTATTATTGGCATGGCCATCTTTCCACATACCATGCTCACCTGTAATTAAGAATTTAGTACCATTATACGTATGCTCGGCATTTTTAGGTCCGGCAAGAATACGGTTAGACTCGCTATTCACCGGCGCGCCACCCGCCCCCATCTGCGCATCACTCGCGAGGCCAGGAAAGGAAACATATAAGCCCCTTTGCATATCAAACTCCCGCTTCTCCGCGCCATCACGCAACTCCATACCAGAGAAATAAACGGTAGCCTGTAAGCGCGGCTCCAAATTGGCGTACAAATCTTTACGGCTAGCATAGCGAATAGGTTTTCCATCCGCTGCCGTAATCGGCAGCTCACCAAAAAGTTCTACAACATTTAACACCGGATAAGCCGCCGATTCATTGTCGCTAGAGAAAGTAGGATTAGGCAAATGCGTCGCATCATAACTATGTTTTAAGCGGCTATTATGCGGACCTGTGATATCATATTGTTTAATAAAAATATCCTCCGTACTTTCTGCGTCCAAGAAAAGGTTTACATAATTCAACACCTTATCGTCCGGATTTTTATTGTAAAGCGTATAAGGCCCATCCAGCACCACGGTTGCCGCATCGTAAGCCTTCTGGTAGAACCATTCAGCCTCCTCTTTCGGAATTCCGACAAAACCCTTTACCGATGCATCCCCTGCCAAATTACTGTAGAAGCCATACTTCGCCACCGAGCCAGCATACAACATCACCCTAGATAAAAGTGCTGCAGCAACATATTTATTGGCACGGCCACGCTCACTGATTTTTTGCATATTTTCTATAGCAAACTGCAGATCATCATAAATAAATTTATATACATCCACTTCCTTATCCCGAGGCACCAATAAAGTCTCTTTCTCGGCACGCGGGTCCTGTACTTCTTTTATTATAGGCACACCGCCATAACGTTTTACCAGAGCGAAATAAAAAAATGCACGTAGAAAATGCGCCTCACCAATCGTGTTGTTGTAGGCATCCTCGGTATAATTATCTTTATGGTTTGGTAATCCCGCGATATAAGTATTCACATTCCGAATTTTGTCGTACGGCCAGTAACCAAAGCCCTGCGCACCGGCAACACCCCAAAACTGTCCCGTCATTTCGCCCGACATAGAAGCAAAGGTTTCCGAATTCTGCCAATAGTTATCCCAGCGAAACCCACGTTCCGGGTGGTAAACAAAATCCTCTATGGGCAAGTGGCTATACAAACCAGCCACATACTTACGTGCCCCCTCTTCATTTCCAAAAAGCGCCTTCTCATCCAGCATACCCAGCGGTTCCAAGTCCAATTTTCTACACGAGCCTAAAGCAAGCACGAAGAAAAGTGCTAATATTTTTATAAATGTAGTCTTCATAACATAAATAAGATTAGAATTTAATAGATGCCCCTATGTTATAGGTTTTATTAATTGGGTACTTGTACACATCAATTTCACCAGATGACGAACCACCCGCAGACCCCGGATGCTCAGGATCGCTATGTTTTAATCCTGTCCAAGTAAACAAGTTATAGGCACTGGCATAAATTCTTAAATTTTTAACTTTTATCGATTGCAGCCAATTTTTAGGGAAAGAATACCCGATCTCCAAGGTTTTCAGACGTAAGTACGCAGCATTCTGTACAGCCTTCGTTCCTTCCGCCATGGTTGACCCTGTGGAAGGATAATAACCTGAAATCCATTCTGTTCCCGGATTAAACAAATCCGCATTCGGATCCTTCGGTCTCCATCTATCCAAAAACTGGGTCAAAGCCCCCCCCTCAAACTGCAACGGTGCTGCCAACACCTCACTATACTGCACATACACGCCAGCGGCACCTTGGAAATTCATGGCCAAGTCTACCCCTTTCCAAGAACCACCAATATTTAAGCCATAGCCAAACACCGGCATATTATAGGTCGCAATCGGATGATCATCGGCACCATTAATAAAACCGTCGCCATTCCAATCTTTGTAGTAGTAATCACCCGGCAACGTACCGCTACCCACCTGTGTCGGGTGTTTATAAATTTGCTCATAGCTCGTAAACTGACCATCATACTCCTTACCCCACCAAATATCCTTATTCCGGTTTGCTACTCTGTTGCGCCAATGATCGTAAGAATTACCTGCGCGCGATTCTACCCAATTTTTAAATTGATTTTTGGTAGCCGAAATCTGGCCTGTAATAAAATAATTGACATCATTAATTTTATTTCTATGGCTTAAGGAAATCTCATAACCATAAGTTCGGTCGCTTTGTAAGTTTTCCTGTGGTAATACAGCACCTACCGTGCCTGGAATCAGATCCAGTCGTGTCGCTAATAAATCCTCACGGTTACGATTAAAATAATCCGCCGTTAAGCCAAATTTACCATTCCATAGATCCACATCTACCCCAAAGTTGGCCGTTCTAGAGGTATACCAAGTAAGGTTA
This sequence comes from Sphingobacterium sp. Mn56C, assembly GCF_049319645.1. Taxonomy (NCBI): domain Bacteria; kingdom Pseudomonadati; phylum Bacteroidota; class Sphingobacteriia; order Sphingobacteriales; family Sphingobacteriaceae; genus Sphingobacterium; species Sphingobacterium sp. Mn56C. The sequence goes on from NZ_JBMOUC010000003.1 coordinate 216,461, forward strand.
GGATTCGGAATTGCAGTAGGAAAAGCGCCACCAATAATATCCCGATCAAACATCCAGCTCAAATTATTTTGATCCAATTCATAGCCGACAAATATTGCAGGGTAGTTTCCTGCCGCCCGATCGTCGCCCAGTTTACCATAAGAACCGCGAATTTTTAAGTTGTTAACAAACTTGAAATTATCTTTAATAAATTTCTCCTCACTAATACGCCAGCCTACAGATGCCGCCGGGAAGAAGCCCCATCTTTTATTTTTAGGAAACTTCGAGGAGCCGTCGTAGCGGAAACTAAACTCGGCAAGATATTTACCTTCGTAGTCATAGTTTGCCTTACCAACCAAAGCGCGGGCCGATCTTTCACCAATACCCTCCATATTACCCAGTTGGTTTTTAGTTTCTCCGGCAAACAAATATTCCGAATTCACCTTAATCTCCCGCTGCGCATAAAAGCTATCCCATTTATTATACTCTTCAACGAACAATAATAAACCAGAAACATTATGCTTACTAGCAAAACTTTTAGAATAATTTAAAGAGAATTGCATTAACGTATGCGAATCCGGATAAGCCGAGCGCCGGATGGTTGAAGGCGCATTCTTCTCATGGGCATTATATTTTTCCGGGGTTACGACCTCCCCGTTAGGCCCCAATACGGCAGGCGTATAGCTATACAGAAAATAAGATTTTCTATAATCCGTATTGTCGTTATATTTAAAATCGTAATTATACGTAGCCTTGGCACTTAACCCATCAATATAAGGGATTTTATAATCCAAGGATAGTATACCGTTAAACTGTTTACGCAAAAATTTCCGATACCCCGTCTGTTTTGAATCGGTCACCACAACCGGGTTTTCGTTATCAATCATATTAAAATTCGGATACAACGGATTGTCGTTCACATAAATCGGAATATCCGGGCGCTGGCGCCAGGCCTGTTTATACACGGCCCAGATATCAGTACGCGGTTGATTTGTTTCATCCGCATACCCACCTAAATCCAAGGAAGCCTTTAAGCGATCCGTGATCTTGATATCCACATTAGAGCGGAAATTATAACGGTTATAGTTCAAACTTTTGCTTTTATAAGCCCCCATTTGATCCATATAGCCCAAATTAAAGAAGTAATTTACCTTATCGTTACCCCCATTAACGTTTAAGTTATGTTGTTTCTGCGGAGAAGTTTTATCAAATGATGCATCTAAATAATTGGAAGACTGTTTGGTGCCATTTAAGTACTCCTCGATACTGGCATCACTCCAGATCGCCGGAAGTTTATTCGGGTAGTTGTTGTTAAAGTTGCGCCAAATCTGTTCGTTACGTAACCTTCTGAAATCTGCGGCACCCACGGTATTGGGCACATACAAAAACTGTTGAAAACCCTGGTTATAAGAATAGCCAATTTCAAAGCCCTGTTCTGCCGTACCGCGGCGTGTAGTCACCAATAGCACCCCATTTGCAGAGCGCACCCCATAAACCGCTGCCGAAGCATCCTTTAACACCGACACACTCTCAATTTCCGAGGCGTCCATACGCGAAAAATAATCCTTGTCGCGCGGAATACCATCCACCACAATCAACGGTTCGCCCATACCACGGATATCAATATTCGACTCGAAGGCCCCCGGTTGTCCCGACTGCTGCGTAATACGTACACCGGGTAATTTACCCGTTAACATGTTGATCACATTTTCATTTTTTGTTACTGTAATCTCCTTATTGGTTACCGAAGATACCGCACCGGTCAAATTCATCCGTTTCTGCGTACCATAACCAACCACAATAACATCCTCCAAGGTTGTATTATCCGAGATCAGCTGGATATCAATGCTACCATTTTCGCCGACCACAACCTCCTGTTTTACAAAACCTACATAACTAATAATAAGCCTGTCGCCAGGGGAAACCTGGAGGGAGAAATTACCCCTGTTATCTGTGGTGGTCGTTAAGCCCGTTTTGAGCACCTTCACAGATGCCCCCGGAATAGGAGTATTCTCCCCTACACTGCGCACGACGCCCTGCACACTGCGTTGCTGACCAAAAATTGCCATCGGAGATAGCAGCAACATGGGTACTACGGCCCACTGCCAAGATAGTTTTTTTACTTTCCTGCACCATAGGGATGTGCAAGACTCAATTTTGTTGAATCGCATAATTTACATAATGATAATTGGTTATCAATCTTAAAATCGGCCTAAGCACCGATAGGTTAGTTTTATTTGATACGGACAAAGTTTTTCTAAACTATGCCACACTAAGGTGAATTAGGTATCAAACAGCAAGGGATAGTCATACTGTTTTCTCATAGTAGTTTATTTTATAATTGATTATTAGAACAAGATTAAAATCCAAGGCATAACAAAGCATTAACAAAATATTAATACCATGCGATTAATTTTTAATTAACTGATTTACAGGAGATTAATTTTAATTATTTTTTTACACTAAAATATCACGATATGATTTTTGATAACGCTCGCCATACATCTGCGTATAGATCTGACAAAAATTATCGTAACATTGTAAGGCTAAACTGTGGTAACCCAGCTGTGCTAAGGCTTTACATTTAAAAATCATGGCCTCCTCATTTACAGGGTCAAAATGAAATATTCGGTTTGCAATATCGACAATAGCTTCAGCATGGTGTTTTAGTGATAAGGTGGACATCATCTCCGATAATAAAGAAATAACCTGAATTGAAACCTCATCTTTAACACTATCGAGCCATTCGTAATCTGTTTCAAACATAAAGCCACCCTTATCGAGAATCTTCAATAAGCGTTCGGCATAATCAGGTTCTACATCTTTACGGTTCAAGTAAATACGATTAAAGGCAAAGAAATCAATATAAACCTGCTCGTCATTCTCCAGGCACCAATACCCACTTTTTTTAGCGATCTTTACATTGCCTAACCTTTCTAATAAAGCATTTATTTTGGCAATATTTACGGATCTATTATTCCGTGCACTAGACGTAGACTTATCGGCCCAAAATAACTCCGTTAGCTTTTCCGAGCTAATGCCGCGACCGCGGTAAATGGTAAAAACAACAAACATGGTCAGCATCTCCTTCAGTAAAGGCGAAAAGCTATTGGTAATATCCTTACCTTTTTGATCATAAACCTGAATATCACCACGAAATAAAAATATTGCCGCAGCATCCAGCGGTGAACGATCCGCTTTTAATATTACGGTCTGCTCCATAACCGTAGTAGAACTTGAACTTGTAGCAGTGCTAGTGCTAGTACTGATGCTGGTATTGGTCGTTGCCGTATAGGGTATAGCTGTTGCAGGCTGCTCCAGCGTATTATCCTGCAGCTCAGTTCCCGACAGCTTCGCCTCCACAGGCACAGAAGCGGCAACCACCTTCCGATAGCGAAAAATATAAAGTAAACCTGCAATAATAAGAAGAATCGTTGTTCCCAGAGCCCAATACCAACCATTTCCAGCAACGGCTGCAACAATACTCCCCGTATCATAAGGTAAACCAGGCGCTAAAAGGGTATAAATACGAACCCGGGTTTCGTTTATATGACTATCGTAGAATAAAGTAACGGCCAGGTAACACTTCGATGCGGGTGCATAATATAAATCAGCAAAAGAACGAATATCATGAAAATCAAAAGGAATTAAGTTGCCTAAAGGGTGCAAGCCCTTGCCTTTTATTGGAATAGCATTAAGTTGTAAATGCGATTTGAACTTATTTCTTGGGAATACTAATCCATACAACATGTTATGGTCACTGTCTACCACCAAAGAGTTAGCCCATACCGACTCCTGCGAGGGAAGGTTCATTTCAAAAAGACGCTCAAAAGTATGAAGCCCCACATCCATACGTATTAAATCACTAGACATCCGAGGATTAAGCATCTGGTCGCCAGTGGCGCTGCCATAACCGCCAAGCAGATACACGCCATCAGAAGCGACGCCCAAGGCGCCTAAATAATGTGGAAACAGCTTATCACCCGAAAATGGGATACTATCCCAGGTTTGACTTGGGATATGGTACCGGTGGACCCCATTTTTGTAAGCAAAATGGCCATACCCCCCAATCATATAAATGGAAGAGTCCTGCTTAGCATAAAATTTGTTAAAGTGTAAGAAATTAGTACCATCCGCAGGATAGCGGAAATTTTCTGTCCATTTTCGAGTAAGCGTATCAAAGGTGGAGACAATACGTTGATCGATCGATATATTATGCACCTTGCCCAGCAATGGATCAAAAATCGACTGACTGCCATTCACCAGATGTAAAGATTCGCCATAGTATGCCCACGACCTGCTGTAATGCGCACCCACAAAAGTCTGCACCAAAGAATCCTGCCCCACAACGTATAGCGCTTCATTCTCGGCATCGAAAGCCACACTTGCCTGCCCAGAGAGCTTTAGCTCATTTTGTAAACGCCATTCCTGCCGTAATCTTTTTATCCACACCGGATTGGTTAATACGGCTTTACCGCCATTCTTTTTATCCAATCCTACGGTTCCCGACGTTTCATCCAGCGGCCAATGCCGTATTAACCGGTCATCCTCCTGGATAACAATATCCTTAATCCGCATAGGAGGCACATCCGAAGACTGGAAGACCTTAAAGTTATTAAGTCCAAAAAACAGCTTCAGGCAGTTTAAGCCCTTAAAGTCCAATTGCTGCTTATACGTTTGATTTTGTTGCTGTAGGGTAAGTAAACCATTTTTGGTATCTAAAACCAGCCGAATAGCATTCCACTTATAAAACAGCTGTTGTGGGTCGATATCAAATGCTATATCTGTAAATCTATCCCCTATTACCAATTTAAAATGTTTACCGAAACCTTTTCGACGATCATAAATCAGATCGATATTCAATTTATCATCCAAAATTAGACGAAAAACATAGCCAAAATAATCCTGCTGAAAGGGTTTAAACTGGAGGTCAAATTTAAGCTCTACCCTACCGTTGGTACATATAGGTTGCTCCATTCCAATTGCCAAGCTCGTCCGCTTATCAATTTCATTTTCATGGCTGGTAAATTCCAAGCCATACTGCGCATAGGCAACTGCGCCCCAAAAGACAAAAAAAAGTGTAATATAAAGGGGTAAATGGTATAATAGGTATCTTCTCACAACAATAATATAGGCTGATACTCAAATATACAAAAAGCTTTATTAAGATAATAACATAAAGCAAAAGGGCCATTTCTTTTTGAAATGGCCCTTTAAGTAAAAGAATACGCTTTTAGTTTATCCCTTTAAATATTCTATTCCAGCGAATTTTAGATAAGAACGTACCATCGGTATCGTAACTTAACCAGGTAAACAAAGCCTTACCCACAACATGATCTTCCGGCACAAAACCAAAATCTCTGGAGTCTAGGGAGTTATCGCGGTTGTCGCCCATCATCCAATAATAATCCATCTGAATTTTGTAGCTATCGGCTTTTGCGTCATCAATATAAATACCATCGGCACGATTTTCCAATTTATGCCCCTCGTAAACCGTAATCAAGCGATGATATAAAGGCAATGTCAACGCATTCAACGGAACGGTATCCCCTTTTTTAGGGATGGTTATCGGTCCGAAATTATGGAAATCCCAGTTGTATTGACTGTCTTTTGGAAATGCCGGCGATTCGTTTGCATACGGTACCACTTGTTTTACATTCGACCAACGTTTTACCTCTTCAATTTCATCTTTTGTAACTAACAACAAATAAGCAGCAACATTTCCATTTTGATCTTGCACCAGATTATACTCAAAGCGCTTATCTTTTAAGATATTTAAATCCAAGCCCCGTTCATCCGTATACACATAATACGCCGACTGTACATCGTTGGAGCCAAAACCAGGTTTACCATTTACCATTAAGATACCCTGATGCATTTCAACGACATCCCCCGGAATAGCGACAGCACGTTTAATATAATTCTCGCGTTTATCCACCGGACGGTTGAACGGCGCATCTGCCTCTACGGGGTAATTAAATACCACAACATCATTACGTTTGATTTGTTGAAACCCTGGTAAACGTTTGTATGGCAACTCTATCCATTCCGAATACGCTTTTCCACCCGTTATGGGCATGGTATGATGTGCAAAAGGAAAGGCTATCGGAGTATTTGGAATACGCGGGCCATAGTTAAGTTTACTCACAAATAAAAAGTCGCCCACCAGTAAAGTGCGCTCCATAGATCCCGAAGGAATCATATAAGCCTCAATCAGAAAACCACGGATAAGCGATGCCGCAATAGTCGCAAAAATAATGGCATCAGCCCACTCCCGAGCTACCGTTTTTTTATACGGATACTTCTTCTTAAACGCCTCTGTATTGGTCTGCCCAAGGTACTTTACATGTGCATCTCTACCCCATAAAGGCAAAACAATAAAAGGAACTAATACTGCGGCAGCATTTTCCCAAAAACGACGTTTACCAAAAGACTTTATAAAATCAAGGTAAAAACCGTAGAAGATAAAAACATTCACTATAGGGACAAAAAGCCAAACAATCCACCAGGTAGGGCTTCCCACCAATTGGGCTAACACATACTCCCGATAAACGGGAACTATCGCTTCCCAACCCTGTTTGCCGGCTTTTTTAAACAGCAGCCATAAACCATATAAAGATACTGCAGTTAATACCGCAAAAATAAGATACCACATGCGCTATTTATTAAAATCAAAAATCTCTGTAACCTGATAAAAACCCTTTTTCCCAAAGAGCCATTCCGCTGCCACCACAGCGCCCAAAGCAAAACCTTCACGATTATGAGCGGTATGCTTAAATTCGATTTGGTCCACCTCCGAGCTATAAACAACAGTATGCGTTCCCGGCACCTCCTCAATACGCAAGCTCTCAATCAAAAGCTCATTCGGTTTATTTATTATCTCCTCCCCTTCGCCTACCAGCTGATTTACCCAAACATCTTTGCTGCTGTTGTTCGCAATAATTCCTTCAGCGATCGTAATTGCCGTGCCACTCGGGGCGTCTAATTTATGGATATGATGAATTTCTTCTACCTGCGCATCGTACTGCTTATACGGATCTACAGCCTTCGCTAATAAACGGTTGATATGGAAAAAAATATTGACACCAATACTAAAGTTAGAACCGTACAATAAAGCCTGATTAGCCTCCAGGCATGTTTCTTTAACCTCCTGTAAATGCTCGTACCAGCCAGTTGTACCCACAACAATAGGTAAGTTCGCTTCAAAGCACAAGCTAATATTACTCAGGGCTGCATCAGGCGTACTAAAATCGATTGCCACATCAGCAGCCTGTAAATCGGCTACTGTAATAGATTCCCTGTTATTAGCGTCCACAACAAGTACGACTTCATGTCCTCTTTTTAGGGCAAACTTTTCGATAAGCTGTCCCATCTTGCCATATCCTAAAAGAATAATTTTCATATAGTTCGGGTATAAAGGTTGTTTCAAAAAAAAAAGTAATGTTTTATTATACGTTAAAAATTAAAAGTAAGTTTTACCCCGGGTGCCAAAGCATTTTTTAAATTCGGTTGATAGGCCAAATTAGCATTGACATTCGGTAAAAATGTTGGGTTTACTTTAAAGCTTAACTTATCACTGATATTATAACGATTACGCAGCATCGAATCGGTATAGGCTTCAATCACATTACCTGTCCACCATAATGCAGTTACTAAAATGGTCATATCACGATACCTACGGTAACTATCCTTAGCACGTATAATACCAGGTAACTCATAATTTATTAAATCCGGATCGGAGCGGTCGTTCGGGTTATCCGTTCTAAACTGCGCCTCCTTCAAAAACTTTTGGTAATACCAGTTCCAATAATCAAAGACAAAATAAGCCGTAATAAAACCACCGTATATCACCGGAAGTTTTATCCACAGATACTTACCGCCATTGGTAATTTGGCCCCAACCTGGTGCAAACATCGAACGACGCCAGGCAACATGCGAAACATGTTCAATGGCCAAACGCGTCGAGTCCTTCAGGATATTTTTATAATAATATTTTTCGCGTTCTTTCTCCGCCTTTTCACGTAGTTTTCGCTCTGCCCTTGTTTCCTTATGTACGGTATCCTGCTTAGCGCTGATCGAGTCAACACGTACTTTACCTGTTTCCAGTGTAAGCTTCGTTGAGTCGGTGGTCTGTGCAGCTAACCGCAAAGCAGCAAATACAAGGACCGCAACAATTAAATATTTAGACATATTTACGTTTACCAATCCAGTAATTCTAAAATTCGGCTCAGATCGTCTTCAGATTCGAAAGGGATCTCAATAGCCCCTTTTCCGCGGCTATTTTTCAGGTTTAACTTCACCCGCGTAGAAAACCTCGAAGCCAAGTCGTCTTCAATTTTCTGATACTGAAAATCCAACTGTTTACCTACGTTTTGATTTTTCTTCGGTTTCGCCTGTTCCTGAATATTGCGGACCAGGATTTCGGTCATACGCACCGAAAGCCCTTTTTCTATAATCTCATGGAAAACAAACAACTGTTTGTCGACCTCACCAACATTAACCAAAGCACGCGCATGGCCCATAGAAATCTTGCCATCACGTATACCCGCTTGGATAACTGGCGGCAGCTTTAACAAACGCAGGTAGTTTGTTACGGTAGATCGGTTTTTAGAAACCCTATCGCCCAGTTCCTCCTGCTTCAGGTTACACTCTTCAATCATACGCTGAAAACTCAACGCCACCTCGATAGCATTAAGATTTTCACGCTGTATATTTTCAATCAGTGCCATTTCCAACATCTGTTGGTCGTTTGCGGTACGCACATATGCCGGAATATCGTCTATACCGGCCAATTTGGAAGCCCTTAAACGACGTTCCCCAGAGATTAACTGATATTGATTTTTACCGACCTGACGAACCGTAATCGGCTGAATTAACCCCTGCAATTGTATAGACTCGGAAAGCTCCAGTAAGGCGGTTTCATCAAAGTCTGTACGCGGTTGAAAGGGGTTCACCGCAATTTGTTCTATTTTTATAAAATTAATGCTCCCTGCAGAAGGCACCCCCTGTTCGGCGTGTTCTTTAGGTGCATTACTCGGCGACACTTGAAGGTCATCCTGTAACAGAGCCCCTAAGCCTTTCCCTAATCCCGTTTTACGTTGTAGTGCTGCCATTTTTATGCAATTGATTGTTCTTTATTCTTTTCCTGTACCAAACCATTTTTCTGTAATATCTCGCGCGCCAAATTGAGGTAATTTATCGCCCCTTTACACGATGCATCGTGCATAATAACAGAAATACCAAAACTAGGCGCTTCACTTAAGCGGGTATTTCTTTGGATTATGGTATCAAACACCAAGTTGGTAAAGTGCGTACGCACCTCATCAACCACCTGATTTGACAAGCGCAGACGCACATCATACATGGTCAAGAGAATACCTTCGATTTCTAAATTTGTATTTAACCTATTCTGCACAATTTTAATTGTATTCAACAATTTCCCTAAGCCTTCCAACGCAAAGTACTCACATTGAACTGGAATAATAACCGAATCCGATGCCGTCAATGCATTAATCGTGATAAGGCCTAAAGAAGGAGAGCAATCGATAATTACAAAATCATATTCATCTTTGACCTCATCGAGCATTTTTTTCATTTTATACTCACGTTCATTGAGATTTATCATCTCAATTTCGGCACCTACAAGGTCAATATGCGCTGGTAAAAGATCAAGGTTCGGCGTATCCGTAGCTTGAATAGCCTCACGCGGGGATAAATCATTCACCAAACACTCGTAGACACTTGCTTTTATATTTCTAGGATCAAAGCCAATTCCAGAGGTAGAATTTGCTTGCGGATCAGCGTCGACAAGCAACGTTTTGTACTCCAACACCGCCAAACTTGCCGCCAGATTTATGGAAGTCGTTGTTTTCCCTACACCACCTTTTTGATTTGCGATTGCAATTATTTTTCCCATGAGATACTGAACCTTTTACAATTTGTTTTTACAAAGTATTGTTCTCCAACCAAATTTACATTTCCAACAGATAGAAAATGCTTAAATGATGTTAAAATTATTAATTTTGAGAACTTCCTGAGTCTATTGCTCAGGTCGCTAAGATACAAAAAATAGATTTAGGTTTTAACAAAGTCGTCTGTTGATTCTTATAACTTATAAAATCATTCATGAATTTAATTATATCGGGCACAAACAGGCTGGGTAGCAACTCGTTAAAAGTTGCACAGTATTATCAAGAAGAGCTCCAGAAAAAAGGAGAACCGTGGCAATTATTATCGCTGACAGACCTACCCCAAGACCTCCTATTTTCGGACCTTTATGGCAAGCGATCCAGCAATTTCGCACCTATACAGGAAATGGTATCAGCCGCACAAAAATTTGTATTTATTATACCTGAATATAACGGTAGTTATCCCGGAGTTTTGAAGGTATTTATAGATGCCTGTGCTTTTCCAGCCTCCTTTTACCATAAAAAAGCAGCATTGATAGGTATTTCATCCGGAAAATACGGCAATATTCGTGGTGTAGATCATTTTACGGGTGTATGTAATTACTTAAGGATGCATGTATTACCACTAAAAATCCATTTGCCAACGATACAAAATGAGCTCGATGACCAAGGCTGCATCACGGAGGAGCTAACGCATAAATTTGTGAGCGAGCAAATCGACGAGATTGCCCGTTTCTAAAATCAGCAAACTATCGCCCCACCCGTATTCTTTCGAGAATACTCTCTAAAGAATACGATAAGGGCATTTCCTGTAGCGGGTATTTCCCCAGCTTTTCCTTTTGTTCCTCATACAAAAACAAGGACCATTCCTTGTTATGATATTCTAAAGCCGAAAGATTTTCAATCCAATCTCCGGAATTCATATACATACACTTACCCTTTTTATTCGTTACCTCCCTGATTTGCGGGTGATGGATATGGCCGCACACCACATAGTCATAGTGACTATCTATGGCCAATTCAGAGGCTGTATGTTCAAAATCGCCGACAAACTTCACGGCCTTTTTAACCGAATTTTTAATACGCTTGGAGAGGGAGTATTTCTCGCGCCCCATCCTCACAAGGTACCAGTTAATAACATTGTTTAAGCGAATAAGCATATCGTAGCCCCAGCCGCCAAGTTTGGCCAGCCACTTGGAATGCTGTACCGAGGCGTCGAAAACATCACCATGAAAAACCCAGGCTTTTTTATCGCCCAGCTGCATAATCAACTTATCTACCAATTTGATATTACCAAAACTAATATCCGTAAACTTTCGAAGCATCTCATCGTGATTTCCGGTGATATAAATAATCTCCGTACCCTGATACGCCATATCAAAAAGATATTTTATAACCCGCAAGTGTTGGTCGGGGAAATAACTCTTTTTAAACTGCCATATATCAATGATATCACCATTTAAAATCAGCTTTGCCGGTTTAATGGAATACAAGTAGTGCAAGATTTCTTTGGCTCTACATCCGTAGGTTCCCAAATGCAAATCCGATAGTACAACCAAGTCTAGTTCTCTTTTCATAATTGATGATACAAGTTACTAATCAGTCGGTTAACTTTCTATATGCAAAATATTAAGAAATTATCAATTTTGACTATCGCTTAAATTCGTATTGCGCCATACTATAAAACATAAACGCAACCTAAAATCGATGCCAAATTAGTAGCTACAGAATAACGGCCCTTACTCCTTTATGCCCTTATGCCCTTCCCCTTCCTTCCAAACAAGCCCAGCACCACCAGCACCACCAGACCCAGCAGACCCAGCAGCCTTAGCACAACAACAGTTGAAATACAATATTACGGTATAGCGGTATAGAGGTACGAGCCAGCTCCTATACCAGTAAGTGAGAAAACCGACCTAAAGAAAAGAAAACATAAAGAAAGGAAGTATATAAAAACAAATGGAGCTGCCCATATATGGACAGCTCCGTTAAGGTTTTAAGCGTGGAGGCTACTGGATTCGAACCAGTGACCCTCTGCTTGTAAGGCAGATGCTCTGAACCAGCTGAGCTAAGCCTCCTTAGTGTTTTGCGGAGAACACAGGTTTGAGCGAAAGTGTTTCCTTGTTGATTAACAACGTTGCAAATAAACTATTTTATTATGATATAAAAAAATTATTTACACAAAATGTGGAAAAAAAGAGTTTATTAACAGCATTTCTTTATATAGTGCCCTAAAAGGCTAAAAATCGAACATTTTCCACCGAAGCACCTTGGGTTTTCCACATTTTTCTGTGTAAAAAAAGTGAAAAACAGCCCCACATTCCAACACTTATTGACATTTGTCAACGTAATTAAAATTACATAAAAATACCGCAGGTAAACAAAGATCTTTTCCTTGGTTATCAACAAGAACAACCTTACGCAAAACATTGATTATAAGCAATTAACATATAAACTAACAGTCTGTTAATAACAAAAGCAGACTTTTAAACAAAGAATAAGACCACAGATCATATACACAGCACAACATCCACAAAATGTTGACAACCGCATATTTATGGGGATAACCTTGAATTTTCGAACCATACAGCCACAAATACAGGCCAGAATTCCGTTAAAATAAAGAAAATCGCATTAAAAAAAACCTATTTCAACAAAAGCAGAAAAAGCCACAAAAGAAAATTACAAGGAAACACAGGGTTATCAACAATATACCCACATAGGTAGAAATAGACACAAGTAAAAAAGACACAGCAACAACCTGGAAGAACCATAACAAACCATAGCAGCAACACCTCCAGCTATAAGTATAGCAGCGCACAGCAGGGCCGAAAAGGCGAAAACCAGAAATTACCCAAACAAATGTGGAAAAGACCAAAGCCAAAGGAGAGAAAGAAGGACTACAGCAAAGGATAGCGCACTTACAAAAAATTTAAGCACAAAAAAAAAGGCTGTCTTTTGTAGACAACCTTTTACGTATTTAAAAATGTGGAGGATACTGGGTTCGAACCAGTGACCCCCTGCTTGTAAGGCAGGTGCTCTGAACCAGCTGAGCTAATCCTCCGAGAACTGTGGTGGAGAATACTGGATTCGAACCAGTGACCCTCTGCTTGTAAGGCAGATGCTCTGAACCAGCTGAGCTAATTCTCCATTTTTTTGTTTTCTTTTTAAGAACGTTTTCAGCAACCGTTTCCCTGATTGCGTGTGCAAATATAGGTCTAATTTTGATGTTTCAAAACATTTGCTAAACTTTTTTTTGACCTAAATATGCAAAACACTAAAAAACAAGCAGATAATTTTAGTCGTAAAACTTCCAAGAAACACCAAATCTAAAGTTTGCCGGATTCATCGGATATCTTCTCACCGAATAATAACCTTTTGGGTACGCATATTGATTCGTAAAGTTATTACTTAAGAAAAGATTTACCCGATTTATATTCGCCGTTATCCAAAAGTCAACAATAGGATAGGTCGAGAACTCTAGGCGTGCATTATCGTTATAAAACTGACCAGCGTTAATGGCATACGACGGGTTATTAAACGGCGTATTAAAGCGCACATCCATACCGATACGGAAATCCAACACCTTATACCAAATATCGCCATAATGGATGCTATGCCAGGTATAAAGCTCTGGTGTAGCCAAAATAGCCATGGCATCCGATTTTTGGTATACCAGCCTATTATCAAAGCCTATTTTACCAAATTTAAAGTTTTGGGTAACGGTAACTTTTAAAAGATTCAAATTATTGTATTGTGCCGGTTCAATAACCCGATACAAATCATCCCGACCATCGGGATTATCCACTGCTTTAAAGTACAGGTGATTATTGATTAAAAAATATTCGGCTTTACCGGAAAAACCTAGCTTCGCATTGCTATAGCCGAAAGATAAATTCTGCGTTTTTGTTTTATCAAAACTATGCGACCACTGGTGGTAGGTAACATTCAACCTATCGAACACCGACTCAGGCGATTTATTTTGAGTATATGCCCCAAGCGTTAACTTACCCACTTTTTCTCCAAATAAGATATCCGCATTGGCTTCATACAGGAAATCACCGAAATTACGCCCTAAAATAATCTGATTTCCTAAAACCTGCAGATTGATCTTATCGCTGAATTTATAACTTAAATCCCCCTTCGCCATACTATTCTGAAAGAACTCATCGAGCATCCTATCTTTAAACCATATTAAATCATTCTGAAACCCTACATTTAATTTCGCTTCATTTTTAAGCAAGGACTTATTACGCAGGAAAAATGTATACGTAAATTCGTTGGAGATATTCGTGACGCGCGTTGTATCGTGCACAAGCACCGCACTACCCTGGGGAAAAGCACCATTTAAATCGGCTTCATTCTTATAAAAGATATACTTCCGGGAACGAATGGAAGAATTATGGGCAAAAGCATTTGTCGGGTGAATTTCCATCTCCGGTGTACCGGCATTCACAGTATCCAAGCGCCCAATAAAAAATGATTGACGCAGAAACAAACCATTATCGTTCCACTTGGTATACGGTCGGTTCGCCTGCTGCCCGCGTAAACGAACAGGTTGCCCTAAAGCAGATGTGCCGCCATCATTTCTAAAAATGGTATCGTTAAGTACGGAACCATTTTCACTGGCATCCAGCTTATTGAACGTAGCGTTTACCAACATATTATAGCGTTTATTCTTGGATTCATACCAGGAAAAAACCGCCCCTTTACGATCCGAGTATTTTTGATTGAGGTAATACCCATCCGTATTAGAAGCATGATACTCCGCACCAATATTCCATTGTGGATTAATATTTTGGGCCATTTTAGCCCGAAATACCTGATCATTAAAGAAAAACCCTACCGCATACAATTCCGAGTACCGGGCACGAGCACGGTAATATTGGACCGAATCTGAAAGGATAAGGTACCTTTCTAAGGCATGGAAGCCCGTTTGAAAACCAATACTTTTATCCGGCGTATATAATAAATCACGCGTTGCTAAACCATACGAACCCAAGTTAACACTAGGGTTCCACGGTAAATTCTGCTTGTTATAATATTGGAAATTGCGATGCGTAGTATCCAGCATACGGGTATGTGTAGCCGATTTCAGCATAGCTAAAGTCGTATAACGCACATACCGGGCCGTAAAAACTACAGAATCAACCTTATTATCCTCCTTCGCTCTGGCCGAATCCAAAGCACTACTAAACTCTTCTTCAATCTGGGCATGAGCACTAAAGGCCACAGTCGAAAGGAAAACAATACAAAAAAGGCAACGTAAAATACTATTCATGAAGTTTGTCAAAATACAAGGCAAAAATAAAGTATAAATTAGACTTTACTGCATGGAGATCAATTCTTTTAAAATTGTAGTCATTTTAGGCTCCACTTCAGCCGCCACCTGAACAATCTCATCCAAAGACACCGGTTTCAAATCCTCATGAAACCCCTCGTCGGTGATAACCGAAATCGCAAACACCGGTAAGCCCATATGGTTGGCCACAATAACCTCAGGAACCGTACTCATTCCCACGATATCGCCACCAATAACGCGCATATACCGATATTCAGCACGCGTTTCCAAGTTTGGCCCTGGCGCCGAAACGTAAACCACCTTATGTGCTTTAATACCATGTTTAAGGGCAATATCTAAGCCCTGTTTCACCATAACCCGATCATAAGGAGCGCTCATATCCGGAAAACGAGGACCAAAGCCATCGTCGTTGGAGCCCCGTAAAGGATTATCCGGCAAGAGACTAATATGATCGTCGATAATACCGATATCTCCCTTTTGAATAGCAGGATTTAAGGAGCCCGAAGCATTCGATACCAGCAACTTCTGAATACCCAAAGCCTTCATTACCCGAACGGGAAAAGTAATTTCTTGCATCGAGTAGCCCTCATAATAATGCAGGCGTCCCTGCATAGCGACGACCTTACGCCCCGCCAGGGTTCCAAAAATCAATTTTCCGGTATGAAATTCTACAGTTGATATGGGGAAATTCGGAATATTAGCATACATCAATTGCTGCTCCACCTCGATCTCGTTCACGAGTTTGGCAAGGCCTGTTCCTAAAATTATACCAAATTCAGGCGTAAAATCGCCAATTTTACGGCGAATAGCGGATACGGTTTCATCGATTAAATGATACATAAGTGCAAAAAACTAGTTACTCAAACATAATGTTATTTTTTTGCACCCACAAATCAGGCCCCTACATTAACCATGCGAAAGCGCTTTAGCTGAAGCTTTTCCAGGCGAGGTAAACCACAGCAATAAAAATGTGATTAAGCCATTGTAAATAATCAAGTCCAAACCAACAACATAAGAGGTATATACAGAAATCACAAATTGGTTCAAAACATATAACAATAACGGCGATACCACACAGATATACGGCACTAACCTATCTCTTACAGCATACTTCGTTAGTATACCAAAAGTAAATAACCCCAGTAAAGGGCCATAAGTATAAGAGGCCGCCGTAAAGATGGCATTCACCACCGAATCGTTATTTATTAACTTAAACACCAGAATAACCAATAACATCAGCACAGAAAAGCCAAAATGCACATAGTTACGTTGTTTAATCAGACGTGGATCATTAGGGTTTTCCTTTTTATTGAAGTTAAGGAAATCCACACAATACGAGGTTGTCAAAGCCGTTAAAGCCGAATCCGTCGTGGCGAATGTTGCCGCTGTTAAGCCCATCATAAAAATAATTCCAGCCACAATACTCAACCTATTCAAGGCAATCTCCGGATACAGGTAATCGCGCGTAGCAAGCGCCGTAACATCAATCCCATTACGTTCGGCATAAATATACAGCAAGGCCCCGACAGCGAGAAAGAAGATATTGATAACCACAAATACCGATGTAAAAGTGATCATATTTTTCTGTGCCTCTTTGATGGTTCCCATGGAAAGATTCTTTTGCATCAAATCCTGATCCAGTCCAGTCATGGCAATAGTTACGAAAATACCCCCTAAAAACTGCTTCCAGAAGTTTGCCTTCGCACCGACAAAATCATCCCAGAAAAAAATCTTGGCATACGAACTATTTTTTACGGCCTCAAAAGTATCCACAACACCAAAATCCAATCCCTTGGCCATAAAGTAAATCGACAACAGCACCGCAGTAATCAGAAAAGTCGTCTGCAAAGTATCCGTAACAATAATTGTTTTAAGGCCACCTTTATTCGTATACAACCAAATCAATACCAAGCAAATAATTACCGTAATAGCGAAAGGCACATTCCAAGCATCAAATATAAAATGCTGTAAAACAATGGCCACCAAATACAAGCGGAAAGCCGACCCTACCGTACGGGACACCAAAAATAGGGCAGCCCCAGTTTTATACGACAAATAACCAAAGCGTTCTTCTAGATAGGTATAAATAGACGTAAGCTTCATCCTATAATACAAAGGTAGCAGCACATAAGCGATAATAACAAAGCCCACCGCATTCCCCAATACAAACTGGAAATAGCCGAATTGAGATACCCCCACGGCACCAGGCACCGAAATAAATGTTACGCCAGAAAGCGCAGTCCCAATCATGCCGAAGGCAACCATATACCATTTAGAATTCCGGTTGGCCACAAAAAATGTAGCATTGTCCGACGCGCCCTTAGCGGTAAAATGGGCAACCACCAGGAGTACGCCAAAATAAACGACCAAGAAGGATAACAAAATACTAGGAGACATAATTTAGGATTAATACAGGTTATATATTTTTCTTCAGCGCATCAATTACGGCCCTTACGCTGCCATGATGTTCCAACAAGTGGCTTGCTTCCTCTTCCGTCGCCCCCGTCTCCGTCATAATCATACGCACACCACGATCCACCAACTTATGATTAGAAAGCTGCATATCCACCATCTTATTTCCTTTAACACGGCCCAGCTGCACCATTACTGCGGTGCTTATCATATTTAACACCAACTTCTGTGCAGTACCCGCCTTCATGCGCGTGGAGCCCGTTACAAACTCAGGCCCTACCACCACCTCAACCGGATAGTTGGCCAAGCTGGCAATTGGCGAGCCACTATTACACACCACACAACCCGTAGCTATCCCCTGCGCATTGGCCGCTTCAAGGCCCCCAATAACATACGGCGTGGTCCCCGATGCAGCAATACCAATAAGCACATCATTGGTATTAATCGCATATTCCGACAAATCTATCCAAGCCTGCTCGGTATTATCTTCCGCAAACTCCACCGCTTTACGAATGGCAGTATCGCCACCAGCAATAAGGCCAATAACCCAGTCAAACGGAACACCATAAGTCGGAGGGCATTCCGAAGCATCCAAAATCCCTAAACGCCCGCTCGTTCCGGCACCGATATAAAACAGCCTCCCTCCTCGCTTCATACGATCCACAACAACCTTTACCAAGGCCTCAATCTGCGGAATAGCACGCGCAACAGCCAAAGGAACCGTTTGGTCCTCCCGGTTAATATTAACGAGCAACTCCTGCACAGACATCTTGTCTAAATCTTGGTAATTCGAATCTCTTTCTGTAGTATTAATCATTGGTTTCGAAATCATTATATAGCTGACAACTTTTCGTAAATATGCGACTTTTCCCAAAAACATGCAAGAAAACGCATAACAAATTTATTACTTCTGCGAATTTATACTATTTAAATTAAATATGGATTAATAAACTACACGATCTGAAAGACAATTCATGTCTACTCAAAATCAGGGTAAAGCAAATACCTCTTGCGCATTTTTTTATACGCTTTTAAATCCTTTTTCCACGAATCTCTAATTTCATTTTCCGTTTTACCGGCGATAATTTGTTTACGTAACAGGTCGGTTCCGGCCAATTTATCAAAAAACTCTGCACGGGTAAAGAATTTAGACTTATCAGGCATTTTAGCATAGAAATCTAAAATATACTGTAAAGAAAACTGCTGCTTATCCGGGTCCAAATTACGCAGATCTACGCCATACAACAGCTGCCCCTTTCCTTCCACATGTTTCGCCATACCCATCTTTTCGGACGGCATAAAAGAAAAGTCGCCATAAACCGGACTATCAAAGCCCAGCACCTGAAACGGCCACTCTGTTCCGCGCCCTACCGAAATATCTGTTCCTTCGAACAAGCATAAAGATGCATACAAACGAACGGAAAGATGGTTTGGTAAACTAGGCGACGGGATTACAGGAAGATCATACGACATACTATGATCCCAATTTTTTACCGGCACGACAGTCACCTTACACTTACGCCCCCTATCCAGCCACTTTTCCCCATTAATCATCCTGGCCAATTCGCCAATGGTTAACCCGTGTAGCATAGCAATTTTATGATACGACACCGTAGATTTAAAAGCATCCTGCTTACGTACAGGCCCATCCACCTGATCCCCACAAGGGTTAGGGCGGTCTAAAACAATCAGTTCCTTGTTATGTTTGGCACACAACTCCATTACCCGATGTAAAGACGTTATATAGGTATAAAAACGAGCACCAACATCCTGAAGATCGAAAATCATAACATCAATAGACTGCACAATAGAATCCTGCTTTTCATTACCCCCATACAAAGAGTAAAGCGGCAAGCCGGTTTTACGATCTACAGCATTATGCACCTGCTCCCCCCTTTCCACATCGCCCCGAAAACCATGCTCAGGAGCAAAGGCAAATTTTAAATTCACATTTTCTTGCAAGAGCACATCCACAAGATGCGCTTTATCTGCCCCCACAATAGACGTTTGGTTCCCCATAAGCCCAACCCTTTTGCCTTTTAATAAGGGCAGATAAATAGGTAATTGATCCGCACCAGGAAGAATTTCAGTACCCCCACCCACAGCAGGATTACCGAATTGAGCCTTACCCAAAGGCATGGTGCTGTAACCAGCATAAGCCTTACTAAACACACAACAGATTGCTAAAGCAAAAAAATACAGGTTAA
Organism: Sphingobacterium sp. Mn56C; assembly: GCF_049319645.1. Taxonomy (NCBI): domain Bacteria; kingdom Pseudomonadati; phylum Bacteroidota; class Sphingobacteriia; order Sphingobacteriales; family Sphingobacteriaceae; genus Sphingobacterium; species Sphingobacterium sp. Mn56C. The sequence continues at coordinate 236,269 of NZ_JBMOUC010000003.1, forward strand.
TTTTCATAAGCTTTTATTTTAAAGCATCAAAAGCTGCCTTTATTAAAGAATTCTGACCCAAATCATCTTGTCCAAACTCCCAAAACATAATACCGTTGGCACGTTGCTTTGCTAAAGCTGCTTTCGCCCTCATAGTCTTCACACCATTGTAATAATAAGCCTTTCCCGATGTTACAAACATATCCGCATTCGGGTCTGCACCAGCCTTTACCAAAGAAATATAAGACATCGCTAGGTTATCCACATTTTTGCCATACAACGGCACGCCTAAAACCGCCTTCTCGGGCGATAAACCCTTATCGTCCAACCAAACATCCAATGTTTTCTGTGCGATAAGATACGTAGAATGATGGTTAGGATCATCCAGATCAATCCCCTTCGCATCATAAGCCATTAAATTAACAAAATCCAGGGCCTCCATCGCCCCCTTCGTAATACCATCTTTTACAGGTCCAGCATACAACCCAGGCGTCACCGCCATACTTAAATACTTATGCCAGCTATGCAACTCCGCAGCCAATTCCTGTGCAAACACCTCAAAAGCAACATCACTACCATAATTAGCCCTTGGGTATTCCCAATCCAGATCAACACCATCCAGCTGATAACGCACAGCAAAGTCGACAAGGCTTTTCACCAATCTTTTTCGCGTCTGTTCATTTGCCGCCAGCGTACGGAAAAGCACCTCATCCCCCTGTATAGAAATGGCCGTTTTCACCTTATTATCATGCGCCAGTGTATTCAGCTTTTCAAAATTTCCATGATTTGTTAAGGTTTGAAGCGTACCATCATCCTTAGGGGTTAAAAACGCAAAATGCAGGTGCGTAATATACTGGAGTTTCGCCGTATCGAATGTTGCTATATTTGCGTTATGATACGCATAAGCCACACTTTTAAAACTTTTATCCGCAATATAAGGACCTTCTGGTTTTTTGACCAGCTCAGCACCAAAGTCATCAGGCACCCAAACTATATCTTTTTTGCACGCCCCCATAAAGGATAAAGCCGCCATGCATACAATTAAAATCTTCTTCATAACAGGAGTATAATAAAACCAAAAAAACAGCAGGCAACACTTTTGCAGGCCTGCTGAACTAATAATTTAGCGTTTAACTTGATCTAAAGCCAAACCCAATGGCGCGTAACCCTTAAACAAAAAGTCGGGTGCCGCAGAGCCATCCAGTTTATAACGTTTAACACCAGAATTTGCTGCCGAAGGACCTAAAGTTGCCGGATTACCCGCACCAAAAATATCCGTGTTAGCGCGATAACCATAATACAAATAACCATTCCCCTGCTCGTCAACATCAATATCCATATTCGTAATATAAATATACTCCCCAGCCGCTCCCTGGTTACTATAACCGCCGGCAGTGCCAATTAACATCGAAGCAGCATGATCAATAGCAATAACATTTGAACCATCTATATTTGCGCGATAAACACCCTCTGTACGTCCGGCGTCGGCTCTATTTGTGGCGAAGTAGATAAATCCATTGATTTGGTCGACCACAAAAGCACGGATTGCATGGTTCTGAATCGCCGTATTAAATTTCCCGATATAAGAACCATCGTAATTAAACTTATAAATCCCTTTGCCCGTTGTTCCAGCATAGGAAACCCATATTTCCGAATCCACCTCTTTGATATCCGATGCAAAATACGTCCCTATCCCCTCGCCAGCAATCGTAGCATTGATGTTAAACTTAACAGCAGGGTAGGTCGCTTCCGATGCCGAAGCATTCAGCACGCGAACGCCATAGTTTCTACAGGTCCACCAAATATTTCCAAATTTATCCAGCGTATGCATCCAAGGGTCATCGCGATAATCCAATGTTGCAGCCACAGGTTTGGTAATAATCTGCTCGCCCGTACCGTCCAGATTATAAGACTTTAATACGCCATCCGCTTTTACGGCATCCCCCGTAGAGAAACGTGTTCCCAAGCCCGTTTCCGAGAGGTAAAGCTTCGTACCACGTACCGACAAACCGAAAGCATTGTAACCCGTAGACACACCTATCCATTCCACGGTAGCCGGGCGCTGCGTAGTTAATTTATACCGATAAACACGATTCGTAAAGGCATCGGTAAAATAAATAGTCTTCGCCAGTTCGCCCAACACATTTACAACAGCCTCAGTCGTTAACGTTTCTTGGCCGTCGTCGACAGTTAACCTCACCACATGAGAGCCTTCCGTTGTAAAAGCTACTTTCGGATTAGGCAAGGTCGACGTTCCCGCCTCCCCAAAATCCCATCGATAAGAAATAGCTTTGCCCGGATATTGAAAAACCTTTGCCGCGAACAGTACCTCCATAAAGACACCCACATTTTCGGGCAAGATAATCTGAGGTTGCTGTTTATTAACCACAAGCTTCTTCGACACAGACTTCTGTTCGCCGTTACTCCAGGTTGTCAATTTAACGGTATATTCCCCTGGAAGATCATAGAACACAGAATCAGGGGCCATTTTCTCCGACTGCGTATACGCTACGGTATCCCCCTTTGGCGTTATCATTTTTGCAGACTCAAATTCCCATAAAAATTTATCCGCATTCTTTGTACGGTTTGTAATACCCACCTTCCCTGGCGCAAATACAGCTGTAGTCGGGAAATCAAAATTAGCGACATAATCACCTTGCTGGCCAATGCGGGTAATATCAGTCTTCGAACAGCCCACAAGAAAAAAGGCTATACACAGCAGATATATAAAATTTAAGCTTTTCATGGTCTTACAAATTATTTAAAAAAATACGCGATGGCGCTGACGTTACAGTTCCAGAAGGCGTAACCGCATCCACATCGATTTTCACACTATAGGTTCCATATTTAGAAATAGCCTGCACATTTTTGATCAGATTATCTCGTGTCAATCTATCCTTAAGGTAACTTATACCCACGGCAGAGAGCACATAAGGCCCTGCAGTGGCAAAATGCGCGGCAGGGGCATCAGGAAATAGCGCTAAATAATCTTCCTTTAAAATAGAATAGGCCAACAAACTTTTTAAGATTCCAAAATCTGTTTCCGACAAAGCATGAATTAAAGCCGTACCATCGGGATATTTCCCCGTAACAGGTGTTAAAATATAAGGCTGCCGGATGACATAGTTATTCGTTAAGGTTTCCCAATAGCTATCCAAATTTTGAGCAAGAACCGTTTGCCAGATGGCCCTACTTTTCAGGGTATCACTTAAAACTAAAGTTGAAAATTTTGCGGTACCACCAGGCAGGGTTACATCCTTCGTTTTTATTGCCGTACCCTTGGGTAAGGAAAGGTCAATACCAAAAGACTCATACAGCGTTTCAAAAAATACAACCCGATCAATTTTATCATCCTTCTGCCAGGTTGACGCCGTCACCACAACGGTATCGCCAAACAGGGGTCTAGTATTGTTGTAACTCACAGTCAGCTGTGCTGAAAACTCGTTCGTGGTACTACCTAATTCGGTAATGGGATTATTTTTTTTACAGCCCAAAACCAGGATGGGAAGCAAAGCACATAATATATAGCGTAATATCGTATTCATCATGACCTCCTAACTACTTTAATAAAGATTTTTCTGTCCACCATAAAGGCATAAACACCCAATCGCGAGCAGCAGCCCCCAAGCGTTCGATTTCCTTCGGGTTATATACATACTCCGTTTGAGGATCGTAAACAAAGCGCTGAATATATCGGCCTCCCCATTCTGCTAAAGCATATTTCGGGTAATAAAGATCAGGGTACGCATTAAGGCTATATTTATACCGGCGCATATCAACCCAGCTTTCCGCTTGTAAATACAAAGCCACCCATTTCTGCATCATAATATCGGCAATCTTCAATTTGCCGGCGTCCTGCACAATTTTTGTAGAGCCTAAGAAACTCGTTATCAATCCAGGCTCCACCTCTAGTCTTTTCAGGTTCGTTTCCACGCCCATTTTGTAGGCATTATACGCGCCATGTATATCATTCAGGTAAAACAAAGCCTCCGCTTTAATAAAGTACAATTCTTCTTTTATCATATACGGGTAAGGCGAGCTGTCGGCAGTCCAAAAGCCGTTGTACAAATTAGCAAAATCCTGATATACCGTACCTGAAGGCAGATTAACATCCCGTAACCCCTCCGACATCTTAGCGCCGAGATACTTTTTATTAGCTCCAGGCGTGGTTAACTTATACAACCGAGGATCGAAGGTATTGGACTGCTGATCAACGGTAAGCGCTTTCATCAGCACGTCGGTAGGTAAGGAATTTAATAAATCATTCCGGATATCAGCAAACTGCCACTCCGGATTCGGCCTAGCCTCGCCCCAAAGGTTTTTTTCCCAATTCAATGTACTCTGAGCAGGATACCTGAATAAGGCATCATCGAAATCCGATAATGCCGCATTTACGGCCGATACCACCTCCGAATAGCCATCCGTAAAATTGGCGGTATGCAATTTTAACCGTGCTTTTATGCCATTCGCCAAAGCAATCCACTTGGTATAATCGCCCTTATAAATCAAATCCGCCGTACCATTCATCGTTCTAGCCGTCGGACTCACATGCTGTAACTCATAAATCCCTTCATCTAATAACTTGCCAATACCGGCATAAATTTTTTCTTGAGAATCGTACAGCGGGTTAAAAGATCCTGTATACGCCTGTTCAAATGGCATATCTCCAAACACATCCGTTGCCGACAAATAACTCAATGCCAATAATATTTTACCAACACCAGTAAAATTATTGTCGCCATCCTCATTCGAACGGATCAACATCCCCGCAGGGCCAGCAATGTTTGACCCCACATCAAAATAATGCCAGCGCCAGGCCCCCATACGGGTAATAGAATTGTAATTCCAGGTATCCGTTTGTGCGTTACTATTCCCCGTTCTTGAGGTAAGGTAATAACTATGGTAAGCGGCAAAACGCGCCTGTGCGTATAATGAATACGCCAAATTAGCTTGAATAGCAGGCAGACGTTGACTGGAAGGCACCGTTACGGGCTGCACCGGATTGTAGTTCATATCTAGTTTATGGCATGCTGTAAGCGTAACAACGGCTATAAACACCCAGAATATCTTTATATATACTTTCATAACGTACTCTTTATAGACTAATATTTAAACCAAAAGAAAAAGATTTAGGTAACGGAATAGCCCCATTATCTACCCCCATCGTACTCGCACCACTACCCCCCGCATTAGGGCCAGCACTATTCACCTCTGGGTCACCTCCAGAATAATTGGTTATCACGAAAGGATTTTGTGCCGAGAATTCCAGGCCTAATCTTTTCACCCCTAAACGGGTAGCCATAGCGGTAGGCACCGTATAACTTAAGGTAATAAAACGTACCCTCGCCCAATTTACTTTTTCCACAAAGTTAGTTCCGACCTGATAATAGTTGTTCGCAAAGTAACTGTAATTCAAGACCACAGGTTTATCATTTTTAAGGAAGGAGCCATCTTGCTGAGCAGCAACACCATTAAAAACAAACACCTTATCTCTCCATTCTCCGACATCATAGGCCGTACCTGTAGACATCATACTTTGGCGGGAAGCATTTAAAATATCACCTCCAAACCTAAAATCCCACATAAAAGAAAGGTTAAAACCCTTATAACTAAACTTATTGAGCCAGCCGATATTAAACTCCGGCTCCCTATTTCCAATATTTCTATCGGTCCCATCCACAATAGGATAACCTTGGTCGTCGACAATAACATAACCTTCAGCAGTACGTTTGTAGTCTTTGCCGACAATCCCCAACACATGATCATTTAACGTTGTAGCTGCTGACCCCGCATTTAATTGTGCATTGGAATACTTAAAGGTTACAATATCGCCGGCGAAAGCAAGCATCTTGGAAGTATTTTTCCAAGCATTAACCGTTGTATTCCAGGTAAAATGGTCCGTTTTTACTGGTATAGCATTTATAGAAGCCTCATAGCCTCTATTGCGCAAAGACCCCGCATTAAAAGTCATGATAACAAAACCCGAAGGTAAGGGCACACGCGGTGTCATAATCATATCCTCACTTTTACGCTCGTAATAGGTAAGATCGATATTCAAGCGGCGCTTCAAGAAACCCAATTCCGTGCCCACCTCAAACTCTGCGGTACGCTCGGGTTTTAAATTTGGATTTCCTCCGGTGGAACTAACGACAAAACCAGCCCCCGGCGTAAATGTCCGCACCAGATTTGTATTGGTACGGTAGATCGGCGCATCCTTACCCACTTTAGCATAACTGGCTCTTAGTTTTCCATACCAGCTTTCCGGAGCAATAAGTTCACTGAATGTAAAACTTCCCGAAAACGAAGGAGAAAAGAACTGGCGATGTTGCGGAGATAATGTTGAGGTCCAATCATTACGCCCGGTAACACCCAAAGACGCAATATTTTTGTAGGTTACGCTAAAATCACCGTAAACAGCATAGCGTTGACGTGCAGATTTATTTTCTGTTAAAAAAATGTTATTCCGATCAATAACATTTGGCGATGGAATATCGGGCACTAAAAAACCCTCCCCGAAATAAGCGTGTCCATCCGAGGTATAATAGTCACTATTCGCCCCCAGTATCAAGGAAAGGTTAAAATCGTTGTACAGCTTCTGCTGCATGGTAGCGTTAAAAGTCGAGGTGATATACTTCGAAGTGGAATTTGATTGAGATACCCGACCTTCAAAAAAGGAACCCGGAGTACCTGGTGTTACGACAGTACGGTATGTAGATGCCGTTAAGTCTTGCCCCAAGCGATACGATAAGGTAACCCAGTCTGCCGGTTTATAGTCAATATTCCCATTAACCACAAAACGATCTACATTATTATTTCTAGGGTTCCGCATTACCCCCCACATCGGAGAAATACGGGCATTACGGCCATCATCCTCCTGTTCCTTATAAACATAAAGTGGCTCGCCGTTTGGTTTTTCATAGGCACGGATATCATAACGCAAAGGATAGTTTAAAATACGGTTAATCCATCCACCCTCAGCCGCACCCGCTAAACCTTCTTGTATATTATTCTGAATATAATTGGCAGAGGCGGTAACACTAATTTTATCGGATAATTTTGCCGTCCCCTTCATTAAGAAGTTTATTTTATCCTGCTTGGTATTCGGAATCATAGAGCCTCCCTTACGGTAACCTCCAGACATATAATACTGTAGCTTTTCAGACCCGCCGTTTATGTTGACATTCGCATCATGCGAAACTCCCGTTTGGAAAAAACGCGCTAGATTATTGTAGATCTCCTCATCGAATCTAAATTTTCTGCCCCACGAAGAGCCCGAAGATTCATCATACGTCCCTCCGGTACCGGTAGTATACACCATCTGCTGGCGTGGCAGGCGACCTACAGTTTCCACAAATGCCTTATACGAACCATCAATTTGCATAACCCCAGATTTCCCCTTTTTTGTGGTTATAATAATTGCACCCGAGGCCGCGTCAATACCATAAAGCGCCGCCGCCGCCGCTCCCTTCAGGATTGAAATATCCTCAATATCCTGCGGATTAATATCCGCAATACGATTTACTGTTCCATTGGTAGATGCATTGTTTACGCGGATACCATCTACAATCATTAACGGCTGATTATCCCCCGACAATGTTGTTGAGCCTCTTAAAATAATCTCCGTCGGCAACCCTGGTGACCCACCAGAAGAAGAAATTTGTGCCCCAGCAACCTGCCCCTGCAATGCATTTAAGATATTTCCCTGATTGGAAGACCTTAAATCGTCGCCACTAACGCGCTGTACAGCATACGATAAATTTTTCTTGTTTCGAGCAATACCCAATGCCGTTACAACCACCTCACCAATCGACGATTCCTCGGGTTCCAAATTTACATCAATTGATGTTTGCCCCTCCACAAGCTTCTTCATAGGCACCATACCGATATACGAAAAGACCAAAGATTGACCTTTCAATACTTTGATTTCATATTTACCGTTTGCGTTGGTGGTGCTGCTGCTGATCGTCCCCTCTACGCGGACAGAAGCCCCGACAATAGGCAGTTTATCTGCAGCAGAAAGAACCAGCCCAGTTACCACCAATTGTTCTTGGGCGTAAACATTTACCCCCATAAACAATAGCATGGCCATAAGCAATTGTAAAGCTTTTTTCATACGTTAATCTTTAATTAGTTATCACAAATTTAGATGTGAGCTAAAAATAATACAAAAACCGCACAATACAGCATAAACAAGCGTAAAAAGCCCAAATTCTAGCATCTTTAAAAAAAGGAAACGCAGAAAGCTGAATAAAATTCCCGTTAAGAAACGATAAAATGAAAGTGGAAATTAATTAAACGCACAAAACAGCAGCCAAAGTCTCGCCTTGTGCGCGTAAAAGATTTTATTGCAATATTTTTGTTACAATTAAGAAATGGTATTGAAAATAAGCAACAAAGCGCATACGCTCGCAAACATTGGCTGCATAGGCTTCTTAATACGGCAAGCTGAATTTAAGGAAGTTGCGAAATTGTAAGTCTTTCCGGAAGGCCCAATTTTTTACGCAAAGCCTGCATAAACGTATCGCCTGGATCGCGTTTGCGGGTTATATAGGTTGGGTTGGTTTCCTTCCACCACTTCGTTTTACGAAATACCGTATATTCATGGTGCCCTATAACATATGCAATCGGATATTTAGCACGCAAATAGGCTATTAGGAGATAATTTGCCTGCAGTTGTGCCGCTGTAAGTGGTTTTTTTAACGACCCGATGTTCTCGATACCAATGGCACAGTAATTTAAACCTATGGTATGTCGCGCAAAACGATTTTCAGGCATTAGTTGATAGATGGTACCCTCGCGGCCAACGACATATTGTGCAGAAACATTTAATGAGCTGGCCGACTGCAAATCTCGGCGCCCGGGAAGAAAAACAGGATCGAAGGTTTTGAATGTTGCCCGTACGCTATTATTTTCGGTGTAGTGTACCACAATAATACGGGGCGCTATAACAGCCGAGTCCATGCTTACGTTATGTCGTTTTAGCATATACTCCAACGACAGTCGCTCGCGGTCTGCATCCCACTGTATAGGCATCTGTACCATATCAGGCTTAGTTTGTGCCCGTAGGGTACCTACAAAAACACAAACTAAAACCCAAACGGTTAAAATTTTATTTGCGCTGAACACGCTTTGCAATATAGTCACTTTCATTACCTAAACGGTCAACACCACGCACGGCAACATCGTATAGTGTTTTATTGTTCTTCATTCGAGGAAGTTCTTTCGAGGTAATATCCTTGGTTAGAATCTCGGTACTCCATTCATCGCCATAGCGCACATATAATACCCAATGTCTGATTTGATCGGGCTGCTTATGTAACCATTTGGCAAAGACTGCGTTTTTCTCTGTCGTCAATAACAAGGTAGGTTTAAGCAGTGGGTTGGCGTTTAACCACAAACTTTTAGGCACCAGCGCTTCCTCTTTATAGGGACCATCGACCAAGGCCTGTAACATGGCGGGACTCTTCGTTAAACCGGCAATACTCCAATGTACTTCGCCCGGACTATTGGGTACGAGTTCTCGGGTTGCATTAACCTGATTTACAATTTCTGTAGGGCGATCTGCCGTGCGTACCTCCACCGTATTTAGGCCAGGCCATAGATGCCTGTTGTAGGTATTTTCCGACTGCCACCATTTTAACAAGGCGGTAAAACTCTGCTTTGCCGGACTGATAGGCCAGTATAGCTGGGGGGTAAAATAGTCTACCCAGCCTTCATTTAACCAGAGTTTGGCATCGGCATATAACTCATCGTATTGGGAAGAGCCTGTTATACCTGCTGGATAACCGGGCTTCCATATGCCAAACGGACTTAATCCAAATTTGACGAAATTTTTCTCGGCTTTGATTTCGGTATAAATTCGTTTTATAAAATTATTTACATGATCCCTACGCCAATCTGCACGCGACAGCTTCCCGCCTGCATTGCGGTAGGCATTCCACGTTTTATCGTCAGGAAAATCTGCTCCGCCATTGTAGGTTGCATAAGGGTAAAAATAATCATCGAAGTGCACCCCGTCAATATCATAACGTTTTACAATATCATTCACCACGCGTGAGGCATGGTCTTGCGTACGCGGATCGGCCGGGTCAAACCAGTACATACCATTTTTTAGACGTACCACATAATCCGATGCTTTACGTACCATAGATTCCGACGTTACCGTGCCCCCATTGGAGTGATGCGCCCGGTACGGATTTAACCAAACATGTAACTCTAACCCTCGCTTATGTGCCTCGTCAACCCAAAATTCTAAAGGGTCATAGTATGGATAAGGTTGACGGCCGATTTCGCCATTCAAGAATACCGACCAGGGCTCGAATGTACTTTTGTACATCGCATCGGCCGAAGGGCGGACTTGGAAAATAACGGCATTAAAATTATTGTTCTTCAGCAAATCTAATAACGCTATTGCCTCCTGCTTCTGCTGTTCTGTACTTAAATTACGTTTGGAGGGCCAATTGATATTTGCAACGGTAGCTACCCAAGCTGCACGAAACTCCCGCTTTACAAGAGGCAAGTCTACACGAATGCTTTCTTCTTTGGGCTCTTCTTTTGCCGCCGTAACTTGAATTTTAGTATCGTCCACTGCAGAACGCTTTTGTCGGTCGTACACCTGTTCCGGAACTTCGTTGTGTACAGGGTTTACCAAAACGGCAGCCGTAGTAGACCGCTTCGCTTCTTTGCTGCGCTTCGATGAACAGCCAAAAAACACGAAAGAAAACACTCCCAAAAGGGCAAAAACTCTTATTGCATTTAATCTCATAGTTTGCAAAACTACGTTATTTCGTTAAATCTTAAAGAGATAGTCGCATAAAGATTGTATGAATCTTAACTTTTTTACAAAAAGGAGCTTCTAAACCGCATCTACCTTCAAAAAACCATACCAGTAAAAAAAGTTTCTTTGAAGATAACTATATTACCTCAAACCGGGGCTCCCAGACTTGCCCTAGCCTGCTATTGCTGTATATATATATACCGGGTATAAAGACGCCATATGCAGGCCCTCTCGCTTTGCTTATCTAGCCCACACACCTGCCCTGCATTTTCCTGGGGTAAAGTACGTTTTTGTGTGCTCCATTCTTGGGGTAAATAATTTATCGCCTCAATTTTTGCATATCTAAAGCCTGCGTCGTAACTTCGTTATTAACTTCACAGGAACGCTGAAGCTGTCCTCAGCTACAGCAGGAATGTAGGAAGCCACTATACCAAAAGTTTATCGTTTATCGTATACACAGCGTTTAAAATAATTAACATACCACTATACCGCAATAATATATTATGTCACAAAAAGAAATTCTAAACACCGACAACGCTCCAGCCGCAATAGGCCCTTACAATCAAGCCGTTAAAGTAGAAAAAACATTATATGTCTCCGGACAGATTCCTTTGATTCCAGGCACGACAGACCTCGTTACTACGGGGGTGGCCGACGAGACACAGCAGGTACTAAAAAACCTAGAAGCCATACTTACACATGCAGGATACGGCTTTTCGGATGTGGTAAAAGCTACTATATTCTTAAGTAATATGGACGATTTTGCTACAGTAAATGAAATTTATGCCCAATATTTTACTGAAAACCAACCTGCACGTGAATGTGTCGCAGTAAAAACGCTGCCTAAACAGGTAAATGTGGAGATTTCGGTAATCGCTTGGAAAGCCTAATCTGTGGAACAGCAAACAGCACAACATCAAAGCCGCAGAGATTATTTTCTTGCGGCTTTTTTAGCCCCTTTTATCTGGGGCTTTATGTCTATTCCTGTACGCTGGATTAAGGGATGGCCAGCCGATGATATCTTAAACTTCCGAATACTATCGGCATTAGTGTCTTTGTGGGTATTTATTCTGTTGTTCAGAATACACAAAGTAAAGCAAGATATAAACACTTTTACGAGCCAAAAACCGCAACAACGCCGCAGGGTATTGGTCTTGACATTTTTATGCTCGGTATTTATTTTCGGCAATTGGTATACCTATATCTATGCAATAAACAATATCAGCGTACAATCGGCAGCATTTGGTTATCTTATCTGCCCCTTAATAACCACATTTGCTGCACGCGTCATCTTAAAAGAAGCCCTTACACCGTTAAAATGGCTAGCCTTAGGGATTGCTTTTATCAGCGCCTGCCTCTTGGCTACTGGTTCCCTTATTGAGGTTGCCTGGTCGTTTGCTATTGCGCTTTTGTATGCCTTATATCTTATTATCCAGCGTAGTGTACAAGGGTATGACAAACTCAATAGCCTAGCGGTGCAGTTAACTATTTGTAGCATTTTTATAATTCCTATATTATTTATCCAGGGGCATCCCGTTCCTCAGGGTTATATTTTCTGGTCTACCATTGTGCTTATTGCGGTGCTGTTTACCATTATCCCATTATTTTTAAGCATGTATGCCCTTACAGGTATCTCGTCGAGCACGACCGGTGTGCTGCTCTATGTGAACCCCATTATAGCCTTTGTACTGGCTATATTTTACTTCCATGAACCGGTATCGCCACAGAAATACATGGCCTATACCTTATTATTTTTTGCCATCGCCTTATTTAACGCTAAACCTATTCTTTCGCTGTTCAAAAGCAAAACTAAAAATAAGCGCCTGGCGAAGTAATACCGCCGTGAATTCGATGTCCATTTCAGTAAAACAGTATAATTTATGTAAATTAGCCGTTTATAAGGAATGGCAACGATTACGACAATAACTCCTATAGAATACTTGAAAGGCGTAGGTCCGCAAAAGGCCGATGTGCTCAAAAAAGAGCTGCAGCTCTTTACGATGCTAGACCTTTTGCAGTACTACCCTTTCCGATATATCGATCGTACACAGTTTCATAAAATCCGGCAGCTGCATAGCGATATGGTCGGCGCTCAGGTAATAGGGCGGCTCCTGTCGCTGCAGGAGGTTGGCGACAAAAGGGCCAAACGCCTTGTCGGCACCTTCCGCGATGAAACGGGTAGTATGGAGTTGGTATGGTTCCAATCGGTTGCCTGGCTAAAGAAGAGTCTTAAGGTAGGGGCTCCATATATTATATACGGAAAGCCGACAGAATTTAACGGTCAGATTTCTATGACCCACCCCGAGATGGATTTGTATAATAGCGGCGAAAAAAGGGTCGGCAATATGACGATGCAACCGGTGTATTCATCAACCGAGAAGCTTAAAAAGTTCAACCTCGATTCCAAGGGTATACAAAAGCTGCAGCAAACTGCTTTAGAGACCTTATACAACAACCTGCAAGAAACGCTACCGCCTTATATTATAGCGCAGCATGACCTTATGGATTATAAAACCGCGCTATTAACGATCCATTTCCCGCAGCATGTTATGGATTTAAATGCCGCAGTAAGGCGTTTAAAATTCGAGGAGCTGTTTTTTATTCAGCTGCGTCTTTTGCGCAATAAGCAGCTAAACACGCAGAAATACCGTGGCCATCGGTTTAGGGCTGTTGGCGAGAAATTCCTTACTTTCTTCAATGACAAGCTTCCTTTTCCTTTAACGGGTGCACAAAAAAGGGTTATTAAAGAGATCCGTATCGATACCAATACCGGTGCACAGATGAACCGCTTGGTGCAGGGTGATGTTGGCTCGGGGAAAACGGTTGTGGCCTTGATGAGTATGCTGCTGGCGGTCGACAATGGCTTTCAGGCTTGTATGATGGCGCCGACAGAAATTCTTGCCACCCAGCATTATATCGGTTTAAAAGCGCTGTTGGGCGATGCGGTGTGCAGCATAAAACTGCTTACCGGATCTACCTCTGCCAAGGAACGCCGTATCATACACCAACAGCTGGAGGATGGCTCCCTGGATATACTTATCGGTACGCATGCTTTAATTGAAGATAAAGTAAGGTTTAAAAATATTGGTTTTGTCGTCATCGATGAGCAGCATCGTTTTGGCGTTGAACAACGTGCTAAGTTATGGCGTAAAAACACTATTCCGCCGCATATGTTGGTGATGACGGCAACCCCAATTCCGCGCACACTGGCTATGACTATGTACGGAGATTTGGATATTTCTGTTATCGATGAACTTCCTGCAGGACGTAAACCCATTAAAACGGTACATTTTTTCGAAAACCAGCGGTTACGGGTTTTTGGATTTATGCGGGAAGAGATTGCCAAAGGCCGTCAGGTTTATATTGTGTACCCCCTGATTAAGGAAAGTGAAAAGATGGACCTTCTCTACTTAGAGGCGGGTTTAGAGAGCTTACAGCGCGAATTTCCGCTGCCGCAGTTTAAAATTTCTATTGTACATGGAAAAATGCCGGTAAAGGAAAAGGATTTTGAGATGCAGCGCTTTGTAAAAGGCGAAACGCAGATTATGGTCGCCACCACGGTTATTGAGGTTGGCGTTAATGTGCCGAATGCCTCGGTCATGGTTATTGAAAATGCAGAACGCTTTGGCCTGTCGCAGCTGCACCAGCTGCGTGGTCGTGTTGGCCGTGGTGCCGAGCAGTCTTTCTGTGTGTTAATGTCGGGCAGCAAATTAAGTAGAGAGGGGCGCACGCGTTTGGAAACCATGGTACGCACAAACGATGGCTTCGAAATTGCAGAGGTTGACCTGCAGCTTCGTGGCCCTGGTGATATCTCTGGGACACAACAATCGGGGGTGCTGGATATGAAGATTGCCGATATCGCCAAGGATCAGCAGATCCTTGCGGAAGCGCGCGAGACTGTTATTGCAATTTTCAAAAAAGATGCTTCCTTAAGTACGCCGGAGAATGCATTGTTGCTGCAGTACCTCAACCAACGGTCGCCAGGAATATCCTGGGATAAGATTAGTTAGCCTTACAAAAAAACCATTACCTTTGTTGGCTTGTTATTTGTAAAATAACAGGAATAAACTATTGCATACAAATGGGAAAAACTAAAATATACGAAACCGCCGTAAAGCCAGAAACTGCTATTTTGGTATCCGTTATTACACCGGATATTTCGGAGCAGATGGCCAAAGATTACTTGGTAGAATTGGAGTTTTTGGTGCAAACCGCAGGGGGAGAAACCAAAGGAATTTTTACACAGAAAATGGCGAAACCTGAGCATGCCACTTTTGTGGGTACAGGGAAATTACAGGAAATAAAGGAGTATGTGGAGGCTGAAGAGATTGATATGGTGGTCTTCGACGACGAGCTGTCGCCTTCTCAACTTCGAAATATTGAACGTGAGCTGAAGCGGAAAATATTAGACCGCTCTAGCCTTATATTGGATATTTTTGCTAAGCATGCGCAGACGGCACAGGCAAAAACGCAGGTCGAGCTGGCACAGTTACAGTACCTATTGCCGCGCTTAACGCGTTTATGGACCCACTTGGAGCGGCAACGCGGGGGGATTGGTATGCGCGGCCCGGGAGAATCGCAAATTGAAACCGATAGGCGTATAATTCTGAACAAAATTTCCTTGTTGAAGGAGCGCTTGAAGGTTATCGACAAGCAAAACGAGACGCAGCGTAAAAACCGGGGCGAGATGATTCGTGTCGCTTTAGTGGGCTATACGAATGTCGGGAAATCAACCCTATTGAATATGATTTCTAAGTCGGATGTTTTAATTGAGAATAAGCTGTTTGCTACTTTAGATACTACCGTAAGAAAAGTGGTTATCGATAACCTTCCCTTTCTACTGTCAGACACGGTAGGGTTTATCCGTAAGCTACCGCATCATTTGGTAGAGTCCTTTAAATCTACTTTGGATGAGGTTCGCGAGGCAGATGTATTAATCCATGTGGTTGATATCTCACATCCCAACTTTGAGGACCATATCCTTGCCGTAAACGAAACTTTAAAAGATATTAATGCTTTGGATAAACCTATTATCACGGTATTTAATAAAATCGACGCCTATAAACCACCGGTAGAAGTCGATGAGGAGGGCGAAGAAGTTAAGGTTACTTTGGAGGACTTCCGTAAATCGTGGATGGCAAAAAATGCGGATCCGGCAATTTTTCTCTCCGCTACCGAAAAAACAAATGTGGAAGAGTTTAAGGAGAAATTATATGCCATAATCTCGAAGCTGCACAATGCACGTTACCCGTATAACAACCTATTGTACTAACAGCAGAAAGCATAACAAAGCATAAAACTATCAGAGTATCAGACTATCAGGATGGCATCAAAGGGCAGTAGCGTACAAAATGTGGCTGCAGCCCCTTGCTGCCCATAACAATAGATCGAATGAATAAACATGTTAATTTCATGGACTGGGGATTGCTGGACTACCAGGATGCCTGGCGCCGACAAGAGGAGGTTTTTGCTGCTATCCTGGCCTTAAAGCAGGAGAACAGAATCAATCAAACGGCTTTACCTACCCCCAATTATCTTATTTTTACCGAGCACCCACATGTATATACCTTAGGGAAAAGTGGACATGAGGAGTACCTGCTGTTGGATGAGGAAGGGCTTAAAGAAAAGGAGGCTACTTACTACAAAATAAATCGTGGTGGCGATATTACCTACCATGGCCCTGGCCAGATTGTGGGGTATCCAATTTTAGACTTGGACAATTTTTTTACCGATATACATTTATACCTACGTACCCTAGAGGAAGCGGTTATCTTAACCTTGGCAGATTATGGTGTTATAGCCGGCCGATACCCGGGGTTCACAGGCGTTTGGATTGATGCCGATAAGGAAACGGCGCGCAAGATTTGCGCTATGGGCGTTCGTGCCTCCCGTTGGGTAACGATGCATGGTTTCGCTTTTAATGTTAACGCGGACCTCAGTTATTTCGGGCATATTGTACCCTGTGGCATAGACGACAAAGATGTGACGTCCTTAGAACGCGAACTGGGGTTTAAGGTCGATATCGAGGAGGTAAAGACAAAACTTAAAAACCATATCGCAGCGTTGTTCCACATGGAATTGCTGTAATTAGGTATATAGGTTTTGGCTTTTGCAGTGTAACCTTTTTTTGGCTAAAAATGACCTATTGCTGCTAGCAGTAATAGATCATTTTTACTTCGACCAGCAGGCCCGATTTAAAAACCAGTTGGTAAAAGCCAGCATCGCCGACTGGGATTCGGTAGGCATGCGGGCTACTTATCCACGACACCTCCGCCAAATGGCCAAATTGACGAATAAACTGTTCTTCCGTATAGTTATTATCCATTTTTTGGTCCCCAAAAATTAGCAACTGCTGCTCCTTAATTTTCAGGGTCTCGACTGTGCCCAACACACTGCGGCCGAAAGCTTCGAATGCAATAACCCCAGCATCAGCGCTGTAATAGAATACAGGATCCCAGCCGCATTCCGGGAAATCGGGGATATTTTTCACCCGCTTCCATTGCAGCTGTTGTGCTTGTTTTTCCGTGATTTTACCATCTATTAAGGTTAGGTCGCCAAGCTGATAACGGATATTCAAGGCCTTCACGGATTTTTCTATAACCGCAAAAGATGGCTTCTGGGCCAACTTTTTTGCCAATAGGAGCTCCAATTCAATGTCGACTTTTGCATTGGTCTCACCGGCCTTAACATGGGCCTCTTTCCACAACGTTAGGCTCTGCTGTAGCTTATCGAACTTTTCGTTCTGCCAAGCTAAATCGCGCAACCTACCTACCTGCACCAGGGCTTGCGTCCTATCTCCATCCTTAACGTCTAGGTACGCTTTATACAAATCATCATAGGTTAGTTCAGGACCGAGAAACTTTGCCATAATAAACTGCTCATCCTCATGAAAGTGATCGCCTACATAAACCCATCCCTCCGGATATAGCGGCATATAGTCGTACAGTACCATAGCATTCAAGCTTAGCTTCCCTACGGCGTTACTTGCGGTGGTCGGTGCCGAACGTATACGCAGCTCGGTAGCCTGTACATACAAATGTGCCCCTTGTTGGCCTGCCTTACCGCGATAAAAATATTGCTGAGGCTCGCCGGGAGAAGTTTTACCAAACATAGCTTTTGTAAGCCTCTGTTTATCGATATATCCCTCATCCCCATTGCTTACCCGCACGAAATACTGTGTTTTTGTGGAATCCAGTAGCATCAGGGAAGCTTCGGTACTAAAGACGCCGAGTTTTTCTGTCTTAGCATCCCGATTCTTATACAAGTAACCCCAACGCGTGCTGTATTGCGGCGACCAGTCGACAGTTTGTGCCCAAGCAGCAGTGTTTAACGTCAATCCCAATACCGCAAATAGCCATATAAAAAGCTTATGTTTCATAGTAAAATAAAAAAAGGTAAAATCTGTTGAAAGATTTCACCAAAATTATACCAGTTTTTCGAAAATTAATATCCCCATAAATAGGGAATCGGCTATACCGTAAAAAGCTCCGTTTCCTGCTCGCGTGTGGCAATAGATAACCGAATATCCGTACAATGTAGCTCAAAGGTTTCACGCACCAGATCCACCGAATTATTCTCCCCCGATAAATGCCCTAAAATCAGGTGTTTTAACCGTGGCGTACGGTGTGTTACAAAAAGCTCTAATGCTGCTGCATTAGAAATATGCCCGAAGCCACCGCTGATTCTATTCTTCAAATAATAGGAATACCTCCCGGTCTGCAGCAGCTGTTCGTCGTAATTACTCTCGAGCAATAAAACATCCGATTGCGCTATTGCCGACTTCACTTGCTCACAACCATGCCCAACATCGGTTAGGATACCCAAATTTGTAATCCCATCGGTCACCATAAAACTACAAGGCTCCTTCGCATCGTGCACCTTAGGAAATGCCGTAACCGTCAGATCATCTACCTGCACCACCTGATCTACCGCAATAATATGCACTAGATGTGGAGGCAGGTGCAGCCTGCTACCCGCATAACTCCCTTGCGTTATGTACACAGGAATATTATATTTCTTGGCGAAAACCGAAAGGCCCCGAATATGATCGGTATGCTCGTGGGTAATAAAAATGGCACGTACAGCCTCAGGCGCTAAGCCCAGCTTGTGCATACGCAGGTGCATATGTTTGCTATTTATACCTACATCAATTAATACCGCTGTATTTGCTGTACTGATATAATAACTATTGCCGTTACTGCCCGATGCCAAAGCACAATAATTCATCATAAAGGCAAAGATAAAAAAACTAACATTCTGGCAAACTTAAGGGTACCTTAATGGCCAAGCCACCATCGGCAGTTTCCTTGTATTTAACGTTCATATCCTGTGCGGTATCCCACATGGTGCTAACCACAGCATCTAGGCTAACCTTCGCCTTATCAGGGTTCGATTGCAAAGCCAGCTGCGCCGCTGTAATGGCCTTGATAGCGCCCATTGTATTGCGCTCAATACAAGGGATCTGCACCAAACCACCTATGGGGTCACAGGTAAGGCCCAGGTGATGCTCCATAGCGATTTCTGCAGCCATCAGCACCTGCCGTTGCGAACCGCCCAAGCATTCTGTTAATGCCCCCGCCGCCATTGCCGACGACACACCGATTTCTGCCTGGCAGCCCCCCATTGCGGCAGAGATGGTAGCTCCTTTTTTAAAAATCGAGCCTATTTCCGACGCCGTTGCGATAAATTGTATGATCTTCTCCTCATTATAACAATCGTAGAAAGTTATAAAATACTGCAATACTGCCGGTATAACGCCGGCAGCGCCATTCGTCGGCGCCGTAACCACACGACCAAAGGAGGCATTCTCCTCATTTACGGCAAGCGCAAAGCAACTCACACAATCAAGGATATAGCCAAAGTCTTTGCCCCCCGCGCATACCGCCTCCACCCAGGTATCGTAATCCTGATAGGCTCTCCCCTGCAGCATACGTTTATTCAATTTCGCGGCCCTACGCTCCACATGTAAACCACCCGGCAGCACGCCTTGGCTATGGCAGCCTTTATATATACACGCTTTAATGGCATTGAAAATAGCCATTATACCCGCGCGCGTTTCCGCTTCAGGTCTCCAGGAAAGCTCGTTCTCCAATACCAATTCCGATATTTTCAACCCCGTTCGCATACACCACTTCATGAGTTCGGTTGCGGTATCTACCGGAAAAGGGAGATCGATTTCCGACAAGGCCCCGGCCTCCTCATGCTCCTGCACAACGAACCCACCACCAATAGAATAATAGGTTTCACTAACGGCCGTACCATTATGCATAAAAGCCTGGAAAGTAACCGCATTAGGATGGTAAGGTAAGCTCTGATCAAACAAAAACATCAGCTGCTCGCTATAGGAAAAAGAAATTTCATGCACGCCGCCCAAGGTCAGCTGCTGCTGCCTTTTAATCTGCTCCACCTTTGGCATAACCTGATACACATCAAAGGTCACCGGGTCATCGCCACTAAGACCTAAAAGTACGGCAATATCAGTTCCGTGGCCAACGCCTGTTTTTGCTAAAGATCCATATAGCAGAATATTCACCTGCTCAACCTGAGCCAGTTCCCCCTTATTTTTTAATACCTCCACAAAACGCTGTGCGGCACGCCAAGGGCCTAAGGTATGCGAACTCGACGGTCCGATACCAATCTTAAACATATCGAATATTGAAATCTGCTCTTTAGCCATTACGATTTAAGTCTAAATTATTTGAGTCAAAGTTATCACTATTTCATAGCAAAGCAAATTGCAAACGAAAAGAAGAAGCCACCTAAAATAGCGCCTATATTTTATACCTTATAAACGTGATTATTACCCGGAATACCCCAATGAAAGCAAGCCTACATTGCAGCGGCTAGGCGGGGATATTGCCCCCACCTATAAGAGCAGACCACATCCCCGCGCAGGACAACGGAAAAACCCATATCAGGGCCTAAAGACCTTTCCCGTAGGCATATGTCTTTGATACCGTAACCGGCAGCTTACCTGTAGGTTTAATCTGTTTCAGCAGCACCTTTAAGGCAGCACGCTGCATAAATGCCTCATTTTGGTAGGCCATAATAAGGCTTGCACTATGCCCTACCGGCACCGTATTCAGCACATAAGGGGTCGTAAACATACAGGTGATGGTCTTTCGCCCAGCGATAGCATCCATAAAACCTTTAACAGCATCGTTTAGCGGAAGCTCACTACGCGGACGCGAACGGTTATCATGTATGGCCAGGACAATCTGTTTATGGGCACGAATCTGCTTTACCAGGGCCTTAAGTTCATCCGGCGTTTCCAAACCACTGATATAGAAAGCAGTACCCTGATGCAATTGTTGCGCCAAGCCCAGTTCGAAATCCTGTGGCTCCGTTATGCCGATACTTACGACCGCTGTTGCCACTTTGGTATCAAAACTATGGATCCTTTTTTTGGATTTTAACAGCGTAACAGAAGCATCTGCCAACCGTTGTATCAGCGACATGCTGGAAGGGCGGTTTAAGTCGTCAAAAAGATGAGGTACAGGTGTAGGTTGGTAATTATCCAGGCCCAACCAATATTTGGCTGCCAGCACCCGCTTTACACGCTGGTCAATATCTCCTTGCAATAGTCTTCCTGAGGCAATAGACTGCTCAACAAGTGCAATAGCCCGGGCACTATTTTCTGAAACTTCCAACAAATCATGACCCGCTTCAATTGCCATAACATCAGCCTCACCGTTGGGAAAAAATTTCTTCACCCCTTTCATATCCATGGCATCCGTTACGGTAAGCCCCTTAAAACCGAGAGCTGTCCGCAATTCATCGGTCACGACTTTTTTAGAAATTGAAGAGGGAATATTTGCGGTATTATCCAATGCCGGAATATGCATATGTGCGACCATTATTGCCGGAGCACCCTCCTGAATTAATGTTTTAAAAGGATACATCTCCAAATTATACAAGCGTTCCTTCGTAAAATTAAGCTGTGGCAAATCGTGGTGCGAATCCACATCTGTATCGCCATGCCCCGGGAAATGTTTAAGGGAAGCAATAATGCCCCCATCCACCATCCCCTGCATGTACGCCTTAGCCTTATGCGTAACATTAAACTTATTATCGCCAAAGGAGCGGAAGCCAATAACGGGGTTTTTAGCGTTATTATTAATATCAACAACAGGGGCAAAGTTAAAATGCATCCCTAAGCGTAAGAAGTCTTTGGCCACCTCACGCCCCATGTCGTAAATCAGCCTATTATCCTGAATCGCACCTAATGTCATTTGATAAGGAAACGACAACGTAGAGTCGGGAAGCCGCATTCCCAAGCCCCATTCGCCATCGAAGGTAATTAATAAGGGCACTTTACTAAGCTTTTGGTACCGGTTAAACATATCCACATGACGCACAGGGCCCCCTTGGAATACCACGAGCCCGCCCAACTGTTCTTCCTGAATAACACGAGCGACTGAATCGATATATTCTGGCCCTAAATTGGTATGCGCACGCACCAAAAACAACTGCCCGATACGTTCCTTTGGCGTAAGGCTATTAAATACAGAGTCTACCCATGCATGCTGCTGGTTGATAAAGGGAACAAAATCAGGACGCTTCTGCGCCAATGCAGACCCCGAAAACAGGCACAAAAGCGCACCTAATACCATATTTCTAAACATATTATCGTAATTTAGTGCTCTAAAATACAAATATTTAGGGTATCAGCCTTATATTTTATTCAAAACAAAAAAGCAAACCGCATAAAACCGCACTACAATAAATTGTATTTCCCTTCCAAGAGGCGCGCGATATCTAAAGAATTATCGAGCTCCCCACAGGCCTCTTTCTTCCACAGCATATCGATTAACAAAAGCAGAAAATGGGTTTCAATTTCAGGGTTAGTATACCCAAGCTCGGCAAAAGCACGTGTAATAATTGGCTGCACAGGCTTCATAAACAGCTCATGCTGTTGTTTAGAAAATTGCAGATGAGACAGCCGCTCCTGCAATTTCCAAAATAAGGGCTCTTCGGCCACCAGCTTACTGGGCAGCACAATCATATTACGGAGAAAATCCTTGGCATTAACATAGGTCATCATACCGCGATGATGTTGAAGAATACGTCTGTACCCTGATTTTATAAGATGCGACAACAGGGCATCCTTATTGCCAAAATGTTTAAATATCAGTGCCTCGGAGACGCCTGCTTCCGCAGCAATTTCTTTGGTTGAAGTATCACCATACCCTTTCTCGGCAAACAAACTTAAAGCAGCTTGCATAATCTTTTCTTTTCTACTCAAAGCGGATTCTTTCATGCGACTATCATTACAGCTACAAATATATTCATTTTTTTAAATTGCCTATTTTGTATTATTTTTTACACAATACTTCATAAATATCAAAAAACAGCAAATTTTATTATAAATATCCAATAGAAAAGCCGTGATCTAGGAAACATAGCTGCAGACGTTTACACAAAAAGTCCACCCCCATGAATAAAGCGTTCTTTTTTCGACATATAACTATCCTTATCTATGGCCTTTGTTGCACGAGAAACAATGGCTGTCTTATACCCCAAACTTAAGGCATCCATGGCGGTAAAGAAAACACAAAAGTCGGCCGCCAGGCCGCAGATATGCACTTCAGAAATACCGCGATTCTGCAGATATCCATGCAGGCCGGTATTCTTGCGACGGTCGTTATCGTAAAACCCACTGTAGCTATCTACCGCCACATCCATACCCTTGCGGAATATTGCTTCAATACGCTCCTGATGTAAAGCCTCAGACAGCTCCGCACCTACCGTACCCTGTACACAATGGTTAGGCCATAAAGTCTGCTCCAGCCCATGCCATGCGATAACATCAAAAACATTATGCTCGGGATGCTGCGCAGCAAAGCTCTGATGTTTCAGCGGATGCCAATCTTGGGTAGCCACGACCAGGTCATACTTCGGCATTAAGCCGTTTATTAAGGGAATAATTTCGTCTCCCTGTGGCACCTCTAAGGCACCGCCGGGAAGGAAATCTTTTTGTAAGTCAACAATAATTAGTGCTTTCATGCCTTTAAATTAACCAATATTCATTACATAGCCAATACCACGTACATTGGTAATTTTTATACGCTCGTCATGGATAAAGTATTTTCTTATTCTACTGATAAAAACATCTAAACTACGCCCTGTAAAATAGGTATCATCGCCCCAGTAGGTTTTTATGATGTCCTCCCTGGGCACAACCTGTTCTTTATTTTCAAATAAACGGCGGATAAGCTCCATTTCGCGGTAGGAGAGTTTTTCGAGGGTATCCTTATATTGCAGCGTGTTTTTATTGGCATCAAAAATATAATCCCCAATATGGAAAACCTGTGGCCCCACACGCTTCACCCTTTTCACCAAAGCCTCGATACGGACAATTAACTCTTCAATCTTAAAGGGCTTGCGGATATAATCGTTTGCCCCCAGGTGGAAACCCTTTACCACATCGTCTGTCTGCGTCATTGCCGACAAAAATAAAATGGGCACCTGAACATCCAACTTGCGTATTTCCGTGGCGAGGGTAAAACCATCCATTATCGGCATCATAATATCCAGCACCAAAACATCTACCTTCTCTTTTTTAAAATACTTTAAGGCATCCTGCCCATTTTCACGGTGCACGACCTGAAAACCATGATCCTCGAGACTATCGGCAACAATTAAGGCCAAGCTCTGTTCATCTTCAACATACAACACATTAATCATACTTACCGAATTGGAATGTTAAGAATAAATACAGTTCCCTCGCCAACAACAGAGCTCACCTTTACGCTACCCTGATGTTGTAACATCACCTGTTTAACATAGGCAAGGCCTAGTCCAAACCCTTTTACAGCGTACAAGTTACCATTAGGCACCCGAAAGAACATATCAAAAATATCATTATGGTACGTAGACGCTATACCAATGCCATTATCCTGCACCCGTATTTCTACAGCCTTTCCGATTACTTTTACCGATATTTGTACCTGCACCTCTTCCTTGGCATATTTTAACGCATTATCCAACAAATTGCTAAACACATTTTTTAAATGAGCTGCATCGGCATGGATATACACCGACTCCGGTGAGTCGACCAGGGTTATGCTTGTCTTCTTGCGCGCTGATATTTGGGCCGTCTCCAGGCATTGCTGCAGCAATGGAATCAGGTCTATATCCACTTTCTGTAATACCATGCCCTTCATTTCATCTATATCAAGCTGCAGAACTTTCTCTATCATAGTCGTTAGATGCTCGAGCTCCTGTTTAGAGATTTCTAAATAACGCTCCATCTTAAACTTATCGTTTTTAGCACCATAACGTTGCACCGACTCAATGGCCGCCATTACCGTCGCCACAGGGGTCTTCAGCTCGTGGGTCATATTATTAACAAAGGACTTACGCAACAGGGCCATTTTATTCTGCCGCTGTATGGTCCACAACACATAGACAAATGTCGCTAACAGCGCCAGCAGCAAGAGCATAGCCAATGCCAGCTGTGTCCATAGCTTCCCTAAAAGATACAAAACAGGCTGATCAAATCTTGCCAGAAGGTACTGCTGCTGCATCGGATTTACCAAGACAGGACGGGTTACCATACAGCCATCGGCATCAATTTGTACAATGGTAGATCCTTTGCGTTTGGGTTTTTCGGTTAACACCACCAATTCTACGGATATATCGGTATTAATACCCTTTCTACGTAAAGACTCGCGGAGTAAACCATCGAGCCGCTGTATTGTCTCCGGCGTGAAATCAATGTTTTGCAATAAAAAAGAAGGTATTAGGGTGGAAGGTTCTGTGGGTTCAATTTTGGCTTCTCTTTTTACTTGATATTTTTTCATTCTTTCCAAAATCAAGCTATCCCAAATCGACTGATAGGCTTCCTCATTAATATGGGGGTACACTTTCTTGAGCTCTTGAATAAACTTATCCCCTTCGCGGGAAAAATATTGCTTCCGCTTTTCATCAATAGCTTCCTGGTGGTCTTCGTAATAGCTCTGGATGCTATTGAAGAAACTACGCTCGACTTCCAGCACCAAGCCCTCACGCTTATTCACATAGCCGTCATATAGCCATAGGCTTACAATAGCCAGCATTCCAAGCATGGAAAGCAGGATCATAAAGACCAATATTTTATACTTTTTTAACATGATTAAAACAAATTTAATTGCTTAGATTTGCTACTCAAACTAAGCAAAGCTATATTTAACATATTATAACACATATTAACAATAGCTATTACTTAAATTTGCATGTTATCAAATAAATATGAGGATACGATTAGGCACAAGATACTTTTTACTTTTATCATTCACGCTACTTACAGCATTTGCTATAACAAGCTGTAATAAAGATATAAGTGTTTCCTTAAATCCACCGGACGAGAATATGGGGATTCTGGTAAACGACACAATGACAGTACATGCGTCTACGCATCAATTACTTCATCTCCCAACAGACAGAAAAGGCGTCCTGCTTGTAGGTAAAGCATCTCCACAGGATATCGGCTCGGCCATAGCATCTGCTTATTTTAGACTTCAGATACAGAATGTTACCAACGACTTCCCTACGGATGCAGTTTTTGACTCTGTAAATCTGGAAATAAAACCGGCACACTCTCGCTACTACTTTGGCGATACTACAACGGCCTTAAGTTTCTCGGTGCATCAGGTAACCGAGGAGATTAAAACAACGGATTTAACCACGGCTATCGACCAATATAACCGTCCTGTTTATGTTACCGCACCTGGCATTTTTAGCCACGACACTTTTGCTTATAATGCAACAGCATTAGGAAAGGTGACGGCAAAAGCGGGTTTACAGGTAATCGATACCATCAAGGTTCGACTACAAGATAATTTTGGGAAGGATTTATTTGATAAAATCAAAACTGGAGATTACCGCCTGAAGACGCAAGACGAGTTTCAACGTTATATCCAGGGGCTTAGCCTGATTCCAGATGCTAAGAATAAAATTATTCTTGGCCTTAATGATACCATAAACGTACGTCTACATTACTCGTATATTGGCGCCGATGGTTTTAGAAAAAAAGAGGCTAAAACTGTTGCGGTATCTTCTAATAGCATGAACTATAATAATATTGCCTACGATCGTTCCGGAACGCCTTATGCAACACTAAATGAAACTAAAAGGACCATTCCTAGTGCAGAAACTGCAGGTAGGGTTTTTATACAATCGGGTACAGGTGTTGTAGCAAAAATTGTGATTCCATCGTTATCCAAGTTTATAGAGCAAGAAAATATGGCTATAAATAAGGCACAGCTGATTGTGGAGACCACCTCAGAAAATAAAGGACCGTTTCCAACGGCTCCACAGCTATCGCTGATGATTGCAAATAAATCGGATGTTCCTGTTAGTTATGTTGTTGACCCGTTTAGAGGGGCTATATTAACGGCAAACTTTATCCCTGGAAACCAGCTGGGTACTACCGGGACATATACCTTTGATTTGATCGAGTACTTAAAAACTGTAAATAATCCAGCGAATGCTGACAGAAGTTTATTAATTTCAGCCTCAAATTCAGATTTATTTAATGCATTAAATAGAACAGCGATTGCTGTTGATGATGCAAACAGACCAAAAATTAAATTAAACATTGTATATACTAAATTCAAATAATTTATGAATAAGAAAAATTGGCTATACCTTATCGTAGCCTCCGTTATTACGTTAGGTGCATTTAATTCATGTAAAAAAAGTAGCGATACCGATGGTGTAGACAACGGACCTACAGAATGGGAAAAAGTTTCTGGTTTCGACGGTGCAGCTAGAAGTGGCGCAGCCTCTTTTCAAATCGATAAAATTGGATATTTAGTAGGTGGCTTATCAAACAATAATAACCGTGTTAATGATACTTGGACATTCGATGGCAACTCTTGGTCTAGAATCCAAGGTGCTGACTTCCCGGATGCAAGATATGCAGCGGTAGGTTTCCAGATCGATGGCAAGGGTTATGTTGGTACAGGTACTAACGGTACAGATGTATTCAAAGATTTTTACCAGTATGATCCAGCAACAAAAAAATGGACTGCTATTGCACCACTTCCAGATAATGCGTCTGCACGCTATGGTGCTATCGGCTTTTCTTTAGGTGGTTATGGTTATGTGGGTTTAGGTGCCGACAAGGATAGAACACCTTACAAAGACTTTTACCGTTATGACCCTAAAACCAACACGTGGACAGCCATAAACTCTGACTTAACAGACAGAATGTATAATGCATTTGTTTTCGTTAAAGATGGTAAAGCGTATATCGGTGGCGGTAACAGCTTAGGTGGTGCCGAGTCTTACCCGAAGGAGTTTTATATCTTTGATGGTACAAAATGGTCTAGAGGTGCTGACTTAAAGGATACGGATAATACCTACGATATCACGCGTGAGGGTGCTTCAACATTTGTTATCGGCAACTATGGTTATGTTGTTAGTGGAAGAAAAGGTTCTTTCTTGGCTAATGTGTGGAAATATGATATCGCAGCGAACTCTTGGGACAATAAACACCAAGCTTTACCACAAAATGCTAGAACAGGTGCTGTAGCCTTCTCTATCGATGGTAAAGGATTTATTACTACAGGTGAAACTTCTGCAGGTAAATTATACGATACTTGGAGATTTACACAAGTTAGATAATAACTATATATAAAACTTTTTAAATAAAAAGGGCTGTTCTACATGTAGAACAGCCCTTTTTCGTGGTCCATATCTCTTAATACAGCCTGTATTAAGAGATGGCCTTAGGTCGCTAGTAAAGGCTATACTAGGAAATGCAGTAAGCTAGAAGTAACCCCAGAGCATTCTAACGAACCTGACTCCGCTTTTTGCTAGCCTTCCATTTACCCACAACAGGGTAGTTAAAGCTCAGTACCGATCCTCGTCGAGGACAGCATAAAAAAAGCCACCCTAAAATGGGCGGCTTTGTATAGAATTTAGGTTATAAAATTTTACGTATATGCGGATTATATTAATCCTTTTTTAGCTAACACCTCTGCCACCTGAACAGCATTTGTCGCGGCACCTTTTCTAAGGTTATCTGCCACAATCCAAAGGTTAAGGGTTTTAGCTTGCGACTCATCACGGCGGATACGTCCAACAAAAACTTCGTCTTTACCGTGTGCATCTTTTGGCATAGGATATTTCAGATTTGTCGGATCGTCTACCACAACAATACCTTCACTTTGCGCCAATATCTCGCGTACTTCGTTAAGGTCAAAATCGTTTTCAAACTCAATATTTACAGCTTCAGAGTGTCCACCCATTACCGGAATACGAACGGTAGTGGCGGTAACTTTAATGCTGTCGTCTTGCATAATTTTATTCGTTTCCTTAATCATTTTCATTTCCTCTTTGGTGTATCCATTATCCTGGAAAACATCGATATGTGGAATAACGTTTAAGTCAATTTGATATGGGTATGCTTTTTCGCCATCGATACCTGCGCGTTCGTCTTGTAACTGTTGCACCGCTTTAACACCGGTACCGGTTACAGATTGGTAGGTAGAAACTACAACACGTTTAATTTTATATTTCTCATGCAATGGCTTTAATACCACAACCATTTGAATGGTGGAACAGTTTGGGTTGGCAATAATTTTATCGTCGGCTGTTAATACATCTGCATTCACCTCAGGGACGATTAATTTTTTCGACGGATCCATACGCCATGCCGATGAATTATCGATAACAGTAATCCCAGCTTCAGCAAATAAAGGTGCATAGGTTGTAGACGTACTTCCGCCTGCAGAAAACAACGCTACATCGGGTTTTAAAGCAATAGCTTCATCAACAGTAACTACCTTATACTTCTTACCCTTGAAATCAATTTCCTTACCTTTACTTCTCGCTGAGGCTACCGGAATTAATTCTGTTACGGGGAAGTTTCTTTCCGCCAATACTGTTAACATTTCGGACCCAACTAAACCTGTTGCGCCAACTACTGCTACTTTCATGTTTTTAAAATTTAATTTAATATGATTTTCTAAATTTATCCGTTTAAGATTTTCAAACTTAATAAATAAACAACATATTTTTATATAAAAATTATATTTTTCTTAATTTTTACCCCTATATATTACATCAAGCACACCTTTTACAACCATATGATTAACAATTTACTAATTATAAAAGTTATTTATTCCGAATTTTCAATTCACAACACCTGCAATGAGCAACAATAATTCAGGCATAGATAGGATCTACAGAAGAAGTGAATTTTGGAATTAAAATATATATAAAAAACGCCCTGAAAATTTATTTTTTTAGGAGGTATCTTTTGAATCCCATTTGTAATTCTGCTGCAATAGCTGGTTGAAATAAATGCCCTAAAACTATATTCATGTGAAGAAAACCAACATTTCCTCTTCATACCTCTTCCTTAGGACCACACATGTGAGTTTAATCGTAAAAAAAAGACCCTAAAAATTGGGCTTAGAAAATAAGACGTTAAGCGCTCAAAAAAGGGGGCAAAAATGGGACGAAATGGCGGGCAAAAACAGCCGATAATGTGGCTTTTAAGGCGCAGAAACGCCGACAACATGAAATCTGTACCCATGCCAGGGAATTGCTAAAAAGGGTTTAAAAATATATCTTTGTACCGATGAAAGAGACCGTTATTATTTTAGGTTCAAATGGCCAAATCGGAACAGAATTGGCTATTGCGCTACGCGAAAAATTTGGCGTAGAAAATGTTGTCACAACGGATATCAGAGAACCTCAAAATTTAGGTTCCCATGATATTTTCCACCCCATAAATGTATTGGATAAAGAGGCCTTAAAAGCGCTATTTCTAACGTATAAACCTACACAAGTTTACTTATTGGCGGCGATGCTTTCGGCTACTGGCGAGCAGTATCCGCAAAAGGCATGGGATTTAAATATGAATGGCCTGCTAAATGTGCTGGATTTAGCCGTTGAGTTGGGCATAAAAAAAATATTCTGGCCAAGTTCAATTGCTGTGTTTGGCCCACACTCCCCAAAAGTTAATACCCCACAGTATTGTGTGATGGATCCCAACAGTATTTACGGTATCAGCAAACTGTCGGGCGAGCGTTTATGCGAATATTACCATGCTAAATATGGATTGGATATTCGTAGTATCCGTTATCCCGGAATTATATCCTGGAAAACGGCCCCTGGTGGCGGAACAACAGATTATGCGGTACATATCTTTTTCGAAGCGCTGGCAAAGGGTGCTTACCAAAGCTTTCTGTCGGAAAATACAGCCTTGCCGATGATGTATATGAACGACGCTGTGCGGGCTACATTGCAGCTGATGGATGCTCCAGCAGAACAGTTACGTATTCGCTCGAGTTATAATTTAGCAGGAATTTCATTTACCCCTGCAGAGATCGCTGAAGAAATTAAAAAAATTCTTCCTAATTTTGACATGTCCTACGCACAAGGTGACCCTAGACAGGCTATTGCCGACTCGTGGCCGCAAAGTATTGACGATACCTATGCCCAACAAGATTGGGATTGGAGTCTCCATTTTGACCTGCCTGCAATGACCAAGGACATGATCGAAAATCTTAAAAATAACAACTCGTAAACAATGGGTAGAGCTTTTGAATTTAGAAAAGAAAGAAAATTTAAGCGCTGGGCCAAAATGGCGGTTCAGTTTACACGCTTAGGAAAAGAGATTGCTATGGCGGTAAAAGAAGGTGGTCCTCATCCTGAGAACAACTCCCGCCTGAGAACGGCTATCCAAAATGCTAAGGCCGTAAACATGCCAAAAGATCGCGTGGAAGCAGCGATTAAAAGAGCCTCAGAAAAAGATGCTAAGGGGTATGAAGAATATGTATACGAAGGATATGGCCCACATGGCGTTCCAGTACTTATTGAAACAGCAACCGATAACACCAACCGTACGGTAGGTAATGTACGTAGTTATTTTACTAAGGCTGGCGGTTCATTAGGAAAAACAGGATCTTTAGACTTTATTTTCCAACGTAAGTCTATTTTCCGCTTTGCTGCAACAGAGGATTTAGATGTCGAGGAATTGGAATTAGAGCTTATCGACGCTGGTTTGGAAGAGTTATATGTGGAGGCAGATGAAGAAGGCAACGATATTGTTGTGGTACAGACTTCATTTGAAGACTTCGGAAATATGCAACGTTTGCTTGAGGATAAAGGTGTAGATCTTAAATCTGCAAAATTAGAGCGTATCTCCCTGTCACATACCACGCTAACGGAAGAACAGGCTGCTGATGTTCTTAAGATGATTGATAAAATCGAGGAGGACGACGACGTTCAAGCGGTTTACCATAATATGGATTAAAAAATAAGGTTAGAAAAGTAATACCCTTCCTAACAACGATAAGCTACCTTTTGGGGTAGCTTATCGTTGTTTAGAACCTAGCCTATAAACCAAAGCTCACTGCTGCAGCCCAGATCGTTCATCTTTACATGTTCGCGCAAATTAATAGGTTTATGTGTTTACAATTCATTAAATTTGAAAATGCTGAGTTTTGAAGATTTTTTTATTAAGAAAAAAATAGACCTCACCGCCTTACGAATAGCAGATGAATCCCTCTATCGGGAGTTTGAAATGCATTATAAGGCAATGGGTGAAAAAAGTTTTGACCATTCCAAAAAATTTTGGTTCAATCGCTTACGCAAAAATTACAGGCTATCCGAAGAGGTGAAATCTGGTAGTAGTAGCTCTCCCGCTGCTGAAAAAGCAGCTATTAGCACAGCTGCAGTGGATGCAGCAGCGAAACCTGCGGGTTTCAAACCTCGTTTTAAAACCACAGCGGCCATATACAAGGACTCAAAGCCGATTACAGAAAATAATGCCGATAACGATTCGTCAGGAAAATCAGCAATCCTACCGGATAGCTCAGCTCCAGCAGATGCAGCAGCAAAACCTGCGGGTTTTAAACCTCGTTTTAAAGCGGGCTTAACAAAAACTGCCGAATCTGATGCGACTAACCCTGCGCCAGTTACAACGCCAGTAGCAGCAGCACAGGAAACAACAGATACAACGGCTACAACAACTCCTGCAGCAGCAAAACCTGCGGGTTTTAAACCTCGTTTTAAAGCGGGCTTAACAAAAACTGCAGAACCTGACGCGACTAACCCTGCACCAGTTACAACGCCAGCAGCAGCACAGGAAACAACAGATACAACGGCTACAACAACTCCTGCAGCAGCGAAACCTGCGGGTTTTAAACCTCGTTTTAAAGCGGGCTTAACAAAAACTGCCGAACCTGATGCGAACTCCCCTGCACCAGTTACAACGCCAGCAGCAGCAGCACCGGAAACAACAGATACAACAGCTACAACAACTCCTGCAGCAGCGAAACCTGCGGGTTTTAAACCTCGTTTTAAAGCGGGACTCACAAAAACTGCAGAACCTGATGCGACTAACCCTGCACCAGTTACAACGCCTGCAGCAGAAGCACAGGAAACAACAGATACAACGGCTACAACAACTCCTGCAGCAGCAAAACCTACGGGTTTTAAACCTCGTTTTAAAGCGGGCTTAACAAAAACTGCCCCGCCTGATGCGACTAACCCTGCACCAGTTACAACGCCAGCAGCAGAAGCACAGGAAACAACAGATACAACAGCTACAACAACTCCTGCAGCAGCGAAACCTACGGGTTTTAAACCTCGTTTTAAAGCGGGCTTAACAAAAACTGTTAAAAAAAATGATTCCCAAACTCCAGGTGAAGAATAAACTAAAAACAACCGTAATACATAAACCAATATAAACCAACAAATTATGCTAAAAGAAGAAAGACAAGCCTATATCGTTCATCAGATAAACCTGCACAATAAAGTGTTATCCTCAGATCTTAGCATTCAGCTAAATGTATCTGAAGACACTATCCGCAGGGATTTAAATGAATTGGCAGAAAATGGCCAGGTCATAAAAGTATATGGAGGAGCACTTTCCAAGTCTTTCCAGTTTCCGTTTCAGGAGGGCAATGTGTATGCAAAAGAGGCAAAGAAAGAGATTGCGAGTAAAGCACTTTCGCTAATAAGCAGTGGCATGACCATTCTGATTGGAGGAGGTACAACCATGATTGAGTTGGCCCGTTTAATTCCAAATGATCTACAGTGCACCTTCTTCACCATCAGTCCGCTAGTTGCCTTGGAATTAACGGAAAAAGAAAATGTTGATGTTATCTTATTGGGCGGCCGTTTGGCGCGCAACACCAATATTGTGACAGGGGCACAGGTTATCAATGAATTGGCCGATATCCGCGTAGACTTATGCTTACTCGGAACCAACAGCTTATCTTTGGAGGAAGGGATTACCGATTCTGATTGGGAGGTAGTGCAAGTAAAACGAGCGATGATACGCTGTGCCAAAAATCTCGCGATCTTGAGTATAGCGGAAAAACTAAACTCCAATCAAAAAATGCGCGTCGCTCCACTTAAGGAAGTTGGGTACCTGGTTACGGATCTGCATCCTTCAGACCCCTCCCTGAAAGCCTTCGCCGAACAATTAAAAGTTTTATAAAGAGCGGAGCTCTTCTGTCGAAATTTTGCTTACGTTTGTATCCATATCATGCGCATACCATCACTACCCGGATTTAGTACAGAAGCCTTTCAGAAATATTTCAAAAATACAGGCTGGCTGCTGTTAGCACGTGTCGGTACCTTGGGAATAAAGATGATGGTGTCTGCCATTCTTATTCCATTGTACCTTGGCGGCGAGCAAACCGGAGCACTAAACTATCCGCTGATATTTTTCTTTACCGGGATATGTACGCTCGGTACCGACAGCCTTGTTACGCGGCAGCTGCTGCAGCATCCCGAGCAGGAAAACAGGATTATGGGCTCTGCCTTCCGGTTACGCTTATACGGTGGCCTGGTCGCTATACCGCTTATACTGCTTACCTACACCCTTATTGCGCAGTACGCAAGCCACGCTCCGGCAGCTTCATTTAATCAGGTCTGCATCATGACCTTAATATGTTTGGTGCAGTCTACGCAGATTATCGACTCCTACTTCCAAAGTAAGGCCCAAGGCAAATACATCATGTTTGTGCAGGTAATTGCAAACCTCCTGTCGGCAGCGATAAAGGCTGTCCTGGTATGGTTAGACGCCGGCTTAACAGCACTCATCTTTATGCTGGTTATCGATGTCGCCTTGCTGCAGCTAGGTTATATTTTCTTTTACAAAAAAAATGGCTCTTCAATACTACGATGGAGATTCGACCCCAAAATTGCGGTCAACCTTTTGCGGATGGGCTGGCCATTGGCCTTTTCGGCCATCTTTATAAGCTTGTATATGCGCATTGGGCAAACCATGCTGGATGCCTACCAAGGCAATAGTAGCTCTGGGGTTTACTCAACGGTATTACAGTATACGGAAAGCTGGTATTTTGTGGGCGTTGCTATATGTACGTCCCTATTCCCGGCCATTATGAATTTCCGTAAAAATCAGCCTGACCTGTACCTAAAGCGTATGGCAAATCTATACGATCTAATGGTTGGCATCAGTGTTTGCATCGCCTTAGGTATCACCCTCCTGGCACCGCATCTGTTCGACTTTATCTACAGCACAAGGCCTGAATTTTTAATTGGTGCATCCGCCTTGGCCGTAAATGTATGGGCTGGAGTTTTCGTATTTCTAGGCTTAGCCAGTGGGCAGTATCTTATTGCCGAAGGACTAACACGCATTACGCTGCTACGCACCCTCATTGGCGCCATAGCCATTATTTTGCTCAATATTTACCTTATACCGCGCTACGGTATTATGGGTGTAGCCTATGCCAATGTTATGGCACAGTTTATGTCGACCTTTGCACTATTGCTCTTCAAACCTACACGCTATCAAGGGCTTCTGTTAGTACGCGCTTTACTTTTTATTTCACTTTTTAAATTTTTTTACAAAATCCTTTTCAAAATAATTGCTAAGTTTAGGTAACTAACCAATTACGCATGAAAAAACAGGGTTCTTATCAAACGTTATTTAACGCACGCATACTTCGAGGACTGCTATCCTTAAGTGCAAAAGGTTATTTTATACAGACGGGATGGCTTCTCTCTTATAAAAAAAAGCAGGCATTAGCACTAGACAACAGCCCTATTCCCTGGCTTACCTACTCTTTTTTGGATTTTCTAGATGGCCGCTTAAAGGCCAATATGCGCTTGTTTGAATATGGCGCCGGAAATTCTACCTTATATTTTTCTAAAATTGTTAATTTTGTACGCAGTATAGAGCATGATAAGGCTTGGTACGAGCAGGTAAAAGCATCTTTCGCAGAAAATGTGCATATTTCCTTGCTCCCCTTAACAAATCAGGTCTATGAAAAAGCTATCCTTGCCGAAGAGGGCTATTTTGATATCATCCTTATCGATGGCAGAAACCGAGTGGCTTGTATTAAAAATGCCATACAAAAATTAAGCCCGCAAGGGGTTATTATTTTAGACGACTCGGAAAGAACGAAGTATGGCGAGGCCTTTACGTTTATGCATACCGAAGGTTTTAAACAGCTGCCCTTTTCTGGTATCGCCATCGGAGCTATACATAGAAAATGTACGACAGTTTT
The DNA here is from genome assembly GCF_049319645.1 of Sphingobacterium sp. Mn56C. Taxonomy (NCBI): domain Bacteria; kingdom Pseudomonadati; phylum Bacteroidota; class Sphingobacteriia; order Sphingobacteriales; family Sphingobacteriaceae; genus Sphingobacterium; species Sphingobacterium sp. Mn56C. The sequence continues at coordinate 272,509 of NZ_JBMOUC010000003.1, forward strand.
TTACAGATCCAATAATATTTTAAATATTTAAAATGCCCACTACCGCCCCTATTGTATTATTTGTATATAATCGACCTAGACATACACGCAAAACATTAGCTGCTTTGGAGCGTGCCATATTAGCTGCCGACAGCCATGTAATTATATTCTCTGATGGCGCAAAAAGTGCGTCTGATGTCGACAACGTAAATAAAGTAAGGGCACTAATCGCGGAACCATGGCACTTTCAAAAGGTCAGTATTATTGAACGGGAGAGAAATTTTGGCCTTGCCCAAAACATTATATCAGGGGTAACACAGGTTATCGAGAGGTATGGTCAGGTCATTGTATTAGAAGATGATTTAGAAATCAGCACCTATGGCCTTCAGTACTTTAACGACGCGTTGGAAACCTACCGTACACAGGAGCAGGTCATGGAGATCAGCGGGTATATGTACCCGGTAAAAGATGCAGATCAGCTGCCCGAAGCATTTTTTTTCCGCGTCGCCAATAGCTGGGGTTGGGCAACCTGGGACCGCGCATGGAAGCACTTTAACCCCGATATTGAAGCCCTGACAAAAGATTTTACCAAGGCAGACATAAAACGCTTTACCCTAGACCATAGCGAAAACTTCTGGAAACAGGTGCAGCAGTTTAAAGCCGGTAAAATTAACTCCTGGGCTATACGATGGTATCTTTCGATATTTAACCAACAGGGTTTGGTTTTATACCCACGGCAGTCGATGATACAGAATATGGGCACCGATGGGTCTGGCACGCACTCCGACGCCGACACGGTATACCAGGTGGAGCTTGCCAACAAGGCACTTACTGCTTTCCCAAAAGAATTGGAAGAAAATACCGCTGCTTATCAAGCGATTCAGTACTTTTACAAAAATCGCAAGGGCTCGCTGTTAGAGCGTAGTATCCGTTATGCAAAAAAACGCTTGAAAAATATTGGAATGTAATTGTGTTGGAACCCAAAATATCTATTATCACCATTGTATACAACAATGTCCGCGACATTGAATATACCCTACAGTCTGTTGTGCAACAGACTTACACTAATATTGAATATATTATTATCGATGGCGCTTCTACGGATGGCACCATGGCGGTTATAGCGCGCTATAAGAACTATATTACCACCCTGATTTCTGAAAAGGATAAGGGCATCTATGATGCCATGAACAAAGGCTTGGCTTTAGCTACCGGCGACTATGTTCTTTTTCTAAATTCTGGCGATGCTTTATACGATAGCGACACCCTAGCAACGGTGGTTTCCCGCGGCAATCAGGCGGATATTATTTATGGTGAAACAAAATTAGTCGATGAAAACCGAAACATTATCGGCGACCGCAGACATAAGGCACCACGGCATTTCAATTGGCAGTCTTTTCAGTATGGGATGTCGATATGCCACCAGGCAATTTATGTTAAACGCAATATTGCCCCTGCCTATGATCTACAGTATCAGCTGTCCGCCGATATCGATTGGGTAATACGGTCGGCCAAGGCTGCGAAAAGTAGCCAATATGTAGACCATTATGTGGCCCGATACCTTGTTGGAGGGATGTCGCAAAAAAGACATCAGCAAAGTCTGCAGGAGCGGTACAGCATCTTCAAAAAACATTACGGCAGTTTCCGCAATATCATTAACCACGGCATTATTGCCCTCCGTTTACTCTTTTACCGCATACGTCATGGCAAAACCAGAGAATAACAGCTTAAATCCGGAAATATTGGTAGCCTTAGCCAATACCAAAATGCCTTTTGGCAAATACCAGGGCTGGTTATTATGCCGTTTACCCGAATCGTACCTGGTATGGTTTAACCAGAAAGGCTTTCCGGCAGGTAAATTAGGAATGCTGTTGGCCACATTATATGAAATAAAACTGAACGGTTTGGAATACCTGCTTAACCCCTTAATCAAAAAGTGATTGCCGTCCATATTTATTTCTTCAATTTGCTTATCTTTGTCGAATAATTTTACCATTAAACGCCGTTTGCAGCGGTATCAATGCACATATGACACACTATCAAACTTTGCTGTACTACTGTTACAGCCCTATCGAAAATGCAGAGAAATTTGCTGAAGATCATTTAGAATTTTGTAAATCTCTAGGACTTTTAGGCCGTATTATCGTTGCCGATGAAGGTTTAAATGGCACCGTTTCAGGTACTGCAGATGCCTGCAAATCTTATATGGATGCCATACATGCAGATCCACGGTTTGCTAAAACTGATTTTAAAATCGACGATGTTGCAGAGCCGTCATTTATAAAAATGCACTGCCGTTATAAACCCGAAATTGTACACTCTGGTTTACGCGATCCTAAGGTTATCGACCCGAATATTCAAACAGGTGTACACCTGGAGCCGAAAGAGTTTCTGGCGATGAAAGATAGCGACGACGTTGTTGTTCTGGATGTACGATCAAACTACGAGCATAATGTCGGGCACTTTAAAAATGCCGTTACCCTTGATATCGATAATTTTCGGGAGTTTCCAGAAAAGATTAAAGAGCTGGAACAATACAAAGGAAAAAAAATATTGACGTACTGTACAGGTGGTATCAAATGTGAAAAAGCTTCGGCCTTACTTTTAAAAGAGGGTTTTGAGGATGTTTACCAATTGCATGGCGGTATTATTAAATACGGCAAAGAGGTTGGCGGACAAGATTTTGAGGGGCAGTGTTATGTCTTTGACAACCGCGTTACCGTAGACGTTAATTCGGTAAACCCCAATATCGTTTCAACCTGTAAAAACTGTGGTAAAACCACCTCCAAAATGATTAACTGTGCCAACCCCGTTTGTAACGAGCACTTCACGCAATGTGATGCATGTGGTTGGGAGATGCAAGGCTGTTGTTCGGATGCTTGTAAAGAAAACCCTAATAACCGTACATATGATGGTACCGGATACTATGTTAAGGTACCGCAACCGGTAAACGCAGATAAAATCTCGAAACGTAAGCATAAAAAGATTGTAAAATCTGAAGCATAATATAGAGGCTGTATCCGCAAGTAAATTGGATACAGCCTTTTTTTAGGTACCGCCGGTACCGTAACCCTCCTCAGCCACTGCACCAATTTATCGGGGACTATTTAATTTAGTCAAAGGGGATAAGTTTACCATAGTTTTGTTATATTTAAGCTGAAATAAACCTAAACGCTATTTTATGTATGCCAAATTCCTCTTTGTACTCTTTTTGGGGCTTTCGCCGTATCTGACTTTTGCACAGCCGTACCAAACTATTACCGATATCTATTACGGCACTGCAAGCGATACAGATGCCTACAAAAAAGAGCGATGCAAACTTGACTTGTATATGCCTACCGCGCAGAAAGGCTTCGCTACAGTTATTTGGTTCCATGGCGGCGGCCTCGAAGCTGGGAATAAGTATATACCAGAAGAACTTAAAGAAAAGGGCATTGCAGTAATTGCCGTAAATCATAGGCTTAGTCCTCATACTGAAGCACCAGGATATTTGGAGGATGCGGCAGAAGCCGTGGCCTGGGCATTTTCTCATATTAGCCTTTACGGCGGCGACGCGTCCAAAATATATGTATCAGGGCATTCTGCCGGAGGATACTTAGCCCTAATGGTGGGCTTAGATAAGCGGTACCTCCAAAAATATGGCGTCGATGCGAATAAGATTAGGGGACTGGCGCCAATTAGTGGGCAAACGAACACGCATTATACCATTAAAAAGGAACGCGGACAGGATATAGCTATCCCGCAGATTGATCTGTATGCCCCCATAACTTATGCCCGTAATGATGCCCCACCGATTTTATTGATTACTGGGGATCGGCTGTTGGAACTGCCCGCACGCTATGAAGAGAATGCACACTTAGCCGCGGTATTAAAACAGGTGGGACATCGGCAAACTAGACTGGCACAGCTTGAGGGATTTGATCACGGCGCAATTTATGGTGCAGGCTCTTTGTTAGTTCTTCAATGGATAAAAGAACTTGAAAAATAAATTAATCCGTTAGTAACGAAATCAAATAACAAGTGTTATTTTCTTTTAAATTAATTTACGGGACATATTTTTCGCCAGCAAAACCGCTAATTTTTAGGATTTTCAGGGATAAATTGCCTGTTTTATGATGTATTGATGTTTTAAATCCCGCGTACCGGAGTTTGGTTTTTTATTTTTACACGGCCTTTAAAAATGGACCTATACCACTAAAAACAAGCGGTTTAAATTCCATTTGCCTGCGCAGCCAAAGTGTGAAAAAACCTTAAAATTAAGCGAATGGCACAATAATTGGTTTAAAATGACGTAATAAAGAAGCTCAATGTAACATAAGAGTTACAAAACAAAGTTTACATATTACATAACCACTATGTTTAGACTGCAGAAAAAAATTATTAGAATACTTGTTATATCGACAATTTTAGGAAGCGCTATTGCCCAGATAGGCTGCTCTTCGGGGCTGTCTAAGAACCATGAAAATAAGGTTAAACCTTTGGCATTACCCGTATACCAAGTTAAAAGAACAGATGCCGTTACGGTAAAAGATTATATTGGCACTATAGAAGGAAAAGTAAACGTAGAGATACGTCCTCAGGTGGAGGGTCTTTTGCAGGAGATTTATGTGGATGAGGGTGCTTATGTGCAGAAGGGGCAAAAGCTATTTAAGATTGACCCTTCGACTTACCAGGAGAGCCTTAACAATACCATTGCCACCGAGCAGGTTGCAAAAGCTAAACTAAAAAATGCAAAATTAGAAATCGACCGTTTAAAACCTTTGGTGGAAAATGACGTAATTTCCAGCGTCAAACTTGCCGCCGCAGAATCGGATTACCAGGTGGCGAAAGCTACACTAGATCAGGCGTCGGCAGCAGTGCGCAGTGCCCAGATAAGCAAGGATTTCACGATTATTACAGCACCAGTTAGTGGCTATATCGGTCGTATTCCGAAACGTATAGGAAACTTAGTCAGCAAAGGGGATAAGGAGCCTTTAACCTTCTTATCCGATATACAGGATGTGTATGTTTACTTTGCGATGAACGAATCTGACTACCTGTATTTCTCCAAGGCCAAAGCCAAACAGGACAGCCTTGCCGGTATTGTATACAACCAGCATAATAAACTTACCTTTCCAGAGGTAACCTTAGTGTTGGCCGATGGCGAGGAGTATCCTAAAAAAGGGATCGTCGATGCTGTAAACGGACAGGTAGACCGCACCACAGGCGCTATATCGCTTCGGGCGACCTTCCAGAATCGGGATAATATCCTTCGCTCCGGAAGTAGTGGTACGTTAAAGGTTACCGAAATCAAGAAGGATGTTATTCAGGTTCCTCAGATTGCAACCAATGAATTGCAAGACCGTACGTTTGTATATATACTAGATTCCAACAATAAAGTGCAACGACGGAATATCCGTATCGTGGGCAAAAGCCAGGCCAACTATATCGTGGCCGAGGGCTTGGAAGAAGGAGATCGTGTGCTCACATCTGGTTTTGACAAACTTACCGATGGCTCGACCATCACTCCTATTTAATCGCTAAATCATGTTTTCACGGCTTTGCTGCATCCCCAATGGATGTGGCAAGGCTTTATATTGTCTACAAACCGTAAATACATATGCTTAAAACGTTTATACAAAAACCTGTACTCGCCACCGTAATATCCATACTCTTGGTATTGTTAGGGATTGTAGGCCTAAAGATGTTGCCTGTTACCCGGTTTCCCGAGATTGCACCTCCGAGTGTTATCGTGTCGCTAAGTTACCCGGGTGCAACAGCCGAGACAGTAGCGAAGTCGGTGCTACTGCCCATTGAAGAGGCCATAAACGGTGTCGAAAATATGACCTATATTAAGTCGTCGGCAAGCAACTCTGGCGCGGGTTCGGTTCAAGTTTTCTTTAAAACGGGAACAAACCCAGAGATTGCCTCGGTAAATGTACAAACGCGTATATCTAAGGCCATAAGTTCCATTCCTGCCGAGGTCAACGAGTCGGGAATTACGGTGATGCCGCGACAGAGTGGTGTTATTATGACCATCAATCTATTCTCCGACCATCAAGATAGCGCATACGACGAGACCTTTCTGCAGGCTTATGCGCAGATTAACTTAATGCGCCCCTTGCTGCGGGTCGACGGTGTCGCGCAGGTGTCGCGCCTTGGCGCCCGCGATTATGCCATGCGTTTATGGTTGAATCCCGAAAAGCTGGCTTTGTATAATCTTGTGCCTAAGGATGTGCTGGATGCTATCAAGGACCAGAACTTTGAAATTGCTCCCGGAAAATTCGGCGAAACTTCGGATGAGGCCTTTGAAACAGTTATTAAGCATAAAGGGCGTTTAAGTGAACCCGAGGAGTTTCAGAATATTGTTATAAAAACCAATAAAGACGGATCGGTATTGTACCTCCGCGACATTGCCCGCGTAGAGTTTGGTGCAACTAATTTAAGTAGCGACAACCAGGTGAATGGCTTTCCAGGCCTTACACTAAATCTTACTCAAACGAGTGGTTCCAATGCGCATGATATTGATATAGCCGTTCGTAAGGTATTGGAAGAGCAGGCGAAGACATTTCCAGAGGGTATTCATTATGAGGTAACCTATTCTGTTCGCGACCAGATCGATGCTTCCATCAGTCAGGTAAAACATACCTTATTTGAAGCATTTATCTTAGTATTTATTATTGTCTTTATCTTTTTACAGGATTTTAGGTCTACACTTATACCCGCGATTGCCATTCCGGTATCGTTGGTGGGTACGTTTTTCTTCCTGCAGCTATTTGGTTTTTCCTTAAATGTATTAACCATGTTTGCCTTGGTGTTGGCCATCGGTATTGTGGTGGATGACGCCATTGTCGTGGTCGAAGCCATACACCAAAAGATGCACGATACTGGCATGAAGGCTAAAGCGGCTACATTAGCTACAATGTCGGAAATTACAGGAGCTATTTTATCCATAACGATGGTTATGGCTGCTGTCTTTTTGCCGGTAGGCTTTATGGAGGGCCCGGCAGGAATATTTTACCGCCAATTTGCGTATACCCTGGCGACAGCGATTTTTATATCGGCTATCAATGCCTTAACGCTGAGCCCTGCCCTCTGTGCTTTGCTGTTAAAAGCACCAACCCATGGCCATGGGCATGGGCTGGATGCTACGGGTCTACCTAAAAAGAATAGGGTTGCACAGTTTAAAGACCGCTTTTTCCAACACTTCAATACCTCCTTTGATAGACTAACCAACAGGTATATTTCTGTGGTCCGTTTTTTAATAGCCCGCAAATCGTATGCTTGGACCGGTCTCTTTGTATTAACGGCGTTGGGTGTGTTGTTAATGCTGCGCTCGCCAAAGAGTTTTATCCCTACCGAGGATGATGGTTTTGTAACGTATGCATTGGCTATGCCGCCAGGCGCATCGCTGGCCCGTACCACCGAGGTACTACACCGTGCGGATAGCATCTTAAAAAAACGGGAGGATATCATGGGTATGACCACCGTATCGGGTTATAACGCCCTTGATGGTGGCTCGAGCCCTGCTTTTGCTGCCGGGTATATTAATTTATACCCGCATGCTGACCGCAAGAAAATAAAAAATATTCAGGCCTTTATGGATACCATACGGCAGGATTTAGCGCAAATTAATGAAGCTAAGTTTACGGTGTTTCCGAGACCAACAGTGCAGGGCTTTGGCGATTTCGCCGGCATAGAAATGGTGTTGCAAGATCGTATGGGGGGCGATATCCGCAGCTTTAATACCATCGCAGATACCTTTATCAATGCATTGAATGAGCTCCCACAGATTGAATCGGCCTATACTTCTTTCAAGGCTAACTTCCCGCAGTATGAGGTAAATATCGATGTGGTTAAAGCAAAGTCCCTTGGCGTAAGTATTAATGTGCTCATGTCGACCATACGTTCGTATTTTGCGCGTGTGCAGGCGGGGGATTTCAGCCGCTTTGGCCGACAGTACCGTGTGTATGTGCAATCGGACTTCGATTACAGAAAAGATCCGGAGTCTTTTAATTCTATTTTTGTACGGAACAATGAGGGTAAAATGGTACCTATAAACACGGTATTAACGCTGGAAAAAGTTGTAGGCCCCGAAACCATTACGCGTTATAATTTGTATAATTCTATTGCGATAAATGTTACGCCGGCAAAGGGCTTTAGTACGGGCGATGCTATGCAGGCTATTCAGGAGCATGCCGAGGAGAAGCTACCGGGAAACTATGGTTTCGAATGGACGGGTATGAGTTTTGAAGAAAGCCAGTCTGGATCGCAAACGGCTTTAATATTTGTGCTCAGTATCTTGTTTGTTTATTTCTTATTGGCCGCGCAGTATGAAAGTTATATCTTACCCTGGGCCATCTTATTATCGGTACCTGTCGGTTTGCTGGGGGTATATACGACGATCGCCTTGGTCGGACTGCAAAATAATATTTATGTGCAGGTAGGCCTTATTATGCTGATTGGACTATTGGCAAAAAATGCAATTTTAATTATTGAGTTTGCCTTACAGGAACGTCAGAAGGGCGCTTCATTGGTAGATGCAGCCCTAAATGGTGCCAGGCTGCGCTTGCGCCCTATTCTTATGACAAGTTTAGCCTTTATCGCGGGTTTGGTGCCTTTGATGTGGACTGTAGGGCCTTCGGCCATTGGTAACCACTCGATCAGTTTCTCGGCCGCAGGAGGCATGTTGTTTGGCGTCGCCTTTGGCATTTTTATTATCCCCGTTCTGTTTATCGTATTTAAAGGGTTGGACGAAAAAATAAAAGAAAAATTACAAGAGGAGGAGGATTAACGTATGAAAAAATATAACACATTACTACCCCTTTTGGGTATTTTAACCATTTTGATCCTATTACATGGTTGTAAGGTGGGGCAAAAATATAAACAACCGCAGCTACAGTTGCCCGAGCGTTTTCGAACGGATAGTACCCTAACAAACGCGGATGATACGCTGGGTATTGCGGAAATAAAATGGCGGGATTTTTTTCAGGATAGTACCTTAATAGCCCTTATCGACTCGGCGCTACATTTTAATTACGACATGAAAACAGCGCTATTGAATATTACTATTGCACAACGGCAGTTGCTCCAGAATAAGGCCAATTACTTCCCTACGGTGACGGCTGATATCGCCTCGGCAAATAAGCAATGGCGGTCGTCTGATTTTAATAGTGGTCCTTCTACGCGCTGGTATGGGCATAAAGGAAAGGATGCTCCCGAGGATATGTATACCTATGTATCGCAATTTGGTACGCAGTTAAATTTTAGCTGGGAGCTGGATATCTGGGGCAAAATCAGCAACAACAGCGATAAGCTGAATGCGGCATACTTAAATACCCATGAAGCGCGGAAAGCCATACAGACAAAGCTGATTACGGAGGTTGCTCAGGGCTATTTTAACCTGCTGATGTTAGATGCTAAAATTGAGGTAGCACGACGCAATGTGCAGTTGAACGACAGTACATTACATATGATACAGCTGCAATATGCATCAGGAGAAATATCGGCTTTGGCGATACAACAAACTGAATCGCAGCGCTTATTAGCCGAGTCGCTGGTGCCTGAACTGGAAAAACAGATGCTGATACAGGAAAATACTTTACAGCTGTTAACCGGCCGCCTACCGGACCGGGTATCGCGTATCAAAGACTTTGACGGCATCTTTGGCAATAAGGAAAATTTTGACCTTTCCTTAGGCTCGCCTGTGGCTATTGTACGCAATCGCCCTGACATCCGTAGTGCTGAGCTGGCCCTAATTTCGGCAAATGCCGATGCCAATATCAATCAAGCCCTGCGTTACCCCACACTGGCCTTAGGTGGTGCATTGGGTGTCAATGCCATGCTTCCTAAAAATTGGTTCAATATACCGGGGGCGCTTTTAGGGAATGTGTCCGGAAGCCTTACCGCTCCGATATTCAAAAATAGAACCTTAAAAACCAATTATGAGGTTGCCAAATTAAACCGGGAGAAGGCAGAGCTTGGTTTGCAGCAAACGGTATTGGAAGCCGTAAACGAGGTATCCAATGCGATTATCACCGTCAGCAAACAGCATCAGCAATTAGACTATGCCAAGAAAAGAGTGAATAATGCACAGCTGGCGGTACGCAATGCTGGCCTTTTATTTCGCAGTGGTTATGCAACCTACCTGGAGGTTATAACTGCACAGAGTAATGCCTTAAACAGTGATTTGGCTTTGGTAGAGTTGGAGCAAAAGCAATTGGAAGCGTATGTTAACCTATATCGATCCTTAGGGGGTGGCTGGCAATAAAATAACTAAAAAGGAGCTTCATCCTATACAAAGCTCCTTTTTAGTTGGCTTAAAATGTGAAAGACACGTAATTTATATTTTTATCTACGGCGAGGTATTTTCTCTCGTAATATGTTTTTATGGACAACACGTCGTCGACCAGATCAGAATGATATAGGTCTGTTGTTTGTTTACGTACAGGCAGCTTTAAGGCCTCAATCTGCTCCATGGTGTAGGCATAAAAACCATCGCTATCGGTTTTTAAGTGCATAATACCGTTATCTTTTAAGATATATTTATAACGCTCTAAAAACTTAGGATTGGTCAGTCTTTTTTTCTCACGACTGTCTTGTGGCTGCGGATCCGGGAAGGTAATCCAAATTTCAGCAATTTCTTGTGCCGCAAAATGCTCCAAAATCGTTTCAATCTGAATACGTAAAAAACCAACATTCGAAATGCCCTCTTCCAAGGCCGTTTTGGCACCACGCCAAATTCTGTTTCCCTTATAATCTATTCCAATAAAATTATAATCCGGAAATTGCTTGGCAAGGTTTACCGTATACTCGCCTTTACCACAGGCTAGTTCTAAGATTAAAGGCTTATCGTTTCCAAAAAATTTTGACGACCATTGGCCTTTATATTCTTTTCCGGCATCCAGTTGAACTACATTTTTAAACGTAGAAACCTCCGCAAATTTTCTTAATTTATCTTTACCCATACTAAAATTTATGAGGCAAAAATAAGAAAACTAAAGGAGATTTAAGACCCGATAGCGCTAGATTTCAGCGCTAAGCTAAGCTAAGATTTCTCGTTGGGGGTAACACCGAAGTTAAAGGCAGCATCCTCATCTTTCAGAGCATCCATATCTTTATGCTTTTTTTTATTCTTTTTAGGTCTAATAAAATTAGCGACTTTACTTAATACCGAATCGACCCGATCGGTCGTAACTTGACTTGCAGCACTCTCGGAAGCCAGCAGTACAAGTGATTTTTTTAACCAGCCTGCATTTTTAAGCATGGTTCTATTCAGTACCAAGGGCAGCCCCAGTTGCATTATACGTGTAAGCCAGTCGCGTTTACCGCCAGCAGTGGGCTTATTTATGGCCCCTAAGGAAGAAGCAATGCCGCGTACTATACCCACCCCAGGGACATTAGATAGTATATTATTAACAACACGCCACGGCGTCTCCACCTTTTCAGCCAATAGTCTATATTGATCGGAAAGATAAGCCTCCTGCTGTGTCTTAAGTACACTCAACCGAGCAATTTCAGCTCTTAACTCACGCATGTTATTAACTTTAACCTTCATAATAATAAATCCTCTATCTTAAAATAATTAGGGTGCAGTATTCTCTTTAGCCGCTTCAGGCGTAGGGTTAGGGTTAGGGTTATGGTTATGATTATGGACCGAAGTATCGGCATCGGATGCCTTAGCATCTTGCGGATTTAATTCCGCTTCATCATCACTCAATTTATGCAATATTTTTTTTATCGAAAGGTCCATAAATTTAGCTTCCAATTTAGGTTCTATAGCACGAATGATAACTAAAAGCAGCATAAATATTCCTGCAGTAGCTAAGAATCCTAAAGCATTGCTATGCAATAATTCGCCTAGAAAAAAGCCTAAGGCTAGGGAAAGAAAAAAGACAATCACTAAGCATAACACCAACTTGGTTATATCCAAAACTATGGCACCGATTAAGCGCGAGCCTTTAGCAATAACTTTAAGTTTTATAAGTTCCAGCTGGGTATCTAAATACTCCTTGGTTTTTTGGAAACTCCCGGATAATGAAAATTTTTTATCGTCCATTCAAAAGGCCTTTAAATTATGCCACAATACCGTTATATACCGTACTGTGGCATACTATATTAAAACAACTATTACACAGATTCAAGCGCATGTTAAGCATGCTCTTCAATTTCATCTTCGATGATCGACTCTGCATGCGATAATTTTCCTTTTAACGTAGCAACAATCTTTTCTTTAAAATCGTTCAACTGATCGAATTGCTCTTCTGCACGTTCTTTAAGTGCATCACCTAAATCAGCCAATGAATCATTGATCTTTTCTCTTGTTTCAGTTCCTTTTTCTGGAGCAAACAACACCCCCAATACAGCTCCTGCTGCCAAGCCAGCTAATAATGCTGTTACAATTTTTCCGCTATCCTTCATTTTTTTATAATTTAATATGTACGATTTCTTAAGTAAACGCGTCACTATAATAACAGCTAAAGGTCTAAAACGTTTAGAATAATTTGCCTTTATCTGCAATATTTCGGAAACGATTTATTAATAAACAGCAAAAACAAGTCCAAACTCCGCATTTGAGAAAAGAAGGCATAATTCTAGTTTTAGCGTGCAGGAATGGGTAAAAGTTTAGCGTAGTACTGACATTTGCAATTTATATATCCCTAAGGCGGAATAAATGCACGCCATTTTGACAGGTTTAGAAGCTGCCGTTCACGCAAGACTTAAGGCCAAAAACACCTAAGGAAAGTCATTTTTTTATACAGGGCAATACCTTTATATTTAAAAGACCATCCATTATATACCTTATGCTTGTAAAAACCTATAGCAGTGCTGTACAGGGTATCGAAGCCTACAGCATTACCATTGAAGTAAATATCACCACTGGCACAAAATATTTTATTGTTGGACTACCCGACAATGCGGTAAAAGAAAGCTTAAGGCGTATCGAAACAGCCATAATTAATATAGAGCACCGTATGCCCCGACAAAAAATTGTCGTTAATCTGGCCCCGGCAGATATCCGCAAAGAGGGGTCTTCCTATGACCTTGGCATTGCGGTGGGGATTTTAGCGGCTTCTGCACAGATTCCCTGCGCGAAGACTGCAGATTACCTTATCCTTGGGGAGCTCTCTTTAGATGGCAGCATACTTCCTGTAAGGGGTGTCCTGCCAATTACGATGCAAGCCAAAACCGACGGTTTTAAGGGTATTATTTTACCGACACAAAATGCCCGCGAGGCAGCCATAGTTTCGGATATGGAGGTTTACGGGGTAGACCATATTAAACAGGTGGTGCAGTTTTTCACGGAGGAGCAGGCATTAACACCTACCATCGTAGATCTTGAAGCTGAATTTCAGCAGCATTTTGATAAGTATGATATAGACTTTGCCGATGTTAAAGGACAGGAAAATATAAAACGTGCCTTGGAAATCGCTGCCGCTGGGGGGCATAATGTGATATTAATAGGCCCTCCAGGTGCCGGAAAAACAATGCTCGCCAAAAGATTGCCGACCATACTACCGCCCTTAACACTTGAAGAGTCGCTGGAGACAACGAAGATCCACTCCGTTTCGGGATACCTGTCGGCGGCGGAATCTTTAATGCACAGAAGGCCGTTTCGGTCGCCGCACCATACCATTTCAGATGTCGCTCTTGTTGGCGGCGGCACCCACCCACAACCTGGCGAAATATCGCTTGCACATAATGGGGTTTTATTTTTAGATGAGCTACCCGAGTTTAAAAGAACCGTACTGGAGGTGATGCGGCAGCCACTGGAGTCAAGGCATATCCATATTTCAAGAGCCAAATTCAGTGTCGAGTATCCAGCTAGCTTTATGCTTATAGCATCGATGAACCCCTGCCCTTGTGGTTTTCATAACCACCCGGAAATCTCTTGCGTCTGTGGCCCCACGTTGGTACAGCGGTACCTCAGCAAAATATCCGGCCCCTTATTGGATCGAATTGACCTCCATGTAGAAGTTACACCGGTAGCCTTTACCGAGCTCAGCAGCAGCCGTACATCCGAAAGAAGTGAGGCCATACGTACACGCGTGATACAGGCACGCCTTATGCAGGAAACCCGCTTTCAGCAGTCGCAACATGTACACTGCAACGCCCATATGAGCAGCAAATCATTACGCGAGGTATGCCAAATCGAGGAGACGGGAAAAACACTGCTCTTAAATGCAATGCAGCGCCTGAACCTATCAGCGCGTGCCTATGACCGCATCCTCAAAGTGGCACGTACCATTGCCGACCTGGACGGCTCTGAGCGCATCAAAAATGAACACCTTGCCGAGGCGATACAATTTCGGAGCTTAGACCGAGAAAACTGGTCTGGATAGGGTTTATAGCTTACCCTGTAATGCGTCACCTGAAAAAAAAGCAAGCAAGACCCGTCAAAAAAAACGGGTACCACAGCAACCTGCGATCCTAACTTTCTTAGGCAAAATCCAATAAAAATTGACGGACACAACATCATCTTGTTCGAATACCTTAAACACTCGATCAACAGAAATACGAGTTCATTTATTCCCTCGATAGCTTTTTCAAGGAGAGATTAACTTACATGCACGAATAGTTGGAGAAGTACTGCCGTTATTATTTAAACGGGTGATACAATATCAACGCGTGCAAAAATAGAATTTGAGCCAGGGGTCAGGTATGACAACAAAGACATTGCACCAATGTAAAGGTTCAGCAAAAAGAGTCTCATAAAAGATCCGTTTGCCAATAGAAAAGCATATCTAGGTCGACAGTTCAATGCGCAAATGGAAAGTCGTAGATAAGGCCTATTTTGTTGATTTTAAGCCCCACAAATCAGCCGGCCGAAATATTTTTGATCGTATTAGAAGCAATAATTAACCGAACAATAACTACAAATGAACCCACATACGATGCATGCGATTACTTTTTAAGGGCCTAGTATTCGGGTTTTAATTTTTTTTAGCTACTTTGTATTTGCAACAAAACTTTTACAATTTTGTTGCCAACACAAACGGGCATTGGTACTTCTGTACCTATTCCTTATCACCAACATAACTAAATTATACATCGATGAAAAAATCAGCTGATTCTGATCAAAGCTATCAAGAGCTTCGCAAAAAGAGTATTATAGCCATAGTGAGTGCATCTTCTGGAAACCTTGTCGAATGGTTCGACTTTTATATTTACGCCTTTTCCTCCATATATTTTGCGCACCTGTTTTTTCCAGAAGGAGATTCCACCTCACAGTTAATAAAGACTGCCGCCATCTTTGCTGTAGGCTTTCTGATGCGCCCAATTGGGGGTTGGATTTTTGGACGTATTGCCGATAGGCATGGCCGTAAAAAATCCATGGTAACTTCTATTATCATGATGTTTTTTGGCTCTTTATTAATTGCGTGCTTACCTACACATGCACAAATTGGTGTCTTTGCCCCTATTCTACTTCTGCTCGCCCGTCTTATCCAAGGTTTATCCGTTGGCGGCGAGTATGGCGCTACCGCAACATACATGAGTGAAGTAGCCTTGCCCAAAAAGCGGGGCTTTTTCTCCTCCTTTCAGTATGTAACGCTTATTGGCGGACAGCTTTTAGCATCCTTGGTATTATTGATTATGGAGCTCACCGTAAGCTCTGAAGCCATGCACAGCTGGGCATGGCGGATACCCTTTGTATTGGGCGCTCTGGCGGCCTTACTATCGCTTTATCTTCGCCGACACCTTAAGGAAACGGCCCCCAAGGAGGCACAGAAACATAAAGGTGCAGGAACGTTGAAAGAGCTGTTCACAAAACATAGCGCGGCATTTTTTACCGTTCTGGGGTATACGGCAGGGGGGTCTTTAATTTTCTATACCTTTACTACCTACATGCAAAAGTACCTTATCAACAGCAGTAATTTTACGACGCCTACAGCAACACGAATTATGACGGCAGCCTTGTTTGTGTTTATGCTTATTCAACCCTTGTTTGGCTCCCTATCCGATCGTATTGGACGACGGAATTCGATGTTGTTATTCTCGGGCTTAGGCGCCCTCTTTACCTACCCCATTTTCCTGAGCCTCAACCATATCCAACAGAACCCCTATATTGCGTTTATCATTATTATCCTGGCCTTCGGTATCATTAGTTTTTATACCTCCATTGCCGGTATAGTAAAGTCTGAAATGTTTCCTGTAGAAGTACGTGCCCTCGGGGTGGGTTTATCATACGCTATTGCAAACGCAGTTTTTGGCGGTAGTGCCGAATTTGTGGCCCTCAACTTAAAGAATATAGGATCTGAACATACATTCTACATCTATATCACAATTATGCTGATTATTGCCTTCTGTGTTAGCCTTCGTATACCTAAAAAAGCCACTTATCTGCATGATGATGAACACTAAGTTAAAAACGAGCAGGCTAGTCAGCGCCGGCACAGATGGTCTTTTCTGGTACAAGATTACAAGCCTCCTGCCGCAAGGTCGGCCTGCATGCGATACTAAAACTGGCCAATAAAATGCTGAATTATCCAGGGGTAAAGCAGCATGGTTATTAACACCCCCGATAAGGCGCCAAATAAATGGGCATCATGATTAATCCGGTCGTTAGCATTTTTGGATGCCCAGATACAATACGCCAAATACAGCACCGCAAAAATATACGCCGGCATAGGGATAATCATAAAAATCCCTAACATGGTTTTAGGCTGAAAAAGGATATAACTAAACAAAGCCGCAGATATAGCCCCTGAAGCACCTAAACTGGCATATCCGGGGTTATTTTTTTGCTGTACAATAGTTGGAATATCACTCAACACCAAACTTAACAGATATAAACCAGCAAAATATACATGCCCTATCGGCCCACTCTGCAAAACGAACATATGTTCCAGCGGAAAAGCAAAATAATAGAAGGTTATCATATTAAAGAGCAAGTGCCCCCAATCGGCATGTATAATGCCACTACTGAAGATCGTATACCAGTTAGACCGATCTCGATGCAACTGATATGGAGATAGCATAAGCTTTCCATACATATGCGGATTAGAAAACACATATAAACTTGTGGCTATAGTAAATGCAAAAATCACACTTGCTACAGGCATATGGGTTATATAAAACTGAATCATGGGGTATTAAAATCTATCTTCCATTAAAAACACATAAATCTCTTTTGGGCCATGCGCTCCTAAAACTATTTTCTTCTCTATATCGGCAGTACGACTCGGGCCAGTGATTGTGGTTAAGGTTGTCGGCAGTTGCTCCGGATACTTGTCGCGTACTTTCGTTAGTGCATGTTTAATATCCATTACCAACTGAGAAGCCTTGGCCAAAACAATATGTATTGGCGGATACATACTTAATCTACGACCCGCACTTCCGGCATTAGAAACGAGAACAGTTCCATTGCGCGCCACTAAGGCTTCACATAGGGTAATACCGATATCGGCATCCTCAAAGCCGTCATCAGCAGCTAAAATTGGAAACCCATAGGTATACATCAATTGCTGCACCTCCTTCTCCCAGGCATAAATCCGAGATACGGAAAGCTCTTCAACCAAATCGATCAAGTTTTCGATAACGGAAATCTCACCATCGCAATAGATAAACTTTCCACCAATGGCCGTAAACTCGCGTGCAAAGGTAACATCCAAAGGGTCCTCTTCATCCTTATACAAGGGAGAATCTTCAAAATCAGGATGTGGATTATCCCGCCTTTGCAGTAAAGCCTGCCTAATATTCTTCAGCATCTTTTCCTTCGCAGTGGTATTTCTAATATTCATATGGACAGCAATAGTAGGCTAAAAGGCTATATACAAAGCCATAAAGCTATAAGCCGTAAGCGGAGGGCTTACGGCTTATAGTATGATGTATTTTTATTTTTCTTCTTCTTTAACATTTGTTGAAGGATCAGGAGCCGGTTGAGCATCCTCAGGAATCGGAGGTAACGGCAATTCTGTCGGTGGCACACCACCGCCATCAACACCACCGTTTACAAACTCATCATACGTTGTACGGTTAGCAAACGGACGTTTCCCAAGAATCTCCTCCAGATCCGTTTGAAACAAGATCTCTTTCTCCAACAGTTTTTCGGCAATACGAATTAAGCCATCTTGTTTATCTAACAACAGCTGCTTGGTACGCTCGTATACATCGGCGATTAATTTACGTACCTCATCGTCGATTAACTCGGCCGTCTGATCGGAGTAAGGTTTCTGAAACTGCGATTCTGAAGCCCCATCTCTAAAAGACACATTGCCGACTTTATCGTTCATACCATATACCGCAGTCATGGCATAGGCAAGCTTGGTAATACGCTCCAAATCATTCTGAGCACCGGTAGAGATTCTGCCGAAGGATATATCCTCTGCAACACGCCCTCCCATAGTCATACACATGCTATCCATCAGTTGCTCTGTGGTATACAAAAACTGCTCTTTAGGCAAATACTGCGCATACCCCAACGCTGCAACACCACGCGGAACAATAGACACCTTCACCAAAGGATCTGCATGTTCTAAAAACCATCCCGCAATAGCATGCCCCGCCTCATGATAAGCAACAATACGTTTCTCATCCGGCGAGATAATTTTATTTCTTTTCTCCAAGCCACCAATCACGCGGTCAATAGCGTCCTGGAAGTCCTGCATTTCAATAGCACTTTTATTTTTACGCGCTGCAATAAGGGCAGCCTCGTTACATACATTGGCAATTTCGGCACCGGCAAAACCAGGCGTCTGAGCGGATAGCTTTTTCGCATCAACCTCTTCAGCAAGCTTTAACGGTTTAAGGTGTACATTAAAGATATGCTCACGACCAATTAAGTCGGGTTTATCAATAGAAATCTGCCTATCGAAGCGTCCCGGACGTAATAAGGCGCTATCCAACACATCCAGACGGTTTGTGGCCGCAAGAATAATAACCCCCACATTTGTTCCGAAACCATCCATCTCCACTAAAAGCTGGTTTAACGTATTCTCGCGTTCATCGTTTCCACCCATAATGGAGTTCTTTCCACGTGCACGGCCGATAGCATCAATCTCATCGATAAAGATAATACAAGGTGCTTTTTCTTTAGCCTGTTTAAATAAATCCCTTACACGCGAGGCACCCACACCCACAAACATTTCCACAAAATCGGATCCCGACAGGGAGAAAAACGGCACCTGCGCTTCACCCGCAACAGCCTTTGCCAGCAACGTTTTACCCGTTCCCGGAGGGCCTACCAATAGAGCACCTTTAGGAATCTTACCCCCTAAGTCGGTATATTTTTTAGGGTTTCTTAAGAAGTCTACGATCTCCATCACCTCTGTCTTGGCTTCTTCCAAACCGGCAACATCATTGAAGGTGATATTTATCTGCGACTCCTTATCAAAAAGCTGCGCTTTAGATTTCCCAATATTAAAGATGGCACCGCCACCACCGGCACCACCGCCACCCATACGGCGCATAAAGAAGATCCAAATGGCGATAAGGATAACAAATGGCAATATAAACGACAAGAAGAAACTCGAGAACGCGTTGTTCTTGGTATCATATTTTGCCATTATTTTAGGTGTCCCTTCAGGCAAATTTTCCTGTGAGGCTGCAAGCTGTTTTTCGAAGGTATCTACAGACCCCATAGTAAAGGTATACTGCGGTCCGCTGGTACGCGAGAAAGAAAGGCTATTGCCCGATGGGGCTACATCTTTATACTTCTCCTCTTTTAGGCGGTCGGGTTTTATATACACCTCAACCTCTACTAAATCGTTGTTTTTATAAGCTATAATCTTATCTACATCTCCCGGAAGGAGCATGTTTTTTTCAAAGTTTTCATAGGAAGTTTCCTTCGAACTACCGGCGCTAAACACAAAATTTAATAGGATAAATCCTACTATCATGGCAATATATAGCCATATCATATTAAACTTAGGCGGAACAGGAGTCACCTTTTTACTCGGAATTTTCTTCATTACAATTTAAATACGTATCTATTAAATTAATCTCTTTATGCACTTTTAAACCGCTCTACAATGGCATCGCCCCATAGCTCTTCGATACGGTAGTGTTCTCTTTTCTCTGTCCGGAATATATGCACCACGACATCTACAAAATCTAACAGCAACCATTCGCCGTTTCCATGCCCCTCTTTATGCCAAGGCTCCTGGCCAAATGCTTTAAAAACTTCTTCTTCTATGCTATTGGCTATAGCATTAACTTGAACGTTGCTATCCGCGTGACAAATCACAAAATAATCCGAAACAGTAGCATTTATCGTTCTCATATCCAGTTTAACAATATCATTGCCTTTTTTTTCTTGCATACCAAGAACAACGATATCTGCCAGTCTGTTCGATAATTCTGAATTTTTCTTTTTACTCATTAAGAATTGTTATAGTTTTACTGCGAAACATAAAATCTTATATCTTTTGCAAAATAATACATTTTTTGGACATTCTACCCCTTATAGTATAATTGTTTTAGAGGAAATACCGTCCACAAATGATTATGCAAAACAGCTATTGTCAAATTTCAAGCCACAGATTCCATTTACTGCCATTCTGGCAAGACATCAGAGTCAAGGACGCGGATTACGGGGCAATACCTGGCTTACCAAACCCGGCGAAAATCTTACCGTAAGCTATGTTTTCAGTCCCGATAACTTGCCCGTAAATCAACAGTTCGCGTTAACAGTAATCTCAAGTTTAGCACTTTACGACTGTATACAAGAATGGACAAAAAAGCCTGTATCGATTAAATGGCCTAATGATATCCTGGTCAATAAAAAGAAAATTGCGGGCATGCTCATCGAAAATAAAATCCGCGGTACAAATATTTCACACGCTATTATAGGCATAGGTTGCAATATTTATGGTACTGAATTTCCCGAAGATATACGCCACAAAACGACCTCCTTGCGATTAGAAAATTCTGATATTAATTTGACATTTATCGCCTTGTCGACGCAGATAAGACAGCGCCTACTGCATTATTATCAGGTGTACCAGGAAAATTTCGACGCAGTACTCGCGCTTTACAACAGCCGCTTATTTAACCGAAACAGGGCTGCAACCTACGAGATCAATGGGCAGCAGCATAGGGGTACTATCCTGGATGTAGAGCAAGATGGTTTGCTGCGTGTACGCATACAAGAGCAGATCCATAAGTTCGACCTAAAAGATATTCGTTACCTGCTGTAGCTATAACAAAAAATTTACTTGACTTTACCAAAAGATAAAATGTAACTTAGCATTAAACTTACGGACAAAGTTAGAGTCGAAAGACAAATGTTCAATAGTAGCGAGAGCGTATTTTTAAAGTAATTATGAAAAAACTAAGTCTAGTGGTTGTTGCTGTACTGATGACAGTAGCTAGTGCATTTGCACAGATCCACACCCCTGTAAAATGGTCTGTAGCATCCAAGGTATTAAGTAAAACGGAAGCGGTGATTTTTATTAAAGCTACCATTCAAAACGGATGGAACATCTATGCACAGAATGTTCCTGACGGCGGCCCGATTCCAACTTCATTTAAGTTTACATCTTCCAAAGACTTCAGCTTAAATGGAAAAGTTGCTGAACCGCAGCCAAAAACGAAATATGAGGATGTGTTTAAAATGAATGTCCCTTACTTTACAAACGAGGTGGTATTTCAACAAAAGGTGAAAATTAACAAATCGGGCGCAGTGGTTAAAGGAACGGTGGAGTGGCAAGCCTGCGACAAGTCGCAATGTCTTCCTCCAGACGAGTATAATTTTACCGTCACATTAAAGTAGTTATAAAACCATAAAACATAAAAAGGCAGTATTTCTACTGCCTTTTTTTATACTTTTACATCTTCAAAACACACAAACAGACAATAGCATATGAAAACGTATTTGTTGGCCTTAATTACTTTGTTATTTATAGGCTCAACCTCCATAAGCTTCGCACAGAAAGACAGCTTATTATCTACCGAGGGGCTTGAGTTTACGGATGGCTCCAGCACCGAAGAATCGGAGCTTCTGCCGGTGCCCGATGATTTGGTATTCTCGGATGGACAGGACAGCTCTGCGCAGTTGGCAGACAGCAGCAAAACTTCCGGCACCGCAACGACACCGACACCGACCCCAACAGATTCCGACAAATTATCCTTATGGGGGGTCTTTATAACCGGACTGTTAGGTGGTTTTGCGGCATTTTTTATGCCTTGTATTTTTCCGATGGTTCCTTTAACGGTTAGTTTCTTTACCAAAAGGGCGGCCTCGCGCACCAAAGGAATATCGCAAGCGCTATTATATGGCTTATTTATTATTGTTATCTACGTAGCACTGGGGATGATTATCTCCATATCCTTCGGTTCGGATGCCCTAAATCAGCTGTCGACAAACGGTATTTTTAACTTTGTATTTTTCTTAATATTGGTGGTATTCGCAGCATCATTCTTCGGTGCCTTTGAAATTACACTGCCAAGTGCATTTGTCAATAAAATCGATTCCAAATCTGATCAAGGCGGACTGATAGGTTTATTTTTTATGGCCTTTAGTTTGGCTGTCGTATCGTTCTCTTGTACCGGTCCTATTATCGGCACTTTATTGGTCGATGCCGCATCCAAAGGCGAGCGCTTGGGCCCTGCCATCGGTATGTTAGGCTTTTCGCTGGCTTTGGCAATACCTTTTGTGCTTTTTGCCATCTTCCCTTCTATGATGAAGTCTATGCCAAAATCTGGAGGCTGGTTAAACAGTGTAAAAGTTGTATTGGGTTTCCTGGAGCTTGCTTTAGCTTTAAAATTCCTTTCCAACGTAGACTTAGCCTACCACTGGAATTGGTTGGATAGGGAGGTATTTTTAGCCTTATGGATTGTAATATTTGGCCTCCTGGGTTTATACCTTATCGGCAAAATCAAATTCTCGCACGATAGCGACCTGCCTTATTTATCGGTGCCACGCACGATTATTGCAATTATCACATTCTCCTTTGTCGTTTATATGGTTCCCGGCATGTGGGGAGCACCTTTAAAAGCGATATCCGCATTTTTGCCTCCTTCGGCAACGCAAGACTTCGATTTATCGGTAGCTCAGCTTGGCGTGGGCGGTTCGCCAGCATCCAGCGATGCGCATACGCGTAAATATTACGATATCTTCCACGAGCGTGGTACACCGAAAGGTTTTGAGCCTTACTACGATTACGACGAAGCTATCGCCGCAGCGAAGGTGGCCAACAAACCTGTACTGATCGACTTTACAGGCTGGAACTGTGTTAACTGCCGTAAAATGGAAGCTAATGTTTGGACCGACCCTAAGGTGGCAGCACTTTTAAAAACGGAGTTTATTATGGCCGAGCTTTTTGTAGACGACAGAACGGAACTTGCTGCATCGGAGCAGTATACATCAACTTACAGTGGTAAGAAGATTAATACCATTGGAAAGAAAAACAGTGACTTCCAAGCTTCAACGTATAACAGCAACTCACAACCTTTATATGTTATTGTAGATCCCGAGGGCAATGTCTTGGTACCACAGCGTGGTGCCGACTATAATATCAACAGTTATGCAGCATACCTGCAGTCGGGAATTGATGCATTTAAAGCAAGTAAATAAGGGGTTTAATATAAAATTAATAACGATTTTCAGCAAACATTGCTATATTTGAAGTATGAGTGAAATTAAGAATATTGCAGTTTTAACCTCCGGGGGCGATGCTCCAGGTATGAATGCCGCTATTAGAGCCG
This sequence comes from Sphingobacterium sp. Mn56C, assembly GCF_049319645.1. Taxonomy (NCBI): domain Bacteria; kingdom Pseudomonadati; phylum Bacteroidota; class Sphingobacteriia; order Sphingobacteriales; family Sphingobacteriaceae; genus Sphingobacterium; species Sphingobacterium sp. Mn56C. Next base: position 296,113 of record NZ_JBMOUC010000003.1, read on the forward strand.
TAATTCGTGCCGGTATCTACCACGGCATAAATATGTATGGTGTACGTAGGGGATATAGCGGTTTGGTAACCGGGGAAATTATACCCATGGATGCCAAATCGGTAGCTAATATTATCCAACGGGGGGGAACGATTTTAAAAACTGCAAGATGTGATGAGTTTAGAACGGTAGAAGGCCGTAAAAAGGCTTATGAAAATATCAAAAAATTAAATATTCAGGCCTTAGTGGTAATCGGAGGCGATGGTACCTTTACGGGCGCGGATAAATTTATCCAGGAGTTTGATATTCCGATTATTGGTATACCCGGAACTATTGATAATGACCTCGCCGGAACCGACTTTACAATTGGTTACGATACAGCTATCAATACGGTTGTAGACGCTGTAGATAAAATCAGGGATACAGCAGAATCGCACGATCGGTTATTTGTTATCGAGGTGATGGGTAGAGACTCTGGGCTTATTGCCTTACGCTCGGGAATTAGTACAGGTGCCGAAGCGGTGTTAATACCCGAACTAACCGTAGATTACCATGCCATCATGACGCGCTTAGACAAGTCTAGAGCCAATAAATCATCGCGTATTGTTATTGTGGCCGAAGGCGACAATGAAGGTGGTTTAGTCGTAGGCGAAAAAATTAAAGAAAACTTCCCGCATTATGATGTTCGTGTTTCGATTTTAGGGCATATTCAGCGCGGTGGTAAACCTTCTTGTATGGACCGTGTGCTGGCTAGCCGCTTGGGTGTTGCTGCTGTAGAAGGCTTATTAGAGGGGCGCAGAGGTGAGATGGCGGGTATTATTGCGGGCGAAATTGCATTTACGCCTTTTAGCAAAGCTATTAAACATATAAACGAGGTAAATACAAACCTTACGCGTATTGTCGAGATTTTATCGCTATAAACGCGTTAATTTTATACGTAAAAAAGGGGAATCTGCCAGCAGATTTCCCTTTTTTTAGGGTATAGTATGTGCCGCTGTTCGACAACAGCCTCGTAATAGGCAACGATTAGGTTGCCGACAATTCAAAAATGGTAATTTCAGGCACAATGCCTACACGGCCGGGATACCCTAAAAACCCATAGCCTGTATTAACATACAGCTGCTGTTTCCCTTCGGTATATAAACCCGCCCACTCTTTATAGATATATTTTGCCGGGCTCCACTGGTAGTGTTCCCCACGAACGCCAAATTGCATGCCATGGGTATGCCCTGCAAACATGGCATCGACATCCGTATCCAGCACCTGGGCACGCCAATGCGAAGGGTCGTGCGACAGCAATAACTTAACCGCTTTATCGTCGGTACCCTGTAAGGCTTTCTTTAGATCTCCCTTTTTCGGAAAACGCCCTGTACCCCAATTCTGCACGCCAACAATGGCAATTTCATCCTGTCCGACTTTAAGGGTTCTATTTTCATCCATCAGTAAATCCCAACCCATAACCTTATGCGTATCGATCAAATCCTGCAGGTTTTTACGCTTTGCAGCGCTATCCTCAGGGCCATAATAGTAATCGCCATAGTCGTGATTCCCCAATGTGGAGAACACCCCATAGTCGGCATGTAGTTTGGAGAATATATCCTGATAATCGCGCATTTCTGTCGCCACATTATTCACCAAATCACCCGTAAAAAAGATCGCATCAGGCTTTTCGCCCAATAACATCTCTACACCCCCCAAAACGGCTTTATGGTTATAGAAAGACCCTGAATGCACATCCGAAATCTGCGCGATTTTAAATCCATGAAACGACTTCGGTAGATTTGGCAACAGCAGCTTCTGCCGGCGGATAGTATAATCGTAAGCACCAGAGACAATACCCCAGGTTAAGGGAGCCAAGGGCAAGGATGCTACTAACAAGCCCGATTTTAATAAAAAGTCGGACCGACTGATGGTATTCGCTGCGTTATCTGCTGTCGGTGCTACAGCTGTTATCGGCTCTACGCTTGCGGCTTTATTTTTTGGAGCCCCCAGCCGAGAAAGCCATACCCCACCCCGGCGCATATCGTCGATAAATAAAATTAACGCATAGATTATCTTTGACACTGCGGTCATAAAAAATGCCACCAATATTACAGAACGCAGGGTTAATGGAATATTAAACTTATAACCAATAAATACACCGGTTAATAGACTCAGCGAAAAACCCCACCATAAAAACATAAACCAGCGTTTATGGGCAAAGCGAATCTTGGTGGAGCGAAGGGCAAAAAAGATATAAAAATCGAGTACAAACAGCAGTAACGCAAAAAAAATAACCATACAAATCTTAGTTTTGAAGTACCATTTCCTTTAACGATTGTATCCAGCGTGGATTATCGTTTAAGCTTTCGACCATAACAACGTCTTCACCGCCCAATTGTTTGAATTCATTGGCATATTCTACCTGAATCTCGTCTAATGTTTCAATGCAATCGGAAACAAATGCCGGACTGAATACCAATAAACGCTTAACACCTTTATGAGCTAAATCGTGCAATGCATCCGACGTATACGGCTGTATCCAGGGGGTTTTACCTAAACGCGACTGAAAACAAACGGTATAGCGGTCTTCGCTTAGGCCCAACTTACGGGCAATGGCTCGGGTTGTAGCATAACACTGCGAAAGATAACAAAAGGCATTCTTTTCTACCTTACACTGGTCGCAGCCATTATCTGGGCACTTTAAATTGCCTGAAGGGTCTACTTTTCCTAACTGACGTACCGGAAGACCATGGTAACTAAATAAGATATGATCGAAACTATCGATATCGTGTTTTTTACTATTCTCGGCCAATGTTTCCACCAGCCCTTCATCATCGCAATAGCTGTTTACAAAGGAAACTTTAGGAAAATACTGCCACTTACGCATTATCTCCATCACCTTTTCGATTATCGAACCCGTAGTTGCCGAAGCATATTGCGGAAATAAGGGAATAACTTGTATAGAATCAAAAAACATACCCTCCATTTTCTTTAATGCAGATTCTATGGATGGGTTCTGGTAGCGCATCGCCAGCTCCACATGATATTCATCGCCCAGCTGCTGCTGCAATAGCTGCTGCTGCAATATACTGTAATGCATTAGCGGCGACCCGGTTTCTTCGTCCCAAATTGTGGCATACGTTGCCGCAGACTTGGACGCTCTTTTGGGCACGATAGCACCTTTTACCAATAACGTCCGCGTCCAATAAGGAATATCAATTACCCTGCCGTCCATTAAAAACTCGGTCAGATATTTTTTCACTTCTGGAGTCCGTGGCGCATCGGGCGTACCCAATTGTACTAATAAAACACCTTTTTTAGCTTTGTTTCTCATCGCCACAAAAATAGGCAAAAAATAACGGTTCAGTTGGTCAAGATCGTTATTTTGAAAATTACATGACTGGATTACAACTGCTCCAGGGCAGCTTTTACTTCCTTCATCAACCACATGGGGGTTGAAGTGGCTCCACAGATACCAATACGCTCACCTGCAAGAAACGTCAACCCTTCGAGCTCCTGTGTTTCGGAAATAAAATAGGAGTTAGGGTTTGCCGCTTTACATACATCGTACAACACCTTACCATTCGAGGATTTTTTGCCCGAGACAAAAACAATTTTGTCGTATTGCTTGGCAAAATCGCCCAGGTCTTCATAGCGGTTAGACACCTGCCTACAGATGGTATCATTGGCTTTTACCGTATATCCACGGCTGATAAGCTCATTTTTTATGGCGTAGAATTTATCGACACTTTTTGTGGTCTGGCTATATAGGGTAAACGATGCCGGCAAGTCAACATGATCCAATTCTGTGATATCCTGAAACACCAAGGCCTCATTATTTGTCTGCCCCTGCAGGCCAATAACCTCGGCATGTCCATGTTTACCAAAGATCAGAATCTTCTCTTGATCATCGAACGATGTTTTTATTCGATTTTGTAGCTTTAATACGACAGGGCATGAGGCATCGATTAAGGTAATATTATTTTCCAGTGCTATACGGTACGTCTCCGGTGCTTCACCGTGCGCACGGATCAACACCTTTTCATTCTGCAACGTCGGGAGAACATCATGGTTAATAATGCGAAGACCTTTAGCTTTTAACCGCGCAACCTCCTCATCATTATGCACAATATCGCCTAAGCAATACAGATACCCCTCATCTTCCAAAATCTCTTCGGCCATATCAATAGCATAGACAACGCCGAAGCAAAAACCGGAATCCTTATCAATTGTAACTTCTAGATGCTTACCCATAGTTAGCAAAAGTAAATGTTAAAAAAGTAAAAATGAAAAATTAAAAAGTAAAAATAAAAAAGATGGATGTCAATGCAGGGAACTTGTTAAACAAAAACTTACCTTTGCAAAAATATAATTGAATTATAAGTTATGGCAACTAACAGAACTTTTACAATGATTAAACCAGATGCGGTAGCAAATGGTCATATCGGAGCTATTTTAAATGACATTATTGCGGGCGGTTTTAAAATCGTGGCAATGAAATATATCCAATTAACAGCAGAAAATGCCGGTGATTTCTACGCCGTGCACAAAGAGAGACCATTTTATGGTGAGCTTGTAAACTTTATGACCTCAGGTCCTATCGTTGCTGCAATTTTAGAGAAGGATAACGCTATTGAAGACTTTCGTCAATTAATCGGTGCTACAGATCCTGCAAAAGCAGAGGCTGGTACTATCCGTAACAAATATGCTAAATCTATCGATGCAAATGCTATCCACGGATCAGACTCAGACGAAAATGCGCAGATCGAAGGAAACTTCTTCTTCTCTCAATTCGAAAGATTCTAAGAATAGATAAGATACTACCCTAAAAGAGGCGGTCTATACAATGTATAGACCGCCTCTTTTTTTTCCATATACGTTTTATTTCCAATGTACCTGATGGTGTGTAGATAGCAGAATATGATTCGTGCCCTTTGCTGTACCTACATGCTGACGCATATACCCCAACTGAATGCCGAGGTTATTTTTTACCTTATAGCCCAAACCCGCATAAGCCCTATTTCGGTCAAAAGCCTTTATGTTGCTATTGTCGGAAAGATTTATAAAAACCTCATCATAGAAAGCCAGGTAAGACCCTTTAGCAGAAAAGCCATATTTCGTTAAAGGCACATCTACAAAAAGGTTATAACGAAAACGGCCACGAAAATCCTGGTTTTCAATAAAACGCTCCTCCAAGCGGAATCTATGCCGCAGCTTGGCAGTTTTTATACCATGCGACGCCATAATCTCCTGATAAATGCGATGCTCATTAAAGGGGTTATTGGGGGCGCCCATGGCTTCGGTATAGACAAAACCATAACCTAATGTGCCCTGCAAGTAGGGTTTAAATTGATACTGAGCCCCTACCCGGGCCAACGTTTGGTTATGGTCGCCAATAATCTGATAGTCGCGCAATTGCAACTCATGGTGAATACCCCATTTGCTATCTTTAATTTTGGTGTGCCCAAAATAAATAAGCCAAGCCTGTGGCTGCTGTGTCTGTGCGTAACTAAAAGACGCCGTAAAAAGAAAAAGTACAACGAGTAAAAATAACTGCATACGCTAATAAATTAGAATCTTCAAAAGGCTGAAAATAACAAAACTTATTAAGTATATAATTTATCGTATTGTAAATTTTATAGTACTCTTTTGGCGAGGTACTCATTTTCTTTGGCTGTCATTAAATCTTTATCCGCTTTCTTTTTATCGAGGAAACCGCAAAGATGCAATACGCCATGAATAATAACACGGTGCAGCTCGTCGACAGCACTGACGCCAAATTTAGCGGCATTTTCAGTCGTTCGCTCCACAGATATAAAGATATCCCCCGCAATGACCTCCTCCGCTTCCGATGCGTCAAAAGTTACGATATCAGTATACGTATCGTGGTTTAGGTACTTTTTATTGATCTCTAAAAGGTAGCTGTCGGAGCAGAAAATAAAGTTTAACTCGGCCACACGGGCGAAGCCTTCGGCTTTAATCGTATCGTAAATCCAAGCCCGAACTTTAGCCTTATCTTTTAAGGTAAAATCAATGTCTTCACTAAAAAATGTAATGTCTCGAATAGCCATAAATTAAAATGCTTTTTTGTCCATATAGGTTTGTAAAATTAATGTTGCCGACACCGTATCGACCAAACCCTTGCTGTGTTTTTTATTTTTCTTCAGCCCCGACTGTGCTATAGCCGCCGACGCCATCTTGGAGGTAAAACGTTCGTCGATCTCTTCAACAGCAATCCCGGGGTACTCCTTTTTCAGTTTACGGATAAAACCAACCACATGCTGTGCCGATTCCGAATCGGTACCATCCAACTGCAAGGGTTTTCCGACCACAAAAGTTTCCACCTGCTCGCTGGCGAGGTAATTTTTTAGAAAAGCCCATACCTCGTCGGGATGCACCGTTGTTAAGGCGGTAGCAATAATCTGCAAGGAGTCTGTTACCGCAATGCCAATACGTTTGGTGCCGTAATCGAATGCCATTAATCGCATAAAATGTTTTTTTGCAAAGGTACAATTCCCAAATGAGGATAAAAATCTATAAATTTGGTAGATATTTAAAACATATGCGCCAGACCATCCTCATCCTGTTGTTATTCACTTTCGCTGTACAGGCAAAAGCACAGACACCGTCGTACGAAAGCAGCTTAGCCGAATACCGGCAGGCAAAAAAGGAACATTTTCTAAAAGATAATTTTGGGCCCCTACGGGCAGAGAATGTGCAATACGTAAATTATTTCCCCGCCAATAGCAAGTATATCGTCGACGCCGACCTGCAGTTGCTCTATGGCGAGAAAGAATTCCGGATGCCAACCTACGATGGTACGAGCAACCCCTACAAGCGCTATGCACGCATTACCTTTACCATCGACGGCGAGACACAGCAGCTAACACTTTATCAAAGTGTAGCCCTATTTCAAAACCCCAACTATGCAAACTACCTGTTTTTACCCTTCACAGATAAAAGCAGCGGCAACGAGAGCTATGAAGGCGGGCGTTATCTGGAGCTGGATGCCACAGCCATTAGCAACCATAAAATCCGCGTAGACTTCAATAAAGCCTACAACCCCTACTGTGCCTACAGTTCGGGCTATCGATGCCCACAACCTCCTGTGGAAAATAACCTACAGATTAGTATATTAGCAGGCGAAAAGAAATATAAAGGACCAAAAAACGAACGTCCAGTAAATACAGCTATGGCAAAAGGATTCACTGAAAAAGAAAAAGCGCTGATTACGGCCGGCGACAATACCGAAAAACTTCATGTCTACCAAATTACCGACGCTAAAGAGCGTGCAGTATTGCAAAGTAGCTCGACAGATATTAAAGCCGATGACCCGCTGGTTGCAACCTTAGCACAGCGTATGTTGGCGACAGTACAAGACCCGGCACACCCTGGTGTTGGCATTGCAGCACCACAGGTCGGCATCAACCGCAACCTAATCTGGGTACAGCGTTTTGATAAAAAAGACGAACCTTTTGAGTTTTATATCAACCCCAAAATTATATGGCGTTCAAAACTTACCCGCGAGGGAGCTGAGGGCTGTCTATCCATTCCCGATAAAAAGGAAAATGTAGAACGCAGCTACGCCATACGTTTACAATATTGGGACACCAAGGGTAATATAATCGAAGAGAATATCGAAGGATTTACGGCTGTAATCTTTCAGCACGAGGTAGACCACTTGTATGGCATACTCTTTCCAGACCGTATAGAGGAACAAGTCGCGGAAAACCAAATCCCCTTAAACGAGAAAATTAAATTTTCGGTAGGCAAAGGAACCCTCATCCCCTAACGGCAGGCACGGGCACGGAAAGACAACGCAAAAAAAGAGGAGCCTACAATGAATCGTGGCTCCTCTTTTTTATATATCCGGCACCTGGAAAACTAACGTTCCACCATTTTTATTTCAAACAGCTTAGCCCAAAGTTTACCCGTAACGAACAATCGCTTTCCGGCAGCATCGTAAGCAATACCATTTAGCTCATTATCATACTGCTGTCTATTTTCTGTATACATACCCACCAAATTAATGCGACCTTCCACGGCTCCATTTTCGGGGTTTATAATCACAATAATTTCTTTCTCGTACACATTAGCATACACCTTACCGTCGATATACTCCAGCTCATTCAAGGCATCAACGGCACCATTCTCGTCGTATACCGCAACAGAGTGCAGCTCCTTACCCGTAACAGGGTCCAGAAAATACAGGTTGTTGCTACCATCGGATTTAATCATATTTTTACCATCGTAGGTTAAACCCCAGCCCTCTTTACTATTTTCATAGCTGAAAGTTCCCGTCTGCTGCAAGGTATTTTTATCGTAGAAGAAACCCACATTCTCCCGCCAAGTCAGCAATGCGATCTTATTCCCCAGCAAGGTCATCCCCTCGCCGAAATACTTTTCATCGAGTTTTATACTTTTCAGTACCTTACCTGTTTGTAGATCCACCTTCCGCAGCTCCGACTGGCCGTAGCGGCCCGTAGACTCGTATAATATACCATCCGCAAACTGCAGCCCCTGTGTAAAGGCCTCCGTATCGTGGGGATACGTGTTCACCACCTCAAAGCCATAGTTTTTAGCATTTTGTGGCAGCACCATAATATTACTATACACAATATCCTCCTTGCCAGCAGCATATACCCGGGCAGAAAGAGAGCGATCGCCAAAGCCATATTTTTTAGTATCCAAACGCACCGCCGCCGTATCGGTACGGCGCTCCAGCACATTACCATCTACCGAGTACACCACCGAATCGATACCCGCATCAGGGAAGTTTAACTTCAACTTCACCAGCTCGCCATAACCGACCCTACTGCCAGACTCCGGCTCCAGGAAGCTTAATTTTGCCTGTTGCGTTTTACAGGCCGCCAAACTTAGGGAAAACAATACTGCAGCCCCCAACAAAGATTTTATTTTCATGTATTACAAACTAAAAGTCACTCCAAAAAGCATCCTTAATATGCTCTATTAATTTCGAATCTAAATATACAGAAACTATATCAAAACGTATCTCCCCATCAAATAACGAAGCGGCTAAATAAGCATCTGCCGCTTCCAGCAGGAAGCGCTGCTTCTGCAGATCGACAAAATCTGCCGGGTGGCCGAAGGCCGTTGTCGAGCGGCTTTTAACCTCTATAAACAGCAGTACATCGCCATCGCGGGCAATAATATCAACCTCCAGATGGCCATAGCGCCAATTTCGCTGCAACAGGGTGTACCCTAAAGCCATTAAATGCTGTACAGCAAGCTCCTCCCCATATTTCCCGTACTCCTGCTGTTTCGCCATAACTATATAATTGGATACATATTTTATTTCACAACGGTATTCCCCAGCATCTCGCCAAGCATTTTTTCGGCCTCTTTAAGCTTTTGGTACTTATGGAGGCATATCTCCAGATCCGCAGCATTCGTGCAAGTTTTTAGCTCCTCGCGTACCTTATGCATCTCGCGTTCAAATTTCCGCTTTTTAATTCTATATATTGCCTGTACAACAAGATCTTTCAAGTGCTCAATCTCCTGGGTAACATATATTTTGCGCTTATCGTCGTTCCAATTCGGACTTATTTCATAGCGTGTAGCAATACTATCCACCACAAGATTCGCCACCTCGGTATTTTCATGACCCAAGAAAAACTTGGCTTCAGGGACCTCAAAGGTTTCCGCCTGTTTTATAAATTCCTGCACAATAATAGCACTCGCTTTATCCTCAAAAGCAATATCGTCGATGCTACCCAACAAATACGGTGCAACCGGAATATCACCGTCGCCCTCCCAAGTCACCAATTCACGGCCATAGTTCAACAATATCCGCACCACCTCGCGCTCCTGCAATATTTCAGCCGTCAACTGCTGCTGCGACGATGGCGGCAGCCCTGCCGAAGGCGTCTCTCTACCTTCAGCGCGTTCCGACTCGGTAAGGAAAAAATCCGCCGGAGGGCCATCGCCCAAATCCGGGCCAGACGGCGTATAAGACGAAGACTTCCCTTTAGCGGTATTTCTACGATCCTGCTCCTTCGCTCTACCCAGGCGTATTTTATTTAACTCTGTCAATAAAACACGTTCCTCGATATCCAACAAAGAGCTGCAACGCTGTATAAAAACGGACACCTTAATTTCGTCCGGAATAAGGGCAATACTCTGCACCACATCGCGTATCACCTCCGCCCGTTTTATAGGATCTTCTTTAGCATCCTTCAGCAGAATATGCGTTTTATAGAAAATAAAATCCTCCTGATTGCTGGTGATATAATCTTTAAAGGCCGCAGGACCTACCTGTTTGGCATACGAGTCGGGGTCATTACCATCCGGAAAAAGCAGCACCTTAACATTCAAGCCCTCCTCCAACAGCATATCCGTACCCCGCAAGGAGGCCTTTATGCCGGCAGCATCGCCATCGTACAAGATCACGACATTTTTTGTAAACCTCGATATCAGCTTAATCTGCCCCGTCGTTAAAGATGTTCCCGAAGAAGAGACCACATTTTCAACCCCCGTTTGGTGCATGGCAATAACATCAGCATAGCCCTCCACCAGGTAACACAGGTCGGCATCCATAATGGCTTTTTTAGCTAGGTTAAGACCATACAGCACATCCGATTTATGGTAGATATCACTCTCCGGCGAGTTTACATATTTAGGGACAGACTTTTCCGTTTTCAATGTTCGCCCACCGAAGCCAATCACACGACCGGTAAGATTATGGATCGGAAAAATAACCCTTCCGCGAAAGCGGTCGTACAAGGATTTATCGTCCCGCTCAATGGCCAGGCCTATTTCGGCCAGGTAAGTATCCTGAAACCCCGCCTTTTTGGCGGCATCCACAACTGCAGTCCACTGATCTGGAGAATACCCCAGTTCAAATTTTTTGATAATAGCTTCACTATACCCACGCTCCTTAAAATAAGAAAGACCTATGGAGCGCCCTGCAGGACTATCCCACAGCTGCTCTTTAAAATATTTGCCGGCCCACTGGCTCAAGATAAACAGACTCTCTCTTTTATCCTGCATTGCCAGCTGCGCTGGTGTTCGCTCGACCTCCTCAATCTCGATATGGTACTTATTCGCTAGGTAGCGTATCGCTTCGGGATAAGAGAATTTCTCGAGCTCCATGACAAACTTAAGGGAATCACCACCGACACCACAGCCAAAACACTTGTAAATACCCTTCGCTACCGACACGTGGAAAGACGGTGTCTTTTCATTGTGAAAAGGGCAGTTACCAATCAAAGAGGTACCCCTTTTTTTAAGGTCCACAAATTCACCTACTACCTCCTCAATGCGGGCAGTATCCAACACTTTTTCTATTGTTTCCTTTGTAATCAACCTAACCTCAGCTTAATTTTGTTTACCCTTTGAACTTTTATATCCGGCTTAAACTAGCATAATAACCCCTATAGGCATGCCAAGTCAAGACAAGATTATCAAAGGTAAATATTATAATTTGAAAAATCTGAACCCAGGATTTCGATAATTTATAGCGCTGAAAATTTGTAAAACAGTAGATTATTCAATTAAGCCCTTATCTTTGCAGTAACAAATAAACAATGCAGCGATGGCTTTTAATGTAAAGAAAATCTGTTGTATCGGCGCAGGCTATGTAGGAGGCCCTACGATGTCTGTTGTTGCACAGCAATGTCCAGATATTGAAGTAACCCTGGTAGACATGAATACGGCGCGCATAGCGGCCTGGAATGCGGCAGACCTAAACGAGCTACCGATCTACGAACCTGGCCTTGCCGAGGTTGTGGGGGAAGCCCGCAACCGTAATCTATTCTTTTCTACTGAAATTGAAAAAGCCATACAAGAGGCCGATATGATTTTTATATCGGTAAATACCCCGACAAAAAACTACGGTAAGGGCAAAGGTATGGCCGCAGATTTAAAATTCATTGAGCTCTGTGCGCGCCAGATTGCCGAGGTCTCTACTACGGATAAAATCGTAGTCGAAAAATCTACCCTCCCGGTACGTACGGCAGCAGCGCTGAAAAGTATTCTACATAATACCGGATCTGCGGTAAACTTCCATATCCTCTCCAACCCTGAGTTTTTGGCGGAAGGAACGGCAATTCAGGATCTGTTAAACCCCGACAGGGTTTTGATAGGGGGCGAAAATGAAGACGCTATACAGGCCTTGGTCGCTATTTATGCCCGTTGGGTACCAACGGATAGAATTTTGACGACAAACCTGTGGTCATCGGAACTATCTAAACTTACGGCCAATGCCTTTTTAGCGCAGCGCGTATCTTCTATAAATTCCATATCCGAGTTATGCGAAAAAACAGGAGCCAATGTGGAGGAAGTTGCTAAAGCCATAGGTATGGACTCGCGTATTGGTGCTAAGTTTTTAAAAGCCTCGGTAGGTTTTGGGGGTTCATGCTTTCAAAAAGATATTTTAAACTTGGTGTATATTGCCCGCAGTTACAACCTGCAGGAGGTCGCCAACTATTGGGAGCAGGTGATCTTAATGAACGACCACCAGAAACATCGTTTCGCCGATAATATTATTCAGACTTTGTTTAATACCGTAAACGGCAAAAAGATCGCCATATTAGGCTGGGCTTTCAAGAAAGATACCAACGACACCCGCGAGTCGGCAGCGATATATGTCGCCGACCACCTGCTGAACGAAATGGCAAACCTCAGCGTTTACGACCCTAAAGTTCCGGCAGAGAAGATATACATCGACCTGGATAACCTGAACACCCGTAATGCTGCCGAAAATCAAAGCCTCGTAACGGTGAGTGCCGACCCTTATGAAGCTTGCAAAGATGCACATGCCGTTGCAATTTTAACCGAGTGGGATGCTTTTAAAGATTACGACTGGGCAAAGATTAAAGCGCATATGAAAAAACCGGCCTTTATATTTGACGGCAGAAAATTATTGAACCGACAACAGATCGAAAGTTTAGGATTTAACTATTACGCGATCGGCGAATAACAAAAAAGAGGTGCTTCAATTTATAAATTAAAGCACCTCTTTTTTGTTGGCCTGCACAGGTTGATTTGTTAACCTACAGCAATTACCTTCTGATTATTTAAATGATCCAACAAGGTTGGATTTAGAATATTACAGGTCTTGAGCAAGTCGCGAACGGGATATTTTGCGACGACATCCTGCAATGCGGCCAAATGTTTATCGTGGTGGATATCCGTACCCACGAAATCGTACATGCCTGATTTTATCAATGTCAACGCAGCAACTTTAACTTCCGTACCATAATAACGACTGATCGACAACAGGTTAAGCTGCAGCAAACAACCTGCATTTTTAATCTGCTTATACATATCAAAGTTCATATGGTAGTAGTTATAGCGCTCCGGATGCGCTAAAATTGGTTTATAACCCAACTTTTGAATGTCTTGTATGGTTTGGAATAGTGCTCTAGACTCCGATAAATACGACATTTCTATCAGCACATAGTTCCCCGGCATTACACAAAGGTTATCTTTAGCGATTAACCCATGAATACCTTCATCTATCATATGTTCTGCCGCAGCAGATATTTCAACTTTACTGTTATTTACTTTTAAATACTCCCCTAAGCTGTTGTAAGCCTGTGTGATGCTCGCTTTAGTGTTGGGGTGTATATCTTGTATAATATGCGGAGTGCAGATAAATTTGTCTAACCCCAACCCCTGCAGACCCTGTATTAAACGATAGGACTGCTCAACCGACGGACTACCATCATCAATCCCCGGCAAGAGATGGTTATGCATATCCACTTCCAAGAAGCCCAACTTCCCCAATGTTCGTACGCTCGCTCCTTGTTCTGTTTTACCAAATAGTTTTGAAAAAAAACCCATCAAAATATTAATTAAGTAGAAGTATAAAATATAGTTAGCAACAGTTAAAACGATTTATAATGGAAATTTGCCACAGTATGCAAAACTTTTAATTGTCTATCTTACTAAATTCTATAGCATGCACTATAACAAAATACATGCCATATTATATAAATCGAAATTTTGATTTGGTAACAATAATAGGTATTGAAACAGATACCCGCTCATTCCAGGCGTCAAATATCTGCTCCATAAAACGCAAAGAGTAAAAAAAAACCTCAATTTCTTGAGGTTTTTTGTAGCTTATTTTCTTTTAAAAAGGCTGTTTAAACGTTTCGTAAACTTAGACCCAAACGTTTCCTTTTCCGCTTGGCCATAGCCATAGCCATAACCATAACCGTAACCATAACCACGAGCAAAATCTACGTCATTAATAATTACAGCCATATTTTTAAGTTTACCATCCTCATACAATTCCTTAGGCACATTTAGTAAGCGTTTATCCAGGTAATTTGCACGCGCCACATAAATGGTTAAATCTGCATTATTAGCAATCAATAGCGTATCGGTTACCAGACTTACCGGAGCAGTATCGACAATGACATAATCATAATGCGTACGGCCATAGGCGATAACATCATCAAAATGCCCGTTCAATAATAACTCCGCAGGATTTGGCGCCACATATCCGGAATAGATAATATCAAAATTATACGGTGCCGGTTTCTTGATAATAATATTATCCAAATCCATATCCGGATTAATGAGGTACTGCGTTATACCAATATTCGTATGCTGCAAATGCGATAAACCCAAATAATCCAATACCTTTGGACTACGGATATCTGCCCCTACCAACAGCACCTTTTTGCCCGACATTGATAATATTCGAGCCAAGTTGGTCGACACGAAGGACTTCCCTTCACCGGATGTTGTCGAGGTAACATAAATTACAGAAGAATCTTTTTTCGCCCCCAACATAAAGCTGATGTTGGTACGCAAAATCCGGAATGCCTCCGCCAACGACGAACGGTCGTTCTCCTTAACAATAGGGTCTTCCGAGGTAGGAATCTCGCCCAAAATTGGCGTCGCCATTTTCTCTTCGATATCCTTCCGCGAATGAATTTTATTATCCAGTAAGAATTTAATATATAAAATTGCAAATGGAATAATAAAGCCTGCTATTAGAGCTCCTAGAAGAACTATTAACTTCCGAGGTGCAACAGGGATATCCGAACCGTATGCCGAATCAATAACTTTTAAATTTGCTGGTGTAGCAGAAGCCTTGATTTCTGTTTCCTCCCGCTTTTGTAATAAAAACAAATACAGGGATTCTACAATTTGCTGCTGGCGCGAGATATCTTTAAAACCACGTTCTTGCTTTGGCAATTGGTTTAATCGTCCTTCGAATTTATTTTTCTGACTTTGTAAACTATTTACGTTGGTTTGTAAAACCTGACGGTAATTATTTAAAGCCAATTGTACATTTTTATTTAATTCGATAATATTACGATTTAGATTTTGCACAATAGGGTTCTGTGGCGTTGCAGACTTTAATAAATCATCGCGTTCCAATACCAAATTATTGTAGGCGGTAATGGAAGCTTCAATTGACGGATCCGATAAACCAATATTAGCCGGCAATAAACCATTATTTTCTTGTGTTGCCGTACGCATCATATCCGACAAACGTAACTGGGTCTGGTATTCCACCAATTTACGCTCATTATCGTTTGCCCCCTGCATATACAGCTGAGCCTCCGACGACATATCTATAAGGTTGTTGTTATCCTTATAATCTGCAACCTTAGAATCTGCAGTAGATAAATCTTTAGCAATTAAATCTAAACGCCCGGAAATAAATGCAGAGGTGGCCCGGCTAACCTTAGCCTTGTCTTCTGTTACATCGGCATTATAATTTTCAACCAGGGAGTTTAAGATTAATTCTGCTTTCTTTTTATTCGAATGGTTTAGTGAAAGATTTACAATAAAGGATTGCTTTTCTTTATTTGGGGTAATATTTATTGATCTTATTAAGCCATCAATTGTTTTATCAACAGAATTAAACTTAACTTCTAAATTTCCATTAAATGACTTTTCGTGTTGTAATGTTAAAACAATAGGACCAATTGGAGTATTTAATTTTTGTCCAGCGGTGTAATTCCCATATTCATTATCGTTATCTTTTACAACTAACTTTTTTCCATCTCCAATAATGGATAAAGAATATTTAATGGAATCTAATTTAGGATTATTTGGCTCTAATAAAATAACCTTAATTGGCGATTCCACTTCTAGCAATTCGGCATTTTTTACTTTTCCCTTAGAATAGTAAATAATATTTAACCTATCTGACTCTACAACTTTACGCAATATACGACGCGACTTTATAACATCCATTTGATCGGATACAAATGCAGAAGTAGAACTTCCTGCCCCGGTTAAGGATGCAATTTCCGCAAGACCCGCTAATTCACCTGACGCTTGTTTTTCATCTTGTAAAAGAATTTTACTAGAGACAGCATAAATCCGTTCTGCATAACGCAAGTAAATAAATGCAGCTAAGACGCAGACCATAACAGATACAACAAACCATTTCCAATAATAGGCATATTGCTCAAAAAGTTGTTTTAAATTCAACTCTTGATCATCATTTTCAATCGTTATTTTTTCAGGACTATTATTTTTCATCAAATTATTATTAACGGGTAAGAACAGAAACTACGGTAATAATCACACCAGCAATAGAAACGAAAATGGAAGTGTTTTGTGTATACTTTGAAGATTGCACTCTTGCTCCATTAGGCTCAACATACACCACATCATTTTGCGCTAGGTAATAAACAGGAGAATTTAATGCATCGCGTGCGGTTAAATCTACACGATACTCTTTTTTTACACCATCCTGCTCTCTTACCACCAACACATTTTTACGTACACCATTTATGGTTAAATCACCGGCCATACCTAATGCTTCTAATAAGGTAATTCTATCGTTAGTGACAGGAAATGTGCCCGGACTTCTCACCTCTCCTAATACCGTTACTCTAAAGTTACGGAGCTCAATACTTACACCGGGATCAACAATATATTTTGATACCTCTTTCTTTAAATATTCAATTGCCTGCGTACGGGTTAACCCCGCTAATTTCACCTTCCCAATTTTGGGGAAGTCTATTTCTCCTTTAACATCAATACCATAGGTTGGGATAAAGGGATTATTAGCCTGAATAGTACCATTTGAGCCTTGATAAGGAGAAACCTGATTAAATGCCTGTGTAGCCCGGATATCATCGGCGGTTACGGATATTGCCAGAATATCACCTGGTTGCAATTTCGGAACATTTAGCTCATAGGTCGAATTTAACAGGGTTGAATCTGGTTGGAAATAAACCAAATTCTTCCGGCTTGCACATGAACTATTAAACAGCACTATAATAGTTAATAAAATAGCGCCTAAAAAAATATTAACTCGTAACATATTTATCTTGATTAATGTAGGTATAAGTTTAATTTTTAAAATACGTATATTCTAAATGACAAAGATACTTTTTTATGCCTAAAAAGACTTTTGAATATTTATTATATTTAATTCAAATGCATTCTTAATGCCATCAAAAAATAATTATTTTCTATTCTATTTTTTCTTTTTTTTAAAGTAATTCCAATTTATTAAAGTAATCTAAAGAATAGGTATAATCATCTAAAGCAGCATGCGCCAATCCATAATCTGCATAAACTAATAACTCACTATCTTCCTCTAAGGCAACAAATGCAGTTCCATACCCCGCAGGGATATGCAAAAGATTCATGTCACTACTTTTTAAAACTATATTCTGGACCTCCAAATCTTTAGAAGGATTTTCCCAATTATCAATTTTAACAATATTCAAAGAGAAGCTTCCTGATAAAACATAAAACCACCTTTGTTCAATACGATGCGCACGCCAGCCGCGAATTAATGCTTTATCTGAATTTTTAATAATATAGAAACGCTTTACAGCCTCCATATCAAAATCGTTTACGAAGCGAATCTGTCCTCTATTATCCTTTGCTACTCCACCTTTAAGAATTGATATCTCTTTCATATTTAGTTTTTAGTATGCTTTTTTAAAATATAAGCCTTTAACCATAGATAAACTACACTTAAAACCACTAATAAAACTATTGAAAACAGCAGTTGATAACTAGTGTCTTCTTTAGATACATATAGCACTGCAATACCTATTAAAAACTGGATAAAGCCATATAAAAAGGAAATTAATAATCTGTTAACTCCCGCTTCATTTCCTAAATATTGGTAAAGATGAGAACGGTGTGCTTGGAATATATTTTCCTTCAACATTAACCGCCGAACTATGGTCCATACTGCATCAATACCATAAACGGCCAAAAATAGGATATAAATTAAATTTCCTGTTTTTAATATTAACAAACCTAAAACAAATAGTAAAATATAAGCTATGGCAACAGAACCTACATCACCAGCAAAACACTTAGCTTTTGTTCTAAAATTAAAAAATGCAAACACCAAAACAGCAAGTATGGTATAATAAAGTAAATCGGGATCAATAAATTGTATTTCTTGATTTACAAGAACCAACAGCCCAGCAACAGCTAAAGAGTAACAGGCTGTAATACCATTTATACCATCCATGAAATTATAGGCATTGATAACTCCAACAGCAATAACAAAGCCCAACAGCAATAAATACCAGGATTGATCAAATAAATCAAGCTGAAAAGCCATTAATAATACAGACGAAAAATGAATTAACAACCTTAATTTGTTTGACAATGTAAAAATATCATCCAAAAAAGAAATCCCTGTCATTAGAGTTAACCCTAAAAAAAACCAAGGGTACTGAAAGCCAGATAAAATAAAATATATAAGTACTCCTATATAAAAAATTATTCCACCACCACGTAAGGTTATTGAACTATGAGAGGATCGTTCATTCGGTTTGTCGATGATATTAAAACGATCCGCAATTCGGAAGTATAATAATTCAACAGCAAATAAGGTAATAAATACAATAATGTAAATCATAATATTTTAATGGGCTTTAAAAGATTCAATCGTTTTACGTAAACCTTCCTCCGCAGTTAGTGGCAATTGTTTTATACCTAAAATCTTTTTTAACTTCTGATTTGAAACTAAAAGAGTACACGTCATCTTTTTTAATTTATTCGAATTTAAAATGATCGGAATTACATCACCAACTTTAGCTAGCGTCTTAATAATAGGTTTAGATATAAAAATATTTACACCATTTTTTTTAGTAATCTCTTTTATTATATCAACAATTTCAAGAGTACTCAAAGATTCATCATCTGATACATGATAAATTCCAGAAGGTAATTTTTCGTAATTATCAAGTATATTCTCGATAAAAAAAGTAAAATTATCAATTGATATAAAAGATCTGCTATTCTCAAATGATGCTAACGGATAAGGTATTCCTTTTGAAACAATTTTATATAAAAGCCCTAGATTTCCCTTATCTCCATCACCATGAATCATTGGAGGACGCAAAATAATTATTGTTTTCCCTTCAGGAATTACTTGACTCAACAACCATTTTTCTGCTTCTCTTTTTGTTTGTCCATACCAAGATTTTGGATTACAGGTTGCATCCTCCGTAAGAGGGATTTTAGATTCAAATTCTTCGACAGCGGCCAAGGAACTTACATGTATTAATAATTTTGCATTGGACTTTACAAAAGTATAAAACACTTGTTTTACTAAGTCAACATTAGCATAGTAAAAATCCTCTTCCGTCGCTGTTTTATTATGATCATGTGCCTTACCTACCAAATTAATAATAAAGTCTACGCGATCAAGCTTATTCATCCAATTAATATCACGTAAAGAAACAATAGAGTCTTTGTAAATTTTCTCAAGATTTCTTGCTAAAAAGCTCTTCTTACTTCCTAATAAAGCTATATTTTTCATAGAAGTTGTTCTTGAATTTTAGTATAAAGAATTTCTTCTGCAAAATTATTTTTCACAAAAGAACGACCATTAATCCCATGATTTTTAGCAACTAATGGATTGTCCAAGTAATATTTTATCCCATTATACAAACTTTGTGCAGAATAATCAACGAAAATCCCTGTTTCATTTTCAATGATTGAATCAACACAACCAGTAGCTTTAGTTGTAATAATTGGTAGCTCAGATGCAGAAGCCTCAAGAACAACAGTAGGAAACCCCTCTCTCAAAGACGGTAAAACAAAAACATCCATCTTATTATAATAATTTGAGGTATCTGAAACACCACCTGTAAACTCGATGGTCTTTTCATTCTTCATATATTCCAAAACACTTAATTCCATCGGATCTCGTTCATCTATTGGCCCGACTAAGAGTAATTTAATATTATTAAACTCTTTTATAAGCATTTTCCACGCCTCAATTAATTCGTTAAGCCCTTTATCTTTTGCCAATCGACCAACAAAACCAATCACCTTCGTGTTATCATATTTTATATTATTATCGGCTTTATAAACATCAATATTTACCCCGTTGTAAGTCCCTTTACCTAAAAGGGTGTTTTTTGAATCTAAATTTAGCCTTAACTCTGTCGCAACTTTTTCAACTGAAGGGCTCACATTAACGATTTTAGTAGAAAATAAACCAATTAACCGTTCCACATTAATTAAAAGTGCTTTTTTCAGACCAGAAGAAGTTTCAAAAACTAAGCCATGTCTAATGAAAATCCTTTTTTTAACACCTGCCAAGTATGAGGCTATCATACCAATCAATCCCCCTTTTGGCGAATGTGCAATAACTATATCAAATTTTTCCTTCTTGATATAATTTCTAAGTTCCCAAATAGATTTAATATCCTGTAGTGGGGCAATATTCCTTAAAATAGGAACTGGGAATGGTGTGAACTTAAAATGATCAGCTAATTGACGTAAATCCTCAGAGTCAGTACAAGCCACATGAAACTCGTACCCTCTTTTCTTAAAAAAGAAAAATTGATTGCCAATGAAATACTTTATAGAAAAAGAAATAGACACGACATGTAAAACTTTTATTTTTTTTTTCATAATTGAATCTTATTTTATAGGTTTAAGATTTTCAAATATTTTATTCATAAAACCATCAATTGTCCTTTTAGAAATTTCTTCATCAAACACAGGTCTATTCTTGATATTATCATGATTATTAATTGCAGATTCAATAGCCTTTGTTAACAATTGACTGCTACCGCTTTCGCAAGTAATTAAACCATTAATATTCTGAATTCCGTCAGCACACAATGTGGATACCACATTATTATTTTGACTAATCATTTGAAGTAGAACATTTGGAAATCCTTCTCGGATAGATGAGACAACACAAACATCAGCATGAAAAAAATAACTGAAAACATCTTTCTGAAAACCAAGAAATTTCACGTTTTCAGAGATTCCTAAATCAATGGCAATTTTTCTAAGATTATTTTCTTCAACTCCTTCACCTAAAAGAATTAAAGTGTATTCTTTAAAGTTTTTCAGATTTGAGAAAGATCTCAATAAAATATCAAATCCTTTAATTTCGATTAATCGACCAGCAGATATTATAGTTTTTTTGGGAATACTTAAATCTTCGTTAATTATAATTTCTCTTAAATCTATTGGGTTTCCCAAAACATGAACTATTTTAGGCAATCTTTTATTTTTTTTATTATTGACCAGCAACTGATTCTTCATTTCTTCTGTTTGAGAAATAATTAGATCCTGCCCTCCATATCCAATCTTTATTAAAAAATTATAAAGCCTCAACTTATTACCTTTATCTACTAAATAGTATGCATGACTATCTCTACAAACTAATCTATTTGTTCTAATTACATTTAACTTTCGAAGAATAGATAATAAAGAATTCAAATAGATATGTGTAGAGAATACCATATCATAGTTCTTTTTTCTTCTTTTTAAGAATTTTAAAACAAGTGGGACAAACCCATTTTTCTCATTTTTTGCATTTGTCCTAAAAATCTGAATCCCACGACGAT
This sequence comes from Sphingobacterium sp. Mn56C, assembly GCF_049319645.1. NCBI lineage: Bacteria > Pseudomonadati > Bacteroidota > Sphingobacteriia > Sphingobacteriales > Sphingobacteriaceae > Sphingobacterium > Sphingobacterium sp. Mn56C. The sequence goes on from NZ_JBMOUC010000003.1 coordinate 317,868, forward strand.
TTTCATAATCATCCCAAAAATTGCCTTTTGATTTTGTGACAAAAAACAAATCGACATGATCTCCTGATCTTAAAAAATAATCTACAATTTGTTTTGTTACCTGTTCGGCGCCCCCAAACATATCATTGAGCAAGACAATCATTATATTTTTCGCCATACTATTTTATAGAGTTTACTGTTAGAACTTTATCTTTAATGGAAGAGGAAAATGTAGAATTAATTGTTGGTGATTTTAATAATATTTTACGGCTGATATTATTGCTGTTGTTTGAGAAATTAAATAATACTCTATTTACATTATCAATATAAATATCTGAATTATAAGAGTTTTTTGATTTTAAAAAGCTATTCGATGCACCTTGGGGATATACGAAAATAGTATTTCTAACATCGCACTTAACTAATGATTTACCATCATATCTTGTGTGTAAAAATATTCCTGTGGAATAATCATTGCCTACATTATAGCCTATTTTACAACTTTCAATTAGATAAATGTCATTAATATTCTTACAACTTATTTCGATACCAGATTTAACATTTGTCGTTTCGCAGCCTTTAAAAGAAACTTTAACCGCATTTTTTCCTAATGAACCTGCCTTAAAGCCTATATTATTGTTATAAGAACGGCAATTCTGAAAGTTAAATGAGACGTTTTCGTCAGATTTATCTAAGCCCGAAACAGCAAGAAAGCCATAATGCGTATTATTATTTGCCGTACAATCTATAACAGAAATATCACCTGCTTTTTCAAACCAAAAACCAGCATTTTGCTCAATTCCACCAGTTAAAATTGAAGCATTGTTACCATTGCTTGCTTTGCAATTCTTAAATACAACATTTTTAACGTTTAAATCTAATACAAAACCTATACGATTATAATTATCTGCAACACAATTTTCAAAAGATATATTATTTGATTGTTCCACATAAAAACCATCACCAAATGTTCCATAATTATTTGAACTTTTAGAATTTAGAATACTAATACTATTTGAGTGACTTATTCTTAAACCTGCAGTATTTGAATTTATAAATTGGCAATTCTGAATATTTATATTACTACTATTTAAAATGAAAAGAGGAATAACACCACTTGTATCATTTATACCTGAATTACTGCCATTAAATACTACATTTTCTATTTTAATATTATGTATATTATCAATTCTGCAGAAATTATATTTTTCATCTTTTTCTTTTGAACTTTTATTATTTATACGTTGAATAACTGTTCCTTTTTTACCAATTATATTGACTTTAATATTTAAATTCGTGACATAATAATATCTTGCTTCCAAATAAACAGCTTCATTTTTATCAAAAGCCTTGTCCAATAATTCCTGTATGGCAATTGTTTCGTCAGTTTGTGCTTTTGCTTCTTTACATAAAAAAAACAAACACATTACAGACATTAATAAAATTTTAAATCTTTTCATAATTTAAAAAATAATTTACTTTTTCAATGAAAACAGAGATATCTCTACCCAATAGCTCCTTATCAAATAAACTTCTAATATTTTTTTTTGTTTCTGGACTATTTTTTAAGACATTTTGTATTGCTAAAAATAAAAGCTCTTCATCATTTATTTTAGATAACGAAAGACCATCAATATCATCTATCCCTCCAGCACAAAGAGTTGAAACAACATTTTCATTTGCCATCATCATTTGCAATAATACATTTGGAAAACCCTCTATTCTTGAGGAAACTACACAAGCGTCTGCGGCTTTAAAATAAGGGTAAACATTATTTACAAAACCTAAAAATATAACCCGTTCGCTTACTCCTAATTCTAAAGCTAATAACTTCAATTTTTCTTCATCACTTCCCTCACCTAAAAGAACAAGTTTTAAATTCTTATTCTCAAGTCTTGCAAATGATTGAATTAGGATATCAAAACCCTTTAAATGGATCAACCTACCAGCAGACACAATAAATTCACCTAAACATTTTATATCGTCTGAAATAGGCTCCAATAACTTAGATTTAATATCCTCCAAAATAATAGGATTAGGTATTACCTTCACCTTAACACTTTGATCTAAACAAGGTACATTTGTTATTAAGGAGTCTCGCATTAGTTGTGACTGACAAATTAAAAGGTCTAAATATTTATAGAATAATTTATAACCACAATTAAATAAATGTAGTTTCATCCCTTTAAACCGTTTATGTGTAGTAGTTGATTCTCTACTCACTATATACTTGACATTAAAAAGACGAAAGCACCGTAAAAAGCCAAGAAAACAATTTAAATGCACATGGGACGAAAAACCATAATCATACTTTGTCTTAATTAAGAGAATCTTTTTTAGTAATGCTAAAGCTCCTTTTGACTCTTTGAATTTAGTAGTATAAAAAAGCCTAAGATTTGAAAATAACTTCAAGTCCTCCCAACCATTGTATTTTTTAGATTTTAAAAAATACACATCTACATCGTCACCATTTTTTAAATAATAAACAGTAATATTTTTTAAATATTGTTCAGCTCCACCAAGTTTATCACCTGGAACAAAAACACAAATTTTCATATAATAAAATTAAAAAAATAGCCTTTATATGGGACAATTTCACCTGCACCTAAAATTCTAAAAAAATTGATTAGGCCATATGTAAGAATTGCAATAAGAATTACGCTTTTGTATTTTGTATTCAGTTTATTATTCTTTAAAAGAAAAGGAAGAAAAACAATTTGTATTATACCAAATAATAAAATAAACCTTGCTCCAAACGGAAAACGAATGAATAAATTAGAAACTAGTACAAAGAAACTCATATAATAATACCAGTTATTTTTTAATGTTATAACTTGACTGATTGCTATAAATACGCAATTTAAAATTACCAGGTAAATAAGATTTCCTAATAAATTTCCCCCTTCAAAATCTATATATTTTGAATAAAAAAAACGAGATAAAAATGTTAATAAATAATTATGAAAAAATAAACCAATGAAAAATGTAACAATTTGTAAAACAACAATATTATTAACCTTCTCAAACAGTCTAGGAATAAATTTTAAAATAATAAGACTATATATAATTGAATGGAACCCACCTCCGATTACTAAGCACAACCAGAAATATTTATGATTACTTTTGTCTTTATCATTTAATAAAACTAGGCCTAAAATACCAAAAGACATCCCAATACTTTGTCTTATTATATTGAATGCATAACAATAATAATATAAACTGATATAAAGGAAAATAATAATAAAAACTCTTCTTTTATCCGCCAAACAAGCAGCAATATAAACTGGAGTTAAAGTAAGTATTGATGAAATGATCAAAAGCGACTCATAATCTCCACCCATTAAAAAAACCGAACGATTTAATAAGTACCATAATGGCTCTATATCTAATGAATATCCTTCTGAAGAAATATTAAACATTAGTTGATAATTTAGCGCGTCCGTACCTAAATTAATGTCTCTAAACCCCATAACTAAAAACAAGAGAATAAAGCTAATTAAAAGTAAAATCTTGTTACAAAATTTTACACATAATAGATGTATCACCAATAAACCGATATAAATAGCCATAAATATAATCTTATTTTTTTAACTTGTTTTATAAAGTACTTTATATCAAAAACTTATGTCAATAAAAATTCACTTCCATTTAAAAAGTATGCCTTTTTGTTTAAATTATCCTGATGGTATATTCGTCCTAATTTATGAATGTTATTAAAGATCATTTCAGAATTCCTAATTGCCATAGATTAATTAAATGCAATTTCTTTAGATAACTAGTAATTTCAAAGAATTGAAGCTTTTATTTAAACCTATAGATTGCGACCATAAATTCCTTATTGATAATTTCTTTTTGAATAGAGCGTATCTCTCAAATCGCTAAAAATTTTCACGAATCTAATTAATAAATCTATTACCAAAATTCATATAAAACTTTCTTTAAAAGAATTGGAAATCCATTTGTGAATTCCATAATTTTCCGTTTTTTTCCTATATACTTAAACAAGCTGTCATCTATTTGGCCATTTCTCCATTGTTGTATAATGGCATTCTCGTTAAACAGTTCAATATATCTACACAATTTAGATCTATCCGACAGTGAGATTCTATTCAAATAGCCATCAAGACGATCTCTCATTGATAAAAAATGGTTCTTAGATAAATAACCTTTATTTTTGGTTAAAGAATTAACATCATCTAAAAGATACATGGACAAGGGTTCTCCAAGATAATAGGGTGATTTATCAATGCAAGATAGTTTATACCAAACCTCCCTGTCTTCCGAATTATTTATTCCTAAACTAAACCAAAGGTCTTCATTATCATAAAAAAGATGCTTTCGGACTGCAACTGTACTTGTATGGATTTTAATTCCATCCAATAGGGAATCAAAAACATTTTCTATTCTACCATTTCCGTTTTTGAAAATTAAGGGATTTAGCTGATTTTTTTTCACAACGTAATAACCTGAAAATATCCAATTAACAGTCTCATCTAAACATATTGCATTAAAATATTTTTGTAATTTTTCTGGTTCCCATAAATCATCCCCATCTAAAAAACACACCCATTCAAATTTTGAATTTTGAATACCTACATTACGTGCACTGGATACTCCACCATTAGGTTTGTCAATGATTTTAATTCTTTTATCCGGAATGTTTTGAACAATTTCTAAGCTATTATCAGTAGAACCGTCATTTACAACAATAATTTCAAAATTTTTATAGCTCTGTTTTAGTACTGAAAATATCGTTTTTTCAATACTAAAAAATTTATTATATAATGGAATAACTACTGAAAACATATATATATATTTAATAAAATAAAAGACTAATTTATTATAAATGCTCTAACTATTTATTTTACTCTAAAAATCAGTTCCGACATTCCTTTTTTCTGATTCTTTGTTAGAAAAATTTGAAAAGATAGTACAGTTAGTATAATAGAAAATACTCCTATTAATAAAAGATTGATAACATTAGATGAAGTCATAAAATTACTGCAAACTGCAAAACTTATTAAAAATGTTAAACCCAATGATAGTGCGATTTTCAGAGCGCCCCAATATACAGCCCTTTTAGTATCTCTATATAACGTTGAAAAAATTATTCCATTTAAGAAATAGCTCTGACCAATACCAAAGATTAAACAAATTATCAGAATTGTTGAAATAGCAAAGTTCCAATCATGAAAATATTTAGCTATTAACCAAACAAAAATAAAATTTGCTACTCCAAGAAGTAATGTAATTATAGCAGGTTGTCGAACCCGATTCCATGCACGGCAGGCAAATGCAAAAACTCCTGCTGCTGCATAAAATGGTATTAATATTAATTTTAAATACATCCAGAATCGAAAAGGAACAAATTCATCACCAACCCAAACTTTTAAAATAACAGATGAGAATCCACAGATTATTCCAATAATTACAGCCAACAAAATACCAATACTTATGGATCGATCAATTGACATTTTTTTAACTGTCTCATGATCATCCTTAGCAAACGCCTGAAGAATTAATGGGCCAAAAAGACTTCCAATTACACTTGATACAATAATCGTATAACTACCTAGTTCAGTAAATGCTCCAATTATGCCGGATTCTTTTGTAGTCCAAAATTTATTTATTAAAACATTATCGATACGGTATAGCATAGTGTCTCCTAATTGTTGGACAATAACCCAGGATGCCATTGCTGAAAGAACACTTAAACTAGATTTATCAAATGATTTAAAGCTTATTCTTACCCTTCGTTTGGTAAATTGGAAGAATAAAATTATCGAAACAAAAAGAATTATCAATTCCGTCAAAAAATTCGCTACACCAACATATTTTATATCCTTATCTAAAAAGAAAAAAATTACCATTACAATTGCTAGTTTAAATACAGATCGAATTATCTTAATTAAATTCAAATAGTCAAGTCTATTAATAGCATATAGTGTTATATTGAAAACACTACTAAATAATGATAATGCAAAAGAAGCAAGTGTGAAAGAGAATAGCCCCTTTGCGGATTGTACCAAATCTTTTGGAATATTAAAAATAACATCTATTTTTTCAACAACAAAATACATTGGGATAGTCAAAAGAAGAACTACCCCTAATACAACAATCAAAGATGTACTTAAATATTTTGAAGCTTCTTTATGATCATTTTTTTGCAAGGCAATAGAATAAAACCTCGTCAAAGCACTTGTTAACGAGCCAGTTAACACACTTACATACTGGTTTATTATTAGAGCTAAAGGCACGATACCATAAGCAAGCAAACCTAAACTTTTTATCAAATACGGAGTATATAAAATTCCTACACCAACATTTGCAAATAGACTTAAAATGTTAAATATTAAATTCCTCTTTATTTGGCCTGCTTGTTCTGACATAGAAAAATATTACAACTTAGCATCTACATTAGTTAATCCACCCTTTACGTCATACACAATAGCCTGTTCTTTTTTCAATTCATCCAAATCAAGCTTTAAAAATTCATTATGTGCAACACCAAGGACAATAGCATCAAATTTTTGATTAGGCAACTCGCGAACACTTAAAATTTTATATTCATGATTTACCTCATTAGGATTTGCCCAAGGATCATAAGCTGTAACCTTAACGCCATAATCCTCTAATGCAGCAATAACATCCACAATTTTGGTATTACGTACATCAGGGCAATTTTCTTTAAACGTTATTCCTAACATTAAAATTTCAGCACCATTAACATTGATACCCTTTTTAATCATTGTTTTCACAACCTGTGAAGCAACATATTCGCCCATAGAGTCATTTAAACGGCGGCCAGCCAAGATAATCTCAGGATGATAACCGTGTTCCTGTGCCTTTTGTGCTAAATAATAAGGGTCAACGCCAATACAGTGCCCACCAACTAATCCCGGTTTAAAAGGTAAAAAGTTCCACTTTGTGCCAGCAGCTTCCAATACTGCATGAGTATCAATCTCCAGGATATTAAATATTTTAGCAAGCTCATTAACGAAGGCAATATTTATATCACGTTGCGAATTTTCAATAACTTTAGCCGCTTCTGCTACACGAATTGTAGGCGCCAAATGGGTACCTGCCGTGATTACAGAATTATAAACAGCATCTACCTCTTTACCAATTTCGGGTGTTGATCCAGATGTAACTTTTAAGATTTTCTCTACAGTATGTTGTTTATCCCCAGGATTAATACGCTCTGGAGAATAACCCGCAAAAAAGTCTACATTAAATTTTAAACCTGAAACCTTTTCTAAAACTGGAATACATTCTTCTTCAGTAACTCCAGGATACACTGTCGATTCATAAACAACAATATCTCCTTTTTTAAGAACCTTACCCACAGTTTCCGATGCTTTATAGAGCGGAGTAAGATCTGGTCTATTATTTTTATCTACAGGTGTAGGTACCGTAACGATATAAAAATTTGCGTTTTCAATATCATTCAGCTGATTTGAACAGTATAAACCTTGTATTTTTTGTTGAATTGGATTTTCATTTACCAGCACAGCCTGTAAAATATCATCTTCAACTTCTAATGTAAAGTCTTTCCCTTGACGTAACTCGTCTATACGTTTTTGGTTAATATCAAAACCAATAACTGGATACTTTGTAGCTAGCAAACGTGCTAATGGCAAACCAACATATCCTAAACCTATTACTGCAATGTTTTTCATGTATATAAACGTTATTTACTATTTAAATTTTATTAAAGATTTTCTTTGTACCATTTTACGGCTTCTTTCAGCCCTTCACGGATAACATGTGTAGGTTTATAACCTAACAAACGTTCTGCCTTCGCTATAGAAGCCAAAGAATGTGGTATATCACCCTGGCGGTTAGGGCCATGAATAATTTCTACATTAGCTATTTCAGCATCATACTCCGATAAAAATTCTTTTAAATACCCCACAAGTTCGTTTAAAGTAGTTCGATCACCAACTGCTGTATTGTATACCGTATTTACGGCATCTGGATTTGTTGTAGTAATGGCAAGCGCGTTCATTTGAATTACATTATCTATGTAGGTAAAATCGCGAGAATAGTCCCCTGCCCCATTAATCACTGGACTTTCGTGGTTTAAAAACTGCTTGACAAACAAAGGTATTACCGCGGCATATGCACCATTAGGATCTTGCCTACGACCAAATACGTTAAAATAGCGTAAACCAATTGTCTCCAACCCATAAGTCTTGGAAAAAATATCTGCGTACAATTCATTTACATATTTTGTAATGGCATACGGAGATAACGGCTTTCCAATAACATCTTCTACCTTAGGAAGGCTTTCTGAATCGCCATAGGTTGAAGAAGAGGCAGCGTAAACAAAACGTTTTACCCCCGCATCTCGTGCAGCAACAAGCATATTTAAAAAACCGGTAACATTTACTTCGTTCGAAGTTTGTGGATCTTTAATAGAACGCGGTACCGAGCCCAACGCCGCCTGATGTAACACATAGTCTACCCCTTCTACTGCTTGTTTACAATCTTCAACGTTTCGAATATCTCCTTCAATTAAAGTAAAATTAGAATTCTCCAAGTGCTGCTGAATATTATGCAAATGTCCTGTTGCAAAGTTGTCCAAGACCACCACATTATGGCCTGCTTTTAAAAAGTGCTCGGTTAAGTTAGAGCCTATAAATCCAGCTCCACCGGTAATTAATATTTTACTCATTTTCTATTTTTAATATTATAATTCTACATTTATAAATAAACAATCCTAAATCGTTTTAAAAAATTAAACAGAAAAATCTTTTTTATCCATTCAAAGATTTCCATAATTTATTTCACAGTTTGCAATAGTTTTGCGTTATCCATGATTTTTTAATAAAAGAAAATACGGAAACAGCTTAACAAAATGAGTACCAAAAGTACTCGTTTTTAAAAATTTTTTAATAAAAGGCCTATAATTCTGCTATTCGCAATAAATATTCCCCATAACCACTTTTTCGCAACGGTTCAGCAACCTGTATAAGTTGTTGTTTATTAATATACCCCATACGAAAAGCCACCTCCTCAATAGCAGCGATTTTAAGGTTTTGGCGTTCTTCGATTACCTGCACAAATTGACCAGCCTGCATTAAAGATTGAATAGTCCCCGTATCCAACCAAGCGGTTCCCCGATCAAAAATCCCCACTTTCAATTTCCCGCGCTTTAAATACTCCTTATTAATATCCGTAATTTCTAATTCACCACGCTCGGAAGGTTTTATACGCTTTGCGATAGCAACCACATCGTTATCATAGAAATACAAACCAGGCACAGCATAATTAGATTTCGGCTGTTTAGGTTTTTCTTCAATGGAAACCACATTTTGTTCCGTATCAAACGCTACCACACCATAGCGCTCCGGGTCCCTAACGGAATAAGCAAACACTATTCCTCCATCCGGGTTGGCACAATTTTGCAACAGCTTAGACATTCCCGAACCATAAAAAATATTATCGCCCAAAATTAAAGCCACCTTATCCTCACCAATAAAATCAGCACCTAAGATAAAAGCCTGTGCTAAGCCATCTGGACTAGGTTGTTCGATATAGGAAAATTGGCAACCAAGCTGTGATCCATCGCCCAATAATTTCCGAAAATGTGGTAAATCCTGCGGAGTGGAGATAATTAAGATTTCATTTATTCCGGCCAGCATCAACGTACTGAGTGGATAATAGATCATCGGTTTATCGTATACCGGTATTAGCTGTTTTGATACCGCCAATGTTAGGGGGTGCAAACGCGTTCCGGAGCCTCCTGCTAGTATAATACCTTTCATAACGCTATTTTTTATTTTGTTTATAAGGTTCTACTTGCAACGCCGACAACATCTGTCGCAAACTATCCGACCACTCGGGCACGTTTACAGCATAGACCTGCTGGATTTTTGTTTTATCTAATAATGAATATTTCGGTCGTTTTGCTGGCGTTGGGTATGCTGAGGTTGGGATTGGGTTTATTTTACAATCCTGTTGTCCAAATTCGCGAATGGCGACAGCGAAATCGTACCATGATAATCTACCTGCATTGGAATAATGGTATATACCTGCTTCCCATTTCCCAGAATCGATAATCGTAACGATGGCTTGGGCGAGGTCTCTGGCATAAGTTGGCGCCCCTATCTGGTCGTCAACTACAGAAATTTCATCCCTTTCGTTCATTAACCGGAGCATGGTTTTCACAAAATTATTCCCATACGTAGAATACACCCAGGCGGTACGGATAATAATACTGTCGGGTGCCCACTTTTGAATCGCCAGCTCCCCCAGGAGTTTACTTTTGCCATAGGCGCTTATCGGTGCTGTTTCAGCCTCTTCGGTTAAGGGTATGTCAGAATTTCCATCGAATACATAGTCGGTGGAAATAGCGATTAACTTAGCCCCATGTAAGCGGCAGTATTGCGCAATCTCTTCCGAAGCGAGGTGGTTAACGATATTGGCCATCTCCGTTTCCGTTTCTGCCTTATCCACAGCAGTATAGGCTGCGGCATGGATTATGATATCCGGTTCGTACATAGCCAACATATCCTGTATATGCATGATATGATCTAAAGGCAACTGCTTACGGTCTAGAAAAAAGCAGTCCTTATCCTTATCTAAAGATAAAAGCTCTTTAAGTTCAGACCCCAATTGGCCTTGCGCACCGGTAACTAATATTCTCATGTTCTTTTTACTTTTAACGTTTACCCAAACACTTCTTTAAAGCTGGGTAAAATAGCATCTTTTTCGGAAATCAATAAGTCATGCTGTGGCAAAATCCAATCTATGGCCAAGGTCGGATCGTCGAATTTCACGCCACATTCGGATTCTTTATTATAGAAATTATCGCATTTATAAAAAAATGTAGCCTCCTCCGATAGCACGACAAAACCATGCAGAAAACCGCGTGGCACAAAAAGCTGAAGGTTATTTTCGGCTGATAATTCTACCGCAACATGCTGTCCAAAAGTTTCCGATCCGGGTCTCACGTCTACCGCAACATCCACTACACGGCCTTGTAATACGCGTACCAATTTCGCCTGCGCATACTCTCCTGCCTGTGCATGCAACCCCCGTAATACCCCTTTGGTAGAAAACGACTGGTTGTCTTGTACAAAATATGTATCTGTGCCGGTTAGGGTATTAAAAGTTCGTGCATTAAAACTTTCAAAGAAATACCCCCTTTGGTCTCCAAATTTAGTTGGCTCCAAAATAAAACAGCCTTTAAGTTTTGTTTCTGTTACCTGCATATTACTGATACTGTTTTGCGTAATAATTTTTATAATCGCCGGACGTAACATTATCCAGCCACTGCTGGTTATTTAAAAACCAGTCTATAGTGAGCGACAAGCCCTCTTCGAAGGTAACAGAAGGCTTATAACCTAACGCTTGATTGATCTTTGTCGCATCGATGGCATAACGCAAATCATGCCCCGGTCTATCTTTAACGTAGGTAATAAGCTGTTCAGAAGATCCTGCTGGTCGCCCTAACTTATCGTCCATCTGTCGGCACAATTCTTTAACCAGGTCGATATTCTGCCACTCGTTAAAACCACCTACATTATAGGATTCGCCATTGTTGCCCTTATGAAAAACCAAATCAATGGCTTTAGCATGGTCTTTTACAAATAACCAATCGCGTGTATATTTACCATCTCCATAAATAGGAAGTGGTTTATTTGTAAGGATATTATGTATACATAACGGTATTAACTTCTCGGGGAAGTGGTTTGGCCCATAATTATTGGAGCAGTTGGTAATTACAACTGGCAAAGCAAAGGTATCGTGGTAGGCACGTACAAAGTGATCCGACGATGCCTTGGATGCAGAATAGGGGGAATGCGGATCGTAGGCTGTTTGCTCGGTAAATAAACCTGTTTCGCCCAGGGTACCATAAACCTCATCGGTGGAAACATGGTGAAACCTTTTGCCTTCATAATTATCTTTCCAACTTTCTCTAGCGGCGTTCAATAGGTTTACGGTGCCAATAACATTGGTCATTACAAATGCCGTCGGGTCGGTAATGGAACGATCTACATGCGACTCGGCGGCCAAATGTATTACACCATCCGGCTGGTATTCCTTAAAAATAGCTGCGATATGTGCGGCATCGGTAATATCGGCTTTTACAAATGTATAGTTTGGTAAATCTTGGATATCGCTTAGGTTTTCTAAATTTCCGGCATATGTTAGCGCATCTAAATTAATAATATGGTAATTATTATACTTAGTTACAAACTCCCGGACAACATGTGAACCGATAAAACCTGCTCCTCCTGTAATTAAAATCTTCTTTTTCATATCCCTCCCTTACGCTCGCTATTCTGAAACAAAACAATTTTCGATTTAATGTGCTCAGGCAGTGAAGTATAGACTGTAAACTTTTTCTCTAATAATACTTCCGCCTTTTTTGCGGCCTGCGTTAGATAATCCTTATTCACAGCATCTCCCAATACCAAGATCTCCACATGGCCCGAATCAATACCTTCCGCATAATCGCCTACCAAGGCAACCTGCGATACAGATCCCGCACGCTGAAAAATCTGATCGACAAATTTTTCTATACCTAAAAATCTATGGATTAACCCCTGCAAGGAGCCAAACAGAGCGTGGCTCTTATTGGCTCGATAATAAATTTTTGACTCCCCCTCTTCCCGGATAAGGTATCCGGCATCCGTCAACTGATTTAACTCCTTCCGTATTGCATTGGTAGATTCATTAAACTCTTCGGCCAATCCGCGGAGATAACCACGGTTTGCCGCCGAAATAAAAAAACGGATCAACAGTTTTAATCGAGTCTTGGATGTAATTAAAGAATCCAGCATTGGTCAATAGTTTGAGTAACAAAAGTACTCGATATGGCTGTTAATTTCAAATATAAATACCAAAAAAGTAAAAACTCAAATTTTAATACCGCAGCAGCTCGGTTATAGCGCTGGCGTAGACGTTTCAACCAAAGCGTCCTCTGCTTTATAATTAAGCACAAAAGCTAAATGCGTTTTAAACGTTAATACATCCCCATTTTTACGGCGTAAAAGCCCGGAAACACGTAGGTTACGCTTCTTTCCTTTGTATTTGGTATATATATTAGGTTTCATCCGGAAACCCATAGAAAGCAATTGTGGTTTTGGCGTACCAAAATCAAAATAGATTTTTTGCCATAATGGAAAATACATCCCCGAGGTATTAAAAGAGATATCGGTAATAACAATATCATTTAAACTGTCGTCCATCCATTCTAAGTTCATTTCTACGACCCCTTTGCTTGGGCTACGTCGCCCTTCACTAGGTTCGTAAAGACGGACCTGTATATTCAACCCCATCATAGTATGAAAGCGTTTGTATTTTCCACGCTCTACAAAAAAAGTCCAAATACCAATTAAAAACAAAATGGCAAAGCCTACATAATAAAAGTTTTCTTCCATAAATACTTAAGATTAACAGGCTTCAAAACAACGGAATTTTCTTGTAGAATAAAAGCTACATAGGGGGGACAAAGAGTGGACAATTTAATACTGCCCAGCTAAAATTTAGATTTTCGGGGTTTAAGGGCGATTGCGACTTTTCAATTTACAAAAAGTTAATAAAAAGAAAATCAAGACGTAAAGGAAACGTCGAGTGACACTACCCGGGGTAGGGTAGAAAAGTACTACCCTATTCCATACCTGCGGAACAATTAACATCAGGCCTATGGTCGGCATTTTTTATACCGCTATAGGCTGGTGTTTTTAACGTAGTCTAGCTTCACTTCTTTATAGGAGTCTATATGCGCCAAGAACCAATCGTAGGTACGCTGTATTCCCTCTTCCAGCTCTACCTGATGCTTCCAGCCCAGCTTATGCATTTTGGAAACATCCATTAATTTGCGCGGTGTACCATCAGGCTTGCTACGATCCCACACAATATCGCCGGCATGACCTACTGTTTTCTGAATACATAACGCCAGTTCGCGGATTGTAAGATCAACACCGGTCCCAACGTTATACAGATACTCGGGCAGGCGATTTTCGAGCGCAAAAAGTACGGAGCTCGCCATATCGTCGACAAAAAGAAATTCTCGCATAGGTGTGCCGGATCCCCATAGGGTTACCGGAGCATGGTTGTTAAGCTTAGCCTCGTGGAACTTACGTAACATCGCCGGCAAAACATGCGACGTTTGCAGATCGAAATTATCATGCGTACCGTAGAGGTTTGTCGGCATCAGGCTCACAAAATCTTTATTAAACTGCTTACGAACGGCTTCACAGGCCTTAACACCGGTTATTTTTGCCACGGCATACCATTCATTTGTCGGCTCCAGCGTATCGGTAAGCAGGTACTCCTCTTTTAAAGGCTGTGGTGCAAATTTAGGATAGATACAAGACGACCCTAAAAAAATAAATTTGTCGACCTCCTGTTGCAATGCGGCATCGATCAAATTATTCTGTATCATCATATTATCCATCAGAAACTGATAAGGATACGTATTGTTGGCCAAGATCCCGCCCACACGCGCTGCCGCATCTATTACTACGGCGGGCTTCTCCTGCGCAAAAAATTGCAACACCGCCTGCTGCTGCCTTAAATCTAGCTCGGCGCTACTTCGCCCGACTAAATTCTGGTATCCATTTGCTAGTAACGTGCGCCATATTGCCGACCCCACCATTCCGTTATGCCCGGCAATAAAGATCTTTATATTCTTATCCATGTAAATAGTATTGCTTATTTAACTCTTTTTGCCGCCTCTTTTTCGGCAACAATTTTACGCAACCCTGAACTAGAGAAACGATGGTCGCGGCTATTAAAGTATAATTCAATACCTTTTTCTTCGCAGTATTTACGACCTGTAAAATCTTTATCTTTATACTCATCACCAACGATACGAACATCCAACTTAAACGAACGTAGAATATCCTCCAAGTCTTGCTCCGTAGAATACGGTACGATCTCATCCACATAGGAGCAGCCACGCAGCTGTATATACCTTTCAACAACGGTTTGCGACGGCGCATTTTTTTCGGGTCTATCCAAAGTAGGATCCATCTGCAGCCCGCAGATTAAATAATCACATTGTCTTTTCGCTTCGGCAAGCATCATAATATGTCCTGCATGCAGCAGATCAAATGTTGAAAATGTAATCCCTACGCGGGGTCCTGGATTATAATCCACATGCTTTTCTTGGTGTTTGTTCTTTGCCATATTTTAAGTGTATTGTTGTTGATGTTATAGTTATGTATCGTTGTCTTGTAAGGTTAATTGTACAAGGCGAAAAAGACTTCCCAAAAATACTCGCATTATAGGGATATAACAAAAAGAAAAAACGTTTATTGGATAAAAAACTACAAAAAAACTTTTTTTTGCCGATAGCACAACTTTTATTTCCCGAAACGCTACACCTCTACCTGTTTGGTTTTTACCGGAAGTGTTCAGAATTGTAATAGGGTACTATTTTCCAGCACTACAGTCGCTGTTTGCTGTTGCTGATCTACAAAAATAGGCTGCGGAGATACGGCCTCCAATCTGTAGGCTTGCCAACAGAAGGCTTTGCTTTATTTATGGATGTGCCAGCTCCTTCCTTATAAGCTGCAGGAGCGCCCCTGCTGTTTGACCTTTTGCTTTTACTAGTCCTTCCCTATCAATTAGGGAGACCAAACAAGATAAGATATCGGGTATTTATGCGGGGGTTTGATGTCGTTGAAGTGCGGACTCCACTACGGGAGGAAAACCAAAGATAACTGGCTTAACAATCAGGTTATAGACCTTAAAAGTGATGTAAAACAACAAGGTACCGCTGGTATGTGCCAGCGGTACCTTGTTGTTGGATATTTATCTTTTTTACAGTAAGGACGAATTTATATTTTCAAGCTCTTCGTAGAGATGTTTAACATCTTGGGAGGATTGTTTGTCGACAACCAAAATAGCATCCTCAGTATAGACTAAAATCGCATTATTAAGGCCTAGGAAAGAGACATATTTATCCGTTCCAATAACCATATTTCCGGACGCATCGACCGGATGGTTTTTAAGGCGTAAGTAATCGTACAAGGAATCGTAAGACCCCATATCCGACCACACAAAATTCGATGGCAATACTTTAATGCGTTCACTACGCTCCATTACGGCATAATCAATACTTTTGGATGGTATTTTTGCCGATAAATCGGCAGGCAATAGTCCACCTTGCGCCGATTCGAATGCCTCTTTCGATGCCCGGAATACTTTAGGCTCGAAACGAAAAAGCTCTTCTAAATATACAGAAGCTTTAAAACAAAATATCCCGGAGTTCCAGAGGAAGTTTCCTTTCTTCAAAAACTCGCGTGCAGTTTCCAGGTTTGGTTTCTCCCGGAAGGACACCACATCGTTGCCCTCACTTTCAATATAACCGTATCCTGTTTCTGGCTTGGTGGGTTGTATACCAAAGGTTACCAAATAGTCATTTTTTGCGAGTTCTATAGCCTCTTTCAATACCTTTTGGTAGTGGTCTTCGTTTTCAATAAGGTGATCTGAAGGGGTTACAATAAGGATATCATCGCCAGCACAAGATAGGGCGGCAAATGCGATGGCTGCAGCGGTATTTCTGGGCACCGCTTCAATTATAGTCTCACTATGGTCGGTAGGTAAAAAAGGTTTTGCAATATCTACATTCTGTACGCTTCCTACCATAATCGTATGGTTCACAATCGGCTGGTTTCTTTGAACAGTTAACTCAAAAAGTGAACGCCCTTCAAATATAGGAATGTATTGTTTAGGTCTAGCTTTACGGGATAGGGGCCATAAACGGGAACCTACTCCTCCAGCCAATATTACATTGACGATTTTACTCATAATTACGTATTTAACAGTAAGTTATCGGGGATATTGTTTTGATTTAAATATAACAACGCGCAGGCTCGGGCATCCGACAAGGCGTCGTGATGATCGAGCTGAATATTCATTAGCTGACAGCAGATGCTTAATTTAGTCTTAGGAAAGCCTTTTGCTTTATAGATTAAACTTGTACACTCCCACAATTCGGGTAGCTTTAAGCTGGTGTAATCCAAACCGAATAATTTCATGGTCTGCTGCAATACCGCTCTATCGAATGCTTCGTTGTGCGCGACCATATGCTCGTTGAACAGCAGCGGGAATAGCGTTGGAAAGAGCGCTAAAAAGGTGGGTGCCTCTACCGTATCCTTAGCTTTGATGCCGTGCACGCGTGTCGTCTGCCACATGTATTTATTGTCGGGTGGCTGCACCAGGCTATAGAATTCGTTTACAATCTTTCCTTCTTTTACATTTACAATCCCTACCGAACAAACGGAGGTATACGCGGCGGTAGCCAATTCAAAATCTATTGCGGTAAATGTATCCATGTGGCACAAATGTATAAAGTTAAATGCGAATTGGCAACAAAAGCATATCACGAACGTGGAATGGTAAATTTTCAACTACAAGATTGAAAAAATATGCCCTACTAATACGTATATTTTTGTTTCCATTTATCGCGCAAGGCCTGGCGGATTTTTTCTTCGGCAGCGTTCTTACCTGGATCGTATAATTTTAAGCCGCTAAGCTCTTCTGGCAAAAACTCTTGCATCACAAAATTCCCGGGGTAGTCGTGCGCATATTTATAATCCAGCCCATAGTCTAATGTTTTCATCAGTTTTGTCGGCGCATTGCGCAGATGCAGCGGTACAGACAGGTCTCCGGTCTGTTTTACAATCTGCTGTGCCTTGTTTATTGCCGCATAGGAGGCATTACTTTTTGCGGACGAGGCTAAATAGGTTACGGTCTGCGCTAATATAATCCTAGACTCCGGCCAGCCGATAACATTTACAGCCTGAAAGCAGTTGTTAGCTAACAGCAGTGCATTGGGGTTGGCGTTGCCGATGTCTTCAGCAGCTAATATTAATAATCGGCGTGCGATAAATGACGGATCTTCTCCCCCATCGATCATGCGTGCCAACCAGTAGATCGCCGCATTTGGGTCGGACCCGCGTATAGACTTTATAAAGGCTGATATAATATCGTAATGCTGCTCGCCGGTCTTGTCATAACGCGCCATATTTTGCTGCACCTGGTTAAAAACAAAGGCATTGGTAATGGGGTGTTATGGGGTACGGCAGCATCGACAACCAATTCAAAGACATTGAGTAAACGGCGTGCATCTCCGCCCGACAGGCGTAACAGGGCATCGTATTCTTGGATGACGATGGTATCATTTTTTAAAAAATCGTCTTCGGTTATTGCGCGGTTCAGTAGGGCTTTAAGCTCGTCGGCACCGAGATTCTCGAGTACATATACCTGACAGCGGCTTAAAAGCGCGGAAATAACTTCGAATGAAGGGTTTTCAGTCGTCGCTCCTATTAAGGTAATCAGCCCACGTTCTACGGCTCCTAACAGGGAGTCTTGCTGGCTTTTTGAAAACCTGTGGATCTCATCGATAAATAGAATGGGCTGCTCTTGGTTGAAATTCATAAGCTGCTCGGCTTTATCGATAACGTCACGAACTTCCTTTACTCCTGCTTTAATGGCGCTGAGGCTAAAAAATGGGCGATCAAGGGCTTTGGCAATTAAATAGGCTAAACTTGTTTTCCCTACACCTGGGGGGCCCCACAGCAGCATAGAGGGCACATGCTTACGTGCCAGGGCATTGCTAAGCACCGCACCGGGACCTATAATATGTTGTTGGCCGACATATTCTTCCAAGGTTTTTGGACGTAGCCGCTCTGCTAATGGAATGCGTGTTGCCATATCGTTATAATTTTATCCTACAAAAATACCAAACTTACTTATTTCATGGCTTTAGAAACAAAATTAATACTAAAACCGCTAACGTTTACGTTGTTATAAGTTGACAAGATTTTTTACATTTGATCTATGAGGCCAAAACCAGGAGTAATTTTTTTTAATACCATATTGTTATTGCTATGTTTCAATAGTTTTCATTTTCAGGTTCTGGCGCAAAATGTGGTAACGAAAGAAACCCCTACCGATGGTTATGTACATAAATATAATCATACCTTTCGGGGGATAGGCCCTGAGGTGTATATACTGCCCGCAGCAAAGTCTAAAAAAGAGGCCTTGCAGGAGAATTATGCCGAGATTGGTGCTTTTCAGGATTCTATTGTGCAGGCTTTACGCTTTCAGGAGTTGCTAACTGCTTTTAAGTATACCAGCAATATGGCTCTTGTTGAGCAGCGGCTATCGACCATACCTCCGGATTCTTTAAATTGGGATTCCTTGATTGACTTGGATCGTAATCCTGAGGATCGTAGTTTGATTTATGGATTTATGAATGTTTATGCCAAGGTTTCCCTGCTGCACAACAACACCAGCCGCGCAAAGAGCTTGTTAGATAGTGCCTTACAGATCGCCATGCAGCAGCAAAATAGTGGCGATATGGCGACTATACAAGCCAACCTGGCGTCGGTGTATTTATATGACAGAAATAGCGAGCAGGCCGGCAGGTATGAAGCGGCTTATTTACAACAAGCTGCGGTACGTAAAAATCTGGTGGATCAGGCAAAATCGTGGGTAAAGATTGCCTATATTCAGGCGTATAATAACGATTATAAGACGGCCGAGAATAGCATAATCCGGAAAGCTATTCCGCTGTTTAATAAATCGAAAGATTATGAAGGTAAAATTGGGGCTTGGGTGAGTTTGGCAACAATTTACCAAATGCAGCAGAAGCATACCGAAGCGCAGTGGTTTTTATTGCAAGCGCGTGACTTAGCCAACTCTAAAAAAATCGACCATGAGCTGTCGGAGATTCTCTATCGCCTGGGTTCTTCAAAATTGGTGCAGAAAAATCTTGATATTTCAAGAAAGGAACTGGAGCAGGCGCTACAGCTGGCGCAGGAGCAAGGAAACAAGTATTTACAGCTGGCCATTCAAGAGAAATTAGGACAGATAAATCTACAACAAAATAAGGTTGCTGAAGCCGAACAAAACCTGGCAAGCTATTGGAAAATGCGAAAGGAGCTTTTTGTAAACTAAAAATTCTATTTTTTGTATTTATTACGTGTTTAAGGTAGAAGCTTACATTTTTTTATTTAATTTTAGCGCTTGTGTTCGAAGGTGTAAGCCCTGGAATTTGACCGTACAAAAATAATGACATTCAATAAACCATTCTATATGTTTAGAAATTTAATAATTTGTTTAGCCTTAATTTCTGTGGTAGCCTGCGGCTCTAAGCCACGTGTGATTTTGGACGAAGGGGGCATGAATATCCAACCTACCTTGCAGCATGAAATTATTGCCAAGGAGGTCGTGGGAATTCTGGAAAACTATAGTTATAAAAAAGTTAAAGTTAGTGACTCGCTATCTAATATCGTTTACGATAATTTGATAAAAACAATTGACCAGGGCAGGAATTACTTATTGCAATCGGATATTGATGATATCCAGAAATTTAGAAATACCATTAGCCAGGATATGAAGAATGGCGACCTATCGACGCCGTTTTATATCTTTAATATTTACTCGAAACGCTATTTGGAGTGTATGGAATATGCGCTTACGCAGATTGATGTTCCTCATGATTTTAATAAGGAGGAGAGTTATGTGAATTTTAGAGAGAAATTGCCGTGGTTTACTTCGGAAGCGCAACTGAAGGACCAATGGCGTAAACGTGTAAAGTTTGACCTTTTAAACTTACGCCTGGCTTCGGCGGATAGCGTGAAGAACGACGATAAAAATAAAGAGACGTTGAAGAAACGTTATAACAACCTGATCTCACAGGCGAAAAAAACAAATGCTAACGATGCTTTTCAGCTGATTATGTCGGCTTATACGGATGCTGTGGATCCGCATACAACGTATTATAACCCTTCTTTTGCGCAGGCTTTCAACGAGGGTATGTCGAATACATTGGAGGGTATCGGTGCTCGCTTGCAGATGGAAAATGAGATGGTAACCATTAAAGAGATTATTGCCGGCGGCCCTGCATATAAGGATAAAACCTTAAAAATGGATGACCGCATTGTGGCTGTAGCGCAAGGAAATGGTGAGTTTGAGGATATTATTGGCTGGCGCTTGGATGCTGCTGTTGCGAAAATTAAGGGCTCTAAGGGTACGGTGGTACGCCTGAAAATATTACCTGCAGGCCAGGATATCTCGGCACAACCGACGATTGTATCGCTAACACGCGACAAAATTGTTATTGAGGAGGAATCGGCGAAAAAAACCATTAAAACGGTAAAGGGCGACGATGGCAAAAATTATAAAGTTGGTGTGATTACATTGCCGAAGTTTTATATCGACTTTGAGGCGTATAGAAATGGTGACGCCAATTATAAGAGTACAACGCGCGATGTCAAACTTCTGTTGGATACACTTAACCAGGAGAAAGTTGATGCTGTCATATTAGACTTACGTAATAATGGTGGTGGCTCTTTACAAGAGGCTATCGAGTTGACTGGGTTATTTATCGATCAGGGACCTGTGGTACAGGTTAGAAATGTGGGTAACCGCGTGGATGTTGAACGGGATAGAGATCCTGGAGCTGCCTGGAAAGGGCCTTTCGGCGTTATTATTAACCGCTTCTCGGCGTCGGCATCGGAAATATTTGCGGGTGCGATTCAGGATTATGGCCGTGGCATAATTTTGGGCTCAACGTCGTATGGTAAAGGAACGGTACAGTCGGCCGTTCAGATGTCGCGCTTTATAAGCCCTACAAACAAATTGTTGCTGAAGGCGTCGGGGGCTGATAAGGATTCGGATACACCTCAGGGGGCGCCAGAGTTTGGACAGATTAATGTTACCATCGGTAAGTTTTACCGCATCACCGGCAGTAGCACGCAGCATAAGGGTGTTAGCGCTGATATCGTATTCCCAACGCAGTACTCGGCAGAGAAGTTTGGCGAAAGCTCGGAGGCGGCAGCTTTACCTTGGGACCAGATTAACAAAACGAACTTTACCAAAGTTGCTGACTTAAAAGACATCAACGCTAAGCTGCAGGAGAACCATAAAAAAAGAATGGCGAAATCGCAGGAGTACAAGTTTTTGCTGGAGGATATCGAAGAGTTTAATAAGGTGGATTCTATTTCGCAGATTAGCTTAAACCAAACGAAATTGAAACAGGAGCGTGATAAAAATAAAGCGAAGAATAGAGCGCGTATCAATAAGCTTTTAGAATTGCATGGTATGCCGCTTTGGAAAGAAGGACAGCCACAGCCGAAGGTGGAGTTTGACTTTATCCTGGAGGAGAGCTTAAATGTAATGGCCGATTTTATCAAAAAATAATCTTGCCATCGAAATATGGAAAAAGGACAGTCTTGGTAGGCTGTCCTTTTTTATTTTTTGCTTACTTTTGAAGCTATGACCAAAGAACATATTCAGGATTTAAGGGATAGAGTAACGTCCCTGAGGAGGCATCTTTGACATCGATGTCAAGAAAGCGGAAATAGAAAAGTATACGGCCAGCACGTTAAGCCCCGACTTTTGGGATGCCCCGAAAGAAGCGGAAAAGCTGTTGCATGCCATAAAAAACCTTAAGGTGTGGACCGATCATTTTGATGCGGTATCTGATGCGGTGGAGGACTTGGGCGTTATGTACGAGTTTTTCCAAGCGGGCGACGCGACGGAGCTGGAGGCGCAGGAGCAGTATGAGCAGGCACTTACGCAGGTGGAGGAGCTGGAGTTTAAAAATATGCTGAGTGCCGAAGAGGATCAGCTGGACGGGATTTTGCAGATTACGGCTGGTGCTGGTGGTACGGAGTCTTGCGACTGGGCTGCCATGTTAATGCGGATGTATATTATGTGGGGCGAAAAGCATGGCTGCAAGGTTACCGAACAGGATTATCAGGAGGGTGATGTTGCGGGCATAAAAACGGTGACACTGCAGTTTTCCGGAAACTTTGCTTACGGTTATCTGAAGGGCGAAAATGGGGTGCACCGCTTGGTGCGTATCTCGCCTTTCGACTCGAATGCTAAAAGACATACCTCTTTTGCGTCGGTTTATGTATATCCTTTGGTGGATGATAATATTGAGATTGATGTGAAGGACTCGGAAATTGAATGGGATACTTTTCGTTCGGGTGGTGCCGGTGGGCAAAATGTGAATAAGGTGGAAACAGCGGTACGCTTGCACCATAAGCCTACTGGAATTATTATTAAAAACCAGGAAACACGCTCGCAGTTACAGAATAAAGAGAATGCTTTGCGGTTGCTGAAATCGCAGCTTTACGAAATTGAAATGCGTAAACGGCAGGAAGCAAGTGCGGCAATCGAAGGCTCTAAAAAGAAAATTGAATGGGGCTCGCAGATTCGTAATTATGTGTTGCACCCTTATAAGCTGATTAAGGACTTGCGTACCAATACGGAGACTTCAAATACGCAAGCGGTGCTGGATGGTGATCTGGATGCTTTCTTAAAGGCTTACTTAATGGAATTTGGTGGTTAATATGTCACTATATTGTAGCGCAAACCAAGGCCCTAAACGATGCGTTTAGGGCCTTGGTTTTAATTTTTAAAATGCATTCTTCCACATCATACTTTCTACGGGACGTAGTGTTTTGTTGTTGTATTTGGCATTGCCTTTGGCGTTGTAGAAGGTTTCTATATCGCCTTCAACAACGAAATATATCAACTGCCCGATAGGCATTCCGGCATATACGCGTACCGGCTGGGCCACAGAAATTTCTAAGGTCCAGGTGTTACAAAAACCTACATCGCCCTTTCCGGCTGTAGCGTGTATATCAATTCCCAGACGCCCTGTGCTGGATTTGCCTTCTAAAAATGGAACATGTCCGTGTGTCTCGGTGTATTCCAGTGTTACCCCCAAATAAAGTGTCCCCGGGCGTAAGACAAAACCCTCCTCCGGAATTTCAAAGTGTGCAATTTCGTTGTGTTTCTTTGCGTCGAGTTCTTCGTCTTTATAGGTCGCCAGGTATTTTCCCAGGTGCACATCGTAGGAATTTGTTCCTAAACACTGTCTGTCAAAAGGCTCTATTACAATCGTACCCTTCTCTATTTCTTCAAGGATTCTGTTATCAGATAAAATCATATGGATAAATTAACGATTAGCTTTGCTGATCGGACTTCAAAAATACGTTATTGATTGAATTCAAGCAAGTTTTATTCAACGCCTAGATGGCTGTTCATTTCTGCTTAGCGTAATGCGGTATAATTTATGTATAAATAGCCTGCTAAAGGTATTTTGCTTGCTAAAATATAGCGCCCTTAAAATCATTTTTTATATATTTATAGTCAACTTTTAATGGAATAATTATGTTACCAAAAATTGATTTTACAACAACACAGGCGTACAAATACCTTACGGATCATTATATAGATATCAACCAGCAATCGTTAAAGGAATTGTTTGAGGCGGATCCAGAGCGATTTGGTAAGTTCTCCATTACTTTGGAGGATATTTTATTGGATTTCTCGAAAAACAGAATCAACGATACCACTTTTGCTTTACTGATACAGCTGGCAAAA
This sequence comes from Sphingobacterium sp. Mn56C, assembly GCF_049319645.1. NCBI lineage: Bacteria > Pseudomonadati > Bacteroidota > Sphingobacteriia > Sphingobacteriales > Sphingobacteriaceae > Sphingobacterium > Sphingobacterium sp. Mn56C. The sequence continues at coordinate 342,222 of NZ_JBMOUC010000003.1, forward strand.
GAGTGTAAGCTGGATGAGGCTATAAAAGCAATGTTTTCGGGCGATAAAATTAACGCTACAGAGGGTAGACCGGTATTGCATACGGCATTGCGCCAGCAGGGAAATTCTCCGGTATGGGTAGACGGTGAAGATGTAATGCCACAGGTGCGGGCTGTATTAGCGCATATGAAGGATTTTTCTGACCGTATTATCTCGGGGGCATGGAAGGGGTTTACCGGAAAAGAGATTACCGATGTGGTGAATATTGGTATTGGTGGCTCTGACCTGGGGCCGGTTATGGTTACTGAAGCTTTGAAAGCGTATAAAACGCGCTTGGATTTGCATTTCGTTTCTAATGTGGATGGGACCCATATCGCGGAAACTTTAAAAGACTTAAACCCGGAAACGACTTTGTTTTTAATCGCTTCCAAAACTTTTACTACGCAAGAAACGATGGCTAATGCACAATCGGCAAAGGATTGGTTCTTACAATCGGGTGCCGTAGAAGCGGATGTGGCGAAACACTTTGCGGCTTTAAGCACCAACGAAAAGGGGGTGTCGGCATTTGGTATAGACCCTAAAAATATGTTTGAGTTTTGGGATTGGGTGGGTGGCCGCTACTCGTTATGGTCGGCTATTGGTCTATCTATTGCTTTAGGTATTGGTTACGACAATTTTGAGGAACTTCTGCAGGGGGCTTACACGGCGGATGTGCACTTTAAAGAAACTCCTTTCGAAGAAAATATTGCTGTGGTATTAGCGGTATTGGGCATTTGGTACAACAATTTCTTTGATGCCGAAACGCAGGCAATATTGCCTTATGATCAGTATATGCACCGCTTTGCGGCGTATTTCCAACAGGGGGATATGGAAAGTAACGGGAAGTATGTAGACCGCAATGGCCAGCCTGTGCCTTACCAAACGGGGCCTGTAATCTGGGGCGAGCCGGGTACTAACGGTCAGCATGCCTTTTATCAGCTTATCCACCAGGGAACAAAACTTATTCCTTGCGACTTTATCGCTCCTGCAATTTCGCACAACCAGCTGGGCGATCATCATCAGATGTTGCTGGCGAACTTCTTTGCGCAGACAGAGGCTTTAATGAATGGCAAAACGGAGGAGGATGTAGTGAAGGAATTGCAGAAAGCCGGAAAATCGGACGCTGAAATTGAAGCTTTAAAAGCTTTTAAGGTGTTCGAAGGGAATAGACCTACAAACTCGTTCTTAATCAAAAAAATTACGCCACGTACCTTGGGAACACTCATTGCCTTGTATGAGCACAAAATTTTTGTGCAGGGTGTGATTTGGAATATTTATAGCTTTGACCAATGGGGTGTTGAGCTTGGTAAACAGTTGGCAAGTAATATTTTGCCGGAATTAAAGGATAATGCTCCTGTAAATTCGCACGACAGTTCTACCAATGGTTTAATAAACCAGTATAAGGCTTGGCGATAGGTAGATAGATTTACCTTTTAAAAGCCTTTTAAGGCCTTAAAAAAAACAGGTTTTCTAAAATAGAAAACCTGTTTTTAAGCTTAAACTTTTACGAACCTTCTTACCTTTGCATTATGGCACTCGTTTATCTCCGGGAATTAAATACGCAAACTAAGTTTGCAATATGGAAAATTGAAGAAACTGCAGAGGAGTTATTGGAAAAGTTACAGCTTAATGAGCTGGAGCAGCAAAAACTAGCGGCAATGCGTAAGGGCAAACGTACCTTACACTGGTTGGCCACACGTGTGTTGCTGCGGTATTTATTGCAGACCGACGCGTATATAAACTGCCCTTCCGATGAAAACGGCAAACCGTACTTACCGGATTACCCGTATAAAATATCGTTAACACATTCTTTTGATTATGCGGGCGTGATGTTGTCTCAACAAGGGGAATGTGGTATAGACCTGGAGATCGTGAAGGATAAGGTTGTCCGTATTAAAGAGAAGTTTTTAAAACCGCAGGAGCTGGATTTTATTCAGGGGGAAAACGAAATACCACAGCTTTATGCCTGCTGGTGTGCCAAGGAGGCTGTATACAAACTGCAAGGCAATAAAGGTGTGTCTTTTTTGGACGATATGACTATAGCGCCTTTCGTGTATAAACCACAGGGTGTAATGACTTTGCTGCTCACAAAGGGCGCTAAGAAACAAACATTTCAGGTATATTACGAGGCCTTCCAAAATTATATGTTGGGCTTCGCTGTAGAATAGTGTAGGCTATGGCAGGCGTGGGCGCTCTTCCAGCTGCTCTCGCTTTAACTCCAAGGACTTACTGCTTTTGTATACCCGAACGGCGATAATAAAGAACGATAGCAATAGGGGTCCGTATACGAGGCCCATTAAACCAAACAATGGTAACCCGATAATAACGCCTATTACCGTAATAATGGGATGGATATCGCCGACTTTCTTGGCAATAATAAGGCGTAATACATTGTCGATATTAATAACTAAACCGAAACCCCAGATCAGTAGTCCTGCCCCCTGCCAGGTTTGTCCTTGCGAGAATAGTATGACTGCGGCAGGCACGAATATTAGCACGGGCCCTACAAGGGGTACAAATGACATAATCGCACAGATAACGCCCCAAAACAATCCGTCATTTACGCCAAACAGCCAAAATCCCAGCGTTAAACAGGCTCCTTGTACAATGGCAATAATCGTTTGCCCTACAATATTGGCGTAGGTTAGATTTTTAAATTCCTCTGCAAATACCAAGGTGCTCTCGCCTTCAAAGGGTAGGTAGTAAGCCAGGCTTTTCTCGAATCCTTTGGTGTGTACAAACATAAAGTATAGCAGGAAGTACATGACCGTAATAATCAGAAAGGCATTCGCAGCACCCCCGATTACGGCGCTCAACAGCCCTCCGGCATAGGCCATACTGGCTTGTAGCTGCTCTTTCAGTAAATCGGGCTTGCCAAGTTTCTCGCCTGCAAATTGGTTTACAGCATTTATAAAATCATTTAAAAATGCGGGGTTATTGCGTAGCTCTATGGCTTTATTGACCATCATAGAGCCTATTCCTGCAAATGGAAGGACAATAATAATAATAGAAAGGAGAATCACCAGCACCGCAGATAGTGGTTTTGGGAAGCGCCATTTCTCAATGAGGAAGATATTTAAATTGCGAAACAGGGTATACATCACCATGGTTCCCAAGATGGCACTGAAAATACCTTTAACGGCATACAATAATATACCACCTAATACGATTATGATAATCAATATGATAATATTCCGCTCTTTTTGCGAAAAAACTGCATTCCCCATAAATTAAATTGCTATGTTATTTTTTACTAAGAACAATGTTAAGGGAAGTTTGGTTTGCGCTTTTCTAAAAATGCAGCAATTCCTTCTTTCCCTTCTGCGTGCTCAAAACAGGATCCGAATAAATCAATCTCCTTTTTGTTTCCAGCAACGGGGTCTATGATACCCGTATTTACGGCTGCAATAGCGCTGCCTACGGCATGTGGCGACCGTAGGTATATCCTTTCCAGAATAGCCTTGGCACCGCTGATTAAGGCTTCTTTTTCGTATATATGGTTCAGCAGGCCCCAGTTCAACCCTTGTTCCGCAGGGATCATATCTCCGGTAAGGATTATTTCCAGGGCGCGGCCTCTACCGACAAGTTGGGTGAGTCTTTGCGTACCGCCATACCCCGGAATTAGGCCTAACGATACTTCAGGAAGGCCTAACTTTGCCGTCGGCACGGCTACGCGGATATGGCAGGCTAAGGCAAGCTCCAATCCTCCCCCCAGAGCAAAGCCATTTATAGCCGCAATAATAGGTTTCGGAAACGCTTGTATGCGGTTCATAACCTGCTCATGGCCAAAAGATGCCTTCTCGATAGCCCCTTGTTTTGTCATACCCTCAAACTCCTGGATATCAGCCCCGGCAATAAAGGCTTTTTCTCCGGCGCCGGTAATAATTACACCGCCGATAGCTGCATCTTGTTGTATATGTTCGAGAGCGGCAATGATATCCTTAAACGTAGCTGCATTCAGCGCATTCATTTTATCGGGCCTATTGAGGGTTATTATGGCTGTTTTACCGTCTTGGCTTACTAGAATTGTGCTATAATTTTCCATACAATTAAAAATTAAAGTTCAAGGAAACAACATAACGCTGCTTCCTAACGTTTGGGTTATCGTTATAATTGAATCTATAAAAATACTGAACGCGTAAGACATTCAGGATATTGTCTAGGCCCAGGTATCCTTCACAATAGGGCTTCCGGTTTAAGGCGTGTGTAATCGTTTGTCCGTCGGCGTTTTTATCGAAATAAACCACGTCTGCACTGAGGTAGGGGTTATTATTTTTAGATATTTCACCATAAAATGCGCGTACCCCAAAAATCTCGCGGAGCTTAAGTTTTTTTACGAGGGGGATTTTATTTAAGATATAACCATTTAGCTCATGCTCATAGGAAAACTTTACAAACTGGTCTGCAGCAAACTCCATGCTGTTGGTCATATCATATGAAATGGTATTGCGGTCTTTTAGCTCCTGCACATTGGGCATCTCTAACAAAGGATACGGCAGGGTTCCCCAAATTTTGCCGGCCGTAAAAATGGCATCACCAAAACCCAGCTGGTTCCAAAAGAAGCGCTTGGCAACGGAGAAACGTACAGCATCGTAATTGTAATCGCCACCCATAGGCCCTTTAATACCGCGGTTATATTGCACGACAAAAACCGGATGTTTCTCGGCAATGGTGGACCGCTCTAGGTTACGGTAGTAGAATTTTTCAAAGGGTGCCCAGCGCAGCGCTACTTGAATATCATTGGTATGTATATGCTGCAAAAACTGGGTGCTATCGCTGCTTAGGGGGAAACGCAGGTCGCCTAATGGACGTCGGCGCTGATGGGTAAGCTGTGTGGCTACGCTCCAATGGTTTCCAAATTCAACCAGGTGTCCTAGCCGGTAGGAATCGGTAAACAGCCATTTTAACGGTCTGTTGGACCTGAAACTGCGGAAAAAACTGTCGCCTTTAAGAAAGCCGAGTCCTTTTCCGGGTTCGAAAATATCGCTTTGAATGGTGCCTTCCAGATAATGTGCCGGAAAGGTGGTTATTGCTTTATTGTTTAAGGCAACGGCCGTTTTGAGGTAGTATTTAAAACGAGCATCGTCCGTGCCATAGGCCAGGTAGCCTTGCAGGTATATACGGTCCGAAAATTCTGCTGTTGTTCTTCCTCCAACACGGAAGCGGTTGCCTTCCAGATTATTCCGATGATACAGGTACTCCAATGGCCCGAACTCAAACTTCCCTACCGAGTAATAGCCCTGCGCTATTAGGTATCCGACAGCCAGCAAATTATTGAATGCGGGCATTTGATTCAGGCTGTCGACATAGGCATAGGTCTTCGATTCATTGGGGTTTAGGGCTACAGGGCGTCGGTTTCCGAGTTGCTGATTTTCTGCCAGCCGTAGTTCTACCGGGGCGCCCGAAAATACGGAAGCCGCACTGCTGTCCTTTAGGTTGTAGTGCTGACTTAAACTGAGGCGTTCTCCAAATAGGGCGTCTTTACTGCCTCGACCAAAAAGTACGACAATATGCACGGTATCTTGCAGCATCACACCTGTGGGGTCTTTAAAATAGGACAATCGCATGGACAGGTCGTTCACCCAGTTGATATTTGCATTTTTATCTACCCGGAGGTCTGCCCCTTGGATGGCATAACTGCCATCCAGCGCTACCTTCAGCTCGCCTTTAAACAAAACATCGTTCATGTTGTAGGGTTCGAAACGCAGCCGCACATAATAATCTGTTGCCGTTTTCACCGTATCTAACACCTGGTATTTATAATACAATTTGGCGTTATCGGCAATCGGACTTAACAGTAGTTTATTGAGGTAAAATATACTTTCGTCGTATATGTCTACGGGCTGAAACAGGTAATTTAGGTACGATTCTATATTGGGGTTATTGATATACTTGGGGTTAAATTCGGTCTTTTCGCGAAAACGGATTATCTTTTTTGTTCTGCTGGGCTGTTGCTTGATGTAATTATCGGAAAGATCTTCCTGTTGATACATGGTGAGAAGGGCTTTCCCTTGGATTAGGCTGGTATCGACATTTTGAAAGAAAAAGCCGATATCGCCTAGGGTTTTGCTTATGCCTGGCTTCGGATTTACCATGCCAAATTTCACTTTATCGTATTGCTGGAAATATAAACTGTCTTTCCGGGCGAGCTTATTTTGTTTTTTATGCTGGATAACGATATCGATAAGTTCGGCAGCGGGGTTGTTTTTATTGTACTTCCCTTTTTTTACAATGTCTACCGCTTCTATTTCTTTGTTGGTAGGTACTAAGGTTACTTGCACCCAGCTGCGGCTGGAGTCGTTTAATAGCATATGCTTATGCTGGTAGCCCATAGCATAAATAAAAAGGCTGTCTTGCTGCAGCTCGGATTTAATAATAAAATGCCCTTGCTTATCGGTTGATGCTTCGCGTAAACCATACCGTGTTCCAATGCCAGCACCGGGTATAGGTTTTAAGGTATGCGAATCGAGCACTACACCTTTAACCACGGTTTGTGCCCTAGTCGAAAGTGTACCGACTAGCCCCAACAGCATAAAAATAATGTAGAATAATAGTTGCCCTTTTCCGCTTCTCATAATCAACCTTGGTCAATTATAAAGATACAATTTGTCTCTAAAGTTCAAAAGACAATCAGAAAAAAAGAAAAAACTTAACTTGACAACGTCGATATTTAACACTGATTTATAAGCGTTAAAAAGTCGGAAAACCTAAAGAAAGCCTTTAAAGCACGCAAAAAACCCTAAAGCACAAGTTAAGACTTTCATCCTAAGAAACTTTAATTTCTTTCACGTTAACACAGGTGAACCGTAAAATGCAAATTCTACGGTTGCCCGCACGGGGAGCTCTGTTTTATAGCATGCTTTTAAAATAGCGATACGATACAATCGGGGTAAACCCCTAATACCAGCGTTAAGGCTGCCGTTAACAGGAGCACCACTTTAAAGTTTAACGGTACTGCAATGGCTTCTGTTGCATCGTCGCTGGGGCGGAAATACATATGTGCCAGTACGTTCAGGTAATAGTACACTCCAATCCCGGCATTTACTACGGCAAGGATTAATAAAATAATATGGTAATCGGACATCGCGGCATTAAACATCATGAACTTACCGATGAACCCTGCTGTTAAGGGTATTCCAGCCAACGATAGCATCGATATGGTAATGGTTAAAGCTAACAGTGGATTTTTCTTTCCCAGCCCGTTGAAGGCCATGATCTGATCGGAGCCTAGGTTTCTTTTTACCAATATCAGCGCCCCAAATGCCGCAACGGAAGCCAAACTGTAGGCTATAGCATAGGTGAAAATTGCCGCCGTAGATGTGGCACCAATGCCGACGATAGCAAACAGCATATATCCGGCATGGGCGATACTGGAGTAGGCCAGCATGCGCTTAAAGCTGCTCTGTAGCAAGGCCGAGATGTTCCCGACAAAGAGGGTAATTATAATCACGCCCAATAAAACGGGCGTCCAATAGGCATGCAGGGGCACGAGCACGGTACCAAAAAGACGTAGGAAGCCAGCAAAGGAGGCTACCTTGACGACGGTACTCATATAACTGGTAATTAAAATGGGAGCCCCTTCGTATACATCTGGCGTCCAGAAATGAAAGGGTGCTGCGCCAACTTTAAAACATAAACCGACCAGGAATAGAAGCACACCGCCATAAAATAAGGGCGATACCTCAGTGGGGTTTTGGATAAGGTATTCTGCGACACCGTTTATGGCAAAGGTGCCTGTAGCACCGTAGAGCAGCGTAATACCGAACAACAGGAATCCTGTAGAGAAGGCACCCATAATAAAGTACTTTAAAGATGCTTCGTTGCCACTTAAATCTTTGCGGCGTATGCCTACCAAAATGTATAACGCGACCGACATAATCTCAATACCGATAAACAGCATCGCAAAATTATGGAACGCGCAGACCAATAGGGCACCGGTCAATGAAAATAAAATTAAACAATAGTACTCGGCTACATTGGAACTTATCTCGCGGAAATAGGCCTTCGATAGCAGCAGGATCAATGCGGTTGTCAGTATGCATAATATGGAAAATGACAAGGCCATATGGTCGAACACCAGCATACCATTATAAATCGGTTTTGCATCCGTATGCCATAAGGATATTTCAAACCCTAAAGCCACAAGCAGCCCCAAGAGACTGACCGGTAATAAAGCTTTATTTGCTTTAAACAGCCCTACATATAAAACCCCAATGCCCAATAATGCTAGCGTAATAATCGCACCCATAGTATCTAAAAGTAAATTTATGCCTAAAACTGTATTTGCTCTGTTAATTGTCCAACTGCTGCTTCGGAAAGCTGTAAGACGCTATTCGGAAATATGCCTAAGTATAGTACAGCTATTGCTGCGATAATAAGCAGGACAAACTCGCGACCCTGAATATCTTTTACCGCAACATAGGTCTCCGCTAAAGGACCTAACATGGTCTTTTGATATAACCGCAACATATAAACGGCGCCAAAAATCAGCGTCAGGCCGGCTACTGCAGCATACCAGATGCCTACTTGATATAACCCCTTTAGTAACAAAAATTCGCCTATAAAGCCATTGGTTAGCGGCAGACCGATGGCGCCCATAATAAGCAGTAAGAATAACACCGAAAGCCGAGGCATACGCTTGGCCAAACCGCCAAGATCGGCTAGCGATCTGCTGCCTGCTCGTGCTTGTAAAATATCGATCACATAGAATAAACCTACAACAGATATGCCGTGGTTTACCATCTGTAATACGGCACCCTGCAGCCCCAGGGTATTCCACGCAAACACGCCAGCACTTATCAGCCCTACGTGGGCAATAGATGAGTACGCAAGAAGGCGCTTTGCATCGTTTTGCTTAAACGCTATAATCGAGGCATAGACAAGGCCGATAAGAGCCAATATTAAGGCTATAGGCCCATAGGCTGCAACGCCTAAGGGTGCTATAGGTATCAACCAGCGTATCAAGCCGTAGATCCCCATTTTCAGCATGATACCCGCCAGCAGCATGGTGCCGGCACTTGGCGCATGGGTATACGTATCGGGCTGCCAGCTGTGGAATGGAAACAGCGGAATTTTAATTGCAAAAGCCAGAAAAAAAGCCCAGAAGATCCAGCGTTGTGTGTCTTCGGGTAAGGATAAGGCCCGAAAGGAAGCCCATTCAAAGTCTTTACTTGCTGTCTGTTGGTATAGGTACAAAATAGCGAGCAACATAAGCAAACTACCCAGAAAGGTATAGATAAAAAACTTCATCGTAATACGAATACGATCGCCGTCTCCCCATAAAGCACAGATAAAATAAATCGGTATTAAGGCAATCTCCCAGCCCACATAAAAGGTGAAAGCATCTTGCGCCATAAACACCAGCAGGAGCCCCATTTGCATAAAAAGAAGCAAGGCATAAAAATTACCTGTATATTTTTTGGCGAAGCTGGATAAGGTTATCCAGGGTATTAGCCCGTTGGTCAATACGAGTAGGGGCAAACTAATGCCATCCACAGCGATATGAAAATGAATAGTAAAGCGACTTATCCAGGCAAAGGACTGTGTAAACTGAACCGTTGCATCGGGATTAAACTTGCATATAAAAGGCAACGTAAGTAGCAACTGCAGCACAGAAAAACCCAAGGCCAACCATTTCGCGGTAGACGGGGTCTTTACAAAAGCTAAGATCATTGCTCCTAAAAGCGGTACTAGTAGCAGTATAAATAAGTTATCCATGAATCTCTTCTATTTACAAATCTAAATACTTAAAAAACCATACAGCATAATCGCTATGACACCGATGACCATCATAAAGAGGTAAAACCCCACATGTCCGCTTTGCAGCTGGCGGATACCGCGCCCCGAAGCCATAAAAAATTCGCCTATGCCTTCTACAATACCATCTATACCCGCCCTGTCTATGACTTTATAGAAGAACCTCGATAGCTGGTTTAAGGGTTTCACAATTAGCGCCTGGTAGATTTCGTCGATATAAAATTTATGATACGATAGCCTGTATAGCCATCCCTGGCTTTTACCCTCTTCCGAAGGGATCTGCCCTTTTTTAACATACAGCCCATACGCTAACCCGGCCATAAGTATAGCGGCAACTGCCGAAATAGCCATTAATATATACTCGGTCGTATGTGCAATATGAACGGGGGCCACCTGTTTCTCGCTATATGCGAATATAGGACTGAGGAAGCTGGCCAGCCAGTGGCTGCCGCCAAGTGCTTCGGGCACATTTAAAGCGCCGGCAACGCCAGCAAATACAGCCAAAATAAGCAGAGGTATCCGCATTGCCCATGGCGACTCATGGAGTTTTTGCTGCGTCGACTCAGCGCCTCTATAGGTGCCATAAAAAGTAAGGTACATTAACCTGAACATATAAAATGCGGTACATAATGCAGCGGCAAAGGCTAATATCCAGAGTAGCGGATTCGCTGCGAAGGTAAAAGCTAAGATCTCATCCTTCGAGAAAAACCCCGAGAAGGGCGGGATACCGGCAATGGCCAGGGTGGCTACCAGCATGGTACCATACGTTACGGGTAGTGCCTTTTTGAGCCCGCCCATCTTACGCATATCCTGCTCGTCGTGCATAGCATGGATTACCGAGCCCGCACCCAAGAATAATAAAGCCTTAAAAAAGGCATGGGTTAGCACATGGAAAAATGCCCCTGTATATGCCCCAACACCCAAGGCAAGGAACATAAAGCCCAACTGAGATACGGTAGAATAGGCTAAGACTTTTTTAATATCATTTTGTGTAAGCGCAATTATGGCGGCCATTAAGGCGGTACATACACCAATGCAGGCAATTAATTGCAAGGTAATGGGCGATAGTGTAAACAGAATATTAGACCGAACAATTAAATAGACCCCTGCTGTAACCATTGTGGCAGCATGTATTAATGCGGAAACAGGAGTCGGTCCGGCCATAGCATCCGGTAGCCAGGTGAACAGCGGAATCTGTGCTGATTTTCCTGTTGCAGCAATAAACAGCAGTAAGGTAATCAGCAGTAGCGTTGCGTCGCCCATAGGAAAAAGACTTGCCTTTTCAAATACGGCCGTAAACTCCAGCGAGCCAAAGGCAGCCAAAATTGCGAAAACAGCAATCAGAAAGCCTAAATCGCCAATACGGTTCATTACAAATGCCTTTTTCGCTGCCGATGCATAGGATTTATGGGTATACCAAAAGCCAATAAGTAGATACGAACATAGCCCTACCCCTTCCCAGCCAATAAACATAATCAGGTAATTGGACCCCATAACCAGCAGGACCATAAAGAAGATAAATAGATTCAGGTAGGCAAAAAACTTTCCAAAACCAGGGTCGTTTTTCATGTACGCTATCGCGTATACGTGGATTAAAAAACCTACTCCCGTTATAATCAGCATCATTAATACACTCAGCGGATCAATTAAAAACGAGAAGCTAAGGGTATAATCGCCCACAGAAAACCAATCGAACAGGTGCGCGCTGAAGGAGGTTTCAGCGCCGCTATTAGCCGCATTCAGCACCGTAGCAAATACGGTACAGCTTAAAATAAAGGCCGCCAGCACCAAACCACTCCCAATACTGCCAATCGCACTTTTGGGGAGGATTGTTTGCCCTAGGCCATTGATTATAAATCCGATTAACGGCAATAACGGTATTAACCAAAGAATATCCATCATAACTTGAGGTTTTTAGCTTTCTAATTTACCAACGTAACTTACTTAACGAATCGATATCCACGGATTTGGTATTCCGGTATACCATAATGACAATGGCCAGCCCTACCGCAACTTCGGCAGCAGCCAATGCCATAACAAAAAACACAAATACCTGTCCGCTACCATCGCCCCTATAAGCAGAAAAGGCAGCCAATAGTAAATTCACCGAATTCAGCATCAGCTCAATAGACATCATCATTATAATCACGTTACGCCGGATTAAAACCCCAATTACGCCGATCACAAAAATGATACTACAAAAAATCAAATAGTGATTTATGGGTATACCCTGAATATGTTGTATAAAATTGTCCATTAGGCTTCTTTTCTTTCTTTTTTAGCTAATAATATGGCTCCTACCATGGCTGTTAACAATAAAATTGAAGACAGCTCAAAGGGGAGCAAAAACTCGTTAAACAATATCTTACCTAGGTTTTTAACCAAGCCCACATCGGCATTTCCCGTTATGAAGCCATTGTCGACTTCCATAATACGGAAGGCGCCCAAAAATGTGGCCAGCATACACATCCCCGCAATCGCCCCCATCACCTTAACAAGGTTTGATTTTATGGGTTCACTTTCTTTGTTTAGGTTCAACAACATCAATACAAATAGAAATAGCACCATAATAGCGCCCATGTAAACAATAAAGTTTACGACCGCCAAAAATTGGGCATTCAATAAAATGTAATGAATGGTAAAGGTGAAAAAGGTAATCACCAGGTACAACACGCTATGCACAGGGTTCTTCGTAAAAATAGTCATCAGTGCAAAAAATATCGACAGAAAGGCTACAAAATAGAATATACTCATGGGCTTAGGGCGTTTCTTGTGTAAGTTTGGTAATATCGAATTTGGGCTCTACAAGTTTGTCTTTGCCATAGATAAAGTCTTTACGCAAGTATTCTGCCGTCACGTGCGGGCCATCGAGGTAGATGGCTTCCTTCGGGCAGGCTTCTTCGCATAAACCACAGAATATACAGCGCAGCATATTGATCTCGTATACCGCCGCATATTTCTCCTCCCTGTACAGGTGCATCTCCTCTTTAGACCGTTCGGCAGCAATCATGCTGATGGCTTCTGCAGGGCACGAAAGGGCACATAAACCACAGGCCGTACAGCGTTCGCGGCCTTGCTCATCGCGCTTTAGAGAGTGCTGACCGCGAAAGTTCTTGGCGTACGGTCTTTCCTGTTCGGGATAACGAACCGTTGGTGTTTTCTTAAAAAAATGCCTTAAAGTAATCGATAATCCCTTCACAATGGCCGGCAAATACATACGTTCCCAGATATTCATGGGCTTCTGTTCGAGTACTTTTTTTCTATTACTTAATGATTGCATAGTTTAATCTTTTTGAAGGTTATAGCCCTAACATTAAAGCGCTTGGCTCCAGTATACTCCGTTTTCTACAACTCTACTTTCCATTGTATAATTAAAAAATAACCGTTTATATCTCCAGGCTGCTACTTATCGAACCATAGCGTTACAACGCCGGTAAGCACGATATTGGCAATAGCAAGCGGTATCAACACCTTCCAGCCCAGGTTCATAAGCTGGTCGTAGCGAAAGCGCGGTAATGTCCAGCGTATCCACATAAAGAAGAAAATAAAGCCAAAGATTTTAAGAAAAAATACCAGTACACCGATCAGGGTAATCCAATTCTGTGACAGGCCCAAATCGTACATAAACGGAAAGTTATACCCCCCAAAATATAAAGCCGCCATAAGCGCCGAGGAGACGAACATATTGATATATTCGGAAAACATATATAACCCCAACTTCATGGAGGAATACTCGGTATGGTAGCCCCCTACCAATTCGGTTTCACACTCAGGCAAGTCGAAGGGTACGCGGTTACATTCGGCAAAAGCACAGGTAATAAATATTAAAAAGCCTAAAGGCTGCACCCAGATATTCCAATTCACAAAGCCCGACTGCTGGGCAACGATCTCGCCAATTTGCAGCGTTCCTGTTACCATCAGTAAAGCGATTAACGACAGCCCGAGACCAATTTCGTAACTTATACTTTGAGATGCCGCACGAATGGCACCCATTAAGGAGAATTTATTATTGGAAGCCCAGCCCCCAAGCATTATGCCGTAAACACCCAAGGCAATAACGCCGAAAATGTACAATACGCCGATATTCACTTCGGCAACCTGCAGGCTAATGGTATGGCCACCGATGCTTAATTCTTGCCCCCAAGGTATTACAGCCGAGCTGATACATGCCGTTATTATAGCAATTACTGGTCCCAGAATAAACAGTGGCTTATGGGCTCCTGCAGGAATAATCTCCTCCTTAAAGAAGAATTTTCCACCATCACATAGCGGCTGCAGCATACCATATATCCCCGCCCGGTCGGGGCCTAAACGATCTTGCATAAAACCGGCGATCTTACGTTCGGCAAGGGTGGAATACATGGCAATAACCAAGGTTATAGTAAATACGATAACGACAAGGATTAATTTTTCGATTATATAGGCTGTTTCCATGGGCTATTTATTTTAATCGTTCCGTACGGGCCAGCTGTTCTGCATTGGCCTCTTGTAGTTTTTTATTCTCCTGAATTACCGCTGGTAAATGAAAGGCCCGGTAATGGTTGGCCGCAATTACCGATTCGGCTTCTACCGGTGTAGGCTGCTCCAGTACCCAATCGGAGGTGTGTTTCTTGTCGAAACGACAGGTATTGCAGATAAATTCTGCTACCTCACCGTATTCATCCTTACGCCCTGTTACGCGGAGTACTTCGTCGCCCTTATACCATAAAGTGACCTTGCCGGCACAGGTAGGACAATCTCGGTGGGCATCCACAGGCTTGGTAAACCAAACCCGATTTTTAAAGCGGAAGGTTTTATCGGTCAGCGCGCCAACCGGACAAACATCAATGACGTTGCCTATAAAATCATGGTCTAGAGCCTGGTGAATATAGGTTGATATCTCGGCATGGTCGCCCCGGTTCAAGATGCCGTGCTCCCGTTTTGTGGTCAACTGCTCGGCGACAAAAACACAGCGGAAACACATGATACAGCGGTTCATATGCAGCTGTATCTTATCGCCGATATCGATACGCTCGAACGTACGCCTTTCAAACTCATACCGCGTAACATCAGAGCCATGTTCATAGCTCAGATCCTGAAGTTTACACTCGCCAGCCTGGTCGCAAACGGGGCAATCTAAGGGATGGTTTATTAGGAGAAACTCGACAATGCTCTTGCGCGTTTCCAGCACTTCCGTAGAGCTGATGTTCTCCACCTCCATACCATCCATCACTGTTGTACGGCAGGATGCCACCAGCTTGGGCATGGGCCTGGGGTCTTTTTCGCTACCCTTAGCGACCTTTACCAGGCAGGTTCTGCACTTGCCACCGGACCCCTGCAACGTCGAGTAATAACACATCGCCGGAGGCACAATATCGCCACCTATTAAGCGGGCGGCATTCAGAATTGTGGTGCCCGGATCTACGTCAACAGGAATACCATCAATTGTTACTTTAAATTTTACTGCTTCTTCTGCCATCGTATCTGCTCTAATATGCTTTACCAATATTTCGCTATTGCGCAATAGGTGCCAACGGATCGGCATAATGCGCTAAACCATAATTTGTATGCTGCGATTCCTGCGGATGCAGGACATGCCATTCAAATTCATCCCTAAAGTGGCGTATGGCCGCTGCTACAGGCCAGGCTGCGGCGTCGCCAAGTGGGCAGATGGTGTTTCCCTCAATTTTACGCTGTATATCCCACAGCAGGTCTATATCAGCCATACTGCCACGGCCATGTTCAATTTTATGAAGCACCTTTTCCATCCATCCGGTACCCTCCCGACAAGGGGAACACTGTCCGCAGCTTTCGTGGTGATAAAAGCGCGTAAAGTTCCATGTATTACGCACAATACACTGATCTTCGTCGAACACAATAAAGCCCCCTGAACCCATCATGGTACCCGTTTGAAAGCCGCCATCGGCAAGCGATTCATAGGTCATAAGGCGCGGATTGCCCGCTGCGGTTTTCGTAATCAAGTTGGCGGGTAATATCGGAACCGAAGAACCTCCGGCAACCAAAGCTTTTAACCGCTTACCGTTGGCCATGCCGCCACAATATTCGTCGGAGTAGATAAACTCTTCAACCGGCACCCCCAGTTCTATTTCATATACCCCCGGCTTGTTGATATTGCCACTTGCCGAGATAAGTTTTGTTCCTGTACTACGTTCTATTCCAATATTCGCATAAGCCTCACCGCCATCGTTTATAATGGGCACGGTAGCAGCAATAGACTCCACATTATTTACCACCGTAGGGCAGCCATATAAGCCCGCTACAGCCGGGAATGGCGGTTTTATCCGGGGGTTACCCCGTTTCCCTTCCAACGACTCCAGCAGCGCTGTTTCCTCCCCGCAGATATACGCTCCAGCACCAGGCTGCACATAAATTTCAAGATTATAACCTGTGCCCAGAATATTCTGACCGATAAAGCCGGCAGCCTTAGCTTCGGCAATTGCATGTTCAAGAATACGCACCTGCGGCATCATTTCGCCTCGTACATAGATATACGAAGTATTGGCCCCCAGGGCATAACTCGACACAATCATCCCTTCGATTAAGGCATGCGGAATATGCGTCATGAGGTAACGATCTTTAAACGTTCCAGGTTCCGATTCGTCGCCATTACATACCAAATAACGCGGTACACCTTCCGGTTTGGCCAGAAAGCCCCATTTCATGCCCGTCGGGAAACCGGCACCGCCACGCCCACGGAGGCCTGATTTTTTGACCTCCTCTACGACATCATCCGGCGACATGGTTTTCAATGCCTTTTCTACCGCCCGGTACCCCCCCTTTTCGCGATATACGGCATAGCCTTGTATGCCCGGTGTATTGATATGTTGTAATAATAGTTTACGTCCCATAATATATTACCCTTCCTGCTGTGTATTGTTGCGTAAAGATTGTATTAAGTCGTCTACTCCATCAGCGGTCAGCTGCTCATAAAAA
Organism: Sphingobacterium sp. Mn56C; assembly: GCF_049319645.1. Lineage (NCBI taxonomy): Bacteria > Pseudomonadati > Bacteroidota > Sphingobacteriia > Sphingobacteriales > Sphingobacteriaceae > Sphingobacterium > Sphingobacterium sp. Mn56C. The sequence goes on from NZ_JBMOUC010000003.1 coordinate 358,929, forward strand.
GTATAGGCAGGACCAATCTGGAGCACGGGGCCATAACCACAGGCAGCCAAACATTCTACGCCACGCCAAGAGAATAAGCCATCCTCCGTAACCTCGCCTTCTTTTACCCCAAGGGTAGTGGCGATGTGCTCCATAATTTTTTCGGCACCCACAAGACAGCAGGGGCCGGTACGGCAAATCTCCAGGGTATATTTGCCCTGAGGTTGTAAAAAATACATACTATAAAATGTTGCGACCTCATATACCTCTATCGGCTGTATACCTAAGTATGCCGCTACGGCATCCATGGCCTGTGCACTTAGCCAGCCATATTCGGCCTGCACCAAATGCAAAATAGGCAGCAACGCCGACTTCTGCCGGCCTTCAGGATAACGGCTCACTACTTCCCCAAACTTCTCAAGCAGGGCAGCAGCAAATTCTACGGGATAGTTTTCTTGTACACTAAGCATCTAATTCTCCTGCAATAACGTTTAAACTACTCATATTAATAATCGCGTCCGAGATCAGCATCCCGGCACTCATGGGCGCAAACATCTGATAGTTGATAAAAGATGGTCGCCGAAAGTGTAAACGATAGGGCGTTCGTCCAGCATCGTGTATTAAATAGAAACCCAACTCGCCGTTGGCGCCTTCTACAGCCTGGTAAACCTCCGATTTTGGGGTCTCCAGCTCGCCCATAACAATTTTGAAATGATAAATCAGCGCCTCCATATTCGTATACACCTGCTCTTTTGGTGGCAAGTAAAACTCAGGCACATCCGCATGAAATATTCCCGGCGGCTCCAGCGCTATCTTATCTAACGCCTGTGCAATAATCCGCATAGACTGTCGCATCTCTTCGTTACGCACCATAAAACGGTCGTATACATCGCCATTCGTACCTACAGGCACATCGAAGTCGAACTCCTCATACGCGCAATAGGGTGCTGTAACACGGACATCGTAATCCACCCCTGTAGCCCGCAGAATAGGCCCCGACCAGGCATAGTCCAAAGCCTCCTCTGCCGTAACGGCGGCTACACCCGATGTTCTTTCAATAAAAATGCGGTTGCGAACAAACAACTCCTCAAACTCGGACAACACCGCAGGGTAACGCTCCAGGAAAGCCCTTACCTTCTCAAAAACAATGGCGTTAAAGTCGCGCTCAAAACCGCCAATACGGCCAATATTAGTCGTCAGACGGGCGCCACAGATTTCCTCAAATATTTCGTATATCGCCTCCCGTTCCTGCATCACATACAAGAACCCCGAGAAGGCCCCAGTATCGACGCCTAAAATTCCGTTACAGATAATATGATCAGCAATCCGTGCCAGCTCCATCACCATAACCCGCATATACTGCACCCGCTTCGGGATAGTTATACCCAGCAACTTTTCCACCGTCATATGCCAGCCCATATTATTTATGGGCGAAGAGCAATAATTTAACCGGTCGGTAAGTGGAGTAATCTGATAAAATGGCCGATGTTCAGCAATTTTTTCGAATGCCCGGTGAATGTAACCAATTGTCGAAACACCACTTACAATACGTTCACCATCCATCTGCACCACATTCTGAAACACCCCATGTGTGGCCGGGTGTGTAGGCCCGATATTCAGCGTTATCAGCTCGTCTTGCGGGTCATTATCGAAAAAAACAGGTTGGTTTGGGGTTATCTTGGTTATTGGGTTGCTCATCTTCTTTACCTATTGGGTTATCGGCCAAAATAAAAATCTTTCTTATCAACGCGGTTGGGGTCTTCCAATGGATACTCTTTGCGCATCGGAAAAACATCCATATCTTCCACATTCAAAATGCGCCTTAAATCGGGATGCCCTTCGAACTGTATACCATAAAAATCAAAGGTCTCCCGTTCCATCCAGTTCGCTCCCTTCCACACCGTGGTTGCCGTAGGCACTATGGGGTTATCAGCACGTACAAACACCTTTATCCGGATGCGTAAGTTTTGAAAAAGGTTATGCAAGTGATATACAACAGCAAAGGCTAGCTCCTGGTTCGGGTAGTGCACAGCGGTAATATCTGTTAGGTAATTAAACCGTAACTGCTCATCCGTTTTTAAAAACTGCAGCACTGCGATGATATGCGCAGGGTCGGTAGAGATCGTCAGCAAACCATGGGGCTCCCCCAACGGCTGCACGCCATCCGCAAATTTATCCAACACACGCGCTAAAACAATTGCATTATCAAGTTTATCCATGGTCTGTATGTATTCCGTAACTATCCAATAAGGCTTTATACGCCGGGCTGTTCCTTCGGTTTAAGGACTCACTACGTACAATATCCTGTAACTTCAATACGCCGTCCAATATAGCCTCTGGCCTTGGTGGGCAGCCCGGCACATACACATCTACAGGAATAATTTCATCGATGCCCTGTAAAACGGAGTAGGTATCAAAAATACCCCCACTAGAAGCACAGGCTCCCACAGCGATTACCCATCGGGGCTCTGCCATTTGTGTGTACACCTGTCTTAATACGGGAGCCATTTTTTTTGCAATCGTACCCATGACCAAAAGCATATCAGCCTGTCGCGGGGAAAAGCTGGGGCGCTCGGCACCAAAACGGGCGAGATCATATGTAGAACCCATGGTGGCCATAAATTCTATTCCACAACAAGACGTCGCAAAAGGTAACGGCCATAAAGAATTGGCACGTGCCAAACCAATGACTTTATCCAATGAGGTGGCGAAAAAACCGGCTCCTTCTACACCTGGAGGCGCTTCCGCTAAGGTGACTTTGTCCATAATTAGCGTTCTCTCTTCGTTAAGTTTATAATACCTCAATATACCAATAAATTGAAGTAAATAAAATGAAAATCAGCTATTTAGAACAATTCTAATCCCAGTCTAGCGCTTTCTTTTTGATGACATAAATAAAGCCTAAAAGCAGCAAACCCATAAATATGAACATCTCTATTAAGCCCTGAAAACCAAATTCGCGGAAATTTACGGCCCAAGGGTACATAAAAATAACCTCCACGTCGAATACAACGAATAAGATGGCAACAAGAAAATATTTAATAGAAAAGGGTTGGCGAGCATTCCCGACGACTTCCACACCAGATTCGAATGCAGAGAGTTTATTTTCGGTTTTTACTTTAGGCCCCAAAAGATGCGTACCAATAATGGTAACAATTCCAAAGCCTGCTGCAACACCCAATTGAATTAGAATAGGGACATAATCCATGGGCATGCTTTGTGGGTGCATATTCTCCATAAAAAGTTTAGTATCAGTTACGTAAACAAATTAAGGAATTTTAAGCAATAAAAAAAGGGAAACTCGAAAAGTTTCCCTTTTTTTATGGTTAGCCATTAATTACCCTTTCAAGTAATCTAAATAAGCTTGAGCATTTTCATCATCAGGTTTAACTTTGATGGTATTTTGGAAATACTGTAATGCTTTTTTGTTATCACCTTTTAATAAGTAATAGTACCCCACATTATTGTACGAGTCAACCAATTTATTGATATCATCATCCGACCAGGTACCACCTTTAGTTTTTTTGTCGTTCAATACCTGTACCAACTGGTCAAAAGCAGGCACGAATAAACCTTTAGCCAGTTCCGGTGTTTCCGGGTCAATAACATCCAATTGCATATTAGCAAATCCTGTCATATATAAAGCATCCGCTAGGTACTCATCGTAAACTTTCTGATCATTAGATTTGATAATTACATCAAACGCTTTAATCGCATCGTTCAGCTCTTTTGTAGCATCCTGCTCTTTTTCTTTCTTCGCCGATCCGGCACGGAAGTTTGCATTTCCTAAGAAATAATTCGCTTCGTAGTAGAAATCTGTACCTTTTTGGTTTGCCGGGATATTGAAGATTGCCGCAGCAACATCATATTTACCCTGACCGTAAGCCACCATACCGGCAGATCCAATCTCAGGCATCATCTCAGGGTTTTTCTCTAAGGCAGTTTTTAATAAAGGTAAACCTTTTTCTACATCGCCCGTTTCAACATACGCCAAACCTGCGAACAAGTAATCGATATCAATTAAACGGTCCGCATCCGCAGAAGCGAATAATTTGCCGAAGTACTCTACCCCTTTCGCGTAATCCTTTTCCTGGTTAACCGCGATCAAACCTAAATAACGGAATACCTTCGCATCAACACCCGGTACATTTTCAAGTTTCTGAGCAACAGATTTCAATTGCTCATACTGCTGTCCGTAAACCAAGAAATCGGCGTAACGCACTAAAGCTTCCGGTGAATTATCACCCGTAACCTCTAAATATTTTTTATAGCTATCCACGGCTTTAGAAACCTGCGTTTCGTAAGCAGCCTTTTCAGCATCGTTTGTATCTGGCAAACGTTTAGCAATTTGCAATTGTGTCTCCGCAATCTGACGGTAAACAGGACCGTAGTTCGGGTATTCAGAAGCGATTGTTTCAAACTGCGTTAACGCTTCCTCAAAAGCCTGAGCACGACGTACGATAATCGCTTTACCGATTCTCGCTTCCACTAAATTAGGATCTAAGTTTTCGGCTTCCTGATAACTTAAGAAGGCCTGGCTCGCTTGACCACCCATACCCACGTATGCATCCCCTAATGCTACAGACACCGAAGCGTCCTTCGCATTTTTAGCTTTGGCCTGTGATAAATAATCTACGGCTTTCGCGTAATCCGGTTTAGGCGCGTCGATATAAGCACGTCCGATATAATAAAGTGGCAAATAATCTTTTTTACCTAAGGACGAAGTTGCTTGTGCAAATTTCTGTTCCGCTGCTGAAACGTTATTTTTTTGCAAGTCTACAATACCAAGACCTACCGTATTCAACACCTCTTTCGGCGCATTAACTAAGCCCTCATTAAAAAATACAGCCGCACTATCTGCTTTTTCATTGATCAAATAAACCTGACCTAAGTAGAAATAATTCTGTCCGTCTTTACCTTTTTTTTGCACTAAACTCTGCAAAATTCCTTTTGCTTTGTCATATTGCTCAGCTTTGATTGCTGTCTGAGCATCTTTCAAACTTTGAGCGCTAGCTGATCCAACAAAAGCTCCAGCTAATGCTAAACTTAAAAACAATTTGCTTTTTGTCATCATTCCGTTTATGTTCTTAGTTAAGTATTATCAATTTCTAATTATTATCTCTCTTCCTGGCATTGTTACAGGCAACATACCTGCTTTAAGTACAATGCGCTGGCCTCTATCGCCCGTAAGAAAAGCCGAAAAACCAATTCCCAAACCCAAGTTTGGTTGGTAATTTAACACGAAAATCTCCCGTTTCAGCGGATACTCGTCGGTAGACAAGCTTGCCTGCGAGGGTTTAACGTATTTTGGCGTGGCTAATTTCTCATTTAGCACGCTCAAGATACGAATTTTATCCATTTCTTGAAAAGAACTTTCGAAAGTTAAATATTGATTTAAACTCAAAAAACCAATCTTTCCTGTGGACGAAGCCACTGTCTTTAAAACCTCCTCGGCATTAGTTTTTGCTTCTACAAAGGTATTAGCCACTTTTTCTATATTCCCTAAATCGCGGAAGTATCGTAAAATACTGGAGTTAACGTTATCAAAAACTAAGGTATAAGGTTTTACTTTATTACCCTTCAATAGTTCAATAATATCGGAAACCACGACCCCCGTGTCTATGTCGTTTTTATTACTAACCAAAACAATGCCATCATAAGCAAAAGCAAAGATTCGAGGCGTAATTTGACGCTGTTCAAAGCTCTTTTTTTCGTCCGCATTCAACGCGCGCGTTAAAATAGCGACATCTGCCTCACCTTTAAGCAAAGTATTAATTGCTTGAATTTCAGGCTTTCCGCTTTCCAATACTTTCGCATTGGTATACGAACTTTCAAAAACTTCTTTTTGTTCTTGTATAAGCGGCAAAATCGTCTCGTCGGCAACGACCTTTAAGCTGCCCACCAAAACATCCTCATTACCAGATTTCGAAGAATTACTGGAACAGCTATTAAGTCCAAAAAGCAACAGACCTAAGAAAACGTAGGGATACCATACTTTCATTGTAATAAAATAAAAGGATTAAAAAAAAGCGTAAACTTCAACAATTTTAGCGTAAAAAATTGTTCTGCCATAACCTAGCGAACCGCATAAATGAATAGACAATAAGCAAAATACCGAACATATTTTTGTATGCCTTATCAATCTCTATGGGAAAGTCCTTCCAGAAGATTATCAAAATACCAATGATAAAATAGAATAGGAACATGCATAGGCCTAAAATAGACAGAAATCGCTGTGTCGGCGATTTCTGTCTAAATTTTGTATTATCTGTGTTGGAGTTGAAACCCATTACATATTGGTTAAGTCCAAACGGATAGGCAATTGGAATGCCACACGCACAGGTCTACCATTTTGGATACCTGGCTGCCATTTTTTAGCTTTTTTAAGCATGTTGATAGCAGCTTGCGCCGTACCGTAGGATAAATCACGTACTACTTTAACATCAGTCAAAGAACCGTCTTTCTCTACTACGAAAGAAACCAGAACAGTACCTTTTACACCAGCGTCAATTGCACCTTGTGGGTATTGGTAGTTTTCAGAAATCCATTTACGGAACTGCTCCATACCACCCGGAGGTTGCGGTTGTATTTCTACCGACTCGAAAATCTCGTCGCCCGAACCCGTACCACCTTCAACGCCTTTAGTACTACCTGTAGCAGAACCTGCTACATCTTTAGTACCCCATTTACCTTCTGTAGTAATACTACCACCTTTCATCCCCTTCATTGCCGTTGGACCGATAAGTTTTTTCTTATCTGTAGCTTCTTCCACGGTAGATATTTCCGTTTCAACAGCCTTTTCTTTTGGCACAGGTTTGATTTCAGGTAAAGCAACTACATCTAATGCAGGCTTGGACTCAGCAATCTTTGGTGCTTCCTCCTGCACGACTGGCTTTTCTTCTTCTTCAGGAAGTTTCTCATTCAAATCCTCTAAAGTAACCTCTTCGGTAAAAGCGATCTCCTCTTTCGGAGCCTCTTTTCCAGAGAAAAGCTTTAGATTTAATGCCTGAGGAATACTGAAAGCCGCAACTACTGCCGCCACAATAAGCAGGGCCGTGTTGGTAGCTTTCGGTCCAATCTTACGAAGCTCGTAGGCTCCGTAAGCTTTGTTCCTGTTTTCGAAGACAACATCAAGCCACTCTTTTTTAAATATATTCAACTTTTCAAACATATTATTTCTTTTTATGATCCCCTGCTAACGATTAATCGTTGTACAGGTTTTCTTTTTTCAATAGCTCAATTTCGTCGTTCATAATTCGGTTAGAAATCATGTAACGTTTGATGTCCGCAATTTTCATTTCATCCAATGCGTCAACGATATTTCTAGTTACTGATTTTTCACTAGGACGTATTACTACGATTATATCTTTACCACCTGTCTGTTGAGGGACTAGCTGTTTCATTTTTAATAAAATAGCACGTAATCCATCTTTGCTATAATCGATAACCGTCGGACCTTGCAAAGGCTTCTTGACATCACCTTGGTACCAAACAATTTTATTGTCTGACCCCAATACTAAGGTTATACTACGGTGCTCGTCTACGTCGACATCAGTTTGTTTATCTGTCTCCACGTTTTTATCCGGCATCGCAACATCCATCGCTTGCGGTTTATTCAAGGAAGTGGTCAACATAAAGAAAGTAATCAACAAGAAGGCTAAGTCCACCATAGCTGTAAGATCGACCTTACCGCCATTTTTCTTGGATCTTACTTTCCCGCCTTTACCCTGTTTACCGGAGTCTTGATTTAATTCTGCCATTTGTTTCTTTCTTAATTATCAGCTTTCAGACCAGTTACGAAACTAAACTTGTTCTGTTTCTGATTACGCAACGTTTCAATTATTAAATTCAAACTTGGAAACTTCTCGTTTGCATCCGCTTTAATTGCGACAGTCATTAAATCGATATCATCTGGGTCTTTACCATCTTCAATCGCTTTATCTTTTAATATTTTCGCAGATGCTAAACGCGCTTGTTTAACCCAGGAAAATAATTCATTCGATGCATTCATTGTAGAATCCACAGGAATCCCTCTTTGCTTATCACCTGTTCTATCAGCAGCATCTGCAGCCAACAATGTTTTCATTGTTTTCATAGATACTCCAAAATCTTCTAGACCTTTGAATTTTGCATATTCTTCCGGAGTAAATTCAATGTTGTATAAGGCTGCCATATTTTGCAATGCCTGTACACGAACATTCGGATCACTCATTTTAAAGAACACTTTTCCTTCATCGCCAACGGTGATAATCGCTAAGTTTCCATCCGGTAATTTAGCCTGTGAGTACGACGGTGCCGTATCCACGATCAACGTTTCTGGTTGTCTAGCAGTTGCTGTAAGAACGAAGAATGTTAGCAGCAAGAAAGATACGTCACACATCGCCGTCATGTCGATGGATGTACTGGCTCTTTTTACTTTTGCTTTACCCATTTCTTTAATCTTTTTAAATTAACAACTCTAACTCTATGTTTTACGTTAAGATGTTTCGATATTTCACTTTCCATAAAAAAAAGTAAAATAATATTCCAAACTTCTTATTTGTGGTTTGCAGCGTACGTTTGTACAATAGAGAAACCAGCCTCGTCGATAGAGTATGTTAATTTATCGATTTTTGCAGTCAAGATGTTGTACATAATGATCGCGAAAGTTGAAGTAGCAATACCTGTAGCCGTGTTGATAAGGGCCTCAGAGATACCGTTTGCTAATTTAGCTGAATCTGGCGCACCACCTGTTGCTAATGCCGAGAAGGCCTTGATCATACCTGTTACTGTACCCAATAGACCTGTTAACGTACCGATAGATACTAAAGTAGCCAAAACGTTTAAGTTTTTCTCTAACATCGGCATTTCTAAAGCTGTAGTCTCTTCAATTTCTTTTTGAATAGCTAAAGACGATTTTTCTGCGTCTAAACCTGGGTTAGCTTCCACATCTTTATATTTCAATAAACCTGCTTTGATTACGTTTGCAACCGAACCTTTTTGTTTATCACACTCAGAGATTGCTGTATCAATGCTACCTGATTTTAATAAAGACTGAACTTTTCTTACGAAGTTACCTACGTTGCCTGTCCCAGAAGCCTTACCAATAACGATAAAACGCTCAATAGAGAATACCCATACCATAATGAATAAACCTAATAAAACAGGTACAATTGCTCCTGCATGGTAAACCATACCTAAGTAATTTCCTGGAAGCGGTTGGTTTTCTGGGTTGTTATCAATAAAGTTTGCTGGATTACCCATTACAAATTTGTAAACGATGTAACCGATTACTAAACAAATAACGATTGCCAAGCTCGCAAATAAATTACCGGAGTTTCCACCTTCTTGTTTTGCTGGGCTAGTAGTTTTTGGTGCGTTTGCCATTTTACTAATTTTTAGATTTTTACTGTTGTTTAATTATTTATGTTCAATTCAATTTTGTGCAATACTCTTGCGCCTCATTTCGACGTCTCTCAAAACAAATATACTATTTTGTTACAAAAGTCAAATTTTTTCACGCTAAATTTTATATTCATTACAATTATTACATGGATAGACTAGCGTCAGCAGCAATCCTGTCTTCCATATACCTTTTACGTATTTCCGATTGTGAATATTATGCAATAAAAACTATTTTTTTTATGATATGCAAATTAATAAATCGTTAACGCTTAAAAATAAGTGAGCTGTCACTCACCCAACTCTGCAACCGTGCCACGCTAAAACATTTTTGCAAGCAAAATAAAGGCGCTGAAAGTAAGGAAGTTACAGTAATTCAAGGCCATTAAAAGCCAATACCTTTTACATTATAACCTTCGGCCTTCAACAAATCAAAAACCTTCTGCCTAAAATCTCCTTGTATCAAAATTTCACCGTCTTTGGCAGATCCCCCTACGCCACACTTCTGTTTAACCCATTTTGCTAGGGTTTCCAAATCCTCATTTGTACCAATAAATCCGGCGATCAGGGTAACCATTTTTCCCTTACGCGCCTTTTTATCCAAGGAGATTTTTAGCTTTTGCTGTGCATTGCTTAATGTCTCGGGTACACTATCCTCCCCAACATCATACGAAAAGTCTGCATCTGTAGAGTACACAATACCCTCAAAGCGTTGTTTCTTCTGTTTAGCCATTTTTAACAAATAATATTTAACGATCCCGGGTTTACTTGAATATCGAGGTCGCCTACTAAAGACAAAGGCTCGCCATCGATATGCACCGGACCATTGTCTTTACGTATAATTTTAATATTTTTCCCGGGTATGATTTCTACGTATTCCGATTGATCTGCCGATCGGTTAAATAAATGAAAGACCATTTTGGGCAAGATGTACATGGGAAACTTGCGCACGATACAAACATCCAGCATACCATCACTTACGGAAGCATTTGGTGCAATATAGGCGTTGTTGCCATATTGGGGGGAGTTTGCTACCGATATCATAAACGCTTCGCGCTCCAAACTAACGCCATCAATTTCTAACGTGTAATGGCAGGGTTTATAGTTTTTTAAAACATCGATTACAGAGCGGAGGTAGCCAATAGGCCCACGGATAGTGTCGTTGGCAAAGCGGTCGCTTACGGAGGCATCAAAACCAAGACCAGCGATATTAAAAAATGGCCTACCGTTTATAATTCCAGAATCTACCGCTACAGTTTCGAACTTGTTTATTCTACGTATGGCCGCGGTTTCATTCATGGGTATACCTAAATATAAGGCCAGTCCATTTCCGGATCCTTCGGGAATAATACCCAATGGAATATCCGAGCCCACCAAAGCCGAGCCTAATTCATTAATGGTACCATCGCCACCAACCGCAATAACGGCATCGTACTTTTCTTCGATGGCCTTTTTTCCCAATTCATAGGCATGATTAGGTTTGGTCGTTTGCTGAAAGGTAGGATTAAACTTTTTTAAGTCCAAGACTTCCAACACCTGCTTATTAAAAGCTGTCTTTTTCTTTCCCCCAGATATTGGGTTCACAACAAAGAGTATCTTCTTTTGCTCAACCATAATAATTTTTCCCGTGGTAAAGATAGTAATCCGTAGGAATTAATTACCTAGTAAAAATTATTATCTCCAGCGTCAAAAGATGAGTTTGTACATAAGCCCTCTAAAAGGTTATTCGCAAAAGCAGAGGCACGCGAAATTTAACTTGGCTATTTTTACGTCGCTCCTTGACATTAACTGGATTAATATCAGCATTCCACAAAATTCATTTTTAATAATTATAAAAGAGTTGTAGCTTTGTACCCACAAAATGTGGACTGATTTGCATTTTACTATAGCGTAGTAAAGGGAGATTGCAACCACGGAAAAAAAGTGCTAAAACCATATTCTTTAAGCAACGTTTACCACTTCTTTCCTATATGCGGCTTTCCTTACATTTTTAATTTCTAACAAATAATTAAATATGGCATATTTATTTACATCCGAATCGGTATCGGAAGGCCATCCAGACAAAATTGCCGATCAAATATCCGATGCATTAATTGACAATTTCCTTGCTTGGGATGAAGATTCACGTGTTGCCATAGAAACATTGGTAACAACCGGACAGGTAGTATTGGCGGGAGAGGTAAAATCCAAAATTTATTTAGATGTTCAAAAAATCACACGTTCGGTGATTCAGAAAATCGGATATACCAAGTCTGAATACATGTTCGAGGCCAATTCCTGTGGTGTACTTTCGGCCATTCATGAGCAATCGGCAGATATTAACCAGGGGGTAGACCGCAAAACTAAACAGGATCAAGGTGCCGGCGACCAGGGGATTATGTTTGGCTATGCCAATAATGAAACGGAAAACTATATGCCTTTGGCATTAGACCTTGCACATCGTTTGTTGTTTGAGTTGGCGGCTTTACGTCGGGAGAACAACGAAATTACGTACCTTCGACCTGATGCCAAATCGCAGGTAACGCTAGCCTATAGCGACGACCACAAACCGCAGCGTATAGATGCTATTGTTATTTCTACCCAGCACGACGACTTTGCAGAGGAGAAAGCGATGCTTCAAAAAATTACGGAAGACATCAAAAATATCCTTATTCCTCGGGTTAAAGCGCAGCTTAAGCCGGAGTTGCAGGCCTTGTTTAACGATGATATTAAATTCCATATTAACCCTACCGGTAAATTTGTAATCGGTGGTCCACATGGAGATACGGGCCTTACTGGCCGTAAGATTATTGTGGATACTTATGGCGGTAAAGGTGGCCACGGTGGTGGTGCTTTCTCGGGCAAAGACCCTTCGAAAGTAGACCGCTCGGCAGCTTATGCGACACGCCATATTGCCAAAAACCTTGTTGCCGCAGGAATTGCGGACGAGATTTTGGTGCAAATTTCGTATGCTATTGGTGTTAAAGACCCGATGGGGATTTATGTTAATACATATGGCACCAGCAAAGTAGACTTTACTGATGGTGAAATTGCCACTAAGATAGCATCGATATTCGATATGACCCCGTACGGTATTGAGACACGATTGGGCTTACGTAATCCTATTTATGCCGAAACTGCAGCTTACGGACATATGGGGAGAACGCCGAAACGTGTTACGAAAACATTTGAAAACTCTAATGGCGACAAGAAGACTTTAGAGGTGGAGTTGTTTACCTGGGAAAAACTAGACTATGTCGATAAAATCAAAACTTCTTTTGGTTTATAAGTATAAGAAAGAGCTGTAGCAATACCGCTCTTTTTTTATGCGCTCGTATTTTTATATAAGGCCACGTGCTTTTATCTCTAGGTATTTATTTATGGCTTGAATACTTAGTTCTTCTGGAGCGGTATAAATCGTTTGTAAACCATTTCGCGTTAATTCTTGGATCAGGAGCTGCTTTTCGTAGACAAACTTCTCGGCGATAATTTTAGAATAGATTGCTATCATTTTTTTTGCCGGTTCCTTGGCCATATCGATCAACTCGGTATTTTTAAAAACGATAACCACAACAATATGGCTTTGGTTTAACATCCGTAGATAAGGCATCTGCCGGTTTAAGGCCGCTATGGTTTCGAAATTGCTGTATAAAAATATTAACGCGCGCTTATTTATATGTTTACGCGCAAAGGCATATAGGTTACCAAATTCCGACTCTTCAAATGCCGTAGTGATGTTGTACAGATTATCGGATATTTTTTTTAACTGCGCATTATGCTTTTCTGCTGGAATATGGTTTGTTACCTCTTTACCGAAGGTAAGTAAACCCGCGCGATCTTGCTTCAACAAGGCGGCGCTCGATAAGACCAAGGATGCGTTAATGGCGTAATCCAACAAGGTCATTTCATTAAATGGCATACGCATCACCCTCCCCAGATCAATAAAAGAATAAATAGGCTGTGATCTTTCTTCTTGAAATTGATTTACCATCAGCTTCTTGTTTTTCGCCGACGCTCTCCAGTTCATATGTTTATACTCGTCGCCACGCACATACGCTCGGATGTGGTCGAACTCCAACGTGCTACCGATGCGTCGGATACGTTTAACACCCAACTCGACTAAACGATCTGTCGTCGCCAGCAGCTGGTATTTTCTCATTTGTATAAAGGAGGGATAGCAGGGAATTTCCTGGGGCTGCGAAAGTACAAACCTACGCTCAAAAAGCCCGAGGTAAGCGACCAGGACATTGCAGAAGCCAAAAGCGTAAATGCCTCGTTGCTTTGGCGACAACGCGAAGTCAATTTCTTGGGGCCTATTGGGTAATAAGAAAAGCTTAAACTCCTGATTCCGCAACTGTAGCTGTACGGGTAGCTCTTCTAAAATACGAATTTTAATCTGTACCGGATAGCGACTGCAGACCTGCAAGGAAAGTGGATTTTTGTCGCCATTAGATAGCTTATCGGGGTACCTCCGTTCAATTTCAACCCTATTTTTAGGGTAAAACAGAAATATAATATCCCAGCAACATACCGCTATAAACAGCCATAGCAATATGGAGCCCAGCACACGCAAATGTTCCACGTAAAACGACAGGATAAATAATGCTGCCAGCCCTAGTAGCATATAGAAAAACAAATTTTTTATATACAATCGTTTTAAGCTTTTCATTAGCGTGGAATTTCTATGGATTCAATAAGCTGATGGATGATAAATGATGGAGAAAAACCTTCCATTTCCTTCTCGGGTGTAAGCTGTACGCGGTGCCCCAATATTTCTGCAGCCACGTATTTCACATCCTCCGGTGTTACAAAATCGCGCCCACTTATTGCGGCATAGCCTTTTGAAGCCTCCAGCAGCGCAATAGATGCCCGTGGCGAAGCACCGAGGTACAGATTTGGGTTAACACGCGTTTGCAAAACAATATGGGTAATATAGGTTAATATAGCGTCGTGCACATACAATTGTTTTACGAGCGACTGAAAAGCGACAAGCTCCGCCCCGCTTACTACAGCCTGCACAAGATCTTCTTTACGAAGAGACTGTTGTTGGTGGTGCTCTTGTAAAATACGAAGCTCCTGTTCCATTTCAGGATACCCCATATTGATCTTAAACAAAAAGCGATCCAGCTGTGCTTCTGGCAGACGGTAGGTCCCTTCATGGTCGATAGGGTTCTGGGTGGCCAATACGATAAAGGGCTGGGCTAAGGTATAGGTATTGCCATCGACAGTTATTTGGCGCTCGCTCATACATTCAAACAGGGAGGCTTGTGTTTTTGCTGGAGCACGATTTATTTCGTCTATTAGTACAATATTACCAAATATAGGGCCTTTACGGAACTCAAATTCATTGGTCTTGAGGTCTAGAACGGAAGAGCCCGTAACATCCGAAGGCATTAAATCTGGGGTAAATTGTATACGTTTAAAATCGCTGCTAATCGCTTTAGCGATAAGTTTAGCTAGCAGCGTTTTGGCTACCCCTGGTAATCCTTCGATTAAAGTATGGCCCCCGGTAAGGATAGAAACCAGCAACAGATTAATAACCTTATCCTGCCCAATAATCACCTTTTTTACCTCCTTGCGGACCGCATCTATTTTTGTCTGCAGGGGGGTTAAATCCAAACGATTTTCAAAATCAGGTGTATAGGTGTTTTCTAAAGACGATTCTTCGTTTATCATAATGTATTCGCTTTGCTTTTAAATTCTTCAATCTGTTGATTTACCATTTTCACCTCTGCAAAGGTGACGTGTTCCTGCTGTTTATACCGGTTTAAAAGGGCTATAAGTGCTTCCGTATCCTTTAAACTTACCGTAGATTTTGAGGCCAGCTGACGTATAAACCGCTCGTCGGTCAAATCCGTCGTATCCAGGGTATACGTTACGCGTATACTATATAAAAAATATTCAATTTTCTTGTGTATAATATTTCCCGGGTTGCCATTTTCATAATAAAGTGAACCTATCACCTGCGCAAACGCTTTAGAACGGTTGGGCTCGGGTCGTAGTATCGGGATCGCAGCTTGCTCGCGCTTACTCTTAAAGAGCAGCAATGCCAGTAGACCGACCAGAAGTAGGTACCATGCTTGGTTAAACCCGGGCATACTTAATATTACCCGTAAGGGTGTTTCAGGTTGTACACCCTTAAAATGGCTGTCGTAAATATGTACCTTAGTACTTCGCATCACATTTATGGTACGGCTTGCAAAAAGGTAGCTCTGCTGCTGTAGCATATAATAATTTGTAAACAGTTCCGGCAGACTGTGCAGGTATAAATAGCCCTTGCCAAACGCTATACGGATAAACATCGGGAAACTTTGTTGGTTTACCTGCAGCTGCCCCATAATGGTGCATGTTTTAGGATCTAACTTGGAGAAAATAAGAAAATCAGACACTTTATCCATACGTAGAAGTGCCGTATCGTTGCCCAATGAATACGCTACAGTAGTCGCTTTAGGCCTAAATTTAACCTCATTAAGCTCCTCCAGCTTTATTCCCAAACTATCTAAAAGGGAATCACTAAAAGCATAACCAGCTAAAAAAACCTCTCCCCCCTGCCCCACAAAGTCCAGCATTTTTGTCGTTTCATATTCATCCAAATAATTATAATATTTGATACCAACAACGGCATTGTCGCTAGAACCTAGGGAGTCTAACTGGCTGAATTTAGTATAATAAGACACTGAAAAGTCACTGATTTCCCTGTTTCCGCCTAAGACTTGCTGCAGCTCTTGCCGAAAGACATACAGCCCATAAGGTGCCTTTGCTTGATAGCGTAGTGATTTATTCCAATCGAGGGGGCGTTGCGAACTCGCATCGATGAGCGCGATACCGAGCACAACAAGGCATAGGGCCATCACACTGAAAATTAGGGTCTGCTTCATGACCACCTCCTTTGAAATGCGTCAAACTGCGATGCATACCCATTGAAAACCATTTTGTTCAGGGGGAACCCGCCAAACCAAACCCGGTCGAACAGAACCGTACAGCTTTTAAAGTCTGCCTTTAAGGCTGGATCTTCCAGCTCGTCCATCAGCTCAGCGTTGGTTTTACTGGGCTTCCATCGGAACACTTCTTTGCGATTTAGGAGTTGTATATTTTGAAGTTGAAGATAACGGATCGCTAAGGCATAATTTTGAAGGTCTACAGCTTTAGCGACAAAACCAGTTAAATCAATATCCATAAGGTGCTTTTCTACATAGGCAAGCTCCTCGTCCTCGTCTTGCCCTTCAGTGGCTAGTTTTAGAAAGATCTTTTTTCGGTTAAAGAGCAGTTTGTAGCCCAAAAGAAGCACTCCGGCAAGTCCAACTATAGCCAATAGGGTAAATAAATTGTCGTTTAACCATTTGCTGTTTCCTTTCTTTTCGGGAAAAAGATGACGTAGCAGCCTGTTGAAACGCTCTACCAGCGTATCAAAAATATTCACCTTATCGCTAATGCTTTGTATATACACGAAATCTTTATTCTTATAGTGCGCCACCATCGTATCAAAGGATGATTGGGGAGCTGTACCCCAATCCCGTGCAACAGGGATATCTTTATAGTATCCTTTTTTCCAATAGCTATACCGATTCCTAACGACGGTATCGGGATTTGATACCTCGGCTACCGTATCCTCCTCTGCCGTGTCCTGGGCATAGAGTAACGTTGTGGTTATGGTAAAAAAGAGCAGTAAATACAGCGGTTTACACATCGGAGCTTCTCCTTCCAATGGCATGAATTCGATCGAATATCGTATCGCCAAACCGCAATTCTTTGGCTGCCTCATAGATTATACCGTAACATATTACGGATAGGATATAGGAGAAGATAACAAACAATGTTCCCATAAGGCTGAGGAATGTTATGACCAGGTGTCCGGAGAAGGTTTCATAAAACTGTTCCGTCATGCCTAGAAAGTTTAACGATAAAATCCAGAGGATTAAGCTTGGCAAAATAAATATAAGCGACATAAGGATACGGAAAATAAACGACACCAAAAATGCGGCCATGCCATAGTCTACCATCTTATTTTTTACCATATTAAAGGCAGCTTTAAAACTTCCTCCAATCCTGTATTCCTCTTCCCGGTATAGCATAAAAGCCATAAAAAACCAGAGTTCTAAGAGGGCTACGCTAACCCCAGATAATACAAATCCTATCAGCGGAATAAACAGGGAAATAAATAGGGCAATACCCACGGGTATACAAATAAGAATACATACCCCTATACTGGCCAGTAGAAAACGCAGGTATTGCCTGCTATGCCGCTTAAACGACTGCCATACATCACGATGGGTAAAGTTTAAACTTTTGCTATTTCGTAACAGAACAAAATATTCGGTCGCAAAACCAAAGGCCAGTAAGGCGACAAGCATCAAGGCTCCGCCAGCACATAGCAATACCAGCATTAGTGCATTAAAATCTTGTGCCGTATAATCGATATTAAGGTTCAACTTGGTAGACACAAAATACCCTAACAGCAGCATTACGCCAATTGGAAATACGAGCATCTGCAGCAAGGTGCCCATAAAATGGGTAATGATAATTTTAAGTAAATTAATATAATCCTGAACAAATTCGCTTAGGCTCCGCTCCTTACTAAAATCAAAATCCTTTAATTCCATCCGTATTTTTTAGCTAATTGCTGTGGTCTAATGCCGTAAAAATATATTATACTGCATAGCGACACAAAAATAATACCTAAACACAAGCCTATGGAAACCTGGTAATAACGTGTTACAAAACCTTCTAAGGTACCGGCAACAATAAAAAATGGAATCGTGCTGATCAGTACCTTTGCGGCCTGTTTTGTTTGCCGTTTAAACGACTCCAGACGGGTGTACGTCTTCGGAAATAAAATGCTGTTTCCGAGCGCCATACCGCAGCCACCGGCGATAATAATAACGGAAATCTCCAGGGTGCCATGAATCCATATCGCCGACATGGCCTTGCCCAGTACCTCGTACTTATAAAACATATAATGAAAAGCGCCTAGCATTATCCCATTCGTAAATAAGATATAACCGGTACCTAAGCTTACAAATACCCCGAAGACAAAAGCATAAAAAGCAACTTTAATATTATTAATGGTAATCGCTAATGCGCCCCCCACATTGCTCCCCGATTGATATACAGCTGCCGGATTGCCTTCTTTAATATTTTCGATGGTCATATGAACATATTGGTCGCCCAGGATAAATCGTATAAAGCTATCGTCGTAGTGCGCCGAGACCACGCCTATAAGGCTGGCCAGCAAAAAAATAAGGAACGCATACAGCAGTTGCCGACGGATATGCCAAATGGCTTCAAAGACTTCAATTTTAAAAAAATGTGCCAATTTATTGTTCGACGACTTCTGATCCCGGTATATTAATTGATGCGCCTGTATGGCCAATTCATTGAGGTAGGCTTGGGTTTTGCTTTTGGTATAAAACGTCTGGGCATAAGCTAAATCATTGGTCAGCTCTAAATAATCGCTGGCTAAGACATCTGGATCAACACGGTCTTTATTCAACAAATTATTTTCTATTGAGATCCATTTTTGCTTATTTCGTTCTATGAAGGATGCTTCTCGCATAATTTAAGCTATATTTACTTGGTCTCAAATATATGAATAAGCTATTAATAAACACACCGCAGAACGTAAATTTCGCCTATAGCATAGCTCCTGTAGGGAAAAGAATAATTTCCTTCGCTATCGACATCGGCATAATGACAGTCTATGCGATTCTTATAAATGTAGTATTAAGTAAATCTGGACTATATGAGGGTAAAGACGATTGGTTAATAGCTGGTATAGTGTCTTTGTTGTTTTTACCCTTGATATTCTACCCGCTACTGCTGGAAACCTTTATGGACGGACAAACCATAGGCAAGAAGATTATGAAAATTAAAGTGGTCATGATTGATGGCACCCGGGCCAGCATTTACCAGTATTTCATCCGCTGGGTCTGTAATACGGTAGATATATTTATAGGCTTCGGCGGTATAGGGCTGACGACGATTATCCTGAGCAACAAGAGCCAACGTATTGGCGATATGGCGGCCGATACTGCGGTTATAACGGTAGCGGATAATACGAACCTAAAGAATACACTTTTCGAGGAAATAACAGCTGAACATCAAATTATCTATCCGGAGGTTATTCGATTAACGGACCACGATGTCAATGAAATTAAAGCGGTATTACAGCTAAGTTATAAAAAGAAAAACTATCAGATTACACAGGCATTGGCGGCAAAGCTGGAGCTGCTGTTAGAGGTAAAGGCTCCGGTAGCGCCTGAAGTATTTATAAATCAGGTCATACAAGATCATTATTACATGTTCTTTAGACAGTAAGCAAAGACCGTTACAGTCTTTGCTTATGTTATGATGTTATAGGCTTCCTGTCGCACTTGGCAACGATTTTTAAATCGCGGCGGAGGAAGTTTGCGCTTGTCGATCTACCTTCTTCACCAATCCCTGTAAAACATTACCCGGACCTACTTCCACAAAAGCGTCAGCACCATCTGCCAACATGTTTTGTACCGTTTGTGTCCAGCGTACTGCGCCGGTTAACTGCGCGATAAGATTCGCTTTAATCGCTGCAGGGTCTGTATACGCTTTGGCATCTATATTTTGGTAAATTGGACATACTGGAGCCTGAATATTTGTGGCTTCAATTGCCGCTTGCAACTCTAGCTTTGCGGGCTCCATTAATGGCGAATGGAAGGCGCCCCCAACATTCAATTTTAAAGCACGCTTTGCTCCGGCCTCGGTCAATAAGGCACAGGCTTTATCTACGCCGGCAATAGACCCCGAGATTACCAATTGCCCTGGACAGTTATAGTTTGCTGCAACAACAACATCTGCTACCTCTGCACAAATACGCTCTACTGTTTCGTCGTCTAAACCTAGAATTGCCGCCATTGTTGAAGGCTCTACTTCACAGGCTTTCTGCATGGCATTCGCACGCTGTGCGACAAGCTTAAGGCCATCCTCAAAAGACAGCGCCCCGGCCGCTACCAAGGCAGAAAACTCGCCCAACGAGTGCCCTGCAACCATGCTCGGCTGGAAGCTATCACCCAGTGCCTTCGCCAAAATTACAGACTGCAAAAATATCGCCGGTTGAGTTACTTTTGTTTGTTTAAGATCTTCGTCGGTACCATTGAACATGATATCCGTAATACGGAAACCTAAAATTTCGTTAGCTTTTTCAAATAAGGCTTTCGACGCTTCGTTCTGATTATACAGGTCTTGGCCCATTCCAACAAACTGGGCTCCTTGGCCCGGGAAAATATAAGCTGTTTTCATATAGTTGATTTGTACTTTTCTACGATAAAATATGTCGATCCGACAAATATACTAATTTACTACGGAGCGATTAATCTTCGGGAATAAAGGTTAACGACATTAAATTATCCCGATCGAAGTAAAGCTGCGCCAGTTCGAGCAGCGCCTCACTGCTTACCGCATCGATCTTTGCTAACACATCAGAAAGCCGGACCACGTCTCCATAGTCGATAATATTTTTTGCTTCAGCAATAATCATACTCATACGGCCCTCTTCCGCCAACGCGATCTGCCCTTTAAACTTGTCTTTAGCCTTGCGCAATTGCATAGCAGATATAGGCGCCTTCTTCAATTTGTCAAGCTCTTTGAAGACTAGAGATACGGCTTTTTTAAGCTTCTCCTCATCGGTCCCTAAGTAGATGCTGAAGTTTCCGGTATCTTTATATAAAGTAAGGTTAGATTCTATGGTATATGCGATACCATATTTTTCGCGAATGCCGAGGTTCAAAATAGAACTCATACCTATACCACCCAAGATATTATTAAGCAAAAGCATCCCCATCTTACGGTCGTCAAAGGTACCAAAAGTTTGGGTGCCCAGCATATAATGCGCCTGGTTTATAGGCTTTTCAATGACTGTCTGTTGCACGACAAGTGCCGGTATTTGCTGCGCCGGCTTAACCACACGATTGGCTGCAATAGGGCCAAAAATCTTTTGCGCCAAGCGCTCCACCTGCTTTAAAGAATAGTCACCCGCAATAGCGACAACCAATTCATCGGTATTATAGTTGGCCTGTATAAACGCTTCGATATGGCTTCTTTTCATGCTATCCAAATCTTCAGCAAGCCCCAGAATATTGTGCCCTAAGCCAGAACCTTGGAATAAGAGGTCTTCAAAATCGTCCATAATAGACTCCTCAGGGCTATCCAGATAAGAGGCAATTTCATCGAGAATAACACCTTTTTCCTTTTCCACTTCCGTATCTGGAAACGTAGAATGAAAAAGTACATCTTCAAAAAGATCTAACGCACGCCCTAAGTAGGGGTTTAAAAACGAAGCATGGATACAGGTATACTCTTTGGTAGTATACGCATTTAAGTCGCCTCCCACTTCTTCGAGACGATTTAATATCTGATTGGTCGAGCGACGTTCAGTGCGCTTAAACAAGAGATGCTCAATAAAATGTGCCACCCCATACATGCCCTGCTCCTCATGCCGTGCTCCGGCATTTACAATCATACAGGTATGCGTAATAGGCGATTTTTGATAATGCAACAGTACCCTAATGCCATTATCTAATTGAATAATATTGTATTCCTTCATTTTCAAGGGCAAAGGTACTAAAAAAGGAGCGCCTTTTCGATTGGCACTCCTTTTTCCAGGGTAACAGGCTGGCGACGTTAACGACGCATGGGTCTCATTCCTGCTGGAAATGGATTGTCTTCCACCGGTGCTATGCCCGAGAATTTCTGCAGCTTAAAGGTAAAGCTAAGCATAAAATAACGCCCTAAACGGTTTGTCTGGCTATCAACCAAAGCCTCCCCTACCGTACGGTTGATGTTTACCTGCTGGTTTAATAAATCATAGGCCTGCAAACGGAATGCTCCACGTTGACCTTTTAGAAACTTCTGCTCTACATAACTATTGATAACAAAAGGGTTTGCATTGTTTTGGTAGCCGTAGTTAAACTCTTTCGATAAATCGGCTCCAAAAACTAATGTAGGCGTAATATTGACCGACCCGATAAGATTTGGCGTTAACTTGGAGGTATTAGCGGCATTTAACCGCGCCAAGGTAGTACTCGAAATATTATAGGCATAACGCACACCAGGAGCGATTTCAAACTTCTCGGATGGGTTATAGCGGAAGGATAACATCTGGCTGATAACCGTATTATTGGTAATTAGTTTATCAAATGTTCCGCCTGTAGCATTCACATTTAAATAAGAGATATTTCGCGAATAGTTAACACCACCGCCATAGTTAATTGTATAGGTTTTGTTCTTTAGCGAGCGCCCCATAAAATAAAAAGACCCAATATTATACACCGGCGCACTTTCGTTTTCATACCCTACCTCCTGAACAATACCGTTTCTTTCGGAAGGAATACGACGCACCATCGATACAATCTTATCCTGCGTTAGGTCGGCACGCAACATGGCGAAAAATGTCTTTCCTTTTTGGAAATCACCGGCACGATAACGCGCATTTAAGGAATGCCTAAACTCCGGGTTTAGGTTTTCATTACCTATGGTTGTCATCACCTGGCTGGTACTAACCTCAAAAGGTAATATCTGCGTAACCGAAGGCTCATTTGACCTACCACTATAGTTTACGGTAATATTCGACTGTCTCGAGAATTTATACTCCAAACGCGCAATAGGCACGAAATTAAAATTTTTACGGTCTATAACGGCTGCTTCATTTTGCCCATAAGCATTACCCCGCAATAACGAAGGTTGCACTGCAGCGCCCAAGGAGTACGACAGTTTTTCTCCGCTAAAAATATAACTTGCTCCCACACGATGCGTCGTAAAGGCATAATCGTAATTATAATCGTAATTGGTACCCTTTTCGGTTAGAATATTGCCTAAGGAATCGCGCCCGATCTGGGTATTTCTATTGTCGTAATCGTTGGTATTAAAATCATAAGAAAACTCCAGTTTACTTTTTAAAGTCAACGGCTCGGTATAGGAAACTGTAGATCCTGCATTCCAGCTTTTATTTTCTATCTCCCGATTGATACGGGTATAAAAGTTCTTGAGTGGCTCATCCCTATTAGCAGGGTCTGCAACATACTGATCTAAAATCTGATCGACATCGCTATTGGTAGCACCATTATCGTAGTTAAAGTTTACAAATAAGTTACGCCCTTTATCGTTTAATTTACGGTTATACAAACCCGAGATATTATACCGGGGTGAGTTTCCTTTGGACCAGCTTGTTTGATCCTGTGTATTGTTTAATCGATCATTTAGCAGGACCTCCGAATGCGACCATGCGTCGGCACGCGTATTGTTAAACCCAAATTGAGGCGTTATTTTAAGGTAGTCCTTGGGCGAAATATTCCACTCCAGGTTAGCTTCAAACCGATGGCTTGCCCTGATATTGGTGCTATTAGACTCGGCATCGGTAATCATATTACCTTTACTATCTACGCCCACATTTTCGGTATGGGTCTTAGCGATGGTATTGTTGTTATTATGACCGTACGAATAACTGCCATACAGCTTTAATTTATCGCTAAAATCGTGTCGAAAGTTTACACCCAAAGAACCCGTTTTGGTGATACCATCCGGCGTACCGCCGAACATCCCCGAACCAGGCCCACGGCCACCGGCAGCCCCTTGACGACCGCGCGCACCCCCACCCATGGCATTGAAGTCAAATAGATCTGCATTCATATTATTAAGATTGCCGAGGATGGAGATCTGGGTTTTATTGTTCATCGCCATGACCATCCCCGTAGCCTGGTAGCGCTCGTTTGTACCACCACCAACACGAAGTGTGGTCATAAACCCTTTGTTATATTTAGGGTCGATCTGAATATTTAAAACCTTCGTCGACTCCCCGGTTTTATTACCCGTAATATTGGCCATATCGCCATAGTCGTCGACAATCTGCATTTTTTCAATAATATTGGCAGGAAGATTCTGAGTTGCAGTTTTCACATCGCCACCGAAGTAATCCTTACCATTGATACGTACCCGCGTTACAGCCTCCCCTTGGGCCGTAACATTTCCCTGATTATCGACCTCTACACCCTGCAGCTTCTTTAAGGCATCTTCGGCAACAGATCCCTCCCGCAGTTTAAGGTCTTTCGTGGTATACTCGACCGTATCACCCTTCACCTGAACCGTGAGGACGCCAGAAACGACTACCTCTTCCAACATTTTAGGGTTTCCGTTTAAAATAATAGCAGGCACCATAAACTTGGTCTCACTTTGTGGAAAGGTAAATTCCTTTTCAAAGGGTTCGAAACCTACACTACTTATTTTTACCGTGAAGGTGTTGCCCTTTACCTCATTAAAGGTAAATACGCCGCCCACCGAACTACTTGTACTGAGGGTATCCTTCCCTTGAATTAATTTAACGGAAGCACCTGACACCACCCTCGACAAAGAGTCGCGCAGCAGCCCCTGCAGCACTTTACCTGTTTGTGCCGAAGCACCGACGCTAAATAGCAGCCCCATAAAGGCTACGACAAATTTTAAATAACGCATAATCTATAAGTTCTCTCTATTTAATATCCCTATAAAAACCAAAAACAGGTAGCAGCAGAAAATATATTCCGTTCAGCAGTCCCTATAATGGTGCTCTTCGTTTGTTTAAGGCAGTAGCATCACCCGGCAGGGCACTATTCCCTTCGCTTACATCAGCATCCACCTGGATAGCTTCCAACTCTCGCCCTGTATAAAGCCCCTGCTGCCTTTACCCCGTAAAAAAGGAAAACAACAGCGCACATAGGAAGTGTTTATTTCTTCCTCCTATATTTATACTTACATTTACGGCGAAAAATTAGGTTAATACATTTTTCGACGCGAAGTAATGCACAAAAAAACTAATAAGTAGTGTAAATTAGTGTAAACCCAATTTTGTCGCATAGAAGTTACAATACTGAGCATGAACAGCATGCCAGCTAAAATAGATATACAAATAATATGTTATTATCACATTACCAAGATATTTTGGTGGAAGCGGGTTGCGATGAAGCCGGCCGCGGATGTTTGGCAGGACCCGTGTTTGCTGCTGCAGTCATATTCCCAAAGGATTATTTCAACGCAACACTTAACGACTCGAAAAAGCTATCCGAAAAAAAGCGTATGGCCTTACGCCCCATAATTGAACAGGAAGCATTGGCCTTTGCTGTAGCACAAATCTCTCCACAAGAAATCGACAAAATCAATATTCATAATGCCTCCTACAAAGCCATGCATGTAGCATTAGATCTGCTACCCCTAAAACCAGAGCTGCTTTTGATTGACGGGAATAGGTTTATTCCATACAGCGGTGTTCCACATGAATGCATTGTAAAGGGAGACGGAAAATACCTTTCTATTGCTGCGGCGAGTATATTGGCAAAAACCTACCGTGACGATTATATGTTAGGGCTGGCGAACGAATTTCCACAGTACGAATGGTCATCCAATAAGGGCTACCCCACGATAGTGCATAGAAATGCCGTTTTGAAATACGGACTTAGTCCGCACCACCGCAAAACCTTCCGCGTCAGCGACCCCCAGTTAAAATTATTTTAATGCTGCGTGGCGGGTATACAAAAATATCCCCCTAAAGGTGCTGCACACTGTAGGGGGATATTGAATTTGTATTGGGTATAAAAGCCTAAGCTTTCTTTTGTTTTCTATTGGCCAGGTAAATTGTTGCTATTAACCCTAAAACCAATATTCCAGAACCTAACCACGAGATAATATTGGATATTCTCATAGTCTGCGGGTCGAAGATAAACTCGACTTTATGGTTCCCTCCAGGGAGTTGCAAACCGCGTAAAATATAATCGGCACGGATAATCGGCACCTCAGCACCATCCACATATGCCTTCCAGCCTTTATCGTAATACACCTCCGAGAATACCGCAAAAACATCGTTTGGCGCCGTATACTCGTACTTCAACGTATCGGGATGGTAGGAGGTAAGCTTAATCTCTGCATTCGAAGGCTGGCCTAAGCGCGAGGCATTCAGCTTACCCTTAAACTCTTCATGTACAAAAGCCTCTTTTGACGGATCAAAACTACTGATCGCTTGCATCTCTTGGCTGTTATCTTTTACGAAAGTTACACGGTCTACAAACCAGGCATTTCCGGCTGCCGACGATCGGCGCTGAATACGCTCTGCATTATTGCTCGGGTCGCGCGTAACGACATACCGTACATTAAACATATCCAATACATCTTCATTTACAGCACCATTAAACTGATGCTCTAACAGTTCTTGAAAACGCATAAGTTTTGCAGCATGGTAGCCGCCTAAACTTTTGTGATAATAGGAAGTTCTGGCATCCGAAAACGGACTTGTAGATAGGTCTAATACCCGGTAGCTCGGATCTTTATCCATACGGATTAGCTGATCTACTTCCCGTTCAGGAATTGGGTTTTTAGTAAGACTTTCGTCCATAAAGGTATCGTTGTTCAGGTACCTTTTATCTACCGACCATAAATCTACCAACGTAACGACACCGATAATCGCAATAAATACGGTACTGCTTAATTTCTTCTTTACAAAAAACCATACGGCCATAAAAAAGATAGCCACAATAAAGAAAGAACGCCATCCATCGGCCGCCGCCATGGCCGCACGATCTGAAAGCAAGGCCTGTGCCGCACGAGAGGCGAGCTCCTGATCTTGAAACTGCTGCGCCAGCATGGCAATATACTCCTGATGTGTCGACGTACGGAGAGCTAAAACGTTTGGCATTAATGCTACCAGCAGACATACTGCCGCAACAGCAGCAAAGCTGTAGAGCACTTTTTTGCTAAGGTTAGGGATTTCTGCGGAACGGTTGATCAACTCATTGACCGTAAGCACGGCTAACAAAGGAATTAAAATCGCTGGTATAACCAGAATAGACTCTACCGCTCTGAATTTATTGTACAGCGGAAAATAATCGAAGAAAATATCCGATATAAGGGGTAAATGTCTTCCAAACGATAACAGTAAGGTCAATACCGTAGCCGAAACAATCCACCATTTCAAACGATCTTTAACAACAAAAATACCAAGGACAAATAGGAAGATTACACCAGCACCAAAATACCAAGGCCCTGAGGTGAAACTTTTCTCCCCCCAATACGTTGGGAATGCTTGACGCGACAATTCCTTGGCTTGATCTTTTGGAGCACCTAAGTCCACAAAAAATTTAACGACATTCGAGTTATCGTCCGTCGACCCTGCAGTTAAACCACCATAGGCATTGGGGATAAGGAATGTCAGGGTCTCGCCAACACCTTGACTCCAGGCATAAGCATACTCCTTGTCTAAACCCGCTTTCTTACCGCCTTCTTCTACCTTAACGATATTGGCTTTCCCACGGGTAGTGAGTTTACTATACTCGTATGTAGGAAACAACATGGTTGCATTGACGCCAACGGCAAGCACTACGGCAGCCAACTGTATAGCTGTTGCCTGCAGGAAGTTTTTTAATTTTTTATCGCGGATGGCGTAGTACAATTCAAAACCTATAAATACCAATAAGGCCAAGAATAGGTAATAGGTCATCTGAATGTGATTAGCGCGAATCTCCAAGGCTAAAAACAAGGCTAACAAAATAGGGCCCCAAAGTCTATTACCACGGTAACACAGGATGATAGCACCGATAATTGGCGCCAGGTAAGCCAAAGCGTAAACCTTATTTAAGTGTCCCGCTTCGATATAAATAAAATTATACGACGAAAAGGTAATGGCTACGGCGCCAATAGCCGCTAACCAGGGTTTTAACCGCAACACGGCCAAAAGGAAGTAAGATCCCAGAAGATATAATAGGACAATATCGGTGGGCACTGGAAAAACAGCTTTTACCGCTCTATTGATATAGGTGGTAACATTGGAAACATGCTCGTACCATATCTGATACGTTGGCATACCACCAAACATGGAGTTTGTCCATTGCGGGCCGTGCCCATCCTTGGCTTTATAATCAAAGATTTCTTTTTGGCTACCCACAGCCTGCATAACATCGTGTTGGATTAATGCTTTTCCTTGCCATATGGGCGAAAAATAGAAGAACACTAATGCCACGAAAAGGGCAATAACAATAAGATGGGAAGAGTTTTCCTTAAACCAGTTTTTCATGAATAATTTAGTGGTTACACTTTGTATTAAAAACGTAAAAATATAGAATAGATTTTAATAATCGTGCACGCTTTCCTATTAGTTTCCTTTTTCGATCAATTTTTTTATATCCGACAACTCCCCAAATAGCACCAACAAATCATTTTCATTTAATAGGGTATCCGACTTAGCAATACCGGAGGCTTCTTTATTCTGTATGAGACGACCTTTTTTATACTGGTCGGCGAAGCGCACCGTGGTCAGCACAATCACCTTGTACTGATTTGTGAGGTCTGCCTCGCGCAAGGTTTTGCCGACATACTTGGCCGGCACCCGGGTTTCGATAATGGAATAGCGATCTGACACCTTAAAAGAATCGACAATATCTATATTGTCAAGCCGCATGGCAAGCCTTTCTGCCGCTTCCTCTTCAGGCATAATATATTCATCAATCTGCATGGCCTCCATCACGGTTTTCTGTAAATCCGACACCACCCTGCCGATAATACGATTTACACCCAACTGTTTTAATACGGCTGTAGTCAACAAAGAAGCGCCCTCGTCTTCACCAATAGCGACAATAACGGCATCGGAATCTTTTATAGGTAACGACGATACGGCCTCCCTATCGGTGGTATCCAGGCAAACGGTATGGGTAATTTTATCTTTTAACTGTTCGACAATTTGGATACTGCGGTCTGCACCGATCACCTCATGCCCCAACTCGGTCAGGTAGATACCTAAGGAACGGCCAAAATGCCCTAACCCTAAAACAATATATTTCATAGGCAATAAATTCTAGCTAAATCATTTAAAACAATAACTTTTCGGTAGGATAAATATAGGTTTTGCTTCTCGTATTTTTTATAAAGGCTACTAATAGTGTTAACATGCCCACCCGACCGACAAACATAGTAAGAATAATAACACATTTTCCCGCAGCACTTAGGCTGGGCGTTACACCAAGGCTAAGGCCACAGGTGGTGTAGGCGGATACTGCCTCGAACAACAAGGATTTCATCGCTTTATCAGGATCTGAAAAATTTAACAACACAAAAGCTATAGCAATAGTAAGGATCGACAATAGTATTATCGCAAAGGCTTTATTAATGGATTCCGTTGCAATTTTACGTCGAAATACTTCCAAAGAGTCCTTCCCTCGTGCCAGCGAAAAGATATTCATGAGCGCTACAGCAACGGTAGTAACCTTTACGCCGCCACCCGTAGAGCCCGGTGATGCGCCGATCCACATAAGTGTGCTAATCATGATTAATGTGGGCATGGCCACTGCGCCCATATCTACCGAATTAAAACCTGCCGAACGAGAGGAGTTGGCCATAAAAAAAGAGGTTATCCATTGCCCACTGAGGTGGCTGTCATCGTTGAGGCTATGCTTATGCTCTAGCAGGAAATAGGAGGCTGTAGCGAGCACAATCATAATGGCATTGCATAACAATATAAATTTGGTGTTAAAGCTAAATGGCTGTGCTTTATGGACAAAAGGCTGTTTGTGGCGCAACAAATTCGTCAGCTGGCTTATCTTGGCTCGAAAAAAGGTATAGAAGTTGTACACGGTACCGAAACCGAGGCCCCCTAAAACAAAGATTAGGGATAACACAAGCTGAAAGCTATAGTTATAGCGGTATCCTTCATTTCTTATTCCATCGTGCAGGATACTGAACCCAGAATTACAAAAGGAGGATATAGCATGAAATACGGAGAAAAAAATCCGGTCGCCCATATTTTTAAACAGCTGCTGCTCTAAGGAAAAATAAATAAACACCGCACCTACCAACTCGAACAACAGGGTAATAAATATTATCTTTAACAGGGTAGAAATAACAGAGTTTAACTTATTCTCGCCAAGGATTTCGCCAAACATCAACTGGTTTTTAAAAGAAAAACCACCGGAAAAGAAATATCCGAAAAAGCCTGTAAAGGTCATAATACCCAGCCCCCCAACTTGTATTAAAAGCAATACGACCGACTGTCCGAAGAGTGAAAAATTTGTCGATATATCGGTTACCGTCAGCCCCGTTATACATACCGCACTGGTAGCCATAAATAGGGCGTCGAGAAAACCCAGCGGCTCCATTAAAGTGGTACGCGGCAACATTAACAATATGGTGCCGACAAGTATTAGTCCTATAAAGCTGATAACGAATAATATGGTGGGGTTAAAATAGAAATTATCAAAGAAAAGGCTGCCCTTGGACAACTCGGATAGGCATACCAGCCCTATACCGACATACAGCCATTCGTTATGGCCTATAAATGCCATAAATGGCAGGTCGCCAACACGTGCTATACTGATAAAGAAAAAGTAAAAAATAATCCCTAAACCGGAATAGTGCGAAAAATTAATGCGCCGCTGTACATAAATTGAAGACGTGGTGCGTACAATCTCCAGTATAAAAAGCCCATAAAACATACACAGAATAGCGAATTGTGTTTTATGCCCTACTGCTGCATCGGTAATATAGCCTACATGTATAATAACGGTAAATGTACAGAGCAGACTGATGTATAACATCACTTGATCGACTACCTTACTTCTATACCGAAAAACGTATTTTAAAAAACTTAAAATTGCCGCCATCGTACAAACATAGTAATATACTTACGTTTATCGCAATTACTTTTCTTCCTCTTCGTTGGATTTATCTTTCTTCTTAAAAATCCCTTTAATAAAATCCCCTGTTTTCTGCACTGCAGATTTCGCTCCGGTTACTACATTTTTTGTTGTCTCTGCCGTTCCCATCAGCTTCGCTTCTCGCTCTGGCCCTATACCGGCGCATTGTTTTATGCCGTCGAGTAAACTTTGCCAGAGGGTTTTAAAAAATGGGTATTCCGGCACGCGGGTATAGTTTATTTTCCCTTTATGATATACCTCATTCGCGTCTGGATTGCTGTCGTTGATTAAAATCTGGTTTACCAAAAAGGAGGCTACCTTTAGGCCTTTCTTCTTCTCCTCCTCCCCTGGTGCTGCCAGGAGTTTAATTTTAAGCTCATTATAGTCAAACGTAAAGGAGCCCCAGTTTTTTCGATCTGTACCTTCCATATTAAAAGCTATTCTTTTGATATTTCCAGACCCGATTTCTACATTCAACAGCGGCTGTAAAATACGGTTAAATGCAGGTGCTTTCATGCTACCTACTGTACCACTGTAGGTGTAGTACCCGCTGCTGCTTAACATATCGAAACCAAATTTAGCATGTAGGCTTCCTGAATTCATTATCTGCGCTTTAAGATCGGCGCGCATAAATTTGTCTTTATTTAGTTGCTGTATATCGTTTGTTACATTCGTTAATGTGCCAGTGGCGCCGTTGAAGCTTATCGACCCTTCCCGGTTGTACTTTTGTGAAAACTCGTGGTATGTAACAGAGATATTGTCGACAAAAACGGTGTCTATACGCAGTAGCTTTTGCGCTTTCATTAAGAGTTGATGTGGAGACTTACCGATTTTATTCACCGGCTTGCTGTAGTAGCGTTTGTCGGCATATAAATCGGCACTGCCATTTTTAACCTGTATTTTCGAGGCAATCGTTTGTTGGTTATCTAAGAGCTGCTTAAAGTCGAGGTTTTCAAATCTTAGCGTATCAAACTTCAACACTGCCATGGTCACATTTTTATTTTGTTTCTTATAAAATGCTGCTCGGCTCATTTTGGGCTGGTAGACAACCTTGGTAAGCAATACATTATGCTCGCGGGTATTTATGCTCAGGTTGTCGAATTTCACCTGGTAAAAATCATCAGGCAGGTTATAGGCAAAGCCGGGTACATCCACCGTTATCATTTTGGTATAGAAAAATCGGGTACTATCTTTCAAGGATGTCTCATCGACCAACACATCATGCACCTTAATATTCACCTCTTCCAAGTCGATGTCGCTACTTTTACCCTGATCAATTTTGGAGTATTTAAATTTTATCTTATCCAGCTGGATATCGCGAACATTGATGGAGTTGAAGATGTCTTTAACATTTTCATAAAGGGTCTTTTTAGGTTTGGTAGAAACGGTGTCGTTATAGGCGTGGTACTCCGATATAAGCTGTATATTAGGCTCTATAAGCGCTATAGAACGGATGTTTAGCTTTTTCTTGGCCAGGATATCCATTAAACTAAAGCTGCGCACTTTTAATGCCTTTAATTTGATATGGTATCGGTTGTTGGGGGCATCTTTCGTAGCCACTTGCTGCTGATATACCGTAGAATCGGGGATCAACTCGGCATTGGACAATGTTACATTCCCCAGGGCGATATTTAAATCCAGGTTGTCGTAATTTAACCTGTATAGACCATCGGTTGCATTGTGCACGACCTCTTTTAGTTTTGTGTCGACAATAGGTTTCCAATTGCGGCTAAAATACCAGATAAGCCCCGCTAAAATTAATATTATAGCAAGCAAAATTCCTAAAATCCATTTCCAAACGGCCTTCATTATGGTTAAATTTTATTGTTTTATAACAAACAACAATACGAAATAGCTTTTTGTTTTATCCCTGAGATAAAAAAGCTTGATAACCTGATGGAAATGCGAAAAAATAGACTTTCAAAAGGATTGCCTTAGTTTCGATTGTCTTCATTATGGTAGATAGAAAGGTAGCTTTCATAACGAGAGACTTCAATATCTCCTTCTTCTACAGCGGCTAACACCACACAACCGGGTTCGTTTATGTGTCGGCAGTTATTAAACCTACATTGGTTCATTAGCTGTCGCATTTCAGGAAAGTAATGGGATAGCTCTTGTTTTTCGATATCTACAACGCCTAGCTCGCGAATACCGGGTGTATCGATTAAATGGCCGCCAAAGGGTAGAGCAAACATTTCGGCAAAGGTGGTGGTGTGTTTCCCCTTGTCCGACCAGGCTGAGATTTTTCCAGTACGTAGCTCGGCATCGGGAATAATACTGTTAATTAGGGTGGATTTACCGACCCCCGAATGCCCCGATACTAAGGTTACCTTGTCTTTCAACAGCTCTTTAATAACATCGATATGGGTGCCTTCCATTGCCGATACGGTATAACAAGGGTATCCAATATCTTTGTAGATACGCATATA
The DNA here is from genome assembly GCF_049319645.1 of Sphingobacterium sp. Mn56C. NCBI lineage: Bacteria > Pseudomonadati > Bacteroidota > Sphingobacteriia > Sphingobacteriales > Sphingobacteriaceae > Sphingobacterium > Sphingobacterium sp. Mn56C. The sequence goes on from NZ_JBMOUC010000003.1 coordinate 392,362, forward strand.
TTCTTCAAGGATTGCTAACCCTTCATCGCTAAATAGGTCGAGTTTATTAAACACCAAAACTGCAGGAATATCATAGGCTTCTGCAGTAACTAAAAAGCGGTCAATAAAGCCTAAGGATGTCGGTGGCGATGCTAGCGTAACGACTAAAATAGCTTGGTCAAGGTTTGCCCCTATAATTTGGGTTTGCTTGGAAAGGTTAACCGACCTGCGGATAATATAGTTTCGCCGCGGTACCAAGGTATGAATGGTTCCGACATTTTCTTCCGCTTCCCTATCAAACTCCACCCAATCTCCTACGGCAATTGGGTTTGTGGTTTTCATGCCTTTGGTACGGAACTTTCCTTTTATTCTACAGCTGTAATACTGCCCATCCGCGGCACCGACCAAATACCAACTCCCTGTCGATTTCATCACCAAACCTCTCATTACCGAATTATACTAAAGGGTTAAAAATTGTTACCATTTTACAAAAGTCGCAAAAAAATATTAATATCATCGTGTATTGATTTTATTACCTTTGTATAGGACACATAATTACATTTTTAGTGAAAAAATTATTTCTTCTGGACGGAATGGCGCTGATTTACAGAGCGTATTTTGCCTTGAGCAAAACGCCTCGCTTAACGTCGTACGGCTTAAATACTGGGGCGATCATGGGCTTCACAAATACCTTATTGGAGGTGTTGAAAAACCATAGCCCTTCGCATATTGCGGTTGTTTTTGATACTTCGGCACCCACCATCCGACATATAGAATTTGAAGCTTATAAAGCTCACCGCCAGGAGATGCCGGAGGACTTAAGTAAGTCTATTCCTTATATCTTTAAACTTATTGAGGGCTTTAATATCCCTATCATCACAAAGGATGGATTTGAGGCTGATGATATTATTGGAACTTTGGCAAAGAAGGCCGAAAAAGCGGGTTATACGGTGTATTGTATGACGCCTGACAAGGATTTTGGTCAGCTGGTATCGGAAAATATTTTTATTTTAAAGCCTGCCCGTATGGGCAATGGTGCTGAGGTATTGGGTGTGCAGGAGATCTTGGACAAGTGGGAAATTACGAAGGTGGAGCAAGTTATTGATATCTTAGGCCTGTGGGGCGATGCGGTAGATAATATCCCAGGGATCCCGGGAATCGGCGAAAAAACAGCAAAAAAACTGATCGCTGAATATGGCTCGGTTGAGGGCTTGATTGCGAATACGGATAAACTTAAAGGCAAACAGCAGGAGAATGTTATTAATTTCGCAGAGCAGGGTTTGATTTCTAAAAAATTAGCGACTATTTTATTGGATGTCCCTATCGAACTGGATGAAAATAAATTGTTGCTGGAGGCTCCGGATAGGTCTTTATTGGAACCACTTTTTGCGGAGTTGGAATTCCGTACCTTAGGGAAGCGTGTCTTTGGCGATGATTTTTCTGTTCCTGAAACGGGTGCTAAAGCTGCTGCCGGACAGATGGACCTTTTTGCTGCGGTAGTTGAAAGCGCTAATGTGGGTAATGCTGCCGACCTGCAGGCGGCGGCTACGGCTACAGCGTCCAACATACATAATACTGCACATAGTTATACCTTAGTTCAAGGCGATACAGCTATTAAGGAGCTGGTCGCTAAATTGTCTGCTCAAAAGGCCGTATGTTTTGATACGGAGTCTACTGGTCTGGATGCGCTAACGGTGGAGATCGTTGGCCTCTCCTTTTCTATGGAGGCTGGCAAGGCTTTTTATGTGCCTACACCGAAAGATCCTTCAGAGGCACAGCGTATTGTTGACTTCTTTAAACCGGTATTGGAGGACGAAAATATCCTTAAAATCGGCCAAAATATTAAATATGATATCCTCCTTTTATCGCGTTATAATATTACGGTGAAAGGGCCTTTGTTTGATACCATGCTGGCGCATTATTTGATTGACCCGGATACGCGCCATGGGATGGATATCTTGGCGGAAACTTATTTGAATTATACGCCGGTTTCGATAACCGAGTTAATTGGGGGTAAGGGTAAAAACCAGGGTAATATGCGCGATGTAGACGTAGAAAAGGTGAGCGAATATGCGGGCGAAGATGCCGATATTACGTATCAGCTTTACCAGAAATTTGAACCTTTATTGGCTGAAACAGCAACAAAGGATTTGGCCGAACAGGTGGAGTTCCCTTTGGTGTATGTGCTGTCGGAGATCGAGAAAAATGGTGTTAAAATTGATGTCGACACGCTCAAAAACTTTTCTGCAGCCTTAGAGAAGGATATTAATGTGCTGGAAAATAGTATTTATGAAAAGGCGGGAGTAAAATTTAATATTGCTTCGCCTAAGCAGTTGGGCGAGGTGCTGTTTGACAAGCTGCAGCTGGATCCTAAGGCTAAAAAAACAAAAACCGGACAGTATAAAACGGGTGAAGAGGTGCTTGTTACCTTAGCGCATAAATCGGATATTGTTCAGGATATCCTGGATTTTAGGCAGTATCAAAAATTGAAATCTACGTATGTAGACGCTTTACCGTCCTTAATAAATACCGAAACAGGTTTGATTCACACCTCCTACAACCAGGCGGTGGCGGCAACGGGGCGTTTAAGTTCGACCAACCCCAACTTACAGAATATCCCTATTCGCACCGAAAAGGGTAGAGAGGTACGGAAGGCCTTTATTGCACGTAGTGAAGACCATATCTTACTATCTGCCGATTACTCGCAAATTGAATTGCGTATTATGGCCGAATTAAGTCAGGATGAAAATATGTTGGATGCTTTTGCTAAAGGCCATGATATTCACCGCGCCACGGCGGCCAAAGTTTATGGCGTCGCCTTGGAGGAGGTAACATCGGACCAACGTAGAAATGCAAAGGCTGTAAACTTTGGTATTATTTATGGGCAGTCTGCTTTTGGTTTATCGCAGAGCCTCGGTATTCCGCGTAAGGAGGCCGCGGATATGATTGCGCAGTATTTTGAGCAGTACAAGGGGATTAAGAATTATATGTCTACTGCCATAGAAAATGCCAAAGAAAAAGGATATGTGGAAACCATTCTAAAAAGAAGACGTTATTTAAGGGATATAAACTCGGCTAATATGACGGTGCGCGGTTTTGCCGAACGTAATGCTATAAATGCGCCAATACAGGGGTCTGCAGCGGATATGATTAAGGTGGCTATGCTTAATATACAACAGGATATTAAAACACAGAAGCTTCAGGGAAAAATGATTATGCAGGTTCACGATGAGTTGGTGTTCGACGTTCCGAAAGCCGAAGTCGACGCTTTTAAAGCTATTATTATGGATCGTATGAAAAATGCCATTGCTATGCGTGTTCCTTTGGAGGTAGAAATTGGTGAAGGAAAGAATTGGCTTGAAGCACATTAATTTATTTTTATAATTATGTACAGAATTATTTATTGTTTCCTTTTTGTTTGTTTCCTAACGCCGTCTTTATCTGCGCAGGAACAGAAATCGGTATACTTTGAAAAAGGTCCTGAGGGTACGACACGCCTGTATTATGATAAAAATTATTTCTTAGTCGATAAAGATTGTCCTTATAAATTTATGGAAAGGGTTGCTGTTTTTGATGCCGCAACCCAGAAATTTAATGGCGAATTCAAGGATTTTGACCCGAATGGTCGTCTGCTTTTGGCAGGTTCCTATACGGATGGAAAAAAGAATGGCTCGTTTAAGGCGTATCACCCAAATGGACAGCTGAAATGGGAAACTGCATTTGTAGACAATGAAATTGAGGGTTCATGGAAGTATTATTATCCGGATGGTAAACCGATGTTGTTTTTAACGATAAGCAAAAGTGATTTTTTTATTAATCAATTTTGGGATCGGCTGGGAAAACAACAGGTAAAAGATGGTGAGGGGGAGTATAATATGACCTTTCCGGTGTATGGATTCACCGAACATGGCTTTCCTTTATACAATCGTAGCGGTAGGGTGAGCAATGGTAAACCTACAGGAATTTGGTATACTTCTTTTGTGACGACAGAAAAAAAACCACAGCGTTACTTGGTGCTTACGGAACGCTTTGAAAATGGTAGCCTCATCGGCCATCAGTTGGATGCAGATTTTAGCGATATGTATATTCCGCTGGAAAAATTTGAATTGATACCGGTAGATTTCTTCCCTCGGGCGGAGGCTTTAATGGCTAAAGACTGTACTTTTGACCAGTTTACAGGATTCTCGTCTTTCATTGCCGAAAAATTCAGCTTTGTTTTGGAGAAGCTTTTATTTCAGAGTCCGGATGATTTAGATGCTACACTGGTTTACCAAGTGCAGGTGTCTAAGGATGGGAACCCCTCTCGAATAGAAATAATAAACATGCCTGAAAACCTTTCTAAAACAAACGTTTCAAAGCTTAAACAGGCATTCAATCAGATTTATTATTACCTGCCGTCTTACTTAAACGATAAACCAATACAAGATAAGCTGACGGTTACCGTAAATTTAAAAACGAGGGGTGAGCAGTTTTTTATTCCTCCGGTAGAAATTAAAAGAGAAAAAGGACAGTAGTTTTTTATTTGACATAGATAACTATATTTGTAAAAATTATTTTCAGCATGAAATTTCATAAAGAGGGTTACACCAGTTTAGCTTTAGTCGTATTATTCATTTTCGTTATTAATGCTGTTGCCAACTATTTCGATGCAAATCAGGTTGTGCAATGGATATTATACATTATTTCGGCATTTCTTTTTATTACAATTGTACAATTCTTCAGAAGCCCGAATAAAAGCATCCAATTGGATGATAATGTGGTGCTTTGTCCTGCCGACGGTAAGGTTGTGGTTATTGAGGAAGCGGTGGAGACCGAATATTTCAACGATAAACGTATTCAGGTGTCGGTATTTATGTCGCCCGTAAACGTACACGTAAATAGAAACCCAATTTCTGGAATTGTATCATACTTTAAATATCACCCCGGGAAATTTTTGGTGGCTTGGCATCCGAAGTCTTCCACAGAAAATGAAAGAACAACCGTAGTCGTAAAGAAAAATAATGGCGTTGAAGTGCTTTTCCGTCAAATTGCAGGAGCCTTAGCACGCCGAATTGTATGGTATGTCGAGGAAAACCAAACGGTACAGCAAGGGGAAGAGTTTGGCTTTATAAAGTTTGGTTCGCGTGTCGACTTGTTCTTGCCGTTGGGAACTAAGGTGGAGGTAAATATCGATGATAAAGTCGTGGGTGGAAAAACCGTAATCGCTAGATTTTAATAGTATCTTAATATTAATATACCTAATTTTAGCCTCATATTTTTTGAGGCTTTTTTTATGAATTATAGAATTCTGGTTTTTTATATTGCGCTAACTATTGCTTCGTCTTTAGCTGTATTAAGCTTTTATTACGAGCGTAGCTGGTATCATTTTTTTATAATTATCACGGTATCTTTTGTGGTATCTTTTATGCTGATAACGCAGCTCTTCCATCGCTATATTAATGAACGTATAAGTAATATTTATAAGTTAATTCGTAGCTTAAAACTTGGCAAGGAGATGAAAGAGGTGCTCGCCGAGCATGCGATTGACGACCCTGTAAAGAGCGCTGAACAGGAGGTGCGCGACTGGGCACGGCAAAAGTCTACAGAAATTGATCAGTTAAGGGCTCAGGAGAAATTCCGCCGTGAATTTCTATCGAATATCTCTCACGAATTTAAAACGCCTTTGTTTGCGGTGCAGGGTTATATAGAAACGTTACAGGATGGCATGCTGGCGGAGGACCCTGATATGGCGACGATGTTCTTGGATAAGGCGGCGAAAAATATCGACCGCTTAACGTATCTTATCAATGATTTGGATGAGATCTCTAAACTGGAAACCGGTAAAATATCGTTAAATATTCAAAAATTCGATATTGTGGCTTTAATTTTTGATACGGTTGATCATTTGGTCGATAAGGCTTCCCGCCATAATATCGTGCTGAAAGTGGATATAAAAAACCATACCCCGCAGTTTGTGAAAGCGGATCTTTTAAAAATTCAACAGGTATTAATTAATTTAATCGACAATTCCATTAAGTATGGACGAAACGGTGGTAAAACGACCATCAGCATATTCCCGCTCTTAGACCAGATTTTAATTGAGGTTACGGATAATGGACACGGGATTGAAGAAAAATACCTCCCCCGCGTTTTTGAGCGTTTCTTCAGAACCGACAAGAGCAGATCCAGGGATGTTGGCGGCTCGGGTTTAGGGCTCTCGATCGTAAAACATATTATGGAGGCGCACCAGCAAACGGTAAACGTTCGCAGTACCGAAGGGGTGGGAACGACCTTTGGTTTTACATTGTCCAAATCGAAAAACAACTAAGTCAAACCAAACTTAACATTAAATTAACATTAAGGTTATACTTTTGTAGCAAACTATAAGTAATATGTCTTTAAATAGCATTTTTCAATATTTTGTCCCTAAGGACAAAAAATTCTTCCCTTTATTTGAACAAGCAGGAGCTAATCTGATTGATATGGCTAAATTGCTAAAGGAGAGTGTTAACTGTGTTGACTTAGAAAAAAGAAAAGAAATTTCCAAAACAATTGAAGATTTGGAACATACCGGCGATAATATTACCCATCAAATTCATTTGGAATTGGGGCGTAACTTTATTACCCCTTTTGATCGAGAGGATATTCATGCGTTGGCAAGCTCTTTGGATGATGTGGCCGATTTTATTCATGGCGCATCTAACCGCATGCAATTATATAAGGTTGAAAAACCAACACAGCCGATGATTGAAATCTCGGAACTGATATTGGAAGCTACTGAATATGTTGCTAAGGCCTTATTTGAACTGAAGGACCTTAAAAACATCCGTAATATTACCGACTCTTGTGTTCGCATTAATAGTGTAGAAAATAAAGCCGACTATATTTTTGATAAAGCATTGGCTGAACTGTTTGAATACGAAAAGGACGCTATCACCCTTATTAAACAAAAAGAAGTTTTATCGGCGATGGAGGATGCTACAGACAAGTGTGAGGATGTAGCCAACGTTTTGGAAAGTATTCTAGTTAAAAATGCGTAAGGCTATTACCAAATAGCGTAGAAATATAATATTATGATAACAACATTATTAGTCGTGGTTATCGTTTTGGCCATCGCCTTTGATTATATCAATGGTTTCCATGATGCAGCCAATTCTATAGCAACTATTGTATCCACAAAGGTATTAACACCTTTTGTAGCGGTACTTTGGGCGGCACTTTTTAACTTTATTGCCTACTTTGTATTTACAGACCATAAGGTTGCTAATACCATTGCAAAGACGGTTATTGAAGAGTATATTACTTTGGAAGTAATTTTTGCTGGTTTAGTAGCAGCCATTGCTTGGAATTTATTTACTTGGTATTATGGTATCCCTTCGTCGTCATCGCACACTTTAATCGGTGGTTTTGCAGGCTCGGGAATGGCTTATGCCTTATTTATGGGCACCAACCCTATAGATGCGATCAACTTAAGTGCGACCTTAAAGATTCTTTCTTTTATTGTTTTAGCACCGGTCATCGGTATGACAATTTCCATTATTATTACCTTAATCATTATCAATATCTGTAAAAAAACAAAACCTAGTGTCGCAGAGAAATGGTTTAAAATTTTACAGCTTATTTCATCTGCAGGGTTAAGTTTTGCGCACGGTGGTAACGATGCTCAAAAGGTAATGGGTATTATTGCTACGGCTTTAATTGCTCAAAATGTAATCGGTTCTTTCGAGGAAATGCCGGAATGGGTGCCTCTATCTTGTTATGTGGCCATTGCTGCCGGTACCATGAGTGGCGGCTGGAAGATTGTAAAAACTATGGGCACGAAGATTACTAAAGTTACGCCTTTAGAGGGGGTGAGTGCCGAGACTGCGGGTGCCTTGACTTTAGGTATCACGGAGCATTTTGGTATCCCTGCTTCTACTACCCATACCATTACGGGTGCTATCATTGGTGTTGGTGTGGTAAAACGTGTTTCTGCGGTTCGCTGGGGTGTAACAATCAGTTTACTGTGGGCTTGGATTTTAACCATACCGGTTAGTGCTATACTGGGTGGAGCAACTTTAGCAATTATTCATTATTTCTTTTAAGAATCTGATATAGCGAATAATTTTTAAAAATAGGTTGTAATTTTTTTATTGTTAAACGTTGAATTTCGCACTAAACATTTGTTATATAGTGTATAAATGTTTAGTTTTACAGTCGAATATATAATAACACAATTATTTATACATAACAGGTTTGCTAAATTATTTTGGCATTGTTATTGTTAAGTTATGTTAAATTTCGAAGAGAACAATTAAAAATTTAATAATCTTAAAACAAAGAGTATGAACTATTCTACAATTAAAAAAACAGCTATTGCAGCTTCTTTAGTAGCCGCTCTTGGTTACGCTGAAAATGCACAAGCGCAAGCGCAAGTTTTTGGTGGCCGTAGTCAATATAGAACTTGGTCTATTGGTGTTCAAGGTGGTATTACTACTCCTAACGTTATCGTTGGTGGTTCTAACGCTTTCGGTCAACAAGTTGGTTACTTCAAAAACAAAGTTGGTGAGTACTACGGTTTAACTGTTCGTAAACAATTCTCTCACTTATTCGGTTTAGAAGTTGAAGGTAACCGCGGTTCGATCAAAACTTTCAATAGCAACGGTGCTGCAGAAGGTAAGAACAACGCTTCTTCTGTAAAAACAGATGTAAACTGGGCAGCGAGCTTAAACGGGGTTTTCCAATTGGGTACAATTGACTTCTTAAGAAGAGAAAACGCAGTTAACTTCTACGCTAAAGTGGGTTTCGGGGTATTGGCTAACAACCCTGTTCAATACGGCGATAAAGATTTTAACAATGTTGTATACAACAACAAAGGAAATTGGAATGGAGAACTTTCTGGCGAACGTACCGGTGGCGATAAAGACTACAAATTAGCTACTTACGTCCCAGTTGGTGTTGGTGTTAAATTCAAATTATCTGAAGTTGTTGCCTTGAACTTAGGTTACACCATGAACTTCACGGATGATAACTTATTATACGGATCAGCAAGAACAGACTACAAAGGTAAATTCTCTAATGTTTACGGTGGTTTAGAGTTTACTTTAGGATCTAGATCTAAAGAAAGCTTAACTTTTGCTAACCCTGTTTCAAACCTTTACGATGAGTTAAAAGACCCTTCATTACGTAATGAAGTTGAAGCTTTAAAACAACGTGTATCTTCTTTAGAATCTACAGTTGATCAATTAAGCAAAGACTCTGATGGTGACGGTGTTTCTGATAAATTTGACAAATGTCCTGGAACTCCTGCAGGTACTGTAGTGGATGGTTCTGGTTGTCCAATCAAATTTCCTGAGCCTGTAAAAGAGACTATCGTAGCTAACGGTTACTATGCTCCAATTCAATTTGAATTTGATAGCTCTGTATTAAAAACTGAATCATACTCTACTTTAGACAAATTAGCGAAAGAACTTCGTGACAGTAAATCTTCTGTAGCTTTGAATGGTTACGCTTCTTCTGAAGGTTCAGATGCTTACAACTTGAACTTATCTAAAGACCGCGCTAATGCTGTTAAACAATACTTAGTTAACGCTGGTGTTGCTGCTTCTAGCATTTCTGCTAAAGGTTTCGGTGAGGCTAATCCTGTTGCTACAAACGCAACTGAAGAAGGACGTATCCAAAACCGTCGTGTTGAAATCAAAAAATAATTTGTAGTTACTTACAAAGTATTAAAAATAAAAGCCACCACTATTTTAGTGGTGGCTTTACTGCTTTATGGTATTTATCCATTTGTTAAATATGTGTAAATGTGGAAAATAAAGTGTTATAATATATATAAAAAAGTGTATTTTTCACGAAATCGTAGCTTATGGAAGAGGAATTTGAATTTGGATCACCAGAGGAACAAAAGAATTCGGTGAATCGATACGAGGAGATGATCCGAAATGACGACCAATACTTTTTTGACGCTGCAGCTTTTGAAAGCATCATTGACTATTATACGGAGAAAAATGATCCGGTAAAGGCTTTACAGGTTATAGAATTTGCGGGTAGTCAGCATCCTTTTGAGACTTCCTTCTTATTAAAGAAGGCACAATTATTGGCAAGCACGCAGCAGTTTACGGCGGCATTAGAAACGTTAGAAAAAGCGGCACTGCTAGAGCCATCAGAAGGCGATATACAGCTTATAAAGGGCTCTATATTTGCTTCTAACGGCCAGTTTAAGGAGGCTGAGGAGGCTTTAAACCGGGCCTTGGAAAATAGCGAAAATAAGGAGGACGTATTCTATCAACTGGCGGGTTTATACCAACTGCAAGGTGAATATGAAAAAGCAGTACATTATTTAAAGAAAACATTAAAGCTAAACCTGGATAATCAGGATGCCTTATACGAACTGGCTTTCTGTTATGATATTTTGGACCGCCAAGAAGAGAGTATTACCTTTTATAATGAGATTATAAATAGGGACCCCTACTCTTATATTGCCTGGTACAACTTAGGGAATGCATTTCATAAACTTCAACGTTTTAATGAAGCGATTGATGCATACGATTATGCCATATTAATCAATGAAAGTTTTGCTTCAGCGTATTTCAATAAGGGGAATGCCTTGGTAAATTTGGATAAATATGCGGATGCTATTGAGGTGTACAAACAAACATTTGAGTATGAACCACCGAATGCGGATACGTATTGCGCAATTGGCGAATGTTATGAGAAGTTGGAACAAATGGATACCGCTAGGGAGTTTTACAAGAAAGCGGTAAAGTTGGATAATGATTTGGCAGATGCTTGGTTTGGTATTGGTGTTACACTAGATTTTGAAGAGCGCTATTTCGAGTCGTTACATTTTTATAAAAAGGCTTTAGATATTGATGATGCAAACCCTGATTATTGGTTTGCCATTGCTGATGCACGTTATAAACTGGGGCAAGTGGAAGCGTCTGAAATCGCCTATGCAAAGGTGGTCGCCTTAAACCCTACGGATATTGAGGCTTGGCTAGATTTCTCGTCGATATATTTTGAGCAGAAAAAAATTGAAAATGCCATTGAGACAATATCGGAGGCGATAAAAATTAACCCCGAAGCGGCAGAATTGTATTATAGATTGGTGGCCTATCTTTTTGCCAACGGACAGTATAATGAGGCGTTAAATTTCTTAGAGTTGGCATTGGCTTTTGGCCCTGAAAAGCATCATATTTTATTTGATTACCTGCCGCAGTTGCAAGACAATCATATTATTTTAGAGATAATAAAAAAATATACGACACAATAGATGATAAAACTTGGTTTAATAGGTTATCCGTTAGGGCATTCTTTTTCAAAAAAATATTATCTGGAGAAATTTGAAAATGAACATATTACGGGGGTGGATTACGATTTGTACCCTGTAGAGCATGTTCCCGATTTTGTTCAGCAGCTTATAGCGGATACTGATTTTAGGGGGTTCAACATTACAATACCGCATAAACAATCGATTATTCCCTTTTTGACCGAGCTTTCGGAGGAGGCACAGGATATGCAGGCTGTAAATTGTGTTACCAGACAGCAAAAAGATGGAAGGGTTGTTTTAAAGGGCTATAATACGGACGCCTTTGGTTTCGAAGAGTCGCTGAAGCCTTTATTAAAACCGGGGCACAAAAAGGCATTGGTCTTGGGAAATGGTGGTGCAGCAAAAGCGGTATTCTACGTGCTTCGTAAATTGGGTATAGCGTATTTACGGGTAAGCCGAACAGCGGAAAATGGTGATATTACGTATGCTGATTTGGATGAAAATTTAATGCAGACGTATACTCTTATTGTTAATTGTTCGCCTGTCGGCACTTTCCCTCATGTAACGCAGGCACCTGACATTCCTTATCAGTATATAACAGAGGCACATTTATTATATGATTTAATCTACAACCCTGCCGAGACAGCGTTTTTAAAATATGGCAAAGACCGTGGTGCACAGGTTAAAAATGGTTATGATATGTTGGTATTGCAGGCGGAGAAAAACTGGCAGATTTGGTCGAATAACTTTTAAGCAAAATCTTTCTTATTTTTGAAGTATGATTCATATTGAGATTTTAACTTTTAATCCGTACCAGGAGAATACGTATGTATTGTCTGATGAACAACAAAATTGTATAATCATTGACCCCGGCATGCATAACCTTGCCGAGGAGAATCGGTTGAAAGCCTATATACAGGACAATAACCTTAGGCCTATTGCCTTATTAAATACGCACTGCCATGTTGACCATGTTTTAGGGAACAATTTTGTGTACGAGACTTGGGGCTTAAAACCACAGTTTCATGAAGGCGAAATCCCGGTATGGGCTTCCGTTCAGAATTATGCTCCACAAATGGGCTTTAGATATGAACCATCGCCGCTACCGAATACTTTTTTACACGATCAACAGGAAATTGAACTGGGTGAACATACTTTAAAAGCTATCCTCGCACCAGGTCACTCCCCTGCCCATCTTTGTTTTTATGTGGCCGATCAGCATTTCTTGATTGGTGGGGACGTGTTATTTAAAAATAGTATCGGACGTACGGATTTACCGGGTGGCGATCAGGCTACTTTAATAAAAAATATAAAAAATAATATCTATACTTTGCCCGATCAAACAGTGGTATATCCTGGACATGGCCCCAGTACTACAGTCGGTTATGAAAAAAATACAAATCCTTTTGTCCGGGCATGAAAAAACTAAGAATACCTTTACTTTTTGCTTTTAGGTACCTATTTTCTAAAAAGTCTGTCAATGCTATTAACATCATATCAATCATCAGTATTGTAGGTGTTTTTGTAAGTACAGCAGCATTGGTAATTGTATTATCATTTTATAATGGCATGGAAAAATTTATTCTTTCCATGTATAGCAATTTTACACCCCACTTAAGAATTGAACCCCAAAAAGGAAAAACTTTTGATCCTTCGACCTCGGTTTTTCAATCGTTGAAGGTAGATCCCATGGTAAAATATTATACCGAGATCTTGGAAGATAAAATTTTAATCCAGTACGACCAACAACAGTTTGTAGGTCAGCTTAAGGGGGTGTCGCCTGGGGCTTTGGCATCATGGGATGAGCATGAGGTCTTAAATATCGGCAAATTCGCTATTGAAGATGCCGCACAGCAGCAGTATGCCTTAATCGGTGGGCAGATACAGGCTAACTTAAGGATTCCGATAACTGCAACACCCAGTGATATTGAAATATACTACCCTAGAAAGAATGTTTCTTTAAGCAATGTAAATCCCCTGGAGGATTTTAATATTCGCAAAATTGCAGTAAATGGCGTTTTAGCTTATCAGCCTTCTTTTGATAACCTAATATTGACGCCCCTATCTTTTGCCCGGGATGTCTTGGGTGAACCTTCCCGTGTATCGGCCATAGCGATTTATCTACACGACCCTAACCTTAGCGCAGGATTTCAAAAAAAGTTAGAGAAAGAATTAAAGGATGATTTTTGGGTAAAAAACAGGGAGCAGCAGAATCCTACCTTGTATAAAACGGTGAAGTCTGAAAAATGGATCGTTTTCTTTATTTTAACATTTATCGGTATCATCGCTATTTTTAACATTATAGGCTCCTTAACAATGTTGGTTATCGATAAAAAAGAAGATATGAAAATCTTGGAGAGTTTAGGGGCAGAACATAGCGTAATCAAACGGATTTTCTTTTTTGAGGGTATTCTTATCGCCATGATGGGCAGTATAACGGGTATAATCATCGGTTATATTTTCTGCAAAATGCAAGAGCAGTTTGGTCTGATACGCACGGGTGAAATGGAAGGATCGTTAATCGATGTATATCCTATAGATATTCGTCTGCAAGATTTTATCCTTGTATTTTTTACCGTACTAATAACATCGACCCTGGTGGCCTATTTTTCTTCTAAACTTAGTGTTAAAGAAATTCAAAAGGAAAAGTAAAATAAAGTAAAAATTAAAAATACCTTTCTTAGTATTTTAATCGTTCTCGGCTAAAGTCACCACGTTTGATCTGATTGATAAACTCTGCCCATGCAAAAGGATTCAGCAATTGATTGTTACCGCGCTGATTCATATTCCTATTACTCATATTGATATGTCTTTGCGAGGAGTTATAGCTCTGAATTTCTTCAGCACTTCTCGGAACAATACGTGCTAAGGCCGCAATAGCATCGGGGTTTAAATTGCGTCGCGCTACGGCAACGGGATCTTCACCAGGACGCATGGCCAAAAATGCAGCTATATAATCTTCGTAACTGGCATAAGGATATGGCGTAACTGCGGGTAGCTCGATAACCAAACTACGCATTTGTATATGTGCCGTAAATTTATCATCCGGTACATTGGGTACAATAAAGGTTTGGGGATCGTAACCCACGCTGCTAAACTGAATAGTATCACCTACATGCACAACAAAGGAAAAATACCCCTCGTTATTGGCGATAAAAGTCTGGTTATTGTAAGAGCTGTTTTTAATGGTTACAAAGGCAACGGGCAAATCAGAGCCTGTAGAGGTTATAAGCCCGCTAAGCTGAATAATTTTTGTGCTTTGTGCATGTAGATAACCTACATACATAAAGCATAATAACAGGATTAAAAGATATTTTGAGTTCTTCAGCATTTTAACAAAAATAATAAAACAAGGATATTGTTGCTGTTAAAATGTGTTAAGCATACAATTAGAACTATAGCCCTGGTGTTGTAGCATTAGGGTCGTCCATCGCCGTAATATTAATCGCTTCGACAGATACGATTTCAGGTACAGCTTTTTTAATAGCTTGTTCTAATCCTGCCTTAAAAGTCATAATACTCATAGAGCAGCTTGCGCAGGCTCCAAGTAATTTTAACTTCACGACATTATCCTCTGTTATTTCTTCTATACTAACATCACCACCATCTGTTTCCAAATACGGTCTAATGGTATCTAACGCTTGTTCTACTCGTTCACGTAAAGTCATGGGTTTTATCTAACTTAAATAGTTGTAAATATAGTTAAAATAAGTATTATCTTACAAACACCATAACATTTATAGCAGAATAATGACAAGAAGCATTTATGGTTAAAGTTTGTTAAACGCAAAAAAACAGGTCGGTATTCGCTTAAAATCAAGTAAATTGCGTTCCATAATTTAATTGAATATTATCAATAATTGACGTATCTTTGTAAAATGTTTTTAAATAGACGAACAGCTGTAATAATAGCCTTTTTCCTTACCGTATTTGTTTTTACTGGTTGTAAAAGTAAATTCGAGAAACTAAAGAACAGTAATAATATAGCCATGAAATATCAAGAGGCTGTGAAACTGTATGAAAAAGGGAAATACTCCAAAGCATTAATATTATTCGACGATTTAGCGCAAAAATATAGAGGAAGAGCTGAGGCAGAGGATTTGTACTATCTAATTGCTAATGCAAATTATAAATTAAAGGATTACACGTCGGCACGTTATCATTTTAAAAATTTTGCGTCTACCTATCCTGGAAGCCAAAGAGCGGAGGAATGTAGATTTATGTCGGCTTATTGTTTTTATTTAGAATCCCCTCGATCAAATTTAGATCAGGAAAATACACGTAAAGCTATAGACGAACTGCAATTGTTCGTAAATTATTATCCCGAATCGGAGCGCGCGAAAGAAGCAGGAAATCTTATCCAAAAACTCCGCGAGAAGTTGGAAAAGAAAGCATTTGAAAATGCGAAACTTTATTACAATATGGGTATGTCCGACGATTATAGAGCGGCCGTAATAGCCTTAGAAAATGTTTTAAAGCAATACCCCGACACAAAATATGCGGAAGAAATAGAGTTCCTGATTGTTAAATCGCAGTACTTATATGCGCAGAACAGTTATGCAAATAAGCAGGAACAACGTTTCAATGAAGCCATAGACTTCTACGATGCTTTTGTACATGCCTATCCGGATAGTAAATACAGATCTGAGCTGGACGGTATGAAAGCCAACGCAGAAAAGAAAATCGTTACGGCTATCCGTCGTATTAATGAAATCGAAAAATTCAGGTTAGAGCAGGAGAAGGAATTGGGCGTTGAAACCGCGAAGCAGGAAGAAAGTAAATTAGAAAAAGATAAAAAGTAAAATATTTATATATAATAGATATGAGTCAAGTAAAAAACAATGCTGTACCAACTTCAACAGTTACAAGAGATTTAAGAGAGTTGGATAAAACAACTGATAATCTTTATGAATCCATCGTTGTTATCAGCAAAAGAGCAAATCAAATTGGCGTTGAAATCAAAGAAGAATTAAACGCTAAATTGGCTGAGTTTGCAAGCAACAATGATAATCTTGAAGAGGTATTTGAAAACCGCGAACAAATTGAGATTTCTAAGCACTATGAGCGTTTACCAAAACCTTCATTAATTGCTGTTGATGAATTCTTAAATGATAAAGTTTATTTCAGAAACCCTGCAAAGGAACAGGAATAAGCGCAAACTGGAACAATGTCTCTGCCCTTGTTCAAAGATAAAAAAATAGTGCTCGGAGTATGTGGCGGCATCGCCGCATACAAAGCAGCATCTTTGGTTCGCTTGTTAATCAAAGAGCAGGCTTCTGTACAGGTAATTATGACCGCAGAAGCGACACAATTTATTACCCCATTAACGCTATCTACACTTTCCAAAAATCCCGTTCTGATCGATTATTACGACCCTAAAACTGGCGTATGGAATAATCACGTAGATTTAGGCTTATCCGCAGATTTTATTCTTATCGCTCCGGCCACAGCAAACAGCATCGCCAAATTGGCTAATGGTATTTGCGACAACCTACTTACTGCGACATATCTTTCGGCTAAATGCCCCGTATTTATCGCGCCAGCAATGGACCTGGATATGTGGAAACATGCCGCTACAAAGCATAATATAGCGCTTTTAAGGGCCTATGGTAACACCATTATACCACCGGGAAATGGCGAGTTAGCTAGCGGACTTATTGGCCCTGGTCGGCTTCCTGAGCCTGAAGAAATTATTGCATTCTTAGCGGATAAATTAGCCGATTCGCAACCACTAAAAGGAAAAAAAGCTTTGGTTACGGCTGGCCCGACTTATGAAGCAATAGATCCGGTGCGTTTTATTGGTAACCACTCTTCTGGTAAAATGGGCTATGCTATAGCTGCCTCTTTACAAAAACTTGGAGCCGAGGTAATCTTGGTTAGTGGACCTACAGCATTAGCTGCTCCAGACCAGGTTACTTTTATACCGGTACGTACTGCAAAAGAGATGTTCGACACATGCCAGCATTACTTTAATAGCGTACATATTGCGGTTATGAGTGCCGCAGTTGCCGATTATACACCGAAAGTCGTTGCTAAAGAAAAAATAAAAAAGAAAGAAACGGATTTTACCATCGAGCTGCAGAAGACCGTTGATATATTAGCGACTCTTGGCCAACAGAAAACGGCAAACCAAACCTTGGTAGGTTTCGCATTAGAAACGCATAACGAATTACAAAACGCCAAGGATAAATTAATTAAGAAAAATGCGGATTTTATAGTGCTTAATTCTATGCAAGATAAAGGCGCAGGTTTCGGCAGCGATACAAACAAGATTACGGTTATTTCTCGTCAACAGGAGATTCGGGCGTTTACGTTAAAAAGTAAAAAAGAGGTCGCAAAAGATATCTGCAACCTCATTGTTCAGCACCAGCAATCTTTATAGATGCTGTATTCTCAATTCTTTCGGGTAATAGTTATTTATACGATTCGATATAGCCTTAATCCAGCCGAGATTAACGCCTTTGTAACGCATTAAAACCCATCCTTTAAGCCCTTCCGGATTTATCTCCGTACCCAGATTATCCTTACGTAAAAAACATAGCGAATCAGCTAAGGAAAGATCGATTGCTGGAATATTAGGCTGTATTAAATTGCTTAAGGCGAGGTCATGGCTTGGTATAATTTCTTTTCCGACTAGTTTACCAATGGTCGTTCCGGCATTTTTAAGGTATAAAACTTTCTGTAGGGCTACAAGGTCCGTTTCATAGGCCTTAGGAAAAACATGGATATGGTCATGATGCAGAAAAGCAAAATTCTCCTCCATATTTACCCATTGTTGAGGGAGATTTTGCGGTATACCACTTTTCTCGGTTTTAAGCTTTTTCATGGAGAAGCCTTGCTGAAGCGCTTTTTTCTTCAATACTGCGCAGAAAAAGCCCTCTCCTTCCACTTGATGTGGATAAAAGCGATATCCAGTAGCTTGGTGCTTATCGGTTTGCGTAAGGTGTATACCCCAACTGTCCGCTACAGCCAAAGGCACATTTTCAAAATCAAATTCATCAATTATCCAATCTACGATGCCTTCGTTTTCTTCTTTAGAATAGGAGCAGGTAGAATAAAATAAATAGCCCCCGGTTTTTAAACTGACCAAACTATCGGCAAGGATTCGTTTTTGTCGCTCACTACATAGCTTAACGTTGGCAAGCGACCACTCCTCTATGGCATCATGGTCTTTATGAAACATCCCTGAACCTGAGCATGGTGCATCTACAACCATCAGGTCAAAGTAGCCTGGCAGGCGTGAGAAAGCACTGGGATCATTATTGGAAACAACAACATTATGACCACCCCAGCGCACCAAATTGTCGTTTAATACCAATACCCTATTTTTAATAATTTCATTGGCTACAAGCATACTATCGCTGCTTAAAGCGCCCTGAATTAGGGTTGATTTTCCACCCGGTGCCGCACATAGATCTAAAGCTTTGATAGGCTGTTCTGTCAATCCCAAGGCCCGTATAGCAAGGTCCAGAAACATAGAGC
This sequence comes from Sphingobacterium sp. Mn56C, assembly GCF_049319645.1. Taxonomy (NCBI): domain Bacteria; kingdom Pseudomonadati; phylum Bacteroidota; class Sphingobacteriia; order Sphingobacteriales; family Sphingobacteriaceae; genus Sphingobacterium; species Sphingobacterium sp. Mn56C. The sequence continues at coordinate 411,053 of NZ_JBMOUC010000003.1, forward strand.
TTGCCTCCTGTGAGTAATAACAGCCTGCGTGGTATAAAGGATCTAGCGTGAACTTGGGGCGCTCTTTTAGGTAATATCCGCCATTACACCAAGGAATGGCCTTATCAACGTCTAAAGCAGAAACATCAAAATTCTTTGCTGGATTGATACGTATCGAAGCTGTCTTCTGCTCGTGGTCATGAACCGCAATAAAAGCTTCATAGTCAAATTGGGGGTCACCTTTTAGGTGATCTATAAGGTCATTTGGGAGTCTGTTACTCATAGTCAAAAGTAAAAATTCGTCAATTAAAATTCAAACGATGCAGACATAGTTTTCTTATATTTTTTAATGTATTTTTGAATATGAAAACGTTCAAGAAATATTTTATCATTCCTGCCGAACCTGAGGAAGTTTATCTGGCATTGACAACAGAAATTACCATCCGCTTATGGACAGGAGATCAGGTAGAAATAAACCCAACTGAAGGGGGTGCCTTTTCCATGTGGGATGGTGCTATCCAAGGTAAATTTATCCATTTAGAACCTTTTCAAAAGATTGTGCAGCAGTGGTTCTTTGGCGATCAGGAGGAAGACTCTATCGTTACGATTAAGCTTCATGAGCATAAAAAGGGAACTTCATTTGAGGTAAATCATACGAATATTCCAGATGACGCTTATGATGATATTGTAGATGGCTGGATCCATGTTTATGTAGAGAGCTTAATTGAATTTTACGAAGAAGATGGCGTGAACTAATAACGGATTAAAGCATAATAAAAGATACCTTTTCGGTATCTTTTTTTTTGTCTCTTATTTAAAAATCATGGCGCTTATCCACATAATCTCTACAACAATCTGAAACTGTTGATTGTGCGAATTTAAGTCTACTCCTGCCTTTTAAATACCATACACCAGCAGCTCTGCCTTGGTTATGTACCCCGCCCATTCGTATAGGAAAAAAAGATCCGGGAGAAGTAATCAGCCAAGTACTAAAGCAAGCCAGGTTCTATGGCCGTGAAGTGCTAAAGTAAGCCTAAAGGTTAAGTAAGGTTAAGTAAGGCTA